>NZ_JAFMPX010000031.1 GCF_017353415.1 Arthrobacter sp. E3
TTGAGCTGGCCTGTAGTCTTGTTCATGTGTCCGGTCCTATTCACTGGATGCCACACCCCGGAGCGTTTGCAGCGCTGCCGGGGTATTTATTTGCCATTTAGTAATAGGAACTATGGTGCATCGTGGTCGTGCTTGTCATCCTGTTCCTCGCTCTGAACCTTGTGGTCATCACCGTGGCACTGGTCAATGTGGCCGGCAGCCCGCTTCTCACGGCCGACTGGTGGGGCGCTCTCACCACCTCGCACGGCAATCCGATCAGGATCGTAGCCATCGCCCTGCTCGTGTTCCCGCGGCTGGCCCTGGGCCTGTCCGGCTTTGAAACAGGCGTTGCCGTCATGCCCCAGATCAAGGGCCGCAACACCGACACCGAGGCGAGCCCGGAAGGCCGTATCAAGGGCGCCCACCGCCTGCTGACCACGGCCGCCGTCATCATGAGCACGTTCTTGATCACGTCCTCGCTGGCCACCACCATTTTGATCCCGGCGGCCGCATTCCAGCCCGGGGGCGCCGCCAACGGCCGGGCACTGGCATACCTGGCGCACAGCCTCCTCGGTGAAGGTTTCGGCACCGTCTACGACATCAGCACCATCGCGATCCTGTGGTTTGCCGGCGCCAGCGCCATGGCCGGTCTGCTCAACCTGGTTCCACGCTACCTGCCGCGCTTTGGCATGGCCCCGGAATGGGCGGCGGCCGTGCGGCCCCTGGTGCTGGTGTTCACCGTTGTTGCCATTTTCATCACCATCATTTTCAAGGCCGACGTCGACGCCCAGGGAGGTGCCTACGCGACAGGGGTGCTGGTACTCATCACGTCCGCGGCCATAGCCGTCACGTTGTCGGCAAGACGCAAGGGAGAACGCTACAAGACCATCGGCTTCGGGGTTGTCTCGGTGGTGTTCGTCTACACGACGGTTGCCAACTCGATCGAACGACCCGACGGGCTCAAAATCGCCGTACTTTTCATTCTCGGAATTGTCCTGGTCAGCTTGCTTTCACGGCTGCGCCGGTCCTTTGAGCTGCGCGCAACGTATGTTCGCCTGGATGAGGACGCCATGAACTTTGTGGCGGCAGTGGATGAAGACACCATCCGGATCATTTCCCATGATCCCAAGACGCGCAGCGCGTCCGCCTACCGCCGCAAACTCAGCCATGCAGCACAGGTCAATGACATTGGAAATCCACGCAATGTGCTCTTCATGGAAGTCATTGTCGATGATTCTTCCGATTTTGAAACAGCGCTTGAAGTCCACGGAATTACCAGGCACGGTTTCAAAATCCTGCAGGTGCATTCCTCCAATGTGCCCAACACCATTGCCGCAGTGCTCCTACATGTCCGCGATGCCACAGGACTGATCCCCCACATCTACTTCCGTTGGACGGAGGGGAATCCCATCAAGAATCTGTTGAAGTACCTACTCATTGGCGAGGGTGAAATTGCCCCGGTGACCCGAGAAGTGCTCCGTGAAGCCGAGCCGGACCTGACCCAGCGACCCTGGGTGCATGTGGGCTGACCGGCGGCCTTGCCAGTGCCGTTCCGGTGCCGTTCCTGCTAAGGACCTTCTCCGCTGGAGGGGCATTGACTTCGTTGATACGATGCAGATGTCTGCCCCCGCCGCCCTCTACATGGACGATCAGAAGGAGAGACCATGCATATCGATATGCCAACACACAGTGACATAGAACGACTCGCATCAGCCCGCGAGTCACTCTGTGTTTCCATTTACCTTCCCACCAGTACGGTTCCAGTTGATTCCGAATCGAATCAGCTCAGAGCACGCACACTGTTCAAAACCGCCATGGGGCGCGTCCGCGAGCGCGCTGACGAGAACACTGCGGCCGCCGTCGAAGAACAACTCAACAGTCTCCTTGAAGACACCAGTTTTTGGTTCGATCTGGGCCGCAGCCTCGCAGTGTTCGTCACCCCGGAGCAGATAGTCGAGTACCGCCTCCCGAACGAACTGGAGGAGCAGGTGGGCGTGAGCGACCGGTTCGCCATCATCCCCATCCTTCGCGCCACCACCTTCCGGCATTCCGCCTTCGTTCTCGCCATCTCGCAGAACGGGCTGCGGCTCGTGGAGGTGTCCGCTGACATGCCTGCCAAGGAGGTGCCGCTCCCTGACGCACCCCACGATGCCGCGAGCGCCGTCGGACTTGGAACCGTTGGGTCACGGTCCTCGCACGAACGGCTGAAGGGCGATGAAAACCGCAAGGTGCGCCTCATGCAGTATTCGCGGGCAGTCGATCACGCGCTGCGCCCCATCCTCAACGGCAAACCGCTGATTCTGGCTGCGGCCGAACCCCTGGCCAGCATCTACCGCAATGTAACGGGCTACGCGCAGGTGGCATCCGAACTCATTCGTGGCAACCCTGACGACTTGACGGAGGCTCAGCTCGCCGATGGCGCTAGGGAGATTCTCGACGGACTCTACGCAGCAGAACTCGCAGATTTGCGTGCCACGTTTGCCGATCGCAGGCAGAGCGGCCGCGCCTCGGCGGATCTCAGCGACCTCGCGCGTGCGGCGGCGTTCGGGGCAATAGGGACGCTCGCGGTGGACATGAATGCGTTGGTTCCGGGGAACGTGGACGACGACGGACACCTCACCTTGGATCCCGGCTCGGACAATGATGCCATCGAGGAGATCGCGCGGCATGCGATCTCTGCCGGCGCACGGGTGCTGGCAGTGCGGCAATCCGATCTGCCGGAGAACGTCCAGGCCGCGGGCATCCTGCGCTACGCCGTCTGAGCACAGCATCAAGCACCCCAGGAGCGTGAGGGTGCCCTCCCACCCCACGCTCCAGCACCTTCCGGCCCCTATCGGGCGTGCCTCCCGCAGGTTCAGGAAACGGCCGGAAGGTTGCGATGGCTCGTTGCCTGCGTTGGGTGCTTCCAATTCAAAAAGCGTCAAGCAAAACACCCCAGAAAGTGCAGGAGGGTCGGTGGCCGACGGCCCGAAAGTGCTGGAGGGTCGGTAGGTGGGGAGGGTTTAGCCGCCGGAGCCTGAAGCTGCCGGGACAAGTATCCACAGTGCCTCAACCGGATGGGCCGTGTGGTTCACCCAGCTGTGCGGCTCACGCCCTGGGAATGAAAGAGTGTCGCCCGTCGTCAGTTCGTAGATGTCCTGGGTCATGCGCAGCGTCAGGTCGCCGCTGATGATGTGCAGCACGTCCACGTCGCAGTCGACTGCATACAGTTCAGACTCCCCCCGCCCATAGGGTTCAATGGTGGCTCCAAGGACTTGCACTCGCCGTTCCGAGCGGGCGGTCAGCAGGCGCTCCACAATTCCTTCACCGCCCAAGTGGATCCGCGGACCCTCGCCTTTTCGGGTCAAATGCGTGTCAGGGGACGCGAACAGGTCGCCGATGGAGATCGACAGGACTTGGCACAGGGTCACCAGTGACGCCACGCTGGGGGACGTCAGATCACGCTCCACCCTGCTGAGAAATCCTTTGGTCAGTCCCGTGGCGTCGGCCACTTGCTCAATGGTCAGGCGCTGGTCTTGGCGGGCAGCACGGATGCGCGATCCGATGGCCACCGGATCGATGCTTGGTTCCAAGGGCAAAGATTTCATGAAGGCTCCTCGCAACACTGCTGCCACTGCGTTTCAAGATGAAACATTGACTGTAACTATGATCACAGTTTAGCCTAATAGACAACAGATGTTGCTTTAGAGGCAATACTTTTCGGTCAATACCCAATACTTACTACCTCGCACACTGGAGTGTCACGTGGACTTGAACATCGCCATAGTTGGCTTATATTTGCTGGCCATGCTGGCCTTTGGTTGGTGGGGCAAATCCCGCACCAAGAATAACAGCGACTTCCTCGTCGCCGGACGCCGTCTGGGCCCCTTCCTCTACACCGGAACCATGGCGGCCGTGGTGCTTGGCGGCGCCTCCACCGTGGGAGGTGTGGGGCTTGGCTATAAGTTCGGCATCTCCGGGATGTGGCTGGTGGTTGCCATCGGCGTGGGCGTGCTGGCGCTGAGCCTGCTGTTTGCCCCGACGCTGCAAAAACTCAAAATCTACACCGTCTCGCAGATGCTCAGCCTGCGCTATGGGCAGGAAACCACCAAGGTCTCCGGCATTGTGATGCTCGCTTACACCATCATGATTGCGGCAACTTCCACCAGCGCCTACGCCACCGTCTTTGTGGTGCTCTTCGGCTGGGACCGTTGGGTTTCCATCGCCGTGGGCGGCGTCATTGTGCTGATCTACTCCTCCATTGGCGGCATGTGGTCCATCACCTTGGCCGACCAGGTGCAGTTCCTGATCCAGACCGTCGGCGTCTTTGTGCTCATGCTCCCCTTCGCTCTGAACGCGGCCGGCGGCTTGTCAGCCATCCAGGGACGAGTCGAGGAAAGCTTCTTCCAGTGGGACGGCATCGGCGTGCAAACCATCATCACGTACTTCGTGGTGTACGGTCTGGGTTTGCTGATCGGTCAGGACATCTGGCAGCGTGTGTTCACCGCGCGCACCCCGCAGGTGGCCCGCTGGGGTGGCACCACGGCCGGCATCTACTGCATCATCTACGGGTTCGCCGGCGCTTTGATTGGTTTGGCCGCCCGGGTGGCCCTTCCTGACATCAACGTCGCCGAGTTGGGTAAGGACATTGTCTACGCCGAGGTTGCCCAATACCTGCTGCCGATCGGCATTGGTGGCTTCGTCTTGGCAGCCGCCGTGGCAGCCATGATGTCCACTGCCTCCGGCGCCCTGATCGCCGCCGCCACGGTGGCCCGCAAGGACGTTGTCCCGTTCGTGGCCAGCTGGTTCGGCAGGAATATCGACTCCTCAGACTCCTCCAACCCTGAGCACGACGTCCGCGCCAACCGCCTCTACGTGGTGGGCCTGGGCATCCTGGTAGTGGTGATTTCCATCATTGTCAGTGACGTGGTGTTCGCCCTGACCATCGCCTACGACATCCTCGTCGGCGGGCTCCTGGTAGCCATCATTGGTGGCCTGGTGTGGAAGCGCGGCACGGGCCTGGGTGCTGCCTGGTCCATCGCCGTGGGCTGCGGACTGACAATACTCATGCTGGTCCTGTACGCCACCGGAGCACTGCCCAGCGCAGACGGGATTTACGCCAACGAGCCCATCTACTATGGCCTGCTGGGCTCCCTGCTGGTCTACGTGGTGGTTTCACTGCTCACCCCGCCCACCCCTGTCCACATTCGCAAGGCGTGGGAGGACCGGCTGGCCGCTGCAGCCACCGATACGAACCCGGACGACGTCCCTGTTCAGCTGAAAAAGTAGAAAGTTCGACGGCGGGAGGCGGG
Organism: Arthrobacter sp. E3; assembly: GCF_017353415.1. GTDB lineage: Bacteria > Actinomycetota > Actinomycetes > Actinomycetales > Micrococcaceae > Specibacter. The sequence continues at coordinate 5,271 of NZ_JAFMPX010000031.1, forward strand.
CTTGGGCAACCAAGCCCGCCTCCCGCCGTCGTCATTTAACCCCTCCCCGGCGGAGGCGTCATTTTCTGGCCAACAAATGTCAGGAGCCATGTTCAGTGGCCTGATTTTTCTCCGACGAGCGCGAAGTGGTCAAGGGTAAACTAGGTAACGTGAACAGCAGAGTCGGGCGCATCGCCCTCATTACCATCGGTTTGATCGCTGTAATCATCGGTGGAATATTCGCCGGGCAGGGAGTGAACTTGATCCCGGGAAGTTTCATGACCGGTAACCGAATGTGGCTCTCCATCGGACTGATAGTCGCGGGCGTCGGCATCATCCTTTTGGTGCTCGGCCTACGTCGGCCCAAGACCGGCCGCCCGAGCAAATGAAGCTCTGCTGGTGTGCCCGTCTAGGTTTGTACCGGATCTGATTTCCGGGCAAAAGCAGAAGTCCCGAGGAGAACGGGTCTCATCGGGGTGTTTCAAGAGTGTAGCGCCGACCACCAGCATGATGTTCTGCAACTCGAGACGACGCTCCGCCGGGGAACGGTCTGTGGGACATTTGGGGTCTGCAATATAATCCCGTTTACAGGCATCCCCTTTTTGGACCATAGTCGAGGTATGGAACTAGGTGGAATTCTTCCCGAAGACGCCACCGATTCCGCCATGGAACTGGTCGAAAGCCTGAAACTCATGCCCACTCCGGTGATGGGGCTCATGCCCTAACCAGCGTTGGAGGATTTGGATGCCGTCGGTCTGGGCTGCACCGGGGGTGATGGTGGGTATAGCGAAACGATGGCGAGCATCACCTATAGGCTTTGGAGAAATCCGGATGACCGCGCAGGCTCGGTCAACCTCGCGGACCTGGATGAGACGACACGCAGGTCGATCGAGGAAGTTCCGCCATAGCCGAGGTCTCCCTGGCTGACCATGTCAACTACATTCTCATGAACCAGTACCGGGAGGAGCTCTGGCCGGGCGGCACCCCGTGGGACCAGCACGCACCCGCAGTAATCGGCCGGATGGTCAACGACTAGGCCGAATGTACGCTCGTCACCGTTCAGCTCTCCAGTGAACTACCCACTCAACTCAACGTGAAGTCTCATTGCAGTCCCCCGCTCTCAGCGTTGCGAACCGGATCATCGTTGTCGTCCCACTCAGCAGTGATGGCCACACCGCGTTCGCGCAAGAGCTTGAAAAGTCTTGCCGCGTAGAGTGTGTAGGTCTAGGACTCCAGATTGCTGATAGCGCTCCGCGTGACGCCCGTCCGAGCGGACAGCTCCCTCTGGGACATCCCTGTCGCCAGCCTCGCCTGCTGCAGAGCCATCCTTAGATCAGCCGGCGATGGATCGTCGCAATTTGTTTCGACACGTTGAGCCTCCCCATCGACACGGGCGATGCCGTGCTACGAAGATTCAGATCATAGTCGTTGATATGATTTTTTGCATCAATTCCACTGCCCAAGAACTACAGTTGGCCTCATCATCTCTGCAGTTCAGGATCACGGCTGGTCATATGCGGCCAATGAGTATGCAACGACTCCCGGTTCACACCTTTGCACGGGAAGGCTCAACAGTCTTCCTTCGCTTAAGGGCACGGCTTCTATCGTGCCTCTGACGATTCGAGGCCCCACAGAATGAACAACAAAATATTGGAACTGGTTCCTACGAAGTGGGCTACTCTTTTTGACCATGGCAGCAACCTCAACGGCGTGTAGCAGCGCTGGCGACGTCATCGTCGAGTTCATTTCGGGTCGGAAAGTTGTGGTCGCCGGGCCCATTTGTCCAGAGGTGCAACTTGTCGTTCCGAATGGGGAGGTCGAGTTGCGAACTTCCCCATAGGTGCCACCGCATAGGTGCCACCACTACAACGAGGCGTTTGACAAGGCCGAGAGACTGACCTTGTTTTCCGAGCATTGGTCGCCCAATGTGGTGAAGAGGCTCAACGACTACAAGATCGAGGTCGTCAAGATCGAAGGCGAGTTCGTCTGGCACGCCCATCGGGACAACGGCGAGTTGATGATCCAGTTGCGCGACGGGAAAGTCAGCCTCAATCCAGGGCAGCTCTTTATCGCTCCCAAGGGTGTGGAGCAGTGCCCGATCGCTGAGGGAGAAGTCCACGCGCTGCTCATCGAACCCGCCGATGTCCTCAATGCCGGTGAAGCTGGCGGATCAATGACAGCCGCGTACGAAGACACGCTCACGTCGCCTCCTCCGCAAGGCGTTGGAGTTACGGCTCTCACCGGCCAAGACCCGGAAAGTGAACATGATCGAAGGGCTCGACTTCCTGGGGCTTCACATCCAGCGGCGCAGCAAGCAGGGCACGGGCAAGTGGTACAACAACGCCTTCATCTTCGACCAGCCGATCCGATTGGTGAAACAAAAGGTGCGAGAGTGGGCTCACTGGAGAACGTCGCATGGCACAGATCGATCTGGTGGTGGAAGCACCTGCACCGCTGGAACTGGAAGGACGTCCGCCGTCACCTCGCCGGCCCCATTGGCCATTGGTGCAGCCAACTCCGGAAAAGGCAGGAAGTTGCGGCGGGGCTTTCAGTCCACAGTGGCAATGACTGCGCCTTGGCGAACCTCGTCCCCTGCGGCGACCACCCAGCTCAAGGTACCAGCCACCGGGGTGTTGATCTCGGCGTCGAACTTGTCCACGGTGACCTCGGCAATGACCTGATATGCGGCAACTTGGCTGCCGTGCGGGGCACGCCACTCCAGGAGTACACCCGGCTCGTCGGGGTCCCCGGACATCAGGGGAAAGAGAATCTCCGTCATGGCATGCACCGCTTCCTTCTGGGCACTGATTGTCCCCAGCCTAGCGGCCGTCGTTGAGAACCCGCAGCATGATGTCTTCAGCTTTTTCATACCTCAGCGTCGCCACCCATAAACGGAAGGGCGCTTCGCCGGGCGCTGGCCCGTGGCGATGGGATGCGGCCCGGCGAACCCGCACTGAATGGATGGGCCCTGAATGGACAGGTGAGGCCCATCCTGCGATGTCTTCGGCGCCAAGTGCGGCAAGCGCCGGGGTCACCAAGCGTTCAGGAAGGTCGGCCAAGCACGCCCAGTACAACGCCTGCAGCCCGTTGCCCCGGCCGAACGGCGGCAGCCAGAACGGCAGCCCGAGGTTCATGGACTCCACCGCGGAGATGGGAGTTTCATTGCCCACGGTCATCGCCAGTGCCCCCTCGTCTTCCAGTGCCGCAGCGGCACTCTGACCGATCGAGACCACAGTCCATTCCCCGCCTGAACGGGTCAGCACGCTCAAACAGCCGGTGGGCAGCTCGATTCCGGCCGCGGCGGGGCTCAGCGACACAAGCAGTGCCATGATGACGGCGTCGTGCGTGACAAGGACGACGGGTCCTGCTTCGGCGGCATCGGCGGCGTCCTCCAACGCCGGCATGGCCCGCTGCACAATAGCATCATCCGTTTCAACACCGGGGGCACTAGCGGCCGTACCCCACAACGCGGCAACTTTCGCCTCCAGAAATCCCGTCCACTGCCCAAAGTCCCTGTCGATCAGGCGTTGATCAACGCTCGTGACAAGGTGCGCCGCCTCGGCGACCGCGCCAGCTGTCTGCACAGCCCGCGCCAACGGGCTGGAAGCAATCTTCACCGGCCGCACCCGCGCCAGCACACGGCCCACTTCATGGGCCTGATCCTCGCCGTGGGTATCCAAAGGCGGGTTGGCATGTCCTCGTATGTATCCGGTCCGGTTCAGCCCCGTTTGTCCGTGGCGAACCAGATAGACCGTTCTGGATTCTGATGCGGGTTCTGACTGTTTGATCGTCATGACGACTTCCCACCTTTGATATGTGCAGCGAATCATCGAAAGTAAAGCCGACGTGCTCGGCTCAGCCGCGACGTGCCGTTTTCGCATAGAAGGACGGCGCCAGCTCCGGCTCTGCAAATACCCTGGCATAGAGATCCGGACCATAGCTGGTGCGCTCCGGGGCGCCCTCCTCAACCGTGAATGTCCGCTCCCCCGATGGGGTGCGCCCGGCTTTCAACAGCAAGGCCCCCGACGTGTGCAGTGCATGGACGTCTTCGGTAAGCTCGTAGAAGTGCGTAACAAACACCACCCGCATCCCGCTGTCGACCAAGGCCCGGACGATGTCGCGCGCAATGACTGTTCCTTCTCGTTCGTTGGTTGAGGAGAACGACTCATTGAACAGCACCATGGCATGACCCTTCGCCGTGTCGGCAATGGCGCTCATGCGCTCCAACTCCTCATCCAACTTCCCACTTTTGAGACTGGCATCTTCTTCCCGCTTGTAGTGTGAATAGATGCCCGAGACGATGCTGGAGCTAAAGTATTGAGCACAGACAAAGATGCCGCACTGCATCATCAGTTGTGCCGTTCCCAAGCTGCGCAGGAAGGTGGACTTGCCGCCCTCGTTGGCTCCTGTGACCATGATCAGGGACTTGTTGTCAGCGTTGATGTCGTTGCCAACCACCACACCCTTCCGCGCCACTGTCAGGGAAACATCCCGAAGATCACGGGCAGAGCACACCATCGCCTGGGGCGTCTCCGGTTTGGGAAAGCAGAGTGGGGCATCGGCATCCAGAAAGGCCGCTTCGAGGTTGATGCAACCCACGAAGAAGGCCAATTCCTGCCGCAGCATTTTGATGAAATTCATGATGTGGTCATCCGATTGGGCCAAGACATTGGCCGCCAGATCAATTCCATGGCCTTCCAACTCGCCCAATGCCCGAAACCCTGCCTCGTCACGGTCGTTGATGCGAAAAGTGAAGCTTTCCTGTCGCTTGCCGGCCATCCGCTGCAACCAATTCCTGGGGTCAGGGCTCTGCTTCGAGAGGGTGTAGTCGGTTCCCTTGTTGGCACGCCCCAAGCCAGCAGCTATCAACATTCCGTCCTTGAACCTGAGCTGCCGTAAATGGGCATTAATCTCCGCAAGGTACTTTTCATCGAGTTCCTGCAGAACCATGTCGAAGAACCGGAGAAAACCGGGCGAGCGGAAACCTGCCCTCGAGTCTTGGCACACGGTCCTTAGCTGCTCCAACACGGTTGCCATCATCTCCAGTGACTGGATCGCCTGGCGGAGGATTGCCGACGTGGAGTGGCTGAAGATGCTGCGGTAAATTTTCCGTTCCGCCTCGATGGTTTCCGTCGCCAGGGCATAGAGGCCCCGAACCACCTCCGGATTCTCCAACACGTCCATCAGCACGTGTTGGCGGTATTCGATGTCTTCGACCGTGGTCAGTGGCGCGCGCAGCACCAATTGGGCGACGTCGGCAACATAGTCGTCGTCTGCGGACATGGCGACAATAAGCCGGGCAAGATCCAAGTCCTTGTGCAGCGCGGAATCGTTGTCACTCCAACGGACATTCGGATGAAAATCCCTGTCCTTGTGCAACAGAAAAGTCTTCATGAGTTGATCCGTCCCTTCAGCTCGCCATAATCAAGCCTGTATTTCCGTGCCAGCACCATGGCGTAGGCCAACCCGTCGGCTGGTTGACGGACGATCTTGAATGTCCGCTGCGCAGGATTGTCAGGCTCAACCGTGCTGACCATGCTGACGACTGATGGGCCAAGTCGTGACAGCTCGTCGACGAAGGTGACGCATACACACACAAGGTCCAATTTCTGCATCTTCCCAAGCACCCTGCTGCCAAGATCGATCGCATCGCGCAGGCTCGTGGACGTAAAGATCTCGTTGAGAATGACAAGACTGCGTGGAGTTGCCTGTTCCAGGATGGCGTGGATTCTGACCAAGTCGTCCATCAGTTTGCCACGCAGGTCCTGGGCATTTTCACCCAATTCAAAGTGGGTGAAGATCGCATCGGGAAGGCTCAGCTTCGCAGTTGTCCCCGGCACGGGAAGTCCCAGAGCCGCCAGGTAGTGCAGCTGGCCAACTGTCCTTGCAAACGTTGTCTTGCCGCCTTGATTTGGGCCGGAGACAACGAGAATGCGTTCAGCCCCGCCCAGTTCGATGTCGTTGGTGACCATTGACCGCGCCCGGGCACCGATTTGCACTGCGAGTGCCAGGTCGAACGTTCCGGTGACATGCACTTCCTTGCTCCGACCTACCAAGGGAACGCAAAATGACAGCCCTTCTTCCACCTGCTCGGCTATTACGTCCAGGTAGGCAAGATAAAACTGGATTTCCTTGTCAAAGGCCGCTATCAGATCACTCTGAAATGCAGCATGCTGGGAATTGAAGGCCTGCAGGGCTGAGAATTCGGCTGGAAAAAGTTGCACGACCCCGTCCAAAACCCACTCCTCAACGTGGTCCATGGCCAACACGGTCCGGCCCTGTGTCCGGTAGTCCTTGACCTCCCCTTGGCGGAACCTGGCGAACGTCTCACGCACGTCGGCGGTGTAGTCGGAGTTGTCCTCCTCCCGTGTCACGGTGACACGGCTTCCCTTGACACGCACGCAGTACCGCACATGTCCCAAGGAGTCCTTCACTTGGTCAGCATCGCGGACCACTTCCAGAAACCCGGACGATTTTACATAACCGGCCAGATAATCCTGAAATTCTCGCATACCCTGGGAGGCCGGGCCTGCTGCGGCCAAGTCCCGATTCAGCCCCTCGACGGCAGCACAATACAAGCCAGCGGCTTCAACCACCATGGCTTGGCGTTGGCGCTCGTTCCGAAATCCGGCGGCCAAGGCAAGATCGCGGCGCATTTCGATCATTTCCCGGGCGAAGTCCTCGATTGCGGCCCGCAGCTCTGCGTTACCGAGGTCGTTGAACACTTCATGCCGGTAGTTGATCGCGGCGAGGTCCCCAAGCGGCAAGTAGAAGTATGGCTTGAGCTGATATTGTTCCCGGCCGGCAATGGTGGCTGCAATGATCTGGTTGATCTGCAGATCAACGAGAAACGCCGTTCCGGGGCCTTCAATGAGCCCGGCTGGCACGCCGTCGGGGAAAAGGATGCTTGCAAACTTGCGGCTCACCCGTTCGCTATCCATTTCTGGGCCCGGGGTGGAAGTTCCTGTGTGCGGGGTTCCTGCCGCTGTGAACATGGCCGTGTCTCCGTCCTGCAACTCGAGACAGGATCCATGAGCCAATTGGCAGTTCGAACCAGTTTGTCGGTTCGGGCGGGGTCCATCACCACATACTTCATTATATCCCTGGAACCACCTCATGGGCCGAAAAAATCTTTGATCGGCGTCTTGTCTGCCGGGGCACCGGCGCGGATCATGGCAAGTAGTATTCACGGCGCAGCCGGGAAGGAACACCGACAATGGATAAGGATCAGCGCGGGCAAACCCCACCCGGTGGGCATGGTCACGGGGCAGCCGGCCAAGGTGAGGAACAGACCGAGCCACCGCCCGCCCCACAGAAGTGGCTCAACAAAGGCATCCTTGCGATTGGCGGTACGTCATTTCTCAGCGATTCCGGGCACGAACTTGTAACATCGCTGCTTCCTTCGTTCCTGACGTCCACGCTCCATGCCGGACCGGCCGCCCTGGGCGCCATCGAAGGCGTGTCCGACGCACTGCTTGGTTTGAGCAAGCTGGCCGGCGGGCCTTTGTCCAACGAGCCCTCGCGCCGGGCCAAGGTGGCCTCGGCCGGGTACCTGCTGACAGCCGTGGCCACCGCGGCAATTGGTCTTTGCACGATGGTGTGGCAGGTTGCCGCGCTGCGTGCACTTGCCTGGGCTTCCCGTGGAGTTCGCTCCCCCGCCCGGGACACGCTGCTGGTCTCTTTGGCCCCGCGCACCGCCTATGGCAGAGCAGCCGGCATCGAACGGGCCGGAGACAATGCAGGGGCCATCGCCGGCCCGCTGCTGGCAGGATTGTTGGTTGGTGTGCTCGGCATCCGCCAGGCAATCATGCTCTCCTTCATCCCCGGAGCTCTTGCTGCCGTGGCCATCACCGTAGCGGCTCGCCAAGCTCGAACCGTTCTGGCGGCTCCTGCCAACAGAAGCCGCCTCAGTTTCAACCTCGGGGAGCTGCGCCGCAGCGGTGTTGCACGGGCCTTGGCTCCAGTTGCGTTTTTTGAGCTCGGAAACCTGGCCACAACACTTCTGATTTTGCGGGCCACCGACCTGCTCGCCAGCGGTGGCAGAAGTGCGACGGCGGCTGCCTCGCTGGCCATCTTCTTCTACGCTGCCCACAACGCTGCAGCCTCGCTGACATCGCTTCTGGCCGGCCAGCTGGTGGACAAGGCCGGTGCACGCCCCGTGTTTGCCGCTGGAGGTGCTGTATATGTGGGCGCCTACCTGCTGTTCGGGTTCGGCACGTCCTCATGGGGATTGGTGCTTTTCGGGTTTCTGCTGGCAGGGATTGGCATTGGGTGCGCCGAAACCGCTGAATCGACGGCTGTTGCACTGGCCCTGCCGGACAGGTTGCGTGGCAACGGTTACGGTTTGCTGGGATTGGTGCAGTCTTTCGGTGACCTCGGGGCCACGTTGACGGCCGGCATCCTGTGGGCCGTCTTTTCCCCGGTAGTCGCCTTCACCTATGCAGCAGTGTGGATGGTCGCATCGATCGCCGCTTCCGGACTGCTGCGTCCTGCAGCGGGAGCGGCGGCCGGAACCCCGCTAACCTGACAGCGGCGTGGGCCACTGTCAGGTTCTTCGGTCAGCGGTGCCCGGCCCCGGTAGCGAGGCCAAACGGCAATGACGGGTTTGCATCGGCAATTTCCAGCAATCTGTTGTACTTGGCGAGCCTTTCGCCACGGGCCGGAGCCCCGGCCTTGAGTTGGCCGCATCCGGAGCCCACCGTCAGGTCGGCAACGAAACTGTCAAGGGTTTCCCCTGAGCGGTGCGAGACCATGGCGGTGAATCCGCCCGCTGCTGCAACGGCCATCGTCTCGAGGGTTTCGGTGACCGTGCCCACCTGGTTCGGCTTGATCAGCACCGCAGTCGCCGACCCGTCCGCAATGCCCGAGCGAACGCGGGCAGCTTGTGTGACGAAGAGGTCGTCACCGACAATCTGCGCCCGCCCGCCAAGTCTGCTGACAAGTCCGGGCCAGGACTGCGCATCGTCTTCAGCCAACGGATCCTCCAAACTGCGGATCGGATAGTCGTCTAGGAGAGTCCCGTAGTAGGTGGTCATTTGTTCCGGCGTCAGAACACGCTCGTTGAAACGGTAGGCGCCGTCAGCAAAGAAAGAGTTGGCTGCCGGGTCCAGTGCGATCATGATGCCCGCTTCCCCTGGTACATGGCCGGAAGCATCGATGGCGGCAAGGATCAGGTCCAGCGCTTCCTCCGGACTGGAGATCTCCGGCGCATACCCACCTTCGTCGCCAAGGCCGGTGGCCAGCCCCCGGCCCCGCAACACGCCAGCCAATGCATGGTAGACATCTGCACCCCATTCCAGTGCCTCCGGATAGGATCCGGCTCCGATCGGGGCGATCATGAATTCCTGAAAGGCGAGTTCGTTGGCAGCGTGCGCTCCACCGTTGAGCACGTTGAAGTGCGGCACGGGCAGCCTCTGCTCAGTGCCGGCCAAATCGGCGAGCCAGGCGTGCAAGGGCTTTCCGGAACTGGCGGCAAAGGCCCGGGCCGCAGCCATTGATACGGCAACGATCGAGTTCGCTCCCAACCTGGATTTGTTCTCCGTTCCATCCAGCTCGCACAGAGCCGCGTCCAGCTCCGCCAAGGACGCCCAAGGGCGCGAAAGCAGCAATGCTGACATCTCCCCCTTCACAGCCGAGATCGCCTGCCCAGCCCCGCGACCGAACCATGCTGCGCCGCCGTCGCGCAGTTCTACAGCCTCGTGAGCTCCTGTGGACGCCCCGGCCGGGGCTGAGGCTTCAAAAACACTGCCTGCCTCATCCTCAAGCTGCACCTGCAACGTCGGAAATCCTCTTGAGTCAAGAATTTGCAGGGCTCGTACGGCCCTGATCTGCAGTTCACCCATCACGGGCTCCTTTTCCACAGTGCTGCTCTTTGCCGGGCCATATGTGAGGTGGCCCCGGCCTTTACGAGGGACAAGGCCTGGACGCTGAACAATACCTAGAGAATTCTTCGCCACGTCTTCAACCCACGCAATTTTGAGGCTACCCCGCTTAGCTGTCGCCACGCTAGATCCCGACGCATTCCGTCGCCACACAAAACTCCTTGAATCCAGGCTCCGTCATTTATGACGTAGCCCGCCCCAGCGGCACCGCATCCCGGTAGTCTGGAGGCAGCTTCAAGAGATGCGATGTCAAGCTCCGACTGGTCGCACGCCAACCCCATGTTCACAGGGTGGCTCGGATGACGAAGCGGCCCACTGCCAACCGGCGCGGGCAAGAGCACTCCCCAAAGGTATGGTCATGGCACTTCTTTCAGCTAGCCCTTCCCATCACGTCCGGCCCACCACCAGGCCACGCCCAGCCGGCATCCCCGTGCTGCCCGCTGTGGACGTCAACCTGGGTACGGTCACGTTCGCAAGCCCTTTCGGGCACCAGCAGTCCTGGTCCGGGGAGCCCGCCGAGCTGGTAGCGGCGCTGTCGCAGGCCGTTCGCCCAGCCCAGTGGATCCGCGAAATCAATACGCTCGTAGTGACCGTGGCACAAACAGGCGAGCGGTCCGGACGCCGACTCGGTTTCCGGCTGGCTTCGCACTGACCAGACTGGACGGTAAACCACAGCCTTGTCAGGGTGCGGCTCCTGTGGTTAGCTGCAGAAGAGGGGCCCATTCACGGATCGGAGACATTCCATGCCTGAATACAACAGACTTCTAACCTGTGGCGATTTCCGCAAAGGGCTTGTCACCGGGGTGATCGATATCCCCCAGGGTTCCAGCCACAAGATTGAATGGGACCGCACCACCGGCCTGTTCCATCTGGACCGGGTGGATCCAGGGATCTTCGCCAAGCCTGTCAACTACGGTTTCATCCCGCAGACGCTGGATGAAGACGGCGATGAACTCGACATCCTGTGCATCACCCGGGCGCCTCTGCCCACGGGTTTAGTGGTGCACACCCGCATCCTCGGAATACTGAACTTCCGCGACGGTGAGGACATGGACTACAAAATCGTCACTGTACCGGCCGACGACCGCGACACAGGAAACAACATCAGCTCGTTGGAGGACGTCGGCAACCGGTTGCGGCAGCAGATCGAGCACCATTTCAACCACTACAAGGACTTCCAAACCGATACGCAAACCAAAGTCCTGGGGTGGGGCGGTGTTGAAGAGGCCATTGCCATTGTGGCAGCGTGCAGCGACCGCTGGGCTGCAACACAACCTGGCTGAGAAGGCCTTGGCCGGGTTTGCGGCTTCCCGAAAATTCCGTACAAGGTTTCCCGGCCGAAAGTCACGGCCAGAAAGCGCTACAGTGATGGCTGACTTGAGGAGTTTGTCGTCATGACTGAAAGCACGCCCACGCCCGGGCAGATCAAGCGCTGGCGCCAATATTTAGCCGATGAGCGCGCTGAGGCTTCTGTCTACCGCGATTTGGCGAAACGCCGCGACGGTGAGGAACACGCCATCCTGATGGCTTTGGCCGCGGCCGAAGGACGCCATGAACAGCACTGGTTGGCGCTGTTGGGGCCGCATGCCACGCCCCCCGTGCGCCCTTCCATGCGCAACCAGGTTTTGGGTTTGCTGGCCCGCCGCTTTGGCTCCGTATTTGTACTTGCCCTGGCCCAGCGCTCGGAGTCCCGGTCGCCCTACGCAACTGATGCTGATGCCACTCTCGCCATGGCCGCCGATGAATCAATTCACGAGGAAGTCATTCGAGGCCTCTCCGCCAGAGGGCGCAACAGGCTTTCCGGATCTTTCCGTGCTGCGGTATTTGGGGCCAATGATGGCCTTGTCAGCAACCTTTCGCTCGTCATGGGCATGGCCGCCACCGGTGTGGGGAGCACCGTGGTGCTCTTTGCCGGCATTGCCGGACTGCTCGCAGGCGCACTCTCCATGGGGGCCGGAGAATTTGTTTCCGTCCGCTCGCAACGTGAACTGCTTGACGCCTCGCAGCCAACCCAGGTGACGTTGTCCGCGGCTCCCTCGCTTGACCTTGAAAACAATGAGCTCGTGTTGGTGTACTTGGCGCGCGGCATGACCCGCGAAGTGGCAGAGCACCGTGCTGCCGAGCGATTGGGCAAGTTCAGCTGCGACTGCGACCCGAGCTTGTCAGTACCCCCTGAAGAATCCCAGCCCGTCGACGACCATGAAACCCTGGGCACCGCATGGGGCGCGGCATTGTCCAGCTTTTGCTTCTTTTCCTCGGGCGCCATTATCCCGATCCTGCCGTTCCTTTTCGGCATGACGGGTGTAGGTGCGCTGGTCCTGGCCTGTGTCCTAGTCGGGTTGGCACTGCTAGGCACCGGTGGCGTGGTGGGCCTGCTCTCCGGCGCCTCACCGTTCTGGCGAGGAGTGCGGCAATTGGGCATCGGCATGGGTGCGGCCGCTGCAACGTACTTGCTTGGCCTGCTGTTCGGTACCGTCGTCGGATAAAAATGGTTGGATAACCGTGGTTGGGTAACTGCGCTCAGCTGTGGCCGCGGGCCAGTATCTGGCAGGCCTCATCCACCGAATCCACTACATGGACAAAATCGGCCATGGGTCGCCCCTGAGCCAGTGTTGTCAGCAGTGGCAGCACTGGCACTTCAACTTCCCAGTAATGGCGCCCCACCAGCACCATCGGAGCAAGAGCTCCCTCGGCTGCATAATAGTTCTCGCAGGCGTCCTGAAAGATCTCCTGCACAGTTCCTGCGGCCCCGGCTAGAAAAACAGTCCCGCCACGTGAGCGGTCCAGCAGAATCGCCTCCCGCAAGGCGTTGGTAAAGAACTTGGCAATTTTCGTGGCAAAGATATTCGGCGGCTCATGCCCGTAGAACCAGGTGGGAATGCCCAAGGTGTCTGCCCCATCGGGATACGCTCGCGCCACTGTGAAGGCTGCCCTGGCCCACTCGGTGACCGAGGGGCGGAAGCCGGGGACGGCAGCCAAGGTGCCCAACGCACTTTCCAGGGCTCCGGCGTCGTACGTGGACAGGTAGGCACCGAGGTTGGCAGCCTCCATGGCGCCCGGACCGCCACCGGTCGCCACCATGAATCCGGCACGGCTCAGGGCACGGCCCAACTCGGCGGCCTGAGTGTACTGTGCAGTCCCCCGCTGTGCTGCGTGGCCACCCATGACTCCGACAACCGGTGTGGACAGCTGGGAGAGGAAGTCATCGAGGGCGTCGGAAATGGCGTGGTCGTGCATGGCGATGGCCAAAGTGGAGTGGAGTGCCGGATTGTGCCCGGCCTGCATGCTCCACTGGTAGATGCAGGCATCCGGCACGTGTTCGTATTCGCTGTCATCGATGCCGGCAAATAGCTCAGCTCCGCTATAGAGGTCCCCCCGATACGCGTTGAAGGGGATGTGCGGCAGTGCCGGGAAGATGAGGGCGCCGCGGCCCCGCAGCAAAGCTTCAACGCCCGGATCGAAGGTGCAACCCATGAAGATGGCACCTGCGACGTGCAGCTGCACCAACTCGGCTGACCGCCCGCGCAGGTCCACGGATTGGAAATGCCAGTGATGCATGGAGGTGGCGCCGCCGGCCACCAGCGCATCAAAATGTGGCAGGTGCTCGATTTCGATGTCCCGGGCGTGGGGTGCAAGCGGTGTGTTCACTCCCACAGCCTAGCGGCCCACCCGACGCGCGCCGCCTCGTGCACGCCGTATGAAACGCAAAAAGCGCGGCCGCCCCACCTTTTCAGGGGAGCAGCCGCGCCTTTTGCGGTGCAGAAGAATTACAGTGCGGCGTAAACTTCGCGCAGCAGCGTTGCGGTCTCGGAAGGCGTCTTGCCAACCTTGACACCGGCAGCCTCGAGGGCTTCCTTCTTGGCCTGGGCCGTGCCCGCGGAGCCTGAGACGATGGCGCCTGCGTGGCCCATGGTCTTGCCCTCGGGAGCGGTGAAGCCGGCAACGTAGCCAACAACGGGCTTCGTGACGTGGGCCTTGATGTACTCGGCTGCGCGCTCTTCAGCGTCGCCCCCAATTTCACCGATCATGACGATGGCCTTGGTCTCCGGGTCAGCTTCGAACGCAGCCAGGGCGTCGATGTGCGTGGTGCCGATGACGGGGTCGCCACCGATGCCGATTGCCGAGGAGAAGCCCAGGTCGCGCAGTTCGTACATCATCTGGTAGGTCAGGGTGCCTGACTTGGAGACGAGGCCGATGGGACCCTTCTGGGTGATGTTGTTCGGCGTGATGCCAACCAGTGCTTCGCCGGGGGTGATGATGCCGGGGCAGTTCGGCCCGATGATGCGGGTGACCTGCTTGCCGTCGGCGTCGACCTTGGACTGTGCCAGTGCCCAGAACTCAGCGGAGTCCTGAACCGGCACGCCTTCGGTGATGACAACAACCAGCGGAACGCCAGCTTCAATGGCCTCAACCACGGCATCTTTGGTGAATGCCGGGGGGACGAACACGATGGAGACGTCTGCGCCGGTCTCGGCAACAGCTTCCTTGACCGTGCCGAAAACGGGGAGGACAACGTCACCGTGGGTGACCTTGGTGCCGGCCTTGCGTGCGTTCACGCCGCCAACAACCTGGGTGCCGGCCTTGAGCATCAGGGCGGTGTGCTTGGTGCCTTCGCCGCCGGTGATGCCCTGGACAATGACCTTTGAATCTTTGTTCAAGAAGATAGACATAGTTTTGAACCTCTACTTCGAAGCGTGGGCGAGCTCGGCAGCCTTGTCGGCGCCCTCGTCCATCGTGGCGGCCAGGGTAACCAACGGGTGGTTGGCGGCGTTGAGGATGCGACGGCCTTCTTCAACGTTGTTGCCGTCCAGGCGCACAACCAGCGGCTTGTTGGCAGCTGAGCCGAGCTCGTCCAGTGCGCCGACAATGCCCTTGGCAACGGCGTCACAGGCGGTGATGCCGCCGAAGACGTTCACGAATACGCTCTTGACCTGGGGGTCGTTGAGGATGACGTCAAGGCCTGCGGCCATGACCTCTGCCGATGCTCCACCACCAATATCCAGGAAGTTGGCGGGCTTGACGCCGCCGTGCTTTTCACCGGCGTAGGCAACAACGTCCAGTGTTGACATAACAAGGCCTGCACCGTTGCCGATGACTCCCACTTCGCCGTCGAGCTTGACGTAGTTCAGGTCTGCAGCCTTGGCCTTGGCCTCCAGCGGATCAGCTGAAGCTGCGTCCTCGAGCTCGGCGTGGTGGGGGTTCCGGAATTCGGCGTTCTCATCAATGGAGACCTTGCCGTCCAGGGCAACAATGTCGCCGGCGCCGGTGCGAACCAGCGGGTTCACCTCAACGAGGGTGGCATCTTCCTTCTTGAAGACGTCCCACAGTTTGAGAATGGCAGCTGCCACCTTCGGGGCCAGCTCGGCGTTGAAGCCTGCTGCCGCGACGATCTCATCAGCCTTGGCCTGATCGATGCCTACGCCGGGATCAACGGCAACGCGTGCCAGCGCCTCGGGGCGTTCAACGGCCAGGACTTCGATCTCCACGCCGCCTTCCACCGAGCACATGGCCAGGTAGTTGCGGTTTGCGCGGTCCAGCAGCACGGAGAAGTAGAACTCCTCGGCAATGTCTGCACCCTGGGCGATCATAACCGTGTTAACGGTGTGGCCCTTGATGTCCATGCCGAGAATGGCGGAAGCGTGCTCAAACGCTTCATCGGCGGTTTTTGCCACCTTTACGCCGCCGGCCTTGCCGCGGCCACCGACCTTTACCTGTGCCTTGACGACGGTTACGCCGCCAATCTTCTCGGCTGCTGCCTTTGCTTCTTCAGGGGTGTGCGCCACGATGCCAGCCAACACGGGAACGCCGTGAGCCTCAAACATGTCGCGCGCCTGGTATTCAAACAGGTCCACGGGTTTGTGTCCTTCTACGTCGAAGTAGTGATGTGAAGGGGTCTTGACCCCTTCAACACATTACCTGCTCAGCGCTAAAGCACATATTTGCCCAATGCACCACAGTATTTTCGGGTTATTCGTCGCAGAATGTCCCACTTTGGGCGCACGACGGCGGAGCCTCCTTGCGCGGGGAGGCCACCTGGGGCGTGGGCCATGATGGCAGGCGAATGCCTGCGGGTGCGCATAGTGCCCGATGTCGATAAAATATTGACCACGTGGCGCCAACCCGCCCGGCAGAAGCCAACGAGGGATACTGGAGCTGTCATGACTGAAGACTTTGCTGTTCTCTATGAACAGGAACGCGATATTTTCGTGCAGGACGTGTCCCAACTGAGCGAACTCCAGTGGGCTCAGCCCAGCCTGCGCCCCGGGTGGGCTGTGCGTGATGTTGTGGCCCACCTGCTGATGCCTTTCGAACTCGGGGTCGCAGCGTTGCTGGGCCGCATGGTTGCCGCCCGATTCAATTTTGATCGGCTTGCGCTCCAGTGGGCGGTGAACGATGGCCGGACACCGAACGAACTGCTGCACGTATTGGCTGCCACGAAAGCTAAAGCATTCAATGTTCCCGGCGCAGGCCCCCTCGCTCCGCTGAGTCACTTGACCATCCATGCACTGGACATTCGCGGCCCGCTTGGCATCGACACTCCGATCAGCCCCGCGGCAGCACGGCCGGTACTCGATGACATCACTGGAGGTAGGCATGCCGTATCCGCAGCACTTCTTGCTGAACTTCGTTTGGAAGCCACTGATGCAGAATGGGGCTTCGGTCACGGCAGGAGTGTCAAAGGGCCCGCTGGTGCTTTGATGAGCGCGATGAGCGGACGCGCAGCAGCCGTGGACCAGCTTGTCGGCAACGGCACCTCTCTGCTTCGCAGCCGCCTGGGATGAGATCGCCGGAATGCCGGCAGTGCCCTCGTAAGGTTCGCAGCCTTACTTTTGAGGCTGGACCGACTTGTCCGCGCCAAGAATTTTGTACGTTTCTGCGGCGATGAAGAAGCCGGTGCCGCTGGCCAGGTTGGCGCAGGCAACGCCGTCGTCCATTGGTGCGCAGCGGTAGCCGTGAGCCTCCATGGCCTGCCCTGGAGCGAGGACGGGAATACTGGCCATCACCTGGTTGACGTTTCCGCCGGTCCCAAAGGCCGCCTCTACGGCAGTGACTCCAGCGCGGCATCCGCCATACGAGGCCTTGTCGGGGAAGAGCGTGGCCACCCCTCCCAAATAACCCACGTTGGTCCCGGAGCAGTTATCGCCTTGATCTGCGTCCAACGGCTGCGGGTAGCTCACCATTTGGCAGTTCACCACAGGGATGCTGGGCGCGGCGGCATTGGCACCGTCGGCAAAGTTGTTCGGTTCCCACGGCTGGTTGAGGTTCCCTGCCCGGGAGGACGTGAAAACGCAGGCAATGTTGCGTGAATCGGTGACGAACTGCGGCAGTTCCTGGACGCCGGCGTCTTCGGTTGGCTGCACAACACTGGTGGCCTTGAGCCGGTCCACATAGCTCAGCGGAGCGGTGGCTCCCTGTGTGGCGGTGGGCTGTGCCGGGCCGGTGGGCACCGTGATGCAGCCGGAGAGTGCTACGCCAGCTGCTGCCGCCATTATGATTCCTGCCGCCGCACGCTTGGCCGAGGCAGGATGAAGGGGAAAGACCATGGAACAAGCTTGCCGTATCAGGCTCCAACGGCCCAACGAGCGTAGCCATTGTTGCGGTTTTTAGCCTGCGACTTCTTGCACCGGCCGGGACAGCAGGCAGAACTCGTTGCCTTCGGGATCCGCGAGGACAACCCAGCTCACATCGGGAGTCTGACCGACGTCTACACGTTGTGCGCCCAGAGCCATCACCCTGTCCAGTTCCTCGGCAGTGGTGCAACCATCTGCACGCAAGTCGATATGGAGCCGGTTCTTCACTGTTTTTGGCTCGGGAACCGCAATGAGATCAATGGTCAGACCCGAACCATCCGGCGATCCGATGGAGAAGTCCGTTTCGTCGCTGTCGATGACGACCCAGCCGAGCACTTCACACCAGAAGTTACTCAGGAGCCCCGGGTTTGCACAGTCGATGGCCAGAGCCGCGAATTGACTAGTCATGCTGACTATTCTGATCGTGGACTTGGTCGCTGACAAGGTCACAGGCCAAGAGCTTAGGGCCGATCAGCCTCATGGCCATCTCCTCGTAGGGCCGCCGGCATGCGCCGTTGGCTATGGCTTGCGCAGTCCGCTCCTGTCGCTACACAGGCATCCGCGCCGGATGTTGCGGCCGCAACAGGGAAATCGGTCAAGGGCAGCGGCTACACTTTCATTGCACCCACCGGATGGGCTGAGCCCAAGGACGCCGAGGCCCAGCAGGGTATCGACACCTTCGTGGCCGATATGACCGACACCGATGGGTTCGCTGACAACGTCAACGTTTTGCTGTCACCAGCGGGGGAGGTCACCCCGGAGCGCGTGGAGACGCAAGGAGTCAAAGAGCTCCGGGACGCCGGAACCACCGACGTAACGACCCGTGATCGGACGACGATTGCTGGATCGGAGTCTGCCCACCTTTCAGCAATTTTTCCGCATGACACCGGTCAATATCAGGTCGACCAGTTCTATGTCACCCATGACAAACAGACGTACATCATGACGTTCTCGTTCAGTACGACGGTCTCAGAAGCCGACCGCGACGCCCTATGCTCTTCCGTGCTGCAAACATGGGCCTGGGCGTGAGCACTCGACGTCCTGTGAACACCGCCCGGTGAACATCAACCCGGGGTAGCGACGTCCACAACTCTCGTGGACGCCGCTACTCTTCCTTCGTCAATGGCGCGTACCTCAGGAGCAGGCGCTTTTCACCAATTTCGAAGCGCACCTTGGCCACGGTTTTGTCGCCAACGCCTTGGATTTCCAGCACGGTGCCGTTGCCAAACGCCGTGTGGTTGACCTTGTCCCCCACACTGACTGACACCACTTCCTTTTGCGGCTGCACGCGGCCGGCGGCTGTCCGGGCCGAAATGCTGGGCGGCAGCACACCGGAATCGCGTCCACCCACGGAGGTGCCGGCGCCCCACGAGGATCCGGAATAACGGCTGGATCCGAAGTTTCCGGCCACCGGAGCCGTCCGCGCGGTGCCTTCACGCTTCCACTCAATAAGCTCCGCCGGCACCTCCTCAATGAACTGGCTGGCCGGGTTGTATTGGCTCTGGCCCCACAGGCTGCGCACTTCCGAACGTGTCAGGTACAGCCGCTGCCGGGCACGGGTCAGCCCCACGTACGCCAGACGTCGCTCCTCCGCCAACTCCTTCGGGTCCGTGGCCGAGCGCGAATGCGGGAACAATCCGTGTTCCATGCCGGTAAGGAACACGACGGGAAATTCCAGACCCTTGGCCGTGTGCAGCGTCATCAACGTCACCACGCCCAGCCGCTTGGCCTCGGCCACGGCGGCGGCAGCCTCCGCTTCGGATCCGCCCGGGGCGTCGGGGATCTGGTCCGCGTCCGCCACCAACGAGACCTGCTCGAGGAACTCCCCCAGCGTCCCTTCCGGATTTTCCTGCCCAAATTCACGCACGACGGCGAGAAGTTCAGCAAGGTTTTCCACGCGCGACTCATCCTGCGGATCGGTACTGTTGCGCAAAGCGGCAAGGTAGCCGGTCTGCTCCAGCACGGCTTCCAACGCCGTTGCGGGGCTGGCAGTTGCTGCCACCTCGCCCAAGTCCGCCATCATTTTCGCGAACGTGTTCACGGCGTTCAGGGATCGGGAGGCAATGCCGGGAGCTTCTTCAGCACGGGCCAATGCTGCGGAGAAGGAAATACGTTCCCGCTCAGCCAACGCCGCTACAGCCCCCTCGGCGCGGTCGCCAATCCCGCGCTTAGGTTCATTGAGGATCCTGCGGAGGTTGACGTCGTCGTCCGGGTTGACCAGCGCACGCAGGTAGGCGAGTGCATCCTTGATTTCCTTGCGCTCGTAGAAACGGGTGCCGCCCACCACGCGGTAGGGCAGACCCACGCGGACCAGGATGTCTTCTATGGCGCGGGATTGGGCGTTGGTACGGTAGAAAATGGCCACATCTCCCGGCCGGACGTCCGTCTCGTCCTGAAGCCGGTCGATTTCCTTGGCAATGAATCTGGCCTCGTCGTGCTCCGACTCGGCCACGTAGCCAATGATCTTTTCGCCGTCACCTTCGGCTGTCCATAGCCGCTTTTCCCGGCGGTTGGGGTTGCGGGAGATCACGGCGTTGGCGGCGCTGAGGATGTTTTGCGTGGAGCGGTAGTTCTGCTCCAGCTTGATCGTGTCAGCGTTGGGATAGTCCTGCTCAAATTCGACAATGTTGCGGATGTCAGCGCCGCGGAATGCGTAGATGGACTGGTCGGAGTCGCCCACCACCGTCAGCTCCGCAGGAACCCCCATCCCGCCGTCGTCTGTCCCGACAATTTCCTTCACCAGCGCGTATTGGGCGTGGTTGGTGTCCTGGTACTCGTCCACCAACACGTGGCGGAAGCGGCGCCGGTAGTAGTCGGCAACGCCCGGGAACGCCCGGAACATGTACACGGTTTGGGCGATGAGGTCATCAAAGTCCATGGCGTTGGCCTGGCGCAGGCGCTGCGTGTAACCCTTGTATACCTCGGCCACGGCAGCGGCGAAGGGTTCGTTGAAGTTCGTGTTCATGGAGTTCTCATCTTCATCGATGAGCTCATTCTTCAACGCCGAGATCTTGTGCATGATCGCCTTGGGCGCGAACTTCTTAGGATCCAAGTCCAGGCCCTTGGACACCAGCGTGATGAGCCGCAGCGAGTCGGCCGAATCGTAGATGGAGAAATTCGAGTTCAGCCCGATGGTCTTTGCCTCGCGGCGCAGAATCCGCACGCATGAGGAGTGGAAGGTGGAAATCCACATGCTTTTGGCTGCGTCGCCAATCAAGGCCTCGATGCGTTCGCGCATTTCAGCGGCGGCCTTGTTCGTGAACGTGATGGCCAGAATTTGGCCGGGGTGGGCCTGCCCGGTGGCCAGCAGGTAGGCGATCCGGTGGCTCAGCACCCGGGTCTTGCCCGAGCCGGCACCTGCCACAATCAGCAGCGGCCCGCCGGAGTGAACCACGGCGGCTTCCTGCTGCGGGTTCATGCCTTCAAGCAACTCGGCAGGATCTGGCCAACGCCTTGCGGAGGCGATCGATGCGGTACCACCGAAGGAGCCTGATCCGCCCGCAAAGTCCGGGACGCCGTCGTGCCCCGGATGGCCAGGGCTGGACGCACCTGCACCAAATTCGGGCGC
Organism: Arthrobacter sp. E3; assembly: GCF_017353415.1. Classification (GTDB taxonomy): domain Bacteria; phylum Actinomycetota; class Actinomycetes; order Actinomycetales; family Micrococcaceae; genus Specibacter. The sequence goes on from NZ_JAFMPX010000031.1 coordinate 26,270, forward strand.
ATCTGCTCCCGGATCCTCGGCGTCGAAGGGCTGCCACTGCGGCAATCCGGCGCCGGGGCTGTGCGTGGTTTTGGGCTTCTGGGGGTAAGGGTCAAACAACATATCCATGGTGGCATCCAGTGTAGTTCGCCCCGCTGACAATGACCTCCAGCCCCGCCACCACCACCGAGATGTGCGACAAAGCCGCCTCGAACTGGAATTGCAGTCATCATCACTTGGCGTCGTTCTGCAATCTCGTGGTGCCGATTACCCGGCCTTTGAACTGTCTTGCAAGGCATGGGTGGCGAGGCCGCACTTAGGTTATGAGACAGCCCAAGACCATTTTTGCTCCATCCGAGCGGCAACTGGCTAAGGGGCGAGGCTTTGCTGTTCAAATCCGCAGGACAGACTCACAGCGTCCTGATTCATCGGCGATAGGTGCCCGTAAGCGGAACCCCGACGAGGACCTGGAGACCTAAATGAGGCAACGTTGTCCTGAGCATATCCCCGCCCGCAAGCGGAACCCTCCACTGGGAAAGTGAGCTCCAGAATTTAGTCGACAGTGTCGGTGCTCTCCGGTGCAAGCTCTTGCCACGGTAGCCACTGCCCATCAGGGGGCAGTCCGGTTCGTGCTAGCTTCACGCGTTCGTCGGGCAGTTCGTTGGTGCGGCTGCGTCCTGATCGCCCACCGACCCCAGACTCATTGAGCTGATATTCGATCCAGCGTCCCGGCCAGGGATCGAATCGCTCGAAATAACCACCCGAGACGACGGTGCGCACGGTCCATTCAAGGTCTTCGGTCAGATTCTCGACATTGTCATCACAGGCATCGCACCCACACACGGGGAAGTGGAAGTCGTGGAGTGCGCCTGCGTGAAGGTAAACGCCGGGGAACTTCGTGAGGACAAATGTTAACGGTGCTGCTGTGCGATCGCGCGGCACGACCCGTACCGCTCGAACAACATCGTTTGGCATGTGGAGAAGATCGATCGCGACTACCGGGTCTTGCTCAACGATTACCTCGAAGGTGCTCTGTAGCCAGTCGATGAGGGCGTCGGCGACCGCGTGGAGAGGGGTGAAACGCTGCAGATTGCTGACACTGGAATAGGCGTCGTCAGGCTGTGGCCCTTCGTTCCACCGATTGCCGTAGTCGATGGGATGGCCCTGGTCATCACGGTAGATCTCTGTCGGGAGCGTGGGGCGCCGGTAGTCGCTCATGCTCCCACAGTAGCCGCCACCGTTCTTCTCACCGCGATATCCACCAGACCGTAGGCGGAACGTTCAGTGGGACGGCCGAGGGTTACAGTGAGGCATGACGCATGTTCCAAAGAAACGCACCATAGCAATATTGAGTTTCATCGTTGTCGGGTTAATGGTGATAAGCCTTGCGCTAAAGGTATTTCTTAACGGCGTAGAGCCTTGGTCATGGGTGGCGGTTGGTTTTCAAGGCCTGGCGGTCGTTATCGGTGTCTTGCTGCTGGTACGAGTTGTTCGCAGCCAGCGCGACGATTACTGGCGAGAACGAGGCAAAGGCGCCAGTGATTCTGGTACATGACAAGTCCGATGGGTGTTCGTTCCATAACTGGAACCTTGAGCGGGACAGCGAGTCACACCAAACCGAGGCAGTCTGTAATTGGGTGGTGGACTGCGTTGTATGTTCTGCTCGCGTAGTGTTGTCGGATGCGATCCAACCACGGAATGTTCAGCTGGAAAATGACACGCTTTCTCTTTTCCCTCGGTAGTTTTGTTGCCATGGCGGGAATTGCCCGAATCGTGACGTCGGGCTCGTGGGGGTACATCTGGTTTGTCCTGCTCGGGCTGGCTCTCGTGGTCCTGTCCACGCGTGGTCCATGGGATAGCGAAGCAAGCGGCCGCAGTCGTTCAGTTTTGGGGTTTCGAGTTCGTCAATAGCAAGTCCGTAGCGACATGCTGACTGCAAGCCACGGGTTAGCATCGATAGTCCGCAACTGGAACCCTCAGTGGGAACGTGGTTAGTCGATGGGCTGAACCTGTGTCCGCGTTGAAATCCCTGTCTTGGCGACCGATTCCCACCGCACGTGGGTACAGGTTTTAGCGGGCCGAGTCTCGGTGATTGCGACTTCGTCGAATGACAAGTAGTGCCAGGACAATTACCAAAACGGCCAACAGGATCCAGACTGGAATTAGCCTTGCCCAAGTGGGTGCCTCAACCAGTATCAGGACTACGTTTGCAGCTCCGAAGGCAAGCAGAAGAAGCCCAAACGGCCACCACTTGATGGGCTTTCGTTGCTGAGAATCCATAGCTAGTCCTGTCCATTTCGGGAACGAAAAATGAAAACCTGTTGAGGACGGTTCTGGCACTGTAGCAGCTGCTCTGATTTGAAATGCCTCCCACAGCCAGCGCATCACGCTTGTGCTGTCACTGTTAGTCGGATTCCACAAGGGAACGGTCTGCGGGACAGGATCCTCTTGGTGGCCGCGTGACGGTGAGAGTTGAACACACTTGTTTGGTCTAGACCCCGTCGCTCACGAGTCATCATTTTCTTGAGTCATTGAGGTGAGCGGGTGTTTTCGCCGTGCCATGGCGGTAGTGTCACCATATGCCCGCGATCATAGAGCCGAAAAGCGAACTGATTCCTGGTCCAGCCACAGTTGCTGCCCTAGTGGCGCAGCTGGTGGAAGGAACATGGCCGAGCACCGATGAGGAACGCGAGACTCTCTTCAGGCACCTCCTCTTCGAATCCGGAGAACGCTTGGACCACGACTCGGACGCGTCATCCACGGCGTCGTATACCCTCCTCACTGACCTGCCAGGTATTTCCTTTGCTTCATGGAATTTGTTTCACGGCAGGTTCATGAGCGTTCACTTCCACCTATACACGTTCCCCAAAGCGCGGGCCCCTGAGACCCGCCTGGGCCACCACGCAGTGTCGGGTATGTTGACCGATCTGTACGGCCCGCCGAGCAGGCCGTGGGAGGACAAAGAGGTGCCGCCCAGTATTTGGAAAGTCAACCACCGAGAAATAGTCACACATCTCTTCACCACGCGCGAGAGCTCGTTGATGCTCAGCATTTCTGACGGGGAGCTTGCTGTTGCAGCAGAAGCGGAGGCAACCCACGAGACCGGCAATTCAGACAGGATCGTCCCATCCCAGTAGCGGAACCGTCAGCGGGAACGCCTGATACGGCCGCAGCTCGATTAGCGGCCGGGTCACAGGACATCCTCCTCCGGGGAGGTGCGCCCGTGGTGTCGGCGCGTCGCGAAGACTACGCTTTGGGGCATGACCGGTTCGAAGATGTCTCAGAACTACACCGACGGTGCCCGGCGGGCGGTGGTCATGGCGCAGGAAGAGTCAAGGGTAATGATGCATGACTCGTACATCAGACCTGAGCATCTACTGTTGGGGCTTTTGCACGCTTTTCCGGACACGGTGCAGACGGCGCTGGGCGTCTGGCCGGACGAAATGCGTGATGCGATAGTGAGTTTCGCCTCCCCTGATCCGGAGGACACCTCAGAAGAGTTCCCGTTCACCCGCATGTCTCTGGAGGTCCTCAAGGCGGCGCAGCGCACCGCGCGAGAGCTTCATTCCGATCACGTCGGGATCAAGCACCTATTGTTCGGGGTGCTGAGTGTCCATAGCGACCGCCTGGATCGGGCGCTGGTCGCTGCGGGTGTGGATCGAGACAGTGCGCAAACGCGGGTAATGGCGGCGCCTACGCGGAGGTGACCGGTTGCTCCGAGCTGGGCAACAGGCAGCGATCGCCCGCCGTCCTATCCTCGCAAGGACCCGCAAGGGGTTTGTTCAGATAGGTATTTCTAAGAGTCCCGCAAACCGGTCGTTCACCGAAGTGTGCGTTGACGAAATCGAAAGTTTGCGAAACCGCATGGTTCCGCAGACAACACATTCCCGTATACCCCGCCCGACTTAATGCCCGATGAAGGTGCGCCAACTGCAACCCATCGTTAGTTGTGAGACACACCAGAAAAGCATCTGATGGCAATGAACGGCCATGCAAATGGCTTGATGGGACAGCAAGTAGTCATTTTGGCCACAGGCGCCCGCCACGCTGTACGAATACGAGGCTCTGGCCAGTACAACGGGTGGAGTGGCACGGCCGATCCACCCAAAACATGTTCCACCTGATCACAAAAGCCATAGTCGGAGACTCTCCACACCCCAAGCCGCGCTGAGGCGATGTTCTCTCACATCAGAACGCGAACAGGCGTTTACACAGGCGCAGCCACTTGCTCAAGGGCCGCCTTCAGCTGTGCCACTGCCCCCGCGGACCCGGCCACAAACCATTCGAGCCCATTGACAGGCACGACGGCGGTGTCCCCGCCGGCCGCCTCCACGACGCCTTTTCCAGGGAGCCAGTCCCAGGACGGGCAACTGTGCTGGAACCACACGCCCAGTTCGCCCTGTCCCACCCGGGCCAAGTCGCAGGATCCCGAGCCCAACATGCGCAGGGTGGCCGGCAGGACGGCCGCCCGCTGCCACGGCACCGCGGCGCGGGGATCAGCCAACCAGCCCGGGTGAATATAGGAGCCGGCGGCAAGCTCCCCCACCTGCTGCCGAGGGTCCACGCTGATCAGCTGGCCGTTACACGTGGCCTGATGTTGGGAGCCCCCCATCCACATCTTCTCTTCTTCTGGCTGATAGATGGCCCCGAGCAGCACCTCAGCGTGAGCGAAGTTCTCCGCCGTCGACCTTAAATCAGCACCGGAAACTCCGGTGACAAGGGCCAGGGCGGAACACCAGTAGGTTGAGCCGCTGGCGAAGTTGAACGTCCCGTCGACGGGGTCCACGACCCATACCCTCCCTGAGCTGCCCTCAAAACCTGCACCCTCCTCCCCCAGGATCGAATCCTCTGGGCGGGCCAGGCGCAACTGTTCGTACAAGAACTTTTCGGCAGCATGGTCGGCCGTCGTGGCGAAGTCAGCGGCGTTGGCCTTGATCTGGCGTCCGGCCTGTAATTCCTGGAGCCCTTTGGCGCGGATGGATACGGCCAGTGCGCCGGCCGTTCGCAGCAGCTTCGCCGCCAATTCACTGTCACTGGGCGCGGGGCTGGTTTCTGTTGCCATGGCACCAGCCTATGTGAGCGATAATGGTTCCATGGCTAAAACACCCGCCCAACGTGCAGCAAAACATGGTCAGGCTGCCACTCCGGCAAGCGTCCCAGCAGTCAATACAAGCACCCAGCGGTCCCCGCAAAAGGCGCAGGGCAACGCAAACTTGCTCTTGATCGCCGGCTCCGTGGCCAGTTTGTTCTTGTTCTGGTACTTCCACCTGTTGACGCTGAACCAGATGACAGGGCTCTCCGGTGGATTGTCCATGCCCGATTCCATGTTTTTTGGCTTCGACATGGCCCACGTTGAGGCGCTGCGCGCGGCCATGGATCCGGACGCGATGGGGCAGCTGCAATTTGTCCACAAAACGGCCGGGACACTGTTCCCGCTGGTCTTTGGCTTGAGTGCCATGACGATGGTGGCCATCAATGTGGCCAAGAAGTCAGTGCGATGGATGCTATGGATCCTTCCCTTGCTGTTCGCCGTCGTCCAGTTGTCGGCCAATGTGGCCATCGACAACATGCTCGGGGCGGAAAAGCTTTCATCGTCCGCTGTTTCCCTGGCCTCGGCACTGGTCATGGCCAGCTGGTTCCTTTTGATCCTGTCGTTGGCAGGAATTGGAGTGGCGTTGTTTATTGGCCGGAAGCGCAAGGCACCCTCCGTTTTGTAAGTAGGACACCTCGCCACCGTTTTTTGCTTGCCTGCCTGTTCCGCTAGGCTGGGTGACGCGCCTCTGTAGTCCAATGGATAAGACGGCCCTCTCCTAAAGGGCAAATCCGGGTTCGATCCCCGGCGGGGGCACTTTTTTATGGCCGCTAACGGTTGTTGCGGCACGGCGTCAACTCTTCTTAGTGCAGCTGACCCTCGGCAGCTGGGAATGGTGGGGAACTCGGTGAGCACTCGCACCACCGGATCCGGAGTGGCGGCATCCATCACGGCATCCGTCCTCTTTGCCGTCATCTTCCTGCTGGCCGGCTTGCTACCCGGGTGGGGTGCGGAGGAAATACTCGGTTGGCGGATAGTACTGACCCTGGCCATGCTGGGCGTCGCCTTCCCATTTCTTGCCACGGCGCGTGCCGAGTGGCGCGCCTTGGTGACACGGGTCCGACGTCGTCCAACCCTGATTTTGCTCGGGGCGCTGGCCACCATGCTGGTTGGAGTCCAACTGTGGCTGTTCCTATGGGCTCCACTGAACGACATGGCCATGGCAGTCTCCTTTGGTTACTTCCTCATGCCGCTGACCATGGTCCTGGCCGGTCGCGTGTTCTTTGCGGACAGGCTCAGCAACCTGCGCAAACTGGCCGTGGCTGCTGCGGCTCTCGGCGTGGCACATGAGGCTTTCTCTGCCGGCGGATTGCAATGGCCCACATTGCTGGTGTGCCTGGGCTACCCCATTTACTTTGTGCTGCGCCGCAAGATCGACTTCGACAACCTGGCCGCGTTTTCCGCAGAGCTGCTGTTAATGCTGCCCGCGGCCGTGTTCTTCATTCTTTCCGGCCCGCACGGACTGGGTGCCGACGACGGAGGCATGCTCAGCGGCGCGGGAATCCCCGAAGGGACGTGGGGTGTGGCGGCCATCGGCGTGCTGGGCGGGGTGTCCATGGCCACGTATTTGCTGGCCAGCAAGTGGCTGCCGCTTTCGCTCTTTGGCCTGCTCGGTTATGTGGAACCTGTGCTGCTGGTGGTGGTTTCCTGGATCCTGGGCGAAACACTTGGCTGGGCGGCGCTGCTGACCTATGGCCCCATCCTGCTGGCGCTGCTGTTCTTGTCCCTCGATGGCCGACGCCGGGACCCCAAATTGCTGGTGCGTGCCCTGGAGAATGCGCCATGAACATCACAAAAACCGTGGTCTTGTTTGTGCTGGCCGCAGTTGCAGAAATCGGTGGAGCCTGGCTGGTGTGGCAGGCGGTGCGCGAGGACAAAGCCTGGTGGTGGGCCGGCCTTGGCATTGTTGCCCTAGGCACCTACGGGTTCATCGCCGCACTCCAGTCTGATGCGAATTTTGGCCGTGTACTGGCCGCCTACGGAGGAGTCTTCATCGCCGGCTCGCTGCTGTGGGGCATGATCTTTGACAAGTTCACCCCCGACCGGTGGGACATCACCGGCGCCCTGGTCTGCTTGGTCGGAGTTAGCATCATCATGTTCGTCCCGCGCACTGCCTGAGTTCAACGCCGCTGTTCATGGAAAGACTAGGATTGAAGACGTGAAAAACGTTCTCAGGGTGTCCGCTGTTTGTGTTTACGATCCTGCCGGGCGGCTGCTCACGGTTCGCAAGTCCGGCACTTCGAAGTTCATGCATCCCGGCGGCAAACCGGAAGTGGGCGAAAGTGCGGCTGAAGCCGGTTCACGCGAGCTGGCCGAAGAGGTGGGCGTGCACGTTCTTGCTTCCGAGCTCGAACTCATGGGAGTCTGGACCGGAACGGCAGCCAATGAGTCAAACACCGACATTGAAGCCACGGTTTTCACGGCCCCTGGCAGCTGGGCCGCCGATTCGGTGCTGCCGGCTGCTGAAATCGCAGAGTTGCGCTGGATGGCCGTGGACCGGGGCATCGACTTTGACGATCTAGCTCCGCTATTGACCGAATACGTACTTCCGCTGCTCACCAGATACCCACAACACCCCTAAAACCGCACCCAACCCGGATGACCGCACCTTCCCTGCACAATCGCTGCTTCCTACCAGCGATCATGCGGGGAAGGTGCGGTCTTGCGGGAAAGAGGCGATCAAGCGGTCGCACCCAGGTGACTGAAGGCCAGTTGGGCCAAGGCAGCCGCTTGGTCACCGAGGACGCCGTCGTCAAAAACCACCCGCGGCGAATGGTTGAATTCTTCCGTGTCCGAGCCGTCCGGCGAGCAGGCCAGGAAAATAAATGAGCCGGGGACCTCTTCGAGCACCACCGAGAAGTCTTCCGAGGCCATGGCCGGGTTCTCCGCCAGCACAACCCGGCCCGGGCCAAACTGACTGCGCAAAGCGTCCAGTGCGGCCGCCGTCGTGCTTGGATCATTGAGGGTGACGGGGCACCCGACAAAGAACTCCACATCCGCCGTGCAACCATGGGCCAGCGCAATGTTCTCAGCCAGTCGTTTGGTTTCCACAGCCAATTTGTCAGTGGATGCCTTGGACAGGGTACGGACGGTGGCACCGAGCGCAGCCTTGTCGGAGATGACATTGAAGGCGTCGCCCGCCTTGAGCATCGTCACGGTGAGAACGATCGGGTCCAGTGCGTCGAATTTTCGAGTGGCCATGGTTTGCAGCGCTGTGGCAATTTCCATCAGCGCTGGCACCGGGTCAATGGCAGCATGGGGCCGTGAGGCGTGCCCGCCGAGACCGTTGACGGTGACGCCCAGCCAATTGGCGCCGGCCAGCATGGCACCGGGCCTGCTTGAAAAGACGCCCTTGGGCCCCGGCTGCACATGGACGGCGTAAGCGGCCACAGGCTTACGGCCCGTGGTGTCCAACAGGCCCTCGGCCAGCATCCGGCGGGCACCGTCGTGACCTTCTTCCCCAGGCTGGAACATGAACAGGACGTCCCCGGCCAGTTCCTCCCGCCGGGCAGCAAGCAGCCGCGCAGCTCCGACCAGCCCGGCGACGTGAAGATCGTGGCCGCAGGCGTGCATGGCACCGTTCGTTGAGGCGTACTCCAGCCCTGTCAGTTCCTCCACGGGAAGCGCATCCATGTCGCCGCGCAGCAGCACCGTGGGCCCGGGCTGGGAACCACGCAGCACTGCCACCACCGACGTCGTCGACTTCCCCAACGTGATTTCCAGGCCCAAACCCTCCAATGCGGCCACAATACGGGCTTGGGTCCGGGGCAGGTCAAGCCCTGTTTCGGGGTCGGCGTGCAGCTGGCGGCGCAGAGCCACCAGGTCAGGAAGCAGCGCTGCTCCGGCTTCGGTGAATGACATGGCGTGGGCCCCTCTTCGTCGATGGTGCCGGGCAGGCTCCACGGCTAGGTGTTGTCCGCCTCGGCAACGGCAGCCACAGCCTGGGAGAACTGGGTGTCGTGGAGTTCAGCGTAGCGGCCGCCGCGGCCAATAAGCTGCTCGTGGGTGCCGCGTTCCACAATCCGGCCAGCTTCCAGCACCAATATCTGGTCTGCGGAGCGGATGGTGGAGAGCCTGTGCGCAATGACAAGGGCCGTCCGACCTTCAAGCGCCTCACCCAAGGCCGCCTGAACGGCGGCCTCATTCGTGGAGTCCAAGGCCGCCGTGGCTTCGTCCAAAATGACGACGGCGGGCTGGACCAGCAGGAGCCGCGCAATGGTCAAGCGCTGGCGTTCGCCACCGGAAAGCCGGTAGCCACGCTCCCCCACCACGGTGTCAAGACCGTCAGGCAGCGCCCTGGCAAAGTCCTCCAGCCGCGCCCGGTGCAGCACATCCCAAATTTCAGCGTCGGTGGCTGAGGGCTTGGCCAGGCGCAGATTGGAACCGATGGTTTCGTGGAACAGATGCCCGTCCTGGGTGACCATGCCCACCCCTGCCCGCAGTCCGTCGAAGCTGAGGTCACGCACGTCCACACCGCCGAGGCGCACGGTGCCGGAATCGACGTCGTACAGGCGCGAAAGCAACTGCGCAATGGTGGACTTACCGGCGCCCGACGACCCCACCAGCGCGATGGTCTGGCCAGGTTCGGCGCGGAAGGAAATCCCGTGCAGCACGTCCTCGCCGCCACGGGTGTCGAGCACCGATACATCCTCCAACGAGGCAAGGGAGACCTTGTCCGCGGAGGGGTAGCCGAAGCGCACATCGGTGAATTCAATGCCGAGCGGGCCCGCAGGGAGCTCCACGGTGTGCTCCTTTTCGGCGATGAGCGGCTTCAAATCGAGAATCTCAAACACCCTGTCAAAGCTCACCAGGGCGCTCATGATGTCAACGCGGGCGTTGGCCAGCGCCGTCAGCGGAGCGTACAGGCGGGTCAGCAGCAGAGCCAGCACGACGACGTCGCCCGCGTTGAGCGAGCCGCCGATGGCCAGCGCGCCGCCGAGTCCGTAGACGAGCGCCAATGCCAAGGCGGAGACGAGCATCAGGGCCGTGAAGAACACGAACTGCAGGATCGCCGTACGCACACCGATTTCGCGGACGCGGTTGGCACGGGAGGCGAACTCGTGCGACTCGTCGGCGGGGCGGCCAAACAACTTGACCAACGTGGCTCCGGGGGCGGAGAAACGCTCGGTCATCTGCGTGCTCATGTCCGCGTTCAAGTCGGCGGATTCACGGCGCAAACCAGCCAGCCGGGCACCAAAACGACGTGCCGGCATCAGGAAGATCGGTAACAGCACCAAAGCCAGCACCGTCACGAGCCAGGACGTGTTCAGCATGACAATAAGCGTCAAAATCAGCTGCACCGAGTTGGAAACGATTCCGGAGAGCGTGCCGCTGAAGGCCTGCTGGGCGCCAATGACATCACTATTGAGCCGGCTCACCAGCGCACCGGTGCGGGTGCGGGTGAAGAACGCGATGGGCATGCGCTGGACGTGGTCGAAGACCGCGGTGCGTAGATCCAGAATGACGCCTTCGCCCAAGTTCGCCGAAATCCAGCGAATCACCAGGGAAAGGCCGGCATCCAGAACAGCCACGATGGCGATCAGCACGGCCAGCCGCACCACCACGTCGACGGCAGTTTTGGCGACAATGGCGTCCACCACCTGCCCTGCGAGAACGGGGGTGGCCACTGCCAGCGCCGCCGAAATCACCGACAGCACGACGAAAATCAGCAGCTTGCGGCCGTACGGTTTGGCGAACAGGACGGTCCGGCGCAGGGTGTCCTTGGAGATGCCGCCATTGCTTTTGTCCGAGCGCATGGAACTCCAAAGTGAACTCCAGGCTGCTCCTTCCATGCTCATGCGTGTGATCCTTCAATCTTTAAGGGGGCAAGCTACAAGCTTAAGCCCCGTACCCATCGCTAAAATTCCCGGCGGGCGCTGACACTGCCAAATCCATCAGGAACGACGCCGGGCTGGCGCCACCCGGCGCTAGCCCATCTTCCGCAGGTGCGTCAAGTCACACCGGTAACGTAGGCGTAACACAATGAAATATTTCCTCTTGTGTTCCGACGCTCCAGTGATAGCGTCCAACTACCGGTTGTGCCGCGCCCCATAGTTTCGCGACTGTCCCAAGAACTACCACAGCCCCAAGAACCACCACAGAACCAGAGCAGCACCTTCACAGCAAAGGAACACACACCATGAAACGTCGCAGCCTTGGACTCGTTGGCCTCCTCGCAGCAGCATCGCTGGCACTTGCTGCCTGCGGCGGCACCACCGCACCCACCGCATCCACCGACTCCGCAGGCGGGGACACTTCGCTGAGCAGCGTCAAGGACGCCGGAACCATTGTGTTTGCCACAGAGGGCACCTACAAGCCGTTCAGCTTCCACGAAGGCGGGGCGGGTGCACTGACGGGATACGACGTCGATGTGGCCACGGCCGTCGCCGGCAAGCTCGGCGTCAAGGCCAAGTTTGAGGAAACCCAATTCGACTCGATCTTTGCCGGTCTTGAAGCCAAGCGCTTTGACGCCGTCGCCAACCAGGTGACGATAAACCCCAGCCGCCAGGAAAAGTACAGCCTTTCCACCCCTTACACGGTCTCCCGGGGCGTGATTGTCACTAAGGACAGCACCACCGACATCACCTCCTTTGCCGATCTCAAAGGCAAGACCACGGCGCAGTCGCTGACAAGCAACTGGTACACCCTCGCCGTTGACAGCGGCGCCAAGGTGGAGTCTGTCGAAGGCTGGGCACAGTCAGTCTCCTTGCTCAAGGACGGCCGGGTGGACGCGATCGTCAATGACAAGCTCACCTTCCTCGACTACGAGCACAACACACCCAACTCCGGGCTGAAGATCGCCGCAACCACCAAGGACACCTCCGAGTCCGCCTTTGCCTTCCGCAAGGGTTCAACGGCGCTGACCGATGCGGTGGACAAAGCCATTGCCGAACTACAGGCCGACGGCACCTTGAAGACGCTGAGCGAAAAGTACTTTGGCCAGGATGTCAGCAAGTAGCCACGCCGGGCATTCGACCAGCTGCCCCTCACCAACCCGCTCACCCGGGCTAAGGTTCAGCCATGGACTTTAACCTCTTTTGGAGTTCCCTGGGCCCGCTGCTTCTGGGCGCCATCCAAGGTACCATCCCGCTGGCGCTGGCCTCCTTTGCACTGGGACTGCTGCTCGCCCTCGTCGTGGCAATCATGCGTATCAGCTCCAACAAGCTGGTCAGCGGCCTGGGCAGGGTGTACGTTTCCGTGATCCGCGGAACGCCGCTGCTGGTCCAACTGTTCGTGATCTTCTACGGACTCCCGGCAGTCGGGGTGAAGATCGATCCCTGGCCCAGCGCCATCATCGCCTTCTCACTGAACGTGGGCGGCTATGCAGCGGAAGTCATTCGGGCTGCCATCCTGTCCGTGCCACGCGGCCAGTGGGAAGCCGGGCATATGATCGGCATGTCCCGCAACCAGGCCCTGCTGCGCATCATCCTGCCCCAGGCTGCCCGCGTTTCCGTCCCACCGTTGTCCAACACGTTCATTTCGCTCGTGAAGGACACCTCCCTGGCTTCCCTGATTCTTGTCACAGAGATGTTCCGGGTGGCCCAGCAGGTGGCGGCCTTCAGTCAGGAATTCATGCTGCTCTACCTTGAAGCGGCCGCCATTTACTGGGTCATCTGCCTTGTGCTGTCAACGGCCCAGACGCGTGTGGAAAAGAGGTTGGACCGCTATGTTGCCCACTGACAAATTGCCCGTTGAGCCCGTCCTGCAGGTCCGCGGCCTGAGCAAGTCCTTCGGAAGTAATCAGGTGCTGCGTGGCATTGACTTGGAGGTGCCGCGCGGCAAGGTGGTGGCGCTCATCGGCCCCTCCGGCTCGGGCAAGACCACCATCTTGCGTTCTCTCAACGGCCTTGAAACGCCCGACGCCGGAGCTGTCACCATGGGTGCCCGCGACGCTGCTCCTTCGGGCCGCAAAGGCGCAGAAAAACCGTTGACCGTGGACTTTGGCGCCGCCAGCCCTTCCAAAAAAGAGCGCGCCAGGCAGCTTGCCGCCCTGCGCGACCGCAGCGCCATGGTGTTCCAGCACTACAACCTTTTCCCGCACAAGACCGTGCTGGAAAACGTCATCGAGGGCCCCGTCTACGTGCAAAAGCGGCCCCGCGCCGAGGCCGTGGCAGAGGCGGAGGCTTTGCTGGCACGGGTGGGACTACTGGAAAAGAAGGATGCCCACCCGTTCGAACTTTCCGGCGGCCAGCAGCAACGCGTGGGTATTGTGCGAGCGTTGGCGCTTAAACCACAGCTGCTTCTCTTTGACGAGCCGACATCAGCCCTTGACCCCGAGCTGGTGGACGACGTCTTGGCCGTCATCAAGGAACTGGCCGAGGAAGGCTGGACCATGGTCATCGTCACGCACGAGCTCGCCTTCGCACGTCAAACGGCCGACGAAGTGGTCTTCATGGACGACGGCGTGGTGGTGGAGCGCGGACCGGCCAGCCAGGTTTTGCGCAACCCGAAGGAAGAGCGAACACAGGCGTTTGTGCGCCGCCTGCTGCACGAAATCTAGGGGGAATCCCGGAACCAAAGGGAAGTCTGGCCGGCTTTGGAACTGACAACCATTGTTTGGTTCCGCCATACCGAATGGACGCACTGGTCGAATTCACGACGCAGCCCTTGGAATTCGCTGTGTTTGATTGCCCAACGAATCCGTCGTTGACCACGTCAGCCACGGCTACAACTGTGTTTCTGACAGTGTCGAGGTGAGGTAGTCACACCCAGGCAGTCACACCCATGGAGTGTTGTAGCCACATTGGGTGACATTTTCACAAAAAGTGACAACCAGCCTTGGTTGCTGGATTCGCCAGGCATAGATTCCTTCTTTCAGGGGAGTGAAAAATCATGGGGATACGTCCGGATGTCCACGCAGATTCAGACTTGGCATGATGCCCGCTTCCGTCCACACCAGAAAAACGGAATTTAGGGGAACTGATGAAAACGACGATCAAACTGCTCAGAATAGCGCTCGTGCTGTCCTCAAGTGTGGCTCTCACAGCTTGCGGCAGTACGCCGAAAATCGCGGGTAACTGGATCACCGACGATGGTCGATGCCAAGGCATGTATTACAACGGCACAACGCCCTTGGACATTGGCGGTGGGATGACTTGTTCGCTGGGCTCCAAGAAGGACACTAACGGACGATACGCCTTGGTAGTATCCCAACCGCCGAACCAGGCAAGCTATTCGGTCGATTTCACGGGCTCTGACACCGCTGTCGTCTATTCCGGATCAACAAAGATCTACACAATGACCCGGCGGTGAGCCCTCACAGTGGGCGAGCTGTCTGAGGAAGCAGCCGGCACAACCATCAGTCCACGGGCAGTTTGACCCATCGCCAGCACCGCGGTAGTAACGTATGTTGGTACAAAGTTTCTCCCAATGCCCACGGTGCCGGGCGCACCAACCTTGTCCCTAGTAGTACTTTGTTAGGTTGGGGGTGGCCGTTGGCAGGCGGGACAGCGGTCGAGCATGCCGATGATGATTTCCTGGAGGGCTTTTAGGACGCCGTAAAGACTGTGTCCACCGCTTGAACTTTTG
>NZ_JAFMPX010000032.1 GCF_017353415.1 Arthrobacter sp. E3
GGGTCGAGGCCCTCAGGCCTCGACCCGCCCGCCCAGCAAACCGCAGTACCCCACAACTTTTAGAAAGGAGGCGTCTTGGCAAGTCAGGACTGGGTAGAAAAAGACTTCTACAAGATTCTCGGTGTGGCCAAAGATGCATCGGATGCCGACATCAAAAAGGCATACCGAAAACTGGCACGTAAGTACCACCCGGATACGAACTCCGGCGACCCCAAAGCGGAAACGACTTTCAAGAACGTCTCCGAAGCGTATTCCGTGCTGTCAAACAAAGAAGACCGCGAGCAGTACGACGCCATCCGGGCCATGGGCGGCGGCGCCCGATTCAGCGCCGGTGGTAGTGGGCACAACGGCGGAGGCGGCTTTGAAGACGTCTTCGGCGACCTGTTCGGCGGCGGCCGGGGCGCACCTCGCGGTGCACCACGCGGCAATCCCGGCTTTGGTGGTTCCGGACTTCCGCCCGAATTTGCCGACCTGTTTGGCGGCGGTGGATTCGGCGGCTACCAACCGACACCGACCAAGGGTGCGGACCGCACGGCCAGCACCACCATCTCCTTTGCAGGTTCAATCAAGGGCACGAAGATCGGTCTGCGTGAACCTAACGGCGAAGTCATCGACGTCCGCATACCTGCAGGCATCAAGGACGGCCAAAAGGTTCGCGTCAAAGGCAAGGGTCAATCCGGCGCTGCTGGTCCTGGCGACTTGAATGTCACCGTCCACGTCAAGGCACATGACTTCTTTGTCAGGGACGGGAACAACATTCGAGTCCACGTCCCCGTGACGTTCGCCGAGGCTGCCCTGGGTGCAGACATCAGCGTACCCACACTGACAGGTGACATGGTGCGCGTCCGCGTGCCTGCCGGGACACCATCAGGGCGAACCCTGCGGGTCAAAGGTGCCGGAGTCAAAACGTCCAAGAGTGAAGGGGACCTGCTAGTCACCATCGACGTGACGGTTCCGCAAAAGCTCAGCAAGGAAGCCGAAGAGGCCGTCCGCGCCTTCGCGGCCGCTACTGCTGACGCCGATCCGCGCGCCACATTGGCGACCAAAGCCAAACTGTAATCCCCAAGCACTCCCAACCCTCGCAAGCTCGGGTCGGGACCCTCGCGCTTGTGGGCCCACCAAGCGCTCCCAAGCCTCGCAAGCTCGGGTCGGGACCCTCGCGCTTGTGGGCCCACCAAGCGCTCCCAAGCCTCGCAAGCTCGGGTCGGGACCCTCGCGCTTGTGGGCCCAGTCCAGAAAGGAGATCACTATGCAGATTGATCCATACTCACCCATTTTTGTGATCTCCGTGGCGGCTGAGCTGGCCGAGATGCACCCGCAAACGCTGCGCCAATATGACAGATTGGGCATTGTGAAGCCCAGCCGGGCCCCTGGCCGGGCCCGGCGGTACTCCCAGCACGACGTCGACATGCTGCGCGAAGTTCAGCGACTCTCCCAGGAGGGCGTGTCCCTGGAAGGGATCCGGCGCATTATGGAGCTTGAAAACCAGGTGAGTGCGCTGCGGGCCAAAGTGCTGGAACTGAGCGCCGCCCTTGAAACGGCATCGTCCGAGGTGGCAACACGGTCGCCGCGGGCCAACAGCCGCGTGTTCGCGGCGGGGCTCACCGGTGGCGACATCGTGGCCCTTGCCCGGGGTCAGCGTCCACGCCCACGCAGCCAAGCCGTGGTGATCTGGCGCCCCCAGCGGTAGGCGGACCGCCGCCGTCCCGCTAGTCGCGAAAAAGGCCGGCCAGGTCCATGGCCGTCAATGCGCCGCCTGACAGCGAATCCCCGCTCATTACATCGGAGAACAGCTGGGACTTTTTGGCCTTGAGCGCCATGACCTTTTCCTCGATGGTGTCCTTGGCGACCAAGCGGTAAACCATGACGTTCTTCTTCTGCCCAATGCGGTGCGTGCGGTCCACGGCTTGCGCCTCGGACGCTGGATTCCACCACGGGTCAAGGATGAATACGTAGTCGGCCTCGGTCAGGTTCAAGCCGAACCCACCGGCCTTGAGGCTGATCAGGAACAGCGGTGCCGTGCCGTTCTTGAATTCATCCACGACGGCGGACCTGTTCCGGGTGCCTCCATCGAGGTACGTGAAGTCGATTCCTTCGGCAATAAGCCTGTCACGGACCTTGCCCAGGAAGCCGGTGAACTGGCTGAAGATCAACGCACGGTGGCCTTCCCTGACCACGTCCTCCAACTGTTCGAACAACACATCCAGCTTTGAGGAGCGGACACCGGCCTGGCCCTCGTCGACAAGGGTCACGTCGAGGCTGAGCTGGCGCAGCAGGGTCAGGGACTGGAAGATGGTGAAGCGGTTCTTGTTCACATCCTCCAGCAGTCCCAAGATTTTGGCGCGTTCACGCTGCAAGTGGGTTTGGTATATCTTGTGGTGCCGTGGATTCAGCTCCACTTCCAGGATTTGTTCCTGCTTGGCTGGCAAGTCTGCAATGACGGCTTCCTTGGTGCGTCGCAGCATCAGGGGCTTGACCCGGGCGCGCAGCTTCGTCAGCAGTTCGGCGTCAGCGTTCTTCTCAATGGGACGCTGGTAAAACTCCGCAAATCGCTTTGGGCTGGGGAACAAGCCGGGAGCCACAATGGACAGCAGTGCCCACAGCTCCATGAGGTTGTTTTCCATGGGCGTGCCTGTCACGGCAAGCTTGAACGGTGCGTTGAGCTTGCGTGCGCACTGGTACGCCTTCGACTGGTGGTTCTTGACGAACTGGGCCTCGTCCAGGATCAGTCCGGCGAAGGGGTGCAGCCCATATTCCGCGAAGTCGATGCGGAACAGGGCGTAGGACGTGATGACAATGTCAGCTCCGGCAAAAAATGAGGCGGAGTCCATGCCACTCTTTGCAAAGGTTTCACCAACAGTGACAACACGCAGTCCTGGTGCGAACTTGATGCTTTCACTGGCCCAGTTGCCCACCACGGACGTGGGTGCCACCACCAGGAAAGGACGGCTCCCGGACTCTGTTCCAGGGATTGCAACTGCGCCGGGTGCGTTCGCATCCAGTAACCCGGCCTCGGCATCTGCCTTGACCTGGCACATCAACGCCAGTGCCTGGACTGTCTTGCCCAAGCCCATGTCATCCGCCAAGACGCCACCCAGCCCATAAGTGTACAAAAAGTGCAGCCAGTTGAAGCCGTCGAGTTGGTAAGGGCGCAGCGTCGCGTTCAACGTTGCCGGTGCGGGAAGGGGCTCGGGCGGGCCGCCGTCGAGCAACCCTGCAACGGCTTTGCGCCACGCCTGGGCCTGCTCATCAACGATGCCCAACTGGGCCAACTCATCCCACAAGCCAGCCTGGAAACGGCTGATCCGCAGCTCGCCGTCCTTGTTGTCATTGAGGCTGCGGGCTTCTTCAATCAAGGCACGCAGCTGGTGAAGTTCGGGGCGGTCCAACGAGAAGTACGCGCCGCTGGGCAGCAGCATGCGCGACTGCCCGGCCGCCAGTGCGGAGAACACGGCGGCGAAGGAGACGTACTGGCCTTCCAAGGTGATCACAATGCCCAGATCGAACCAGTCGCGCTCGTCGGTGGCCTTCGTGGAGATTGTCACCACGGGAGCTTCGGTGACCTCGCGGTAACTGGCGATGTCACCGGAAGTTTCCACCGTGACACCGGGCAGCTCAGACAACCTCGGCAGCACCGTTTCGGTCAACGTGAGCGTGTCCAAGCCGGTCAACTGAACGGACGCAGCAAGTGATGGTTCACCCCACGCATGGTTGGCGGCAACGCCCATGGCCGTGATGTCTTCCCACGGCCTGCCCACGCTCTCAATGAGCCGCGCCTCAGCGCCGGTGTCACGGACGGCGTTTTCGCCCAGTTCCGGCCACAGCGGCAATGAGTTGACGCGGCTGCCTGCCGGATAGTGCCATTCCCAGTGCAGACGGACGGTGTGGTCGGAACCGTAGGCCGCCAAAAGAGACAAAGTGGGCTCCACATAGGCGGGCAGTTCCACCGAATGATCGGCAGAAACCACAGGCGCGGACTGCTTGAGCTGGGGATAGAACTGGGTCAGGAACTTCTCCCTGGCCTGTTCCGGGATGTGGACGGTTTCCCTGCGCAACGCAAAGTCGAGCAATTGTGGCGAAGCGTTCGCTGCCAATGGGGCAAGGGTGATATTTCCACGTACGACGGCGTTGCGGCCTGGGGAAGTATTCCCACCGTGGCTGCCGGGCTCAGTTTCGTCGCTGAAGAACAGTCCGCTGGCAGGGTCGCCCAGCTTGCCGATGATCCCGCCCATGATGGGTGCTTCCTCCACCTCAATGAGCGGCCCCACATCCAGCCCGCCGGCTTCACCCTGCGTGACATCGAGTTGCACTGTTGCCTCATGCCCGGCGATGCGCACGGGATCCCCGCTGCCGGACTGCACGAGGGCGATGCCGCTCTTGTGCGCCCCGGCAAGCAGCTGCCAAAGGTTGCGGCCAGCGAAGCTGTTTAGCGACAGCCAGGCTCCGGCATTTCCGTGCACATACTGCCGGGGGCTGTGGGAAGAAGCGAATTCGCTCAACCATTCCAACTGTTTGGGGTCGTGCTCCCCGCCATAACTCAGGTAGCCGAGGGTGGCCCAGCTGACGCCAGACTTGACCCACTTTCCGCGTGTGCCCATGACGACGGGGCGGACATTCAAGATCGGTTCTGATGGAACGGTGCTTCCACGGCCGCGGTAGGAAAAACGGGGCGGGGGCACATGAAGTTCAAATTGGAGACCCAATGCTGGGGTGTCGCGGCTGGGGGCGGAAGCTGCTGGGGGCAGCAGGGCCGAGAGTGCGGCTTCCCAAGATTCGGTGGCTGTTTCAGCGGCGCCGGCTGCCGGGGCTGAGGTTGCGGATTTGCTGTCCTTGGCCTTGGCCAGCAACGTTTCAAGGAAGGTTGGTTCCCGTGGCTGTTCCTCAGGAACAAAGAAGTCGGTGAACGCCTGGTCATTTTCTGCGGCAGCAATCAAAGCCACGACGTGTTTGCAATTCTGCCGAACCGGGCAGTGGCAGATACCCACCCGGCAGGCGATGACGCCGTCGTGCTCGCGGACGAGCTTCGCAGTGGTCTTGTAAGCCTGGGAGCCTTGCACTGTGCCGGAAAGCAGGCCCGTTTCGGGTTCAAGCACAATGTCGCTGACACGGTCCTGGTCTGCGTAGACACGGCCTGCAGCGATGGAGTTATCGGTGAATCCGGCGATTCGCGTCAATAAACGGGAAGCAGCGGAGGAGTGCGTCACGTAACTTTTCCATCTGTCGGTTGGGGAGGGCTCAGGACTGCGAACCACATCTATCAATCTTACGCAGTATTGCGGACGCACGTTTACCTCGACACCAAAGAGGCTGCCCATCCTCAACAACAAGGAAGGGCAGCCTCAAGGGTACGGAGGCGGGTTACGTTCTGGACGCGACGCGATCCTTCGCCGGAGTCTTGACGAATACGAGGGTGAACAGCAATGCCACGACCGCCGTCACCACCAGCAAAGAAAGTCCAATGGCGTACTTGTAGCTTGAGGCGTCCGGGTTGTAGGTCATGCCCATGACCAGTGGCGGGAAGTACCCGCCCAAACCACCGGCGGCGCTGACTATGCCGCCGACGGTGCCCATCTTGCCTTCCGGGGACAGTTTGCCAACCCACGCAAACACGCCTCCGGTGCCCAGGCCAAGCGCTGCAGCCAGACCAATGAAGATGGGGCCCGCTTCGACGTCAGCAGCCGGTTCAAGAGCCACAAAGAAGCCCAAAATGGCCACGCCGGCCAGCGAGGCGATAACCACCGGCTTGGATCCCATTTTGTCAGCCAGCACGCCGCCAATGGGGCGGGCAAGAACCGCAGCCAAGGCAAAGCCGGCTGTTCGGGCGCCAGCTGAACTGGGATCAAATTCGTAGACGTCGCGCAGATAAGTGGGCAGGTATGTCGCAAAGGAGACGAAGCCGCCAAAGACCACCGCGTACAGGAAGCACAGTTTCCAGGTGACAGCCAGCTTTGAAGCGTCCATGAGCTTGGGCAGCACGGGCTCCTTGCTGGGCTTCCAATCGGGGGCGTTCTTCATGAAGAACCAGACAAGGACGGCCATGACTGCCAGCAAGACAGCGACGAGCAGGTGGGTTGGCACGTAGCCAATGGACTTCACCAGGCGTGGGTTGAGGAACGCAGCCAAGGCGGTTCCACCCATTCCGGCACCGAAGACGCCAGTGGCGAAGCCGCGTCTGGCCGGCGGGTACCAGGCACTGACGAAGGGAATGCCCACGGCGAATACCGTGCCCGCCACACCCAGCAGGAACCCGCCAATGAGGACCAGAGCGAAGGAGTTCAACGCCCCGCCCAGTGCGACGAGGAGAACTGTTGGAATGGTGGCGAGCAAAACGAACGTGAAAAGGGCGCGTCCACCGTATTTATCGGTCATGGCGCCCACCACAATGCGGCCTAACGAGCCCACAAAGATGGGCATTGCCACCAAGATTCCCATGGTCCCTGCAGAAAGGTCCATGTTCTTGGCGTAGTGCGTGCTCAAGGTCGCAATGATGTTCCATGCCCAGAACGCCACCACAGAGGCTGAAGTAGCCATGACCAAGTTCATTGCTTGGCCCTTAACGGCTTGAAGGGGAGGCGCGGTTGCCGCTGTTTCTCGTGCCATGGTCTCTCCTGGAGATCGCTTTTATCCGATAGGACAAACGTTGATTGGTACCTGGATAGGTAACGGGACTATCGGTGCTGTGTGTCTCTGTCGTGGGTGCCCACATCGGACCAGCCGTGGCGGTTTGCCACGCTGGCGCCCTTGTCCCGCGTGCGGTACACAATGTAGGGGCGGAACAGGTAGTGCAAGGGTGCCGTGAAGGCGTGGACCAGCCGGGTGAACGGCCAGATCATGAACAACGCCATGCCCACCAGGGTGTGGATATGGAATGAGAACGGCGCTGCGGCCATCGAGGCTATATCCGGCTGGAAGATGAACAGCGAGCGGAACCAAGGGGAGACCGTTTCGCGGTAGGTGACGCCGTGCTCGTCAAAGAACACGCTGGCAAGCGTTGTCCACAGGCCAAATACGATGGCAGCAACCAGCACCACGTACATGAGCTTGTCATTTTTGGTGGTGGCCATGAAAACGGGCCCGGTCTTGCGGCGGCGAACGATCAGGATGATGATCCCACCAAGGGTGCCAACTCCAGCAATCGAACCAACGAACAAAGCATTGAAGTGGTACAAGCTCTCGCTCATGCCCACCGCTTCAGTCCATGACTTGGGGATCACCAGGCCAAAGAAGTGCCCGGCGATGACTGCCAGGAGCCCAAAGTGGAAGATGGGGGAGCCAATGCGCAGCAGTTTGGATTCGTAGAGCTGGGAGGAGCGGGTGGTCCAGCCGAACTGGTCGTACTTGTAGCGCCAGATGGAGCCGCCAACCAGGATGACAACCATGATGTACGGCAGCACACCCCACAAAAAGATGTCCATTACTCATGCTCCTTTCATGGGCAGCAGTCGCGGGTCGTAAGGGTCGAGGCCAACGGATTCGGTGGGTGGACCGAAGCCTGCCATCCGCATGACGGCTTGTTCATCTGCCGGGGAGGCCCCGGGCAGAGTGTTGCAAACGGCTTGCACGATTTCCGTGTGTGCCAAGTTGTCACGCAGCAGCCCAAACTTGATGAGTTCAAGGCTGGGCCGGTACTGCTGCAACAATTCCTTGCCTGTTGCCATGTCAACGGTTGCTGCGTACTCCAGCACCATGGGCAGGAAATCAGGCAATTCCCCGCGCGTGTTCACGAGCGTGTCGGAACCGCGGTACACCTTCTTGAAGGCGCCCAGCACCTCGCCGCGGCGACGGGTGTCCCCGTCGGTCCAGTAGGACAGGTGCAGGGCATGGCGCTTGCCGAGGTCGAATTCTTCGACGTACTGGCTCTGCAACGCCATCAGATCTTTGTGTTCGAAGGAATCAAGCACTGTTGCGAACGGGGCCAGGGCCCCGGGGAACTCGCCGAGGGCTGCCCGCATGAGCGGCACCCGGTCAAGCAGCAGTTCATCCGGGTAGGACAGGCACCAAGCCGCAGCCAGGAATGTCACCTGGTCCTTGCGGGTCATGAACCCCCACCCCCTTCCAGCGCATCCTCACGGTCACCTTCGCGGGGCGGTTCGGTGGGGTGGTGCTGTGGGAACAGGCCAGCCGGGGCGCCGTTGCCGTCCCAGTTGAGCAGGTTCACCCGACCGCGCAGCGTGTCAGCCCCCGCTACTGAGTCGGACGTTTGCCGGTCGCGCAGAGCGTTGAACGTTTCCACGGCAACCGGAGTGGGGCGTCCGCTGGCTTCCCCGAATGGGGAGTCACCCATGGCACCCATGCCGGGTCCGCCGTCGAAGTCCAGGGAACAACCCATTTCCTCGAGGTCATGCGCCTGCTCGGCGTGCGCCTTGGGAATCACATAGCGTTCCTCGTACTTGGCGATCGCCATGAGCCGGTACATCTCATACATGGTTTCCCCATCCATGCCCACCGAGGCGGGAATGGATTCGTCGGGATCATTGCCCAGCGAGATGCCGCGCATGTAGGCACGCATGGCTGCCAACTTGCGCAGCACCTCCGTGACCAGCTCGGTGTCCCCAGCGGTAAAGAGCTCCGCGAGGTACTCAACCGGGATGCGGAGGGCGTCGATGGCGCCGAACAGCACATCCGAATCCTCCGCGTCGTGGCCCTGCTCACGGAGCAGGTCAACGACGGGCGACAGCGGCGGGATGTACCAAACCATGGGCATGGTGCGGTATTCCGGGTGCAGCGGCAGGGCCAGCTTGTACACCTTTGTCAGCGCATACACGGGCGACTTTTGGGCTGCATCGATCCAGTCTTCTTGGATGCCCTGCTCGCGGGCGGCCTTGATGACGGCAGGATCGTTGGGGTCCAGCAGCACATCCATCTGTGCCTGGTACAGGTGTTGCGGATCAGTGACGGAGGCAGCGGCGGTGACGGCATCGGCGTCGTACAGGAAAAGCCCCAAGTACCGCAGGCGGCCCACACAGGTTTCCGAGCAGACGGTGGGCAGGCCCACCTCGATGCGCGGGTAGCAGAACGTGCACTTCTCGGCCTTGCCGGTCTTGTGGTTGAAGTAGATTTTCTTGTACGGGCAGCCGGTCATGCACTGGCGCCAGCCGCGGCACTGGTCCTGGTCAACCAGGACAATGCCGTCCTCCACGCGCTTGTAAATGGCGCCGGAAGGGCATGAGGCCATGCACGAGGGGTTCAGGCAGTGCTCGCAAATGCGTGGCAGGTAGAACATGAACGTCTGCTCGAACTCAAACTTGATCTTGTCCTCGGACTCGCGGCGCACCTTCTCCACGATCGGGTCCAAGTGGCCCATTTCCTCGGTGCCGCCCAGGTCGTCGTCCCAGTTGGCGCTCCACGTGATCTTCGTGTCCTTGCCGGTGATGAGGGACTTGGGCCGGGCCACCGGGAAGTCATCGCCCAGGGGGGCGTCAACGAGGGTCTTGTAGTCGTAGGTCCAGGGCTCGTAGTAGTCCTTGAGCTCGGGCTGGATGGGGTTGGCGAAGAGGCCGAACAGCTTCTTCACACGCCCGCCGGCCTTCAGCTTGAGGCGGCCGCGCTTGTTCAGCTCCCAGCCACCCTTCCACTTTTCCTGATCCTCGTAGCGGCGCGGGTAGCCCTGTCCGGGGCGGGTCTCCACGTTGTTGAACCAGACGTATTCCACGCCTGCTCGGTTGGTCCATGCCTGCTTGCACGTGACAGAGCACGTGTGGCAGCCAATGCACTTGTCCAAGTTCATGACCATGCCCATTTGAGCCATAACACGCATTAGTACTGCACCTCCTGGGAACGGCGACGAATAGTGGAAACGTTGTCTCGCTGGTTGCCTGTTGGGCCGAGGTAGTTGAACGCGTAGGTCAGCTGACCGTAGGCGCCAATCAGGTGGGATGGCTTAACCAACAGGCGCGTCAGGGAGTTGTGGATACCGCCGCGGCGGCCGGTGGCCTCCGATTTGGGCACATCAATGGTGCGCTCCTGCGCGTGGTAGACGTACACCACACCTTCTGGCATGCGGTGGCTGACCACGGCGCGGGCAACGAACACGCCGTTCATGTTCACTGCCTCCACCCAGTCGTTGTCCATGACCTTGATGGACTTGGCATCCTGCGGACTCATCCACACCGTGGGACCGCCACGGGAGAGTGAGAGCATGAGCAGGTTGTCCTGGTACTCGGAGTGGATGGACCACTTGGAGTGCGGGGTCAGGTAGCGAACCACCACCTCCTTCTCCCCGTTGGGGCCGAACTTCGGCTCCCCAAACAAACGCTGCATGTCCAACGGCGGTCGGTAGATCGGCAGCGCCTCGCCAATGTCGATGATCCAGTCGTGGTCCAGGAAGAAGTGCATGCGACCGGTCAGCGTGTGGAAGGGCTTGAGCCGCTCAATGTTCTGCGTGAACGGTGAGTAGCGCCGCCCGCCCGTTTCAGAACCCGACCATTCCGGGGACGTGATGACAGGAACCGGACCGGCCTGCGTCATGGCGAAGGAAATAATCTTTTCCTCGGACCCTTCGGCAAGGTCCGCCAGCTTCACGCCTGTGCGCTTCTCCAATTCCTTGAAGCCGCTGACGGCCAGCTGGCCGTTGCAGGTGCCGGAGAACGTCAGGATGGCTTCGGCCATTTTCGCATCCGTGTCGATGGCCGGGCGTCCATGGGCAAAGCCGCCCATCATGACGCCGTTCGCCTTGGACAGGTGGTCCAGCGCCTTGTCCAGCTTGTAGTTGACGTCCTTGACGGTGAAGCCGAGCTTGTCTGCCAAGGGTCCGACGGCGGCCAGCTTGTGGGCGATGGCCGTGTAGTCGCGCTCCACCACGGTGAAGTTGGGCATGTTATGCCCTGGCACGCCTTCGATGCCGTCTTCACGCCAGTCGCGGACCACGCCTCCGGGCTGTGCGATCTGGCCCACGGTGTCGTGGATCATCGGCACGGTCACCAGGTCCTTGCGCGTGCCCAGGTGCTTGACGGACTGACGGGAGAGTTCCTCAGCCAACAGGTGGAACATCTCAAAGTCGGTCTTGGTTTCCCACGGCGGGTCGATGGCCGGGGTGAACGCGTGCACAAACGGGTGCATGTCAGTGGAGGAGAGGTCGTGCTTCTCATACCAGGTCGCCGCGGGGAACACGACGTCGGACAGCAAGGTGGTGCTGGTCATGCGGAAGTCCGCCGACATCAAGAAGTCCAGCTTTCCTTCCGGACCCTTTTCATGCCACTTGACGGTTTTCGGTTTCAGCGACGCTTCGCTGTCCTGGCCCATCACGTTGTTATGGGTGCCGAGCAGGTTGCGCAGGAAGTACTCGTTGCCCTTCGCGGAGGAACCAAACAGGTTCGAGCGCCACAGGACGAGGGTGCGCGGCCAGTTTTCGGGGGCGTCGATGTCCTCGATGGCTAGATCCAGGGAGCGGTTCTTCAAGGACTGTGCCACCCACGTCTTTTCATCCGGTGCCTCACCGGCGGCAACGGCTGCCTGTGCCTGGTCGGCGATGTCCAGCGGGTTTTTGTCGAAGTAGGGATAGAACGGCATCCAGCCAAGGCGGGCAGACTGTGCCAGGGCGTCGGCTGTGTGCATGCCGTCAAGGCTGCCCGTGGACAGGGGGGATTTCAGCGCATCCGCCGAGTACCCGTCCTGGCGCCACTGGTCGGTGTGCATGTACCAGTAGCCGGTGCCAATCATGGTCCGCGGCGGGCGTGACCAGTCCAGTGCGTTGGCCAGCGACACCCAACCGGTGAGCGGGCGAGTCTTTTCCTGACCCACATAGTGGGCCCAGCCGCCGCCATTGCGGCCCATGCAGCCTGTCAGCATGACGAGGGACAAAATGGCACGGTAGGTGGTGTCGCCGTGGAACCACTGGCAGATGCCGGCACCCATGATGATCATGGAACGGCCCTTGGACTGCTCGGCATTGCGGGCAAACTCGCGGGCTACACGGATGCAGGCTTGGGCGGGTACGGAGGTGATCTCCTCCTGCCACGCCGGAGTGTAGGGGGTGCTGGTGTCGTTGTAGTCCTTGGCCCAGTCGCCGGGGAGGCCGGGGCGGCCCACACCGTACTGGGCCAGCATGAGGTCGTAAACGGTGGTGACCACGTGGCCACCCACCACTGTGATGGGCACGCCACGACGCAAAATGGAACCGGCGCCGGTGGGGTCCTCAAAGCACGGCAGCAGGATTTCCGCAGACTCGGTGGAGACTTCGTCCAAGCTCAAGGCCGGTTCGATGCCCGTCAGGTCAAGGTTCCACTTGCCCTCGCCGGTCTTGGAATAGCGGTGCCCCAGGGTTCCGTTGGGGATGATGGCCGCCCCGGAGACCTTGTCGAAGAGCATCGTCTTGAACGCGGCGTCCTCTTCGAGTTCATTACCGGGGACGAACGCTGCGGTGAGGAATTTACCGGCGTTGTAGGTCCCGTCGTCGTTCTTCTCCAGGCGCACCAGGAACGGAAGGTCGGTGAACTGACGCACGTAGCCCTGGAAGAAGGGAACCTGCCGGTCCACGAAGAATTCCTTCAGTGTCACGTGCCCCATGCCCATGGCCAGGGCAGCGTCGGTGCCGGCCTGGGCGGGGAGCCATTCGTCGGCGAACTTCGTGTTGTCCGCGTAGTCGGGGCTGATGGCGATGACCTTTGTGCCGCGGTAGCGGACCTCGGTCATCCAGTGCGCGTCGGGGGTGCGGGTGACGGGAACGTTGGAGCCCCACATCATCAGGTAGGTGGCATCCCACCAGTCGCCGGATTCGGGCACATCCGTCTGGTCTCCAAAGACCTGCGGGCTGGCCACGGGAAGGTCGGCGTACCAGTCATAGAAGGACGTCATGACGCCACCGATGAGCTGCACGAAGCGGGTGCCGATGGTGTGGCTGACCATGGACATGGCGGGGATGGGGGAGAAGCCCGAGACCCGGTCGGGGCCGTAGTTCTTGATCGTGTTCACGTGTGCGGCAGCGGCAATTTCCAGCGCCTCGGCCCACGATGTGCGAACCAAGCCGCCCTTGCCACGGGCATTCTGGTAGCGGCGGCGCTTGTCCGGATCGCCGGCAACCTCGGCAAAGGCCAGCACCGGATCCTTCAGGCGTGACTTGGCCTCACGGTACATGTCCACGAGCACGCCGCGGGCATACGGGAAACGGACCCTTGTAGGGGAGTACGTGTACCAGGAAAATGCAGCGCCGCGGGGGCAACCGCGGGGTTCGTACTCGGGGCTGTCAGGGCCCACCGAGGGGTAGTCGGTCTGCTGCGACTCCCACGTGATGATGCCGTCCTTGACATACACCTTCCATGAACATGAACCGGTGCAGTTCACGCCGTGCGTGGATCGCACCACCTTGTCATGACTCCACCGGTCGCGATAGAAAATATCACCCGCCCGGCCACCCTCGCGAAAAACTGCACGCGAGTCAGCGGTCTCGTCCCATTTCGTAAAGAAACGGCCAAGCTTCAACATTGCATCCGACGCAGGCCCATCGACCCCGGCGACAAAAGGTTCAGCACTCATGCCACCACCCTATGGGGTGGGTGATACCAATTCTAGGGACGCTGTATTAGTCAACAGTTACCTGCTGTATTTCTTCTCTATTACTTGCCTAGATTATGCGACTTTTTAGTTTGGGGGCTGAAAAGCCACTCGAATATTACTTTTAGTCAGGCTTTTTTTACGAGGCCGTTGTGTGGCCTGACCACTTCTGCTATGCATCACAAACGTGCGCGAGATTGCAAGGCTTATCCACCTGCGGTGCCCTAATTCCGGCGGAAGGACAAGTCGAAGATGACACGGCCGGCCTTGTGCGCCTTGTTCTCAAAACTGGTCAGAATGCGGCCGTCAAAACGCGGGGCCCAGCCGCCCGCCGAATCCGGCTCATCGCTTTGTTCGCAATCCACACCGCTGCTCCGCGCCTCGGTGAGGGGGCTCGCCGAACCCGTGCGTTCGCCGTCGTGCACGTTGGTGAAATCTTCCGCAGCCGTGCCCACTTCGAGCATTTGCTCGGCGTAGGCGGACCAGTCAGTGGCCAAACGCCAGATGCCTCCGGGAGCCAGGACGCGGGCCACGAGCGGAGTAAAGCTGTCCTTCACCATGCGGCGCTTGTTGTGCTTGCTCTTGTGCCACGGATCAGGGAAGAACACCCACACTTCAGCGACGGAACCGGCCGGGAGCATGGTGCTCAACACTTCGGGGGCATTGGCCTGCACCACGCGCACATTCGTCAGCTCGTTGGCCACGATTTTCTGGATGGTCTGGGCCAGGCCGGGAGTGTAAACCTCGACTGCGAGAAAATCCTTGTCCGGGTTCTCCTGCGCGGAATGAACCACGGCATCACCCAAGCCGGATCCGATTTCCACGATCAGCGGTGCAGTGCGGCCAAATTCTGCTGCGGCGTCGAAAACGAATTCTGGATGCACGGACGTGTCCGAAATATGGCGGGGAACGTCCACCGCCAAGTATGCAGAGTGGTCGTCCCAAGCCTTCTGCCGGCGTCCCTGCAACCGGGTGCCGCGACGCACAAATGACACAGGCTGCGTACGGTACGTCCCTTCGGCGGCCTGGCTGCCGGGAGTGACAGGCCGCGGCGTTCCGTCCTGGGTGCGCGGAGCCTTTTGCGCAGCTCCGGACTCGGCGTCCTGCTCGGAGGTCGGCGCTGGCTGCTCGTTGGCTGCAGTTGCGGGGGATTCGGGGCCGGAAGCTTGGATTTCACTCATCCCTTTAAGGGTACCGGGGATTTCCGGGCAGCCCGGGTGCCGAAGTTCAGGCTCCGGCCCGTTCGTGCTGCAGTTGATGCGGGTTGGCCGGCAGCAAGTTCGTTCATACTGCGGCTGATGCGGGTGTCGGGGCGTGTCACCCGCATCAGCTGCACTATGAACTGAGGGGGCTGTCGTCTACCCACATCAGCTGCAATATCAATCAGCGACAGAGGGTGCCGGACTGCCTACTGCGGATCCGCCACGAGTTGCTGATGGCGGCCGCAAGGTGAGATGCGGCACTAAGGTGAGTGTCCGGCGTCGTGCCGCTGCTAGTATGGAAATACTTAATGTGCGTATCGCGCATTCTGCGTCGATGAACGCATGCATCTTGTCCCGCAACGAATCTGCTTCAAAGCATCTCGCGGTTGACTCGCTCTGGCATTGAATCGGCGAACCCGCGGTCAAAACTGCTCGCGGGACGTTGAACCGCCTTACGAAAGATTCTCTCTTTACATGACAACTTTTGCTGCCCTTGGTGCGCCCAAGGAAATCGTTGCTTCACTCGCCGCTCAGGGCATTGAGGAAGCATTCCCCATTCAGGTCAAGACCTTGCCGGACACGCTGGCAGGCCGTGACGTGTTGGGCCGTGGCCGCACAGGATCAGGCAAGACCATTGCCTTTGCCATCCCGCTCGTGGCCCGCTTGGCCGAGCGCGAAGCTCCCTACTTCCGCAAGCCCGGCCGCCCCATGGGCCTGGTGCTGGCGCCGACGCGCGAGCTTGCAACCCAGCTGAACAACACCATTGAGCCGCTCGCCAAGGCCATGGGCTTGAACACCACAGTCATTTACGGCGGCGTTTCACAGGCCCGCCAGGAGAAGGCTCTGCGCGCAGGCGTTGACATTGTCATCGCCTGCCCCGGCCGCCTTGAAGACCTCATGAAGCAGCGCATCGTGTCGCTGGAAAGCGTTGAGATCACTGTCCTGGACGAGGCCGACCACATGGCCGACCTCGGCTTCCTGCCCGTCGTCAAGCGCCTGCTCGACACCACCCCCACCCAAGGGCAGCGCATGCTGTTCTCCGCCACCTTGGACAACGGCGTGGACAAGATTGTCCAGCGCTACCTGTCCAACCAGCTCACCCACTCGGTGGACGAGGCCAAGGCTGCGGTGTCCACCATGGAACACCACGTCTTAGTGGTCAACGACCAAACCGTGAAGAAGCAGGTCATCGTTGAGCTGGCCTCGGGTGAAGGCCGTCGCATCCTGTTCATGCGCACCAAGCACCACGCCCGCAAGCTGGCCAAAACCCTGACCGACGCCGGCATCCCCGCCGTCGATCTCCACGGAAACTTGTCGCAGAACGCCCGTGACAGGAACTTGGCCGAGTTCTCCACCGGTGGCGTCCGCGTCCTGGTTGCCACCGACGTTGCCGCCCGCGGCGTGCACGTTGATGACATCGAACTGGTCATCCATGTCGACCCGCCCACAGAGCACAAGGCATACCTGCACCGTTCCGGCCGTACGGCCCGTGCAGGGTCCGACGGCGTCGTTGTCACCTTGACGCTGCCCGAACAGCAGAGCGACGTCAAGAAGCTCATGCGTGCCGCCGGCGTGGACGTGAACTTTGAGCGCGTCACCGCCAATTCACCGGTCATTGCCACGTTGGTGGGCGATGTTGCTGACAAGATTGACCCCCGCACCCGCGCAGCATTGCTCGCAGCAAAGCAGCCGACCCAGGGTGGCGGCTCCTCAACTGGTGCCAATGCCCAGCGCAAGCGTGCAGTCCGTTCCGGTGCAGCCCCCACCGCCGGTGGCCGTGGCGGCCGCGGTGGACGCGGGCGCGTCTCCGCTGATGCACCCGAGCGTGGCGAGCGTTCAGCTTCGGCAGCACACGGCAACCGCTCGGAGCGCCGCGACGGCCAGGTTTCGCGCCCGGCAGGCTCCGGCCGCCCGGCACGTGCAGGTGAAGGACGCCCGGCAGGTGCTGGCCGTCCCGCAGGCTCGGGCCGTCCCGCAGGCTCGGGCCGTCCCGCAGGCTCGGGCCGCCCGGCACGCGACGGCGACGTGGCCCGGGGCAAGCGCGCCCCGCACGTCGGCGGCTCACGTGAAGGCGCCCGGGAAGGGGCCCGCAGCGGTGCCAACGTCGCTTGGTCCTCCAACACGGGCGGTACTTCCGGCGGCAGCTACAACGCCAACGGTGGCGGCTCGGCCCGCCCGGCCCGCTCCAGCGGACCCCGCCGTGCCACAGCACCTGCTTCAAACCAGCGTCGCGGCCGCTAAAGCGCACCGCGGCCGCTAAATAGCGCCAAACAAACAGCCCGCAGTGTGCGGAGAATCGTTGAAATTGACGATTCTTCGCATGCTGCGGGCTTTTTGTTGCCGAAACTCTGCCGGGGCAGCCGAAACTTCTCCTGCACCGCGCCACGAGCCGTCTCGAAACCGCGCTGTGACCGCATGCCCGTGCCTGCCCCGCGAAACCGCGGATGCTCGACCGCGGGTCTGCGGTTTGGACGCGGGCATGCGGGCCAATAGCGGGTTCGTGCCGGCACGGTGTGTGGAATCAGTCGGAAGTGGTGGGTGTTGGCGGTGTCAGGCCGGTAAAGGGCTCAAGGGCCTGCTCCAAGGCGGCTCGATCCGCGCGCGACACGGTGGTGATGCCGTAACTGATGGAGACGGACCGTGGTGGAAGACTGGACTGTTCGTACTCTTTGACGGCTTTCCCCGTGGGGTCCCTGTCGACATCGACGATTCTGATGGACAGCCATTGCATGCCCGAATGGGCCGTGCCGTCCCACCACCAAAGTTCTTGCGGGTCGGCCGTGCCGTAATTTTCCGTGAGTTCCCGCTGCCACTCAGGATCGTTCTTGAAAGTGTCGCCATGATAAGTGAGCTGCACCGGGCCCAAGCCATGTGCCCGGGTGATCCGGCTGGCCATCGACATGACCTTGTCCCATTCTGCTGTACTCGCCGGGACTGTGTCGCTTTCCCACCCTACAGAGTTCCAAGTGGTGGTCATGGCGTCGCCACCGTAGCCGTTGCCCGAGGACGGGTACCAGCCCTGCTCGCCGCGTGCGTTCCACTCGAGATCGAATTCGTTCCCCAACGCTGTCTTGATTTCGGAGAGGATCGCCGCCGAAACTTCCTCGGTCTCCTCCTTCACGGGAGCGGCCAGGACATCGTCGGGCATCGTGTAGGCGTGCAGCGGATAGTCCCGCCAATTCACGGTGACTTCCTGTCCCGCAGCGTCGGTGTACGTGCTTGTTGGTCCAGCAGCGCACCCACTGGAACCTGCCAGAACAGCCGCCACGAAAAGGGCTGCCACCGCCGTGCGAATCCTCTTCCCCATGCTGAAATCCTTCCCCCGGAAACAGCCAGTCTAGGGTGCGGGGTGGCAAAGATTCTTCATACCGGGGTATGAATGGGTTCCAAGATTGTGGACCTCCAGTTAGTTGACGGTGTTGCGGGATGCGTACCTGCTCCCCGCAACTGTGGCAGCCGCTATGGTGATCAAGGCACCCAGGACCAAGGCGGCTGGTTCACCCGGTGCCAGCAGATTCTGTTGGATGCCGATGGTTGCGGCGGCGATGGGAACGCCAAGTTGCGACGCTGAGAGCACTCCCAGGGACAAGGCAAGCCCAAAGATTCTGCTCAACAGATGAATGGCGATTGAGCCAAACCCCAGCGCCAGGCCCAGCATAATCATCTGTGGATGGGCCGCCAAATCGCGCAGGTCGAGCGAAGCGCCCAACCAGAGGAAAAAGAGTGGCCCCAAAAACCCGTCCGTCAACGCAAACAGTTGGTGGGCCAGCCGGCGTGGCTCACCAACAGCAGAAACCGCCAATCCAAAAGCAAAACCAGCGAGCATGATGGACACATGGCTCCACACTGCCAGCCCAGCCAAGGCAAATAACATGACCAGTTGAAATCTGAGCTCCAGCGCGAATTTTCTCTCCTCCGAGACCTTGTGAATGCTCCTCCACTTGCCGCTACTGTCCGCTTTGCGTAATAGCAAAAACACAAGGGCGGCACTGCCCAACACTGCCAAGGATCCGAGCGCAGCCCTGCCCGCTGTGGCAGGGTCCAGCGCCAGTGGAAGGGCCACGATGGCCAGAGTGTCAGCCAGCGCAACCTGCGCAGTTAAGGCCAGTATCGGAGGCCCGGACAAGGACAGGGAACTGATGATGGGCAGCACCAACGCGGCGGATGACGACGAGAGAAGGACAATATAAAGCGCTGCATGGGAGTTGCTGAACAAGGCGGCCAGAGAGATACCCGCCGCCGCGGAGACGACGGCAACAACCATCAGTTGCACGGTTCCGATGCCGAGAGCGGAACGGATCTTCTTCTCCCTCAAAGGGACATGGGTACCTGCCACGAACATGATCAGTGCAAAACCCATGTCGGCCAAAAACGTGAAGGTGGGTTCAACCGGGTTGACCAGGTTCAGCCCGGTTCGGCCCAGGAGAATGCCGGCCAACAGTTCGCCTATCAGGACCGGGACCCGCCACTTTCGGGGGAGTGCCAGAAGGGGACCCAATAACGCAACAGCGCAGAGCAGTGCCAAGAGGGGAAACGTCATGACAGGGGCCCCCAGAAGTGAGTCAAACGCCGCTGTTCCATTTGCCCATTGTGCTAGGTGGGATCGTTGTGCCCAAGATTTTTCTTAGAGGCCCTCGTCTGGATCCGAACTCCAACGGACGGGGTCGATGCTCAGGACTGCAAGGAAGCCGCGGCCGGAAATTTCGGGAGCTTCTTCGGCACCCACAACGGTGTCGAATTTGCCCAGCAACTCGGCGGGTGGCGCGGAGGAGGCGCCGTCGGCATCCAGGGACGCCGGTGAAACGGTAGCTGACCCCTGCAGCAGCACGGCAAATTGGTTGGCAAAAACGGGGTGGGGACGCTTCTTGGAGAGCTCGATGATCATGGCGTAGCCCTTGCAAACTCCGCGGCGCGTCATGAGGTTCAGATCCTTCAGAGTGCCTGTGGGCAGCGTTGCGGAGGTCTCGGAGTCGCCGGAAAAACGGAACGGCCGGTACTTTTCCAAGGCCTGTTCAACACCGTCGACAGTGAGGGCAATGAGCTCGCCCTCAACCACAGTGATGATCCGGTCAATGCCGGGCAGGGGCGAAAAGGGCCCGGCTTTGGCCACGTCGGCCAGAGACAACCGCCAATCCCAGCCGCCGGCGCCATCCGGGCCCACAGCAATTTGGCGCGTCGTTCCGCCAGCCCAGGGCACAGCCTTCAGGGACGCGTGGCGGATGATTTCCACTACTTTTCGTCCACGTTCTTGATGCTGTACACGTGCAGACGCTTGGGATCGGAGGGACGACGGCGGAGCTTGCGTTTGTAGTATGACCAGGCTCCTGTGATGGCCAGGGACACGGCGAAGGCCAGCACGATCTTGAGGGGCAGGTTCACCCGGACAAACGTGAGCACCAGAATCATCGCGGCGAAACTGGCGAAGTTCACCAGGATGTCCAGCCAGTCGGTCTTATTTCGCATGGCTCAATCCTACGCGGCCTTGGTTCGGGCGGCTGCCGGAGCAGGTCACCGGTACATGCCCACGAACGGCTGGTTGGTGGGGACGATCTCCTTGCCAAGGGGCATGAGGGAAATGGGGATCATCTTCAGGTTTGCGATGGCCAGCGGGATGCCGATGATGGTGACCGCCATGGCGAAGGCTGTGGTGATGTGGGCAATGACAATCCAAATGCCGGCCACGAGAAGCCAGATGACATTGCCCAAGGTGCTGGCGATGCCTGTGCCACCGGGCTTGTCCACCACTGTTCGGCCAAAGGGCCACAAGGCGTAGTTGGCAATGCGGAACGAGGCGATGCCCCACGGAATGGTCACGATGAGCAGGCAGCACACAATTCCAGCCAGGCAATATCCCAGTGCGAGCCAAAAACCGCCCAACACCAGCCATATGACATTCAAGATTGTCTTCATGACTCCATTGTGCCCTGTGGCGGTGATAAACACCTCAGGGGAAACCCGGAAAAACCCCCGAAAACTCTGCTGATGCCTAGATCAGTCCATGCCGTGATCAAGTACCGGTGCTACGCTGATTTGCACCGTTACTCGGCTCACCTCAACGTTAAGGAAACCGGCAATTACATGGACTTAGGCACCGTCTTTTTGATCCTTATGCTGGTGATCATCGCCATTGCCGTGGGCGTGGCCATTACGCTGGGGGTGCTGGTTTCCCGCGGTGTGGTGAGCTTGGTGAAGATCTCCAAACCCAAGTATGCATCGGCCAAGCGGAGTGCTCTGAAGGTTCGGGCCGATTCCACCTCAGGACCCGTCGGGGACATCTTGAAGCAGCGGGTGGCGCTGGCGGAATCGCTGGAAGCGACCCGTCGTTCGCTGGACGTGGCGCAGGGCACCGGCCAGTACACCGGCAATTTGGAGTCCATCTTCAACACACTCCAACAGACTGGTTCCGTCATGGAGCACCATCTTTTGGTGGCTCAGCAGGAGCCGGACCCTGCTGTCCAGTCCCTCTATGCAAAAACCCTCAGCGTGCAGGTGAAACAGATAACGCAAACCGCCACGGGGGTGCGCAACGCCTTGGCCAGTGCCGCCGCTCCAACGGGTGACGTCGACTTGAGGGACCTCACCCGCACCCTTGAGATCGAGGCGGCCATGCTGAAGAAATGGTCCAAAACGTATACCGACCTGGGTACGGATTAGCCAGGGTCCATGAGCTTTTTTGACCGCGTCGCCGCCGTTTTCAGGCAGCAAAAGTTCATGCAGCACAACAAGTACGACGCCGCTGCCTCCTCGCGCGACCAGCTCACCCTGGGTGGGGCTCAGCTCAAGCAGCAGGCTGCCGTGCAAAAGATGCGCCGTGGTGTGGCCGATGTTTCGGTCAGCCGTCAGCGGTTGGACCTGCAGGCGGAGGATTTGCAGCGGGCCATGGACGCCCTGGCCGCGCACGCGGATAAGTCCCAGTCCGAGGGGGACGGTGCCGCCGCCCAGACTGCACTTGCCCGCCATCACATCATGGGAGGGCAGCTGGCTGATCTGTTGAACCAGCGTGATGCATTGGCCGATCAGGAGATTATGCTCATCGCCGCCCTGACCCAGTTGCAGGCCAGGGTTGCCGGCTTCAACGTCACGGCTGAAACGCTCAAAGCTGCCCACACTGCCGCGACCGCCGATCAAGTCATCGCGAAAGCGCTGGCAGATTCTGAGGAAATCCTCCGAATGCCTGGAACGGATTAGGCGCCAACCACGGCAAGCCAGCGCTCTCAGTGAACCTTGAGGGGCGGCGGAATCAGCCAGCCGTGCTGCTAGCCCCAGACGTCAAGATGTCCCCGGAAGCAATGTCAAAGGTGAACGCCCGGCGTGCACAGGCCGAGGTGGCACCAGTGTCTGCACCCAGCGTGAACACCAGTGTTAATGATGTTGCGGCCACATCCGATTCAGTCACCGTGTAGGTGGCTGTGAATCCGCGGACCGCGCCTGGGCCCATTGGTTCCCAGTCAATGATGGTTTTCCCGATAGCTGATCCGGCTTCGGCAGTTCCGGGCTCAAGGGATGCGCCGCCGTCCACCAAATGGCCCAAGCGAACAGCGACGGAGGTCGCGGCTCCGTCCGCAAAGTTCTCCACACGGCCGCTGAAAGCCAGTACGTCCCCGGCCTTGTATCCCGGAATTACGGAGCCGTAGTTCGCATCTTGCGACTCGCGGTTGGACAGAACCTGGGGTGTGTTCGCTGAATAGCCCTGCCCCACTTCCTTCCAAGTGGCAGGATCCCAGTCCCCATCGGTCTGGGCCAACACGAAGCTCTCGCCCACACTCTCCCACGCTGCAGGCCGGCCGGGCGTGATGGAACGCAACACCGCGCTCAAGCCGACGCTGCCCGCCCAGGACGTGTCGGCGTCGTGCGTCAGGGAAGCTGTGGGGGAGGCGAGTAATTCCTCTGGATCCACCGTGGTGAACACGATTTCCTGGTAGCCCTGGCGCTCGTACAGCACCCCGATGTGGCCGTCGGGCAGGCGGGTGGCGGTGGAATATTGTGAACTTCCCGAGCACAGCACGACGGCGTACGGCCAGGTTACGCCGTCGTCCTGCGAGAGCTTCAACAAGGTGTTGCGGCGCAGCAGGGTGTCGTGGTTGTGGGTGGCGATGAGCCAGCATTCGCTCTCGGGCGCAGCGAGGGTGACCACATTGGGCAGGCCGTCAAAACGGCCGAGCGAGCCGTTGTCGCTGGGGTCGGGCAGCTCGAGGTGTGGCAGTGCGGGGGAGTAGGACTGGCCGCCGTCGGTGGAGACTGCCGCAAGCCGGAAGGGGGTGGCGCGTGAATGCATCAGCAGGCTGCCGTCCGATCGAGCCACCACCTTGTTTTCATTGCCGCCGGGGATGAACTCGCCCAGCATCCATGTCTCGCCGTGGTCGTCACTGTACGCGCTGGCGGACATGATGTCGCCGCGGAACAGGACGACGAACTGCTGCACTAGGCGCCCCGTGAACGGGCCGGTGTGGATCTGGATGCCCGCGCCGGCGGCGGCAAAGAGCCCTGTCATGCCCTCGCATTTGAGCATGCCGGTGAGGCGGCGATGTTCCCAGGTGGCGCCGTCGTCGTCGGAATAGCTGAGGTCCGCGTGTTGGATGCCGTCTTGGTCTTCCAGCCCTTCGACTGCCTCAAAGAAGCCCGCGTGCGTGCCCGCGGCATGGAATATGAAGATACGGCCGGTCGCCGTATCGACGAGCAGGCTGGGGTCTCCGTAGCCGTCAAGGCCGGTTCCGGTGCGCACAGTCTGCTGCGGGCCCCACGTGTTGCCGTTGTCGGGGCTGCGGCGCAGCAGCAGGTCGATGGGGTTCGGCAGGTCGTCCAGGTTGGGGCGGCCGTCGTAGGCGGCGAGAATGGTGCCCCGCGTCGACACGGCAAGGGCCGGGATGCGGTATTGGCGGTGCCCGGCAACGCCGCGACGCGCTAGAACGCGCTCACTAGAGGTAGGACGTAGGTTCACAAATTGAGTCTAGGCGAGTGTGCCCGGGGATGGAACCTCCCCGGGCACACTCGCACTGGGCTGCTTGACTGGACTACTTGCTGCTGGGACTACTTGTAGACGGACTGCAACCCGGCTTCGTCGTAGCGGGTGCCGGCAATGCTGCCAGCGGGGGCTGCGGCTTCCAGGGCGGCAAGGTCCTCCGCCGTGAGCACAAGGTCTGCAGCGGCCACGTTCTCCTCCAGGTACTTGCGGCGCTTGGTACCGGGAATGGGCACCACGTCCTGGGCGATAACCCACGCCAGTGCGAGCTGAGCAGCAGTGACGCCCTTAGCAGTGGCAAGTGCGGTGATCTTCTCCACCATCGTCAGGTTTGCGGCCATGTTGTCCTGCGTGAAGCGGGGCATGCCACGGCGCCAGTCGTCGGCGGCGAGATCGTCTTCGCTCGTGATCCCACCAGTGAGAAGGCCGCGGCCCAGTGGCGAGTACGCCACGTAGCCAATGCCGAGTTCGCGGACGGTGTCCAGGACGCCATTGCTTTCCGGGTCGCGCTCAAAAATGGAGTATTCGGTTTGCAGCGCGGTGATCGGATGCGCAACGTGTGCTCGGCGGATGGTCTCCGGTGCGGCCTCGGACAAGCCCAGATACCGCACCTTGCCTTCGGCCACGAACTCGGCCATGGCGCCCACGGTCTCCTCGATCGGGATGTTGGGATCCACCCGGTGCAAGTAGTAAAGGTCCACGTAGTCCGTGCCGAGGTGGCGCAGGGACCGCTCCAAGGCCTTGCGGGCGTAGGTGGCGCTTCCGTTGACGGGGCTGCGGGAGCCGTCGTCGGCAACTTCGCTGCCAAATTTCGTGGCAAGGGCGTATTCGCTGCGCCGGTGCCCAATGGCCTGGCCGATGAGCTGCTCGTTGAGGAACGGCCCGTAGACTTCCGCAGTGTCGATCAAGGTGACGCCCAAATCAAGGGCCCGGTTGAGCGTGGCCGCCGATTCGACGTCGTCGCGCTCGCCGTAAAACGCACTCATGCCCATGGCGCCCAGTCCCTCGACGGAGACCTCCAGCCCCTGGTTGCCCAATTTCACTGTTCTCATGGTGCTTCACGCCTTCACTTGATGTGTGTACCCGCGCGGATTGCCCCGAGTGGGTGCTGCCAAACAAAAATGCTGCCGTACTTTGGGCCGTGGAGCAAGGGCCGGAGGCTGGCAAATCACTGGGTGCTCGGGGTCAGCCCTCGTCCGGCGTGATGTCTAGAGTCGAGGAATAGGCGGCCGCAGGGCACGTGCTTTACGCCACGACGATGCCCAGATGTGCTGCCAGGATGGGGGCGAGCAGGCTGAGCTGGTACTCGTCCATGACGGTACCGGTCATTGAGCCCACACCGTTGAGGGTGCGAAAGTCCGTAGTGCGGATATCGAAGTCCTTCAGTGTCGCCTGCTGGACATCAAGGGTGCCGATGCGGCAGTTCTTCAGGGCCAGGCGGGCCACCGTGGCACCACCCAGATCCAGATCATCAATGATGCAGTCGCTGATCTGCAAATCAGTAATTTTTGCGGTGCGCAGGTTCAGGAAATCCAACTTGCCGCCATCAATGCGCACGCTGTGCCAAGTGCTGTCATACAGTTCCGCTGACCCCCAACGGGGAGAGGTGATTTCCACGTCCCGCCAGCTGGTCCGAGATGCCTTCAGCGCGGGTGCAAAACTGTCTGCGAGGATGACGTCGCGGAATCGCGTACCGCGCATTTGGGCGTTGTGAAAAATGGGGCGCCGCAACTCGCATTCCAGGAAATCCGTGGACGTGAGGTCTGCTTCGGCGAAGTCTGTTCCATCAAAAAGTTGCCCATCGTGGCTGTCACCCGGACTGAAAAATCGATCTTCGTTGAGCTCGAGCCCATTGAGCCTGATGGGGGAGAGCAGGGGAGTGCGGGGAGTTGGTTTCGAAGCCATGCCACAAGGGTATCCGCCAGCACGGACACCGAAACCCTGCTAACCAGTCATCGCGTCCATGGATGCCAGCCTAGGGAAGTCGGGAGACCAGCTTGAACCGTTGCAGTACCAGCATGGAGTTCTCGTTCACCGTGAAGTCCGGGTCACCCATGGCATTGCGCATCTCGGCGGAGTGCCAAAACTCCTCATGACCGGCACGCCACTGAGCCACGGTGGTATCGCCCTCGCCTTCGTCAATGACGTGCTGCAGGTCGACGTCGGCCAGCCGGGCATGGCGGACAGCTGTCGTTTCGATGACCGCTACGCCTTTGCCGTCCGAGTCAATCACCACCTCCTGCTGGCCAATGACGGGCAGTCCCTCATTCTCAATCTCATATTCAATGAGAGTGGTGGTGGTTGACGTTTTGGTGCCATCAAGGATGGCCGCTACCAGTTGGTCCCGCAACGGCCCCGGGAACGCGAACTCGGCAACGGGCAGTGGGGGCATGCCGGTGAAGGAGATGAAGTCTGTCATGGCAAAATCCCACTTTCTACTTTTTTGATTCAACTGTGCCAATTCTTGTACAAGGTTCACCCGTGCCTGGGCGTCCCACAAATTGCGGCCACGTGATGTGTGAAACAGCGGCTCCAGGGCCAGCAAGCGCCGCAGGACTGCGGCCCTTCCCTTGGCAAAGTCGTCCGCCGGAACGTGGGCATAGTCCTGACGGACGCCCACCATGTAACGGGAGTATGCCTCCGGCGGACCGCCCAGCACGGCGAGGTCGGCGTCGCACAGGAGGTGACCGGCGGCGTCGGCGGCTTCCGGGGCGTGCGTGGCGGTCAAGCGCACCAAGCGCGCAACCTCACCGGCCTCATCTACTGAAACCACTGCTTCAAGACTGGACTGCGCTAAAGCAGCCGAGTCTTCTTCGTCTGCGGCGGTGCCGTTGTATACGGCATCGTGAAACCAGGCGGCCAATGCCACGGGTCGGGGTACGGTGCGGCCGGTCAGCTGATCCAGCGCCTCCAGCACTGCCAGCAGGTGTGTGGGGGAATGGTAGTGCCGGGGGGGTTCGCTCCAGCGGGCCAGCAGGTCCATACCCAACTTCGGCTGCCCGGGCAACAGTGCCCTCCAGCGCATTTCCAGCACCGAACCCACGGATTTGACCCGGTACTTGGCTCGGATGCGCAGGCCTGACTCCACAAGTGTGCGGGCCAGTTCCTTGCCTGAGATGGGCGTGGCCCCTGCCGCGAGGAGCCTTTCGTACAGCCGCTGCGGGACGTCGTAGTGGTCAAGGTCGAATGCCCGCCTGGAGACGCCGTTGGCTGTGGCAAAGTCGTGAAGTTCGGCCACCGAGGTGTCCGAAATCAGGTGCGAGAACACCGTGCCATGCGCAGGCCAATAGGGAGGATCGATGAAGATCATGGCCCCAGTGTAGGCCGGTGCAGCACGGCTGCTGGATGCGACGGTGACGGACACAGGCGCATAGACTCGTTTCAGTCCAGCAAACCAAGTGAAAAACGGCGGCAATGCGCAACGAAGACTCCACTGTCCAGGCCACATTCAACGGCATTGCCAGGCGCTATGACCTGATGAACCGCCTCATGACGCTGGGATCCCACAAGCGCTGGTGCCAGGAGGTGGCGCAATGTGCCACGTCCACGGGTGGCGGCAAATTTTTGGACTTGGCCACGGGAACCGGCGTCATCGCCCGGGCCGTCCGCAAGCAGAGCCCTGAAAGTGCCATCATCGGGGCGGACTTCTCCGAAGCCATGCTGGAGATGGCCCGCCACCTCGAGGGGAATGGGGACATCGACTGGCAATTTGCCGATGCCCACGAACTGCCGTTCGACGACGGGGAGTTCGACGCCGTCACGCACGGCTACCTGCTCCGCAACGTCAGTGGCTTGGACGAGGTTCTTGCCGAGCAATACCGTGTGCTCAAGCCCGGCGGCGTTGTGGCCGCCCTTGAATCATCCCCTCCCAGCGGTGTCCTTGCCCCGTTCATACGCTTGGGTATGCGCGTGGTCATTCCCACCCTAGGGACCGTCATCGGGCGTGACCGGGACGCCTACAAGTACCTTGTCGATTCAACCCTCGGATTCCTGAACCCTGAAGCCCTGCGGCTCCGGTTTGAGCGGGCCGGGTTCACGGACATCCAGGTTAAACCGAGATTCTTGGGCACCAACATGATTTGGAGCGCCCGCAAGCCCGTCCAACGCTGAAGTCAGCGGGGAAGCAACCAGCCGGGCAGCAGCTGGCTACAGCTCCCGTTCCGCGTACACGGCGAGCGAGTCCCGGACGAACGCTGCTCCGTCGCGGCCGCCG
The DNA here is from genome assembly GCF_017353415.1 of Arthrobacter sp. E3. Classification (GTDB taxonomy): domain Bacteria; phylum Actinomycetota; class Actinomycetes; order Actinomycetales; family Micrococcaceae; genus Specibacter. The sequence goes on from NZ_JAFMPX010000032.1 coordinate 27,863, forward strand.
TAGTTGGCGGCGAAGCGTTCGTCCGCAACGTACATTTCTGCGAGCCCGTTCACGTACCCCTTGATGTCGTCGCTGGGTGTGGCAGCAGGTGTTCCCGGGATTGACATCAGCCATTGCACGTGCTGGCGGGCAAGTTCCTGGGGGGTTGCGGAATCAGGGGCATCCCCGCTGGCGGACGCGGAAATCCAGCCGGCATTCAAGGGGGCAACTTCGTCCTTCCACCGAGCCTTCCCGGGAGCGTCCATGCAGCGCCATTGCTCGTCGCTGCGTGCGTAGGCTTCCTTGCCCCAGCGTTGTTCAACCTCGTCCTTATGCTGGGTGTGGTCAAAGCCGTCGAACATTTTCTGCGCCATGATGGTTTCTCCTTTGTGCAATGCTGAAATTGTCTTTTCCACGGACACTATTTGACGGGCCAGCCGTGACTGTTCGCGTCGCAGTGGCGCAAAGTGCGGCTGGTGGTGCCCGCCAAGGCAGCAACTTCTTGGATTGAAAGGTCCATGAACCTCAGTGCAGAGGTTGACGTCGCGTCAAGGTCAAGAAGAATTTCGCCGTCGGTAGAATCAGGGGAATAGGATCCCCCAAAGCAAAGTTGAGCGTAGTAGACTCAAGTCTAGAAGTATGAGTCAACAATGATTTCCTCATCAACGAAAGGACCTCTCTTGGACGCCAAATTCACCACAAAGAGCCAGGAGGCTCTTTCCGCCGCCGCCATGAACGCCTCCACCGCCGGAAACCCCACGGTCGAGCCGGCCCACCTGCTCAAGGCCCTCATGGACCAGCGCCAGGGTGTGGCCGTTGCGCTGCTCAAGGCCGCCGGGGTCGACCCTGACGAGGTCAGTGTCGGTGCCAGTACCGCCATTCGCAACCTCCCGTCGTCGTCCGGGACCTCCGTGGCCCAGGCCCAGCTCAGCCGCAACACGTTGTTGGTGGTGCAGGCTGCACAGCAGCTGGCCGAACGAATGGGGGACAGCTATGTCTCCACCGAACACCTGTTGCTGGGGTTGGCGGACGACGCCGGAGCCACAGGAGGCGCCCTGCGCTCAGCCGGTGCCACGAAGGCTGCGCTCGATGCTGCGCTGCCCTCCGTACGCGGTGACGGCAAGGTCACCACCCCCGATCCCGAGAACACGTTCGAGGCACTGGCAAAATTCGGTGTGGACATGACAGCCATTGCGCGTTCAGGCAAGCTTGACCCCGTCATTGGCCGCGACGCCGAAATTCGCCGCGTCATCCAGGTTTTGAGCCGCCGCACCAAGAACAACCCTGTGCTCATCGGCGATCCCGGCGTGGGCAAGACCGCCGTCGTGGAGGGCTTGGCCCAACGCATGGTGGCGGGCGATGTGCCAGAATCGCTGCGAGGAAAGTCGCTCATCAGCCTTGACCTGGCCTCCATGGTGGCCGGTGCCAAGTATCGCGGCGAGTTTGAGGAGCGGCTGAAGGCCGTGCTCGAGGAAATCAAGGCCTCCGACGGGCAGATTGTCACGTTCATCGATGAAATTCACACGGTGGTCGGCGCAGGTGCGTCGGAGGGCTCCATGGATGCCGGCAACATGCTCAAGCCCATGCTGGCACGTGGTGAACTTCGCCTGATCGGTGCCACCACTCTGGATGAATACCGGGAGAACATTGAAAAGGACCCGGCCCTGGAACGCCGTTTCCAGCAGGTTTACGTGGGCGAGCCCAGTGTCGATGACACCATTGGGATTTTGCGCGGGCTGAAGGAACGCTACGAGGCACACCACAAGGTGGCCATCGCCGACTCGGCGCTGGTGGCTGCAGCTACGCTGTCCAACCGCTATATCAGCGGCCGCCAGCTTCCGGACAAGGCCATTGACCTGATGGATGAGGCAGCTTCGCGGCTGCGCATGGAAATTGACTCCGCACCGGAGGAAATCGACCAGCTACGCCGCTCCGTGGACCGCCTGACCATGGAGGAACTCGCGCTCAGCGGGGAAACCGATGCTGCCTCCATTGAACGACTTGACGCCTTGCGCGCGGACATGGCGGACAAGAAGGAGGAACTCGCCGGGTTGAACGCACGCTGGGAAGCTGAAAAGGCGGGCCTGAACCGTGTGGGTGACCTCAAAGCCAAGCTCGATGAGCTGCGTTCGGTGGCTGACAAGGCACAGCGCGACGGTGACTTGGAGCACGCCTCCAGGATTCTCTACGGAGAAATGCCCGCCGTGCAGCGTGAACTGGATGCTGCGGCAGCTGAAGAACAATCCACTGACAAGCCTGAACTGATGGTGGCCGAGGAAGTCACAGCCGATGACATCGCCGAGGTCATTTCAGCTTGGACGGGCATTCCCGCAGGGCGCATGCTGCAAGGCGAAAGCCAGAAGCTGCTGCAGATGGAGCAGGTGCTGGGATCCCGGCTGATCGGCCAGGGCAAGGCCGTGACTGCCGTGTCCGACGCCGTCCGCCGTGCCCGTGCCGGCATCAGCGACCCCAACCGCCCCACCGGTTCGTTCCTGTTCCTAGGACCCACCGGTGTGGGCAAGACGGAGCTGGCGAAGGCGCTTGCCGACTTCCTCTTCGACGACGAACGTGCCATGATCCGCATCGACATGAGCGAGTACTCGGAGAAGCACTCCGTGTCGCGGCTGGTTGGCGCGCCTCCCGGATATGTGGGCTACGACGAGGGTGGGCAGCTGACGGAGGCCGTGCGCCGTCGTCCGTATTCGGTGGTGCTGCTGGATGAGGTGGAGAAAGCCCACCCGGAAGTCTTTGACATCCTGTTGCAGGTGTTCGACGACGGTCGGCTCACCGACGGGCAGGGCCGCACGGTGGACTTCCGCAACGTCATCGTGGTGCTGACCTCAAACCTGGGTTCGCAGTTCCTTGTGGACCCGAACCTGAGCGATGAAGACAAGCACAAGGCTGTCATGGCAATCGTGGAGTCCTCCTTCAAGCCCGAGTTCCTCAACCGGCTCGATGAGATCGTCATGTTTGACGCGCTCAACATCGAGCAGCTCTCGAGGATCGTTGACCTGCAGGTTCAGGAGTTGGCTGCACGCCTGTACGAGCGGCGACTGACCCTCGAAGTCAGCGATGCGGCGAAGGCGTGGCTGGCCATGACCGGCTACGATCCGGCTTACGGTGCACGTCCGTTGCGCAGGCTGGTGCAGCGCCAGATCGGTGATCGGCTGGCGAAGGAAATCCTGGCCGGTGCCATTGTCGACGGCGACACCGTCGTGGTGGACACGGCGGAGGACTTTGACGAGTTGGATCTGGACGCGGCCAGCAGCTCTGGCCTGAGCGTCAGTCGAAAGTAAACACAGCGGTGGTTGAGCTTATCCAGATCCAGGTCTCGACAAGCTCAACCACCGCTATTTTGCTACTTGGTGACCGAGGTTTCCAACGGGTTTCCAGCACGGGTGTCTGACACCATGCAGTCAACCCGGCGGTCGTCCTTGTCGTTCCAGCTTGCTTCGGACGGGTAGGCCGTGGACTGCTTCAGTGTTTTGATGTTGCCTGATTCGGAGGTGAGCTGCACTGAACTGCACACCTCTGCAGCCTTGGCCTTGAGGGCATCCAGACCAGGGAACTTCTCTGCGTCGTTGTAGTAGAAAGTTCCGACCAGCTGAGCGTTGTGGGGGCTGCTGCACACCACGACGTCGGCTGGTGTGGAAGCGTCTTTGAAGCCTCGCAGACAATCTCCCTCAAGCCACTTCAGAGGCGACAACTCGGGCAGGATCAGTCCGGCTTCCGGGTCTTTCGCCTTGTCGCTGGATGTGGCTGGTGTGCTTTTTTCACTGGTGGGTTGTGAACTTTCAACGACTACGGGGGCGGGCTTTGTGGCGCTTGACGCGAACAACCCGGCCAGAAGTGTCACAAAGAGGGCGATCAGCCCAAGGCCCACCACAACAACAGCAAGGATAATGAAAAGCTTCTTCTTGTTGCTGCCCGAGGGTCCTCCCGGCCCCTGAGGCCCGCCGGGTCCGCCATAAGGCCCCTGCGGTCCGCCATAACCCGGCCCCTGCGGTCCTTGCGGCCCCTGAGGCCCGCCGGGTCCGCCGTAGTTTGGGCCCTGAGGCCCGCCGGGGTAGCCCGGAACAGGTGGAACCCCGGGGCCTGCTGGCTGTAGCCCGCCGCCGTAGCGGGGCGCTCCTTGTTGGTTGGGTGCGCCGTATGGATGGGGTGTTCCGTACGGAGGCTGCCCGCCAGAAGCTGCAGGCTGGCCGTAGGCGCCGGGTGCATAAGGTTGCGGCCCTGCCGAAGGTGGCTGTTGGCCTTGGTGGGACCCGGTTGGCGGTGCACCGCTGGCGTCTTGGGGGTCACCCACTGGAGCAACACTTGCGGTTGCAGCAGCCAGAGCGGCGGCCTCAGCTTCGCTGCGGGCCAGTTGAGACGGCGACTGCCAGGGATTTGCCTTGGGCTGCCACGGGGTGCCCGACTGCTGCCAGGGTGTTTCCGGGCGGCGCCAGCCATGGCCGTCATCAATGCCGGCGCCGATGTGCGGTGCAGCGGCCGGTGCAGGGTCTGCACCACCCGTGGTTGGCGTCGAGTCTGCTGCCGAAGGCGCAGGCACTGCAGGCGGCTGGGCCGGGAACGTCGGTTGATCTTCCTGTGCCACTGGCTCCACCGCTGCAGAGTGCTGGTCAGGCTTCTGCAATGAAACCGAGGGTATGGATCCAAGTTCTGCTGATTGTGCTTGGGAAGCTTGCTTGGACCAAGGATTGGTGGCAACAGGAGGTTTGGAGAAGTCCGTACGAAGGACGGTGGAGGCCGAATCCCAGTCGACACTCTCTTCAGGATCCGGATGAGCGTCCCCTTCAGGCTGCTGCCCAGCCTCAGGCTCCGGAACCTTGGGGGCCTGAAATTCGGGGGCTTTGAAATCAGGTGCGGGAAGCTTCTCGCCAATGGAGGTGGAGATTCCCTGCGTGGCCAATTGAGCTTCGTGCTCAACACGGGCGGCCTCGGCCTCAGCTGCTTCGAGGTCAACTCTCTGGGCAACGTCTTCGCTGATTTGTGCCGCATCCAGCTGCGGCTCGGCGAAGGTGTAGTCGGCGCTTGAAATGGCGGGGTCCGGACTTTTCTCGGATGGTGCACCGGACATTGATTGAGCGCTTTTATCGTCGGCCTGCTCGTTGGCCTTGCTGCTCTCGTTCATGGGGGCTTGCCTTCCGTGCTGCGCCTGCCTGGCACAAAAACTAGTTCCTATGGAGAGGGCGTGGACGTGTCTGCAGAGTCCTGGTTGATGCCTGGAACACGCCGCCCTCGTGGAGTAAATGCTGTGCTCATAGGTGACTCTACCGAATAAAGCGCGCGGACCGGCCCAATATTTGCGTTTGGCTATGGGCAGAACACCCCATAGTGGGACACGACCAGGGCAGAACTAATGTAATCTAGAAGTACGACAAACTGACCGAATATTCCGGAGCCTCGCTCATAGCCCGAGCGACCACCTCCGGTCCAAGTGTAAAAGGGGGTCACGCCATGGGGCGCGGCCGTCAAAAGGCGAAGGCAACCAAGCAGGCTCGGGACATCAAGTACTACTCCCCGAACACTGATTATTCTGCTCTGCAAAAAGAGCTTGGTGCGACTACTCGGCGAGCCCCGAGCCATCACACTGAGGTTCCTGCGGAGCCGGACTATTCAGCATATGAAGACAAGTATGCGGATCAGTTTGAGGACGACGACGACGTGGACTCCCGCCGCATTGGCTAGAGACACTTAATCACCAGACGCAACAAGCCCTGCATGACGCGCAGCTTAAATGCTGTAGTGACATGTGGGGATTTTGTTGTTCCCCACCGGCTCCCACTGCTCGTTCCTCGCAGCGGGTCCCTCGCCGGTGTGGGCCCACCCGCCAGCTCCCACAAAAAATCGATTGTACAGTTAATGCCGGTGTTTCAGTGAAACACCGGCATTAACTGTACAACCGATTCGGGTTTGGATCCGGGGCGAAGCTAGGAGGCGTAGTTGCCCACGAGGCGGACTGCGCCACCGTCAACGCCCTTGGCGCCCTGGGTGTAGTCCAAACCGCTCTTGTCGGAATCCGCGGACTCCTTGGTGACGGTACCCATGACCCAGGACGGTAGGCCGCGAGAGTTCAAGCGCTCAACAGCGGCGTCGGCGGCGTCGGCCGAAACAACGGCCACCATCCCAACACCAAGGTTCAAGGTGCGTTCCAGATCGGCCAACGGCACGTTGCCCAGCTGCGAGACCAGGTTGAAGATGGCTGGCAGGCTCCACGTGGAACGGTCAACCGTGCCGATGAGGCCCTGGGGCAGCACACGCGCCAGGTTGGCAGCCAAGCCGCCGCCGGTGATGTGGCTGAAACCGTGAACAGCCTTGTCCTGCGTGACAGGAAGGTAGCGGGTCAGATCCAGGCAGTCAGCGGCGTACACGCGGGTGGGCTCCAGGAGCTCCTCGCCCAAGGTGCGGCCCAGTTCGGAAACTTGACGTTCAAGGGCCCAACCTGCGTGGTTGATGACGCGACGGACCAGTGAGTAGCCATTGGAATGCAGGCCCGAAGATGCCATCGCGATGATGACATCCCCTTCACGCACGCGTTCCGGACCCAGCAGCAAATCAGCCTCGACGACGCCCGTGCAAGCACCTGCGACGTCGTACTCGTCAGGGGCTAAAAGGCCGGGGTGCTCGGCAGTTTCACCGCCGACCAGCGCGGTCCCAGCCACTTTGCAGGCACCGGCGATGCCGCGGACAATGTCTGCAACGCGCTGGGGGACAACCTTGCCGGTGGCGATGTAGTCGGTCATGAACAAGGGCTCGGCGCCGACCACCACAATGTCATCAACAACCATGCCCACCAGGTCGTAACCGATGGTGTCGTGGATGTCCATGGCCTGCGCGATGGCAACCTTGGTGCCCACACCATCAGTGGAGGTGGCTAGGTACGGCTTCTTGTACGTGAGCAGCTTGGACACGTCGTAGAGGCCGGCGAACCCGCCAAAGCCGCCAACAACGCTGGGACCGTGCGTGGCCTTGACGGCTTCCTTCATCAGCTCAACGGCGAGGTCGCCGGCTTCGGTGTCAACACCTGCGCTGGCATACGTGATTCCCTGTGAGGCTGAATCATGGGAGGCGTTGGTCATGGCGTCTCTTTTCTTGCGGGTGCTTTAGGAACCGTTGGGTGCGGTGCGGTCTTGTTCGGTCAGGAGGCTTTCCATTTCCGCGTCCGGTCCCGGATCGCATCCGGTGGAGGGGGTGGCGTTGCCGGCAACGGTGCGCTCAAGCAAGTTCTTGCCCAAGCGGTCGCTGCTGGGTAGTTCGATGGGGTACGTTCCGGTGAAGCAGGCCGTGCAAAGGCGTTCGCGTGGCTGCAGGGTGGCATCGATCATGCCATCTTCGGAAATGTACGCCAGCGAGTCGGCGCCAATGGACTTGGCGATCTCGTCGACTGCTGCGCCATTGGCGATCAGCTCTGCACGGGAGGCGAAATCGATGCCGTAGAAGCATGGCCAGCGCACAGGTGGGGAGGAAATCTTTACGTGGACTGCCGCGGCTCCGGCTTCGCGGAGCATGCGCACCACGGCGCGCTGAGTGTTGCCACGCACAATGGAGTCGTCCACCACAATGATGCGCTTGCCGCGGATCACCGATTCAAGGGCGTTCAGCTTTAGCTTGATGCCGAGCTTGCGCAACGTTTCGCTGGGCTGGATGAAGGTGCGGCCAACGTACGCGTTCTTGACGAAGCCGTGCGCAAACGGGATGCCGGACTGTTCGGCGTAGCCAATGGCTGCCGGGGTGCCGGATTCCGGAACCGGAATGACCAAGTCTGCGTCGGCGTAGTTTTCGCGGGCCAGCTGGCGGCCCATCTCCACACGGGATTCATACACCGAGCGGCCGGCAATGGTGGCATCCGGGCGGGCCAGGTAAACGTACTCAAAGACGCAGCCGGCCGGGGTGGCCGGTGCGAAGCGCTGGGTGCGTACGCCTTCTTCGTCAATGGCGATGAATTCGCCCGGCTCAATTTCACGGATGAAGCTGGCGCCGATGGTGTTCAAGGCGGCACCTTCGGAGGCAACAACCCAGCCGCTCTCCAGCCGACCCAGTACCAGCGGGCGGACGCCGTGGGGGTCGCGGGCAGCGTACAGGGTGTGCTCGTCCATGAAGACGAAGGAGAACGCCCCGTGGATCTTGGGCAGCAGCTCCATGGCCGTTTCCTCGAGGGAATGGCCTTCCTTGCCCTTGAGCAAGGTGGTGACGAGGGCGGTGTCCGTGGTGTTGCCCTGCGCCATTTCGCCAGAGGTGGGAACGCCGTAGCGTTCCAGTACCAGCTCATGCAGTTCAGCGGAGTTGGTGAGGTTGCCGTTGTGTGCCAGAGCGACGGTGCCGCTGCCTGTGGCACCAAGGGTGGGCTGGGCGTTGGACCAGTTGTTGGCGCCCGTGGTGGAATACCGGCAGTGGCCAACGGCCATGTGCCCGGTCAGGGTGTTGAGTGTGGGTTCATCAAAGACCTGGGATACGAGCCCCATGTCTTTGTACACACTGATCCGCTTGCCGTCGCTTGTTGCGATGCCAGCCGATTCTTGTCCACGGTGCTGCAGTGAATACAGCCCGTAATAGGTTAGTTTTGCAACCTCTTCACCGGGTGCCCAGATGCCCAGAACGCCACAAGCGTCCTGAGGTCCCTTTTCGCCGGGTAAAAGATCATGGGATAGTTTTCCGTCTCCGCGTGCCACAAAGAAATTATCTCACGTAATGGTGTCGGTGCTAACCGATTGTGACCTGCGCTATGCCCCTGGTTCGCAGGAGGGTGCGCTAAGCAGTTTCCGCTGCTGCGTTGCGCTCATCATCCGGTAGAGCTTCTGCAATGAGCGTCTTGGTGCGGCGACGGCCGCGGAAATCCAGCACAAGGGCCACGATTGCGCCCAGTCCGGCACCCGGCAGCACCAGCAAAACGGTAAACAAGCCAAAGACGCTTGAAGCCTCAAAGTCCCCGTTGACCGGGAACATATACGTGAAAATCGCGGCCGTGGCCACACCGGCCAACGCGCCCGCGATCAGAAACGGGACGTATTTCGGGGCACGGCGCACGTGCAGCTTGCGGGGAGCTCCAGAGGTGGTTTCAGGCTGGGAAGTCATGCCTCTAGGGTACCTGCCCAACCTTGGGCCCAATGCGGGACGGCTGCAAGGTTCGCTAAAAGGGGAGTTCGGCGGACAGTTCGGCGCGTAAGCCGGAGGCAGCCACGAGGCCGCGTTCGACGGCGTCCCTCCAGCTGGTACCGCCGGTCACCAGCGCGAGCCACGTCTCGGCGTCGCACTCCACCACGTTGGGCGGGGTGCCGCGGGTGTGGCGGGGTCCGGCGATGCACTGGGTGACGCCGAAGGGTGGGACGCGCACCTCCACCGAGTTCCCGGGGGTGCGTGCAGCGAGCTCCTCCAGGGAATAGCGCACAGCCATGGCGGTGACCGGGCGGGCACGGTCACCGCTGCGCCATGCAGCCAGCGCAGCCTGGCCCTCAGTGATGTCTATTCGTCGTCTGGCAGTCATGGAAGGCTCCTTACGTGCTGGTGGCGGATAGGCGCGGGCGGATCAGTTCAGCACGTCAATTAAGCAAAGCGGTGACGGCTTGGCCCAGACGCAGGCTGCCAGCACGGGAGTGGCCGCCCATGACAGGAGGAACCACTTTTGCCAGAACCTGTGCCACGGCGGGAATGTCCACCGCGCCGGATGCAGCCAGCAAGGTCAGCCCCACCAGCGTGGCGGCACGACCGTTGCCATCAAGGATCTTCACGGCAACGCTGGCACCCGACGGGGTGGCCATGGCAAGCACGCCTTCGGCACCCATTTTGGCCAAAATGCCGAGGTCCTCCATGACCACAGTGTTGGGCAGGCCGTGTCCCTCAACTGCCCACGGATAGTCCAACATGGAAGTGGCGATGGTGGCGGCGCGTGCGTTCGCATGTTTATCGCTGGGCGCCTTGGCGAGCGAAGAAAATGCACGGGCGAGTCCGGTCAGGCTGCAGGCCATGACGGGGGCGCCGCAGCCGTCAACACCGGTGTGGCGTACGGTTTCGCCGGTGTACTCTTCCAGGACGGTGCGCACTGAGCGCTGCATGGGGTGATTCGGCTCCAAATAGCCGGAGAGGTCCCAATCGTTTTCAACGCACGCCCACAGGAATGCGGCATGCTTGCCCGAGCAGTTCATGGCCAACTTGGACTTTTCACGGTCCGTGCGCACCATCCAGGCACGGGTGGTGGAATCACCTGGCCAAGCCGCCGGGCAGCCAAGGTGCTTTTCGCTCAGGCCTGCGGCCTTGAGCATGCCAGCGACCACGTCCATGTGTTCGAGGGAGCCGCGGTGGCTGCCTGCGGCGATGGCCACTTGGACCCCACGGAGCGGAACCCCGGACTGCATGGATGCCAAGGCCTGAAGGGGCTTGCTGGCAGAGCGCGGATAGATCGGCGCGGTGATATCGCCGAGCTCCGTGACCACGGAGCCGTCTCCGGCGACAACCACAGCGGAGCCAATATGCACGGACTCCACAAACCCGCTGCGTTCCAGGACGGCGAGCTCAACGGCGTCGTGCGCCCTGAAAGTATGAATCATGGTGTCATCTTAGCCACTACAGCGGCGTTGCCAGACCGGTGGAGGCCTTGATGACAAGGGGCACCGACCCGGCGGGCTTGTCGGCGGCCGCGGCTTGGGCGACGGCGTCGAGATGATCGGGTGCGACAAAGATGGTCAGTGTACCCGTGCGCCCGTCGGGAATGAGCTTGTGGATGGCGGCACCCAGTCCGTCCGGAAGGGTGGCCCGCCATGCTGAAACCGCCTGCAGGGCCGCCTCCAGCTCTCCGGCGTCGAGCGTAACAATTTTGGGGACAGCCCCCGCCTCTGTCACGAGAGTCGCGGCCGCCTCGGTGGTGACGGCAACATGGAGCTTGTTGTCTTCAATCCAAGAGTCGGAGTATGCCGTTCCGAGTTTTACGCGAAGGCTCTCATTGAGCAGCAGCAGCGCGTTGGTGTCCGCGACGCTGGATGACTGGCTTGCCAGCGGTGATTGGGGATCCTGGCCGGGTGCGCAGGCGCTCATGCCGAGTGCTCCTGTCAGGAAGGCAGCGAGGAGAGCTGGCGCCAGTGCCTTGCTTTTCATGGTGACTCCCGTGCTTGCGGTGGGAAAGAAGTGGGTCCCGTTCATGGTGAACGGGACCCACATCTTCAGGGTTTTTAGATGTTAAAAAAAA
>NZ_JAFMPX010000033.1 GCF_017353415.1 Arthrobacter sp. E3
CGAACCCCACGACCACTGCCAATCGACGGAAACCATTAATAACGGGCAGAAGCGTCACCACCAAAACCGGCAGAACTGTCACCGATGTGTTGATACAGAAGTGTCACCGATGTCCTGCGACATAACAGGGACAATTTCATACATGGCGTCATGCAGGACAGGAGTCTTGCCCCAGGCGAACACCACTATTGTCGCCACAACCATGCCAGCAAGGGCTCCCCGTGCGGTGAGCTTGCGCCAGTAGAGGCTCAGCAGCACAATGGGCCCAAATGCCGCTCCGAACCCGGCCCACGCGAAGGCCACAAGTTCCAAGATGCTCGCATTCCGATCCAGCGCAATGAGTACCGCAATGACGGCGATCACCAAGACACCGAGGCGCCCCAGAACGACCTGCTGTTTGGCTGTGGACTTGCGCCCAGCCATGTTGTAAAGATCTTCCACCAACGCCGAAGAGCAAACAATGAGCTGCGAGGAAATGGTGGACATGATGGCCGCCAGCACTGCAGCCAGGACCAAGCCTGCAACGAAGGGGTGGAAGAATATCTGGCTCAACTTCAGGAAGACCGTCTCGGGGTCATCCAAGCCCATGGAGGGGTTCTCAGCGAAGTAGGCGATGCCGACCAGCGCGGTGGCAACCGCCCCGGCCGCGGACAGGATCATCCAGCTGATGCCAATACGGCGGCCGGCTTTGGCGTCCTGCGGTGAGCGCAATGCCATGAACCGCACAATAATGTGGGGCTGGCCAAAGTAGCCCAAGCCCCAAGCTGCGGTGGAGAAGATGCCCACCATCCACACCAGCGTGTTTCCTTCGCCAAAGCCCCTGAACAAGTTCAAGTTGTCCGGATCGATGGTTTGCAGTCGGTTCACAGTGGCACCAATACCGCCGGTCTGCACCACGGCAACAATCGGTACCACGATGAGGGCGGCGAACATCAAAAGTCCCTGGGCGACGTCGGTCAGGGTTGCGCCAATAAAGCCGCCAAACAAGGTGTAGGCCAAGGTGACCACCGTGACCACACCCATCCCCACAAGGTACGGCCAGCCGAAGGAGCCCTCAAAGAACTTACCGGCGGCCACCATGCCCGAGGAAACATAAAACGTGAAGAACACCAAAATAATGACGGCAGTGACAATGCGCAACACGTGCGAATTTTCCTTGAGCCGTTTCTCAAAGAAGCTTGGAATGGTAATGGCATTTTGTGATATCGCCGTGTAGGAGCGGAGCCTGGGCGCCACAAATTTCCAGTTGAGCCAAGCTCCGATGGTGAGTCCAATGGCGATCCATGCCTCGACCAGGCCGGTGAGGTAAATGGCGCCTGGAAGGCCCATGATGAGCCAACCGGACATGTCGGACGCTCCGGCTGAAAGGGCGGCAACACCCGGTTTCAGTTCTCGTCCGGCCAACATGTAGTCGTCGAGGTCGTCGGTTTTCTTGAAGGCAAAATAGCCGATGGCGAGCATACCCGCCATATAGACGGCTATTGCCATTAGTTGAAACGCATGATCAGTCACGAATTGTTCCTCTGCATTCTTTGACACCTCATCGGATTATCTGATCATGGGATCGAGTTGAGCATCCAGATCAGCTGGATTGTCGCAATGAATGGCGGCCAATAGTTCGGACAGTTCGTCCGAACCTATCAAAATTCTCTTCCTGCCGCGATACTAATAGGCGAAATCATGGGCAAGTTGGCGAGACGCCGGAGGGTATGACACCCCTCGCCCCTGCCCGCCGCAACCTCCAACGCCTATGCTGGTAAAACCTATTCCTCCGCACGAAGGAGCACCCAGTGACAGCCACCCTGAGCTACCGCCACCTGTTTGGCCCCGGTCCCAGCAACTGCTATCCGGAGGCAATTTCAGCATTGGGCAACCCTGTGCTGGGGCATCTTGATCCACTGTTTTTGGAGACCATGGACAAGACCTGTGAGGGGTTGCGCAAAGTGTGGGGAACCACCAATGCCCGGACCCTGCCACTGAGCGGGACCGGGTCCGCTGGCATGGAAGCGGCGTTCGTCAACACTGTTGGCCCCGGGGATGTGGCAGTCATCGCCGTCAACGGCATGTTTGGCGGGCGCATGTGTGAGATAGCCCGGAGGGCGGGGGCCGAAGTGGTGCCGGTGGAGCACGCGTGGGGCCAGCCGATCGATCCAGAACGAGTGGCCGCAGCCCACCCCAACCCCAAAGTCATCGCTGCCATCCACGCCGAAACCTCCACCGGTGTCCTTTCAGACATTGCCGCCCTTGGCCAGCTCAAGGGCGACGCCCTGCTCCTCACCGATGCCGTCACTTCCATTGGCGGCCTGGAACTGCTCGCCGACGAATGGGGCATCGATGTGGGTTACGCCGGCACGCAAAAGTGTCTCGGCGTTGCGCCCGGACTTTCCCCCTTCACCATCTCCGACGCAGCTTTTGAACGCCGCATCAAGGACCCCCAGTCCTGGTATTTGGATTTGGGTCTGCTGGGCGGATATGTCGGCAGTGCCAGCGGCAGCAAGCGCACCTACCACCACACCGCACCGGTCACCATGATTGCCAGCCTTGAGGCAGGAGTGGGACGGGTTCTGGCAGAAGGGCTCGACGCCGTTCAAGCCCGGCACAATGCCGCCGGTCTGGCGCTGCAGAACGGTCTGCAGGAGATGGGCTTGGAACTCTTTGCCGCTGAAGGGTTCCGGCTGCCCAGCCTGACCACCGTGAAAGTGCCCGAAGGTGTGGACTCCGCTGCCGTGCGCGCCTACCTCTTGGAGCGATTCAGCATCGAGATTGGCGCCGGTGTGGGCGAGTTTGCTTCCAGGGTGTGGCGGATCGGGATGATGGGTCCCAACGCCAACCCGGGCTCGGTGGTTTTGGTCCTTGGTGCGCTGCAGGAAGCCATCGCCAAGTACTAAGTGAACCTTCCTCCTCCGGCAAGGCGGGGCTAAGGTGTGGTTATGAGCAGAAAACCAGAGCGTGGGGATCATGCGTTCACCCACAATCAACCCGACATTGACCCCTTGGGCGCCATCTACTCCGAGATGGTGACCCCGGACATCGAGGAAATGACCGAGCACGCGGAAAGAATGGCAGAGGAAAAGGAAACAGAGCCGGACGAGATGTAAGCCGACCCTGCAGCAGCGCCCAGTTGCGCCCCAGGTTCTGGCATGCTTGTGGGACCATGGAAAAAATCGCCGACACCCCGCACACCGTGTCCGTCTACTCCACCCCCACCCGGGTGCTTGCCGCGATTGCTTGGGGCTTCTGCGCCTTCTTGGCCCTTAATCTGATCCTGACAGGCACACCTGCCTCGATCTGGCACTTCCTGCCCTGGCTGCTACTCACCGCGTGGGGAATCCACGTGCTGCTGTGGCGCCCGCGGCTGCTGATCCGCTCCGACGGCCTGGCCGTCAGCAATATTCTGCGCGACCACGAAATCCCCTTCGGCGCCCTCATTGCCATGCGGGTCCTGCAAACGGTCAGCTTCGACACCACAGCAGGGCGCATTGCCAGCTGGGGTGCCCCCGGGTCTGGCAAGCTGGGTCCGAAGATGCGCACAGATGCCAGTGGCGCCCGCACCGCAGCCTCCCTGCCACACACTCAAACCTTGATCCAAACAGCCTGGGATGCGTGGGAACGAAGCCGTACGTCAGACAGGAAGCACGACGGCGGCACCCCCTCCCCCAGCCTCAGCTCCCCCCAGGTGTCCCCCGGCGCCCATCCGGGCACCCAGCCCGGCACCCCGCAGGGGGTGGCAAGCCGCTGGAACATGCCGACCGCCGTCGTCGGTGTCCTTTTAGCCGTCCTTGCCCTAGCAAGCATGATCACGTAAGTCCGTACACAAAAGGTCCGCACCCCCACTCACGAAGAGCGGGGTGCGGACCCTTGCCGTGCAGCCAGGAATCTAGCTCTTGAATCCCACGGTGGTCCAGTCGATTGACTGGAACTGTGCCGCACCGTAATTGACCAGACCGTCCTTCACACCCAGCGTGTTGGGGGTGGGCGTCAACGGGATGACGGGGGTGTAGGCGAAGATCGTCTTGTCGATCTCGTTGGCCAGTTCGATGCGCTTGGCCGGGTCCAGCTCTGCGTTGGCTTTCTGCCACATGTCGCCGAGCTTGTCATCGGTGATGCCGGAGAAGTTCTGTCCCGCATCCTTCGGGTAGAAGATCGACTCGGACGAGGCAACCGGGTAGGCGGTGCCCGACCAGGCGAAACCTGTCATTTCAAAGTTGGACTTGAGCACGTAGTCGGAGAAGAACTTGTCGGCCGGAACCGTATCATTCTTGACGGTGATGCCCACAACCTTCAGGTTGGCTTGGATCTGCTTGAAGATCTGCTCCGACACCGGGTTGTTGGCATCAAGCGTGTAGGTGATCTCCAGCTTCTTGCCGTCCTTTTCCTGAGTGCCGTCGGCGGCCTTCGTGTAACCGGCCTCCTTCAACAGTTCCTCTGACTTGGCGGTGTCGAAACCGATGACGGCGGTTGCATCATCCTCGTAGCCCTTCTGGCCGGGCATGTAGATGTAGCTGTTCTGGCTGGCCACCGGTGCGCCGATGGGGCTCAGGCGGCTCGCGGAGATGGTGTCGCGGTCAACGGCGCGTCCCACGGCCTGGCGGACCTTCACATCAGCCAGCGCTCCCTTGGAACCGTTCAACGTGATGTGGTTCCACGTCAGGCCGCCGGACTGCTGGATGGCGCCGTCAGTGCGCTTCTTGGCGGTGTCGTAGTTGTTCTTGTTCGTGCCGATGCTGAACGCGTCGAGTTCCTTGTTGGCGTACGCCTGCGCGAGGGCGTCACGGGAGACGACCTTCATGACGATTTTCTCCAGCTTCGGCTTTTGGCCCCACCACTTCTCGTTCGGCATCAACGTCACAACCTGGCCGGCGGCGTCCACGTTTGAGACCCTGAACGGCCCACTGGATGGCAGCGGCTTGGACTTGTAGCCTTCGTTGAAGGCCTTCACATCCGCGGCGACCGCGGCTGGCAGCACGGGAGTTTGGACCGAGCCCGCCGTACTGCCTCCCAAGATCGAAGGCCAGTCTGCGTTCTTGTTCTTGAACGTGATCTTGAAGTTGAAGTCGGTGTCTTCGCGGGTCACCGATTCGATGTCCTTATAAACGTTGTCGCCAACAATCTGATAGTCCGCATTGGTGCCATTGTTGGCCTTGATGGTGGCGTCATAGTCCTTGTAGGTGATGGGTGTGCCATCTTCCCAGACCGCCTTCGGGTTCAGCTTGATCTCAACAACCTGGGGGTCTTCGCCGGCGAGTTTCACGTCGGTGGCATAGTCCGGGTTCAGCGCCCAGCCGCCGTCAACGGTGTTGACGACCGGTCCTCCCGTGGTGGGATCCAGGATTTCGCTGCCGGCCTTGACGTTGCCGTCGACCTGCATGGTGTTCCAGTTATCCGGCATCTGGTCCACGGCGAGCGTCAGCGTGCCGCCGTCCTTGACCGAGGCATAGTCGGCCTTGGTCCAGGCCGTGGTGGGCAGCAAAGCAGTGTCGGCAGCACCCTTGCTGTTATCCACTGTGGGCTTGTTGTCTCCGCCTCCGCCGCCGGCACTGCAGCCGGTGACAGTGAGCGCAAGAGCAAGTGCTCCGGCTCCCAGCATCTTGTTGAAGTGTTTCATTGTTTCCTCCCATTGAATGGTCCTGGCCGGTCATCGGTGGTGTCCGGCCAGGGCGGTGGTTGTGGTCAGACTGTGGTGGTCATGAGGTCGATGTATTCAGCGTGGTGGCACGCCACGCGGCTGCCCTCCACGGGTCTTTGGATGGGATCTTCGCTGCGACAGCGCACCTGGCCCGCTGCGTCCATCAGCTTGTACAGCGGGCAGCGGGTGCGGAAATTGCAGCCGTTGATGTCCTCGGTGGGGCTGGGCAGGTCGCCTTCCAAAATGATCCGCGTCCTGCTGCGCTCCACCGTGGGGTCAGGCACCGGAACAGCGGAGAGCAGCGCCAGCGTGTAGGGGTGCTGCGGATTCTCGAAGATCTGTTCCGCCGGCCCACTTTCCACGATCCGGCCTAGGTACATGACGGCAACGGTGTCAGCAATTTGGCGCACCACCGCCAGGTCGTGGGCAACGAACAGGTAGGACAAGCCAAGTTTTTCCTGCAGGTCCTGGAGCAGGTTGATGACGCCGGCCTGGATGGAAACATCCAAGGCCGAGACAGGTTCATCAAGCACCACGATCTTCGGATCCGTGACCAAGGCCCGGGCAATTCCGATGCGCTGGCGCTGCCCACCGGAAAATTCGTGCGGGTATCTCGAAGCCATGGACGGGTCCAGCCCCACAAGGTCCAACACGTCCCGGACCTTTTGCAGGCGTTCGCGCGCGGGGATGCCGTGGACAGTCAACGGCTCGGCCACGATGTCCTGAACGGGAAGCCGGGGATCCAATGACGCCATGGGGTCTTGGAACACCACTTGGATCTCTCGGCGCAGCGTCCGGCGCTCCTTGGCGCTCAGCGTTGCCACATCCACGCCGTTGATGGTGACGCACCCGGACTGGGGCTTGGCCAGTTCCAGGATCTCCATGATGGTGGTCGATTTGCCGCAGCCCGATTCACCCACAAGGCCCAGGGTCTGGCCAGACTTGATCTCGAAGTCCACCCCGTCCACGGCACGCACCATGCCGATGGTTTGTTTGAAGATGGAACCCCTGGATAGCGGAAAGTGGCGTTTGAGTGCCTCCACCGCCAGCACGTTCTCAGAGGCAACATCTGCCCGTTCGGCCGCGATGACCGGCTCCGGTACGGGGTACAAGTGGCCGCGGTCCAGAGCCCCGCTGGCAATTTCAGCCACCCGCAGGCAGGCCGAGGAGTTCAGCGGGTCAGTCCCAATGAGGGTCAGCGGGGGTTCGGTGGTGCGGCAGGCGTCGATGACCACGGGGCAGCGCGGGGCGAAAGGGCACCCAGGAGCCAGGTTGCTCAACTGCGGTGGGCGTCCCTCCAAGGGGACCAGCCGGGTGTGGCCGGCCGTGGCCAGGTTCGGCATGGAGCGCAGCAGTCCGATGGTGTAGGGCATCGACGGTTGGTGGAACACCTGATCCACGGTGCCGGTCTCCACAATCCGCCCGGCATACATGACGGCGATCCTGTCCGCGTTGCCCGCCACCACACCAAGATCGTGGGTGATGAGCACCACCGCAGCGCCCGTCATGTCCTTCGCCTTCTGGAGCACCTCCAGGATCTGCGCCTGAATGGTGACGTCCAATGCCGTCGTCGGTTCATCGGCGATGATCAGGCGCGGGTTGTTGGCGATGGCGATGGCGATCATGGCGCGCTGGCGCATGCCGCCGGAGAATTCATGCGGGAATGCCTGGGCGCGGCGTTCCGGGTTCGGGATGCCCACCACCTTCAGCAGCTCCACCGCGCGGACGTTGGCAGCCTGCTTGGAGAGCCTCCGGTCATGAAGGCGCAACGCCTCGGCGATCTGTGCGCCGATCGTGTAGACGGGCGTCAGTGCTGAGAGCGGGTCCTGGAAGATGATGGAAATGCCGTCACCGCGCAGCCTGGACAGCTCCTTGTCGCTGCGTCCCAGCAGCGAGGTGCCCTCAAAGAGGATGTCGCCGCTGACCTTGGCGGAGGACGGCAGCAGCCCCATGACAGCGAGGGAGGAAACAGACTTGCCCGAGCCTGACTCGCCCACAATGCCCAGGAACTCGCCCTTGTCCACGTGGTAGCTGACGCCGCGGACGGCGGTCACGGAACCTCCGGGCTGAGGGAACGTGACGCTTAGATCGCGCACTTCCAGCAAATGGCTAGATGTCTCCGCCAGCTGGTGTCCCGCGAGCGTACGGGTCTTCGTTGTTGTTGTGGGATGGTTCTCAGTCACGGTTGACTCCGGAGGTTGGGTCGACGGCGTCGCGCAGGGCATCGCCGACAAGGCTGGCGGAGAGCACGGTGAAGACAAGGATGGCGGCGGGGAAAATGAACAGCCACGGACGGGTTGCCGCGGCGCCCTGGCCGGCGGTCAACAAGGTGCCCAGCGAGACATCCGGGGCTTGAATGCCGAAGCCAAAGAAGCTCAGGGTGGTCTCGCTGAGGATGGCCCCGCCAACCCCCAGCGTGGCGTCGATGATCAGCAGCGAGGACACGTTGGGCAGTACGTGGCGGCGGATGATGGTCCAGGTATCAACGCCCATGAACCGGGCCGCCTTGATGAAGTCCCGTTCCCGCAGCGACCTGGTCTGGGCCCGGATCACCCGGGCCATGATCATCCAGCCAAAGCCTGAGAGCAGGAAGATCAACGCAACCCAGGACAGGGACTTGAAAATGGGGCTGAGCAGAATGAACAGGAAGAGGCTTGGCAGCACCAGCAACAGGTCGATGACCCACACGATGGCCCGGTCCCACCAGCCGCCAAGGTAACCGGCCACGGCTCCCACCACGCCGGCAATGATGGCAGCAAGCGGACCCACGAGCAGCCCGATGATCAGTGACTTGCGCAAGCCGACGATGGTTTGGGCGTAAATGTCCTCGCCGATGTCGCTGGTGCCAAACCAGTGCAGCCCCGTTGGGCGGGAGCCCATGTTGTACACGTCAAGATCGGTGGCGTTCCAGGCGTTGGGGACCAGGCCAAAAATGGCCCACAGGATGATCGCGACCAAGCCGATGATGCCGACCCAAAAACGTGGGGTGCTGCGCAGCCGTGAAACCACCAGGCGCAGGCGTGAAACAGGTTTTTTGGAGTGGCTGGTTTCGGGACTGCCGGCGGCAATGTCGCCGATGGGCACTTCGTCAAGCATGGACATGGCTACACCCTCACTCTCGGGTCGAGGGCCGCGTACACAATGTCAGCCAGGGTTCCGGCTATCAGGATCAAAACGGCGTTGAACAAGATCGCGCCGGTAAAGGCATTGATGTCACTTTGCGTGATCGCCTGGACGAGCATCTCGCCCATGCCGTGCCAGCTGAACACAAGCTCCGTGACAGCGGCGCCGGCCAACACCGTGGCGAAGGAGTAGGCAAAATAGGTGGACATGGGAATCAACGCCACCCGGACACCGTGGCGCACCAGCGCCGAACCGCGGGTGCGGCCCTTGGAACGGGCCGTGCGGATGTAGTCCGCGGCCAGCACGTCGAGCATGGCGCTGCGCTGGTACCTGGAATATCCGGCGGCTCCCATCAGTGCCAGCGAAATGGTGGGAAGCAGCAGGTGTGCGGCGCGGTCAAGAACATGGGCCCACCAGCCGCCGTCGAGCCCGGCCGTGTATTCACCGGTGAAGCTGATCAGCTGGATGCCCAGCACGTTATTGAGCATGGTTGCCAGGATCATCAGCAGGATGCCCAACACAAACGCAGGCGTGGCAAGAATGGTGAACGACGCATAGGAAATAGCCTGGTCACTGATCCTGTACTGGCGCACGGCACCCCAAACACCAATGGCGACACCGACGATGGCGGCAATGATGGTGCCCAGGATGAGCAGGCGCAGGCTGGTGCCGGCACGGGCCGTCATTTCACTGATGACGGTGGTGTTGTGGATGGTGTCACCGAGGGAGCCGTGGGTCACCAAATTCACGATCCATGCCCAGAGCCGCTCAATGACGGGGGTGTTGGGATTGACACCCAGTCCGTCCAGGATCGCGTTGATCGTGTCGTCGGAGGGGCGGGGATTTCGGCCCAGGTAGCGGCTGGCCGGGTTGAGAATGATGCTGGCCAAGACATAGGCGCTGAGGGTGGCGATGGCCGACAGAACGGCGTAGTTGATAAAACGTTTTGCTATGAACCCGATCATGGGGCCAGCCTCAATGGTGGCGCAAAAGCGGCATCACGCGTAGAACGCATCGTCCGCTGCTGGGGTGTGTGCAGTGGCATTCATTCATCCTTCAAGCTGGCCCGGTGCGACGGCCTGGGGTGCTGGCCAAACCACAACGGAAGAGCGTTGCTTCCTTAGGTGAAAGCGGCTTGTGGCCTCCCTCACGCACTGTCCCGCCAATGTATCCCAGCTCACACACGGATTGGCCGCGCTGCATGCGCTGAACGAACAAACTGTCCAAAAGGACTACTTGGGGGCAAGTTCACACACACCCCTTCAATGTAGTGTGGATCACACGATTCACGCCCACATCGCGATGGACAAGGAGCGCTTGATGCCTGCACAAAAGAACAAGCACAAGCGCGCTCTGCTCCCTGTTGCGGCACTGCCAGCCACCGCCGTCCGCTACACGGAAGGCGCCGATCTGGCCGCACACCTCATGGATCCGCACCGCAGCCGAACCGTGGTGGTGGTCTCGCATGTGCCCGGTGTACCGCTGCGCATCGATGCAGGCAAAGTGGCGGCCCTGCTGGGCCCGGAAGTCCACGTTGTGGAAATAGCCAACGGCATCCATACCCGGCAATTGCAAAACAGCCTGCCCGACGGCCTGCACGTCTTTGGCAATGGCGCACGCGTGTACCCCCACGGCCCACGATGGAGCACCAGCATGCCGCCGCCACTGGTGCTCCGTAGCGCTGGCTTCCTGCCGCACGTCTACAAGAACTTGGAACGGGATGTTCTTGCCGCCGAACATTTCAAAGCCGGCGAACACACTTCCACTGCCCCGCAACCGGTCCTTTGCGAAGCTGCGGTCTCGGGCTTTCCATCTGCTGACCGGGCCATGCTGACATTGGCTGCCAATGGTGGCCGGGCGGTGATTCGAGGCGCGGACTTGCTGCCCGAGATTCCGTTGGACTGGCTGCTGGCGCAGGGCCAACACGTCACGGGCATCCTGGATCCCGACACAAACATCCTCAATATCAAAGCACTTCTACTCCCCCGCCCCTCGCCCGTGACCGTCTACCAGCACGGGGATGTGGCATTGGCCCGGGTCAAGTCCGTGTGCCCCGGTGTCGCCATGGTGGAGCTCTGGCCCGGCAGTGATTTCCGCATCGACGTGGAACGCATTTCCTCCAACGACCTTGACTCCGCCGAGGACCTCCTGACGGAGGGCGAGGTGGTCCGGGTGCGGGTGGTCTACGAGAATGGTGCCGTGCTGCTGTCCATGCTGGACGTGGACGACGACGAAGCAGCCGTCCCTGCCCCGCCTCTCGTTCGCGGCGGCCCGCCCTGGCTTGACAGCGCCCGGCCGTATGCAAGTTTGTTCACCACCCGCTCCGTAGGCACTGGTGCGGTCCCCACCGATGACATGGCCCAGGAAACCGCAAGCGATTGCGGTACAACCGACGTGTTCGGGGCACCTGAAGTGGCTGCTGGCGACATGCCGGGAACTAAAGAGTCGCTGCTGACCCCTGCCGAGCGGCGCACGGCGTTGCAATCCACGCAGATGCAGCTGGAACAGGCCCGGCACACCATCACCGAGCTGGTGGAGGCACAAAAACGGCAGGGCGCCACGGACAAAGTGGCCAGGGCGCTGCAGGACCAACTCGAAGCCGAGCGCAAGGAATCCAAGGAACTGGCGAAAGAGCTCAATGAGCTGGACCGCGAGAAAGAAGCGCTGCGGGACGAGTTGGTCCGAACGAAGTCGGCCTTGGTGCAGCAAAAGCAGCAGCGCAGATCCTCCACTTCACGCAGCGAGGCCGCACCACAGCAGTTGTTCATGGTGGCCGAGGATCAGTTTCGATTCGAGCTCATGCTGGCTTGGGCACTGAACGTTCCTGCGCAGGATAAGGCCGGGAACCCGTTGGCAAACTTCGCTTGCTCTCAACATTTCCTGGATTCGTGGGCATGCCTGAACGAACAGCAGCGCCGAAAAACCCTGCGCGCAGTGGTCGATTTGGTGGCTGATCGAAAAGGGCCCCTGCGCAAGCGGGATCCCCACCCGTTGCGCCAGAACGAAGGCGCCCACGCCGGACCCACCATGCGAGGCGAGGATGTGTGCATGCGGCTGTACGTGGAACAAGGAACTGCCGGGGCACTGCGTCTCCATTACTGGAAACTTCCGTCCGGGAACGTGGAATTGCACGAGGTGGTCACCCATAGCGTGGTCAAGGCATGAAACGCATCGGAATATAATAGACATTCGCAGAGCCCAAAAATGGGCTCTTTCGAATGTTTAGGTGTGCAGCACTGATGGTTCAGATACCGGCACAGTGGTGTCCATAACTGACGGGGACACTCTCGTGGCTTCCGTGCATGGCAAGAATGAAATCATCCGGCTGTTGAACATCGACACACCGGAAACAAAGGATCCCAACAAGCCGGTCGAATGTCTGGGTGCGCAGGCCACCAGCTTCCTGCGTGGCTTGCTCCCTGTGGGTTCCAAAATCAAGTTGCAGTACGACGTGGAACGCAAGGACAAGTACGATCGCACACTGGCTGCCGTCTTCACTCCTGGCAGCACTTTCGCCAGCGCTGACATTGCACGTGCTGGCTTCGGCACCGCCGTGGCCATTGGGAAGAATACGAAGTTCCTACCTCCGGTCAAGGACGCTGAAAAAGAGGCCAAAGCCAGCGCACGAGGCCTGTACGACCCATCCATTAGCTGCACTTTGCCCGCTCAGGTCGCAGATGTCAGCGATTCCTTGGAAACTGCGACTGCAACCAGTGCCGGCTCCACTGCGGCCGCTACCAGCTCACTGATTTCAGTGGTGACACCTACCATCACCACGGCGAAGGCTGCCGCGGAAGAGCAGAAAAGAGTGGAAGCGGCTGCGAAAGCTCAGGCAGAAGCAGCCGCGGCAGAGGCCGAACGCATCCGGGATCTGCCACCCGTCTATGTACCTCCGGCACCGGCACCTTATGTGCCCCCGGCGCAGGACACTGGTGGCGCCTACCCCGGATACAACGGTCCCCGCTGTTATGCACCGGACGGAAAGACTTGGCGCACTTGCTAATCACGCCTCGGCGGCCCTGAAACCATAGACTGGTGTGACACGTGCAAAAGGAGTAGGTCCCACCATGGGTCAAAACGTTGAACTGGTCAGATTGTTGGATGAGAACGGGAACGAGATCGGCACTGCCGACAAGGCATTGGTGCATACCACCGACACGCCCTTGCATCTGGCATTTTCCTGCCACCTGATCGACGCACAGGGACGCACACTGCTCACGCGCCGTGCCCTTTCGAAGCTGACTTGGCCGGGAGTGTGGACCAATTCGTTCTGCGGACACCCGGCTCCGGGGGAAACTTTTCAGGAAGCCATTGTCCGCCGCGCCGCAGTGGAGCTGAACATTTCGGTCAGTGGCATCCAGCCGGCTCTTCCGGACTTCCGTTACCGGGCCGTTGATGCCTCAGGCATTGTGGAGAATGAGATCTGCCCCGTGTTCACCGCCGCCTATGAGGGCCCCGAAACCATCTCACCCAATCCGGCAGAGGTGTGCGACTGGGCATGGAGCGAACTGGTGGATGTGGAGGAAGCCGTGACGGCCACGCCTTTTGCCTTCAGCCCGTGGCTGGTCCAGCAACTTGCCGAGGGTGTCTACACCGGCGGACGTTTCACTTACTGAGCCCCACCATCACTTCGCTGCGCTCCCACAACTGCCGCGCCAGTGCTGCATCATTTGCCAGGGAACTTGTTTTCGCAATCTTGCGCTTTGCGTAGTACTCCCCCGGCGTCCAATCCTCCCCCGCGAGGGTCGTGGCAAGCCAAAGCAGCGTGTCAGCGCCCTGTTCCGGGGAGAGCAGGACCCTGCGCATAACACCGGCGTATCCGAGGCGCATGAGCCAGGTTGATTCCGCGGCGAAGTGCGTGGCCACCACGCCGGGGTGAAAAGTGACGGCGTTGACGCCGTGGTCCCCATACCGCCTGTTCAGTTCCTTGGTGAAGAGAATGTTCGCCAGCTTGGCATTGCCATACGCGGCATTGGGACTGTAGTGCTGCTGGGCGTCGAGATCGTCAATATTGAATTTGGCCATGACCCTGTGGGCGTTGCTGGAGGTGTTGATGACAGCTGCCCTGGCTTCCACCAGCTGGTCAATCAACAGCGAGGTGAGCAGGAACGGGGCCAGGTGGTTCACCTGAAACGTCTTCTCGTGCCCGTCCACCGTGACTTCCCGGCTGCCCATGATGCCGCCGGCATTGTTGGCCAGCACGTCAATGCGCGGGTATTTCTGTGCCAAGGCTGCAGCCAACTCGCGTACTTGATCCAGCTCGGCGAAATCGGCGACGAAATAGTCTGACTCCAGCTCCTGTGCAATCGCCTTGGTTTTCTCCGGCGAGCGCCCCACCACCACCAGGGTATCTCCAGGGTAGGCGAGCATTTTTGCCGCAGCCGCACCGATTCCGTCACTGGCCCCGGTAATGACAACTGTGCGCGACATGACTGCTCCTTGCATTCGGACGGTATTCGTTCCCAGTCAATCCAACGTGTGAGGTCGTGCACTCATTCCCGGGCATCACCTCTGGGCAGCCGGAGCCAATCATTCCTAGCCCAGCACCACCGTGAAAGTCAGTGGCCCCGGGGCCAGCTGATATCGGGGCAGCACACCCGGTCCGCACGACGCCGTGCCAATCCCCTGTACGGCCGCATCCAGTGTCAGGTGGCTGATCCCGTCTGCCACCAGGTCAGGGGTGTGGTTGGCATTCGTCAGAACCTGCCGTGAGAAGGGCTGGAGCGTGAACGCAAAGTCCTCGCTCTGGAACGTCACGGACTGCGCGCCCGCCGGCTCAGTGGACAGGACAAGTTTGGACACCCCTGCCCGGGCACCATTTTCCTGCGGCCTGACGTATGGCACCTGCAGTTCTTCCATGGAGGCGCTGAACCACCCGCGCTGCGCCGCCATACCCGTATCCGGATACTTTTGACCCGGCCCATACCCGGTCCACGCGGCCTGGGAAAACCCTCCCGGGAGCTCGAAGTCGAAGCCCACCCGCGGCCAGGACTGCCCCCAGCCCTCGCTCGGCGTGACCTGGACACTCAGTTCCAACAGAGTCCCGTCGGTGCGCCACACATACTCGACATCCACATGCTGGCGGGCCACCGGCACACCGTAGCGCACCCGCACAGCCAGCTCGCCGCCGTCGTACGTCATTGACTGCAGCCGCCCTTGCAGAAGAGGCAGTCCGGCAGCTTCCCAGGTGTCGGCGGTGCGCGGGGAGCCGGGCAGGGCGTGGTCCTTGCCGTTGTCATTGTCGGTGGGCGCACGCCACAGCGTCAGTCGCGGCCCATTGACGGGCACGAACTTGAAAGCACTCAGTTCACCGGTGGACAGGCTGAACGTGGCGGGGCCAAAGCGCAGCTCCCCGTCCTCAACCACGGCCTCGGCAGCGCCGGAGGTGGTGTGCACCTGCGGCTGCGGGGCAGCAGGGATCCCTTGCTGGGTCCAGGCAATCTCGTGGCCAGCCGGCGCCCACGGCGCTTCGTGCGCCAGTACTGCGCTGATAGTCAAGACCCGCTCCGGCGCCAGTTCCCGGGTAATCTCCGCAGAAAGCTCGACGACGGCCCTGGCCCCTGCCGCTGTCACAGGCACCTCCAGCGTGCCACCTGCCACCTTGCCTTCAGGCCCGGCAACCGCCCACGTCCAAGCCAAGTGCGCGGTGTCCAAAAAGTCATACTTGTTGTAGAGGGCAAGTTCGCACCAGTCAGCGGAGACGGCCAGCCCCAGCGGCTCCACCACCTTCTTGTAGTCCAGCAGGCCCGGGCGCGGTTCCAAGTCGGCCGAGACCATGCCGTCAATGACGAAGTTGCCGTCGTGGACCTGCTCGCCGAAGTCACCACCATAGGCAAAGAACGCCTCACCGTCCGGGGTGTGCTGGCGAATGCCGTGCTCAATCCACTCCCACACGAACCCGCCCTGCAAACGGGGGTGTGCATCGAAGAGGTCCTGATACTCCTGCAGACCGCCAGGGCCGTTACCCATGGCGTGGACGTACTCGCACAGGATGAACGGCAGGTTTCGCCGGTGCTCGTCCTGCGCCGGGTCCGGCAGCGGCGCCTCTTCCTGGCGGCCAATCAACTCGACTTCCGCCGTGGTGGCGTACATGCGTGAATACACATCAACGTAGGGGCAGGCCCAGTCTCCTTCGTAGTGGACCAGGCGCTCAGGGTCCCGTTCCTTGGTCCACTGCGCCATGGCCCGCAGGTTCTCGCCCTTGCCAGCCTCGTTGCCCAGCGACCACATGATGACGGACGGGTGGTTCTTGTCCCGTTCAACGGTTCTTACCATCCGGTCCAGCAACGCTTCCCTATATTGGGGTTCCTGGCTGGGGTTCCCCGCCCAAGCGCCGTCCTCAAAGCCGTGGGTTTCGTAGTCGCATTCGTCAATGACGTAGAAGCCCAGCTCGTCCGCCAAGTCCAGCAGCACCGGATGCGGCGGGTAGTGGGACGTGCGGATCGCATTGATGTTGTGTGCCTTCATCAAGCACAGCTCACGGCGCATTTGTTCGCGCGGCACCGCCCGGCCCAAATCCGGGTTGTGCTCATGCCTGTTCACTCCGCGGAACAACAGTGGGGTCCCGTTGAGCTTGATCTGTGCGTCCTCAACCGTGATGGTGCGGAAGCCCACCAACAGGCGCACCGTCTGCAGTGGCGTGGAGAGTGTCAGCTCGTAAAGGGTGGGCACTTCCGCACTCCACGGCTCCACCTGGCCCACATCGAAAGTAGCGGAAACGCCCGTTTCGCCGCCGTGTTCATCATGATCCGTTTCAGCAAATTCCAGTACCTCGCTGAAGCCGAGCCCCGCCATGGCGGCTACCACGTCCGGCAGCGGCGGATCCATCTCCACCCTGAGCGTTCCGCTGCCCCCAACGGTGTAGCCGGCATGCACGCACACGTCCCGGAACGACGCCTGCGGCTGGGCCAGCAGGCTCACATCACGGAAAATACCCGGCAGCCACCAAGCATCCTGGTCTTCCAAAAAGCTGGATGCGGAGAATTGGGCCACGCGCACCACCAACACGTTGGCCACGGCCCGGACAATGCCGGTCACCTCAAACTCGTGCGCCAGCTTGGAGCCACGCGTGGTGCCCAACAACTGGCCGTTGAGCCAAACGGTTCCAGCGTTGTCCAGCCCGTCGAAACGCAGCACCGCGCCCTGCAGGAACTCTTGGCCAGCGTCAAAGACGAACCTGTGGTCCCCCACCGGATTGGCGTCTGGCACGTGGGGCGGGTCCAGCGGAAAAGGAAACTGCACATTCGTGTAGGCCGGGGCGCCGTGTCCATGGAAGTTCCAACTGGACGGCACTGGCAGCGTGTCCCAGGCGCCGTCGTCGAACGTCTCCGCCTCAATGCCGACAGGTGCCGCAGCCAGCGACTGCGAATAGTTGAAGCGCCAGTTGCCGTTGAGCGAAAGCACCGGCAAGCCGTGGTCCATGTGCGCTCGCGGACGCAATCCACCCGTTCCCGGCCCGGGGTTGGTGAGCCCCATGATCGAGTCGTAGGGGCCAGCGGCAAGGTTGGTGTTCGAGGACAGCATGTTCACAGTGGAGATCCTTAACATCTCAGGGATGGGCGGTTTGCGGCGGCACTCTTGTGACTCTAGCTGCCGGGTTCAAGCATTTTTGCCAATTTTTGCTCAAGGGAGGCAATGGTGACGTCGGGGAGCACAATCAACCCGTCCAATTCCTTACGGGCCCGCGTGTATGCGGTGCGGCGCTCGGACGCGGTGCCGGCCTCATCTTCGGCAATGTTCACCAGCTTGCGTGCAGTCTTCAGACGCAGGCGTTCCGGCTCGCTAAATGCGGAGTCCTTGACCCTGTGGGCTTCCTTTTCCGCGACTTCAAACGCCACCGCATAGGCGTTGACGGCGTTGCGGTAGTCGTCCCAGCGTCCCTTGTCCACCACATCCGCCGCAGCCACCGGACGGAGGGCGTCGGCGTCGCGCTTGGCACGTAGAAACGCTACTGTGAGCGGCTGCCGGACGTCACTCATCATGGGGAAGTCGATCATCTTGGCTACATCCAGTTCGTAGCTCAGCCACTGGCGGTTGACGGCGTCATGCTCGTCCATCACCTTGGCCACATCGGCCTCCGTGTAGCCCGGCGTCTTCCCCGGCTCGCCATTGCCTGGCACCTTGACCCGTGCGGAATCCCAAGCAGGTGATGAAACGTCGAGCCCGGCGACTTCCGGGTGCTGCAGCTTGTACAGCTCGATCTTGCGCTGGTGACGGCGTTCGCTGGATCTGTTCACGGCCTTTCCCCAGCCGCCGAGAATGCCGGCCAGAGGGAAGGCCAGCCACCAGTAACTACCCACGAACTGCCAGAAGTCTTGCATGCCTCCATCGTGTCACCTCCGCCCATGGCCACCAATAGCTACGGCTGGCGCATGTCTTGGCGGGCTCGGTCCACCACGATGGCAGGGTTCAGCCGCTGCTTTTCTGGGAGCGCGCGGATGCCCAGGGAGGCGTTGCTGATGAGTTGGCAGGAGACGTCGATGATCCTCTGGGTGTTGTGCAGGGTCCCGCCCTGCAGGGCGTCAAGGAGCATGTTGTTAACTCCACCCACGACGGACACTGCCGTGAGCCGGGCAAAGTCCAAAATGTCGGCCATCCCCTGGTCCTCAGGATGCGCAGCCAGCCATTCGCGGGCGTCCTTGGGGTCCGTTTCACAGAGCAGCAGCAGCTTGTTCATGGTTTCGTCGGCAAAGTCGTTCAGTGATCGGTGGCGCATGGACTCCAGCTGGTCCGAAACCCCGACCATTTCCACCAGAAGGATCCTGACGTGGCGGGGGTCGTCCAGCATGAAGTGCACCACCTCGCCGGTACCAGCCTTGATCGACGACACAAGGTCCCTGGCCGGGTCGTTGAAAGCGGTCTTGAGCTCCTCCAGCAGCACGGCCGCCAGGTGGTCATAGATGGTGGCGAGAAGGTCTTCACGGGATTCGAAGGACTCGTAGAAGTATCGTTCACTCAAACCGGCGCGTTGGCACACGGTCTTGATTTTTGCGCACCCGTACCCCAGCGTGCCAAACACGTCGATCCCCGCCTCGATCAGACGGCCGTGCCGTTCCAATACGCGGTCAGCGGAGCACATCCCCGAGTAACGGCGCCCCGCCCCGGCCACCGTGGGAAGGATTTCCCCTTGGGTTGGCTTCGCCGGTTCCGGCGCGGCGCCTTTGGCGCCCTGAGTCCTCATCCACCGAGTCTAGACGACAGCACTTTACGCTCTGATGGTTGCCCCTAATTGCTGCGTCTTCAGGCTCCGGCGGGCGGCAATGTGTGCCGCGTACCATCCGGTAACGTTTGCCGGGCACAGGCCGTTCAAGAGCTTGAAAGCGTGCAAGAATATGAGTGATCCCTCATGACAACCAGCACAGCCGATGACAGCAAGCTGCAACAGGACGACGGCTCGGAACAGCCTTCCCCTCTTGCAAAACCACCACGCCAGATTCCCGACATGCCGCGCAGACTGTTCTTCCTGACCATGGGCGCAGCCGCCGTCACCACCGCGTTCAAGGCCAACATTGCCGCAGATGCGATCCTGACCGAGCGCAGTCAATATCGGATCAGCACTCCAGACAATGAGGAAAACCGAACGGCTGCGCTGCGCTTCCCCGGCAAGACCTGGTACCTGCTCGGCGGCTTCCGGGTCAGCTACCGCGACGCTGGCAGAAAGCTCTCCGCGCTGCAGCCCGCCATGAACGAGCGCGCACCGGCGTCGTTCATCGGCTACTCCAATGAAGGCATTGACATTGCCCAACTGTTCATCGCGATCCAGCGGGACGTCTATGAACGCAAGATCGACACCGTCTACTTTTATGGCGACAGTTTCGGCGGCATGGCCGCCGCGGTGCTCGCCTCCCTGCTTGCGCAAACGGGCACCGCCGTGACCCTGATTGTGATGGGGTCCAGCCCCAGCAATGTGGCAGACGTTGAAGACCCAGGCAAACAGTACATATCTCTCGCCGGAAGAGTGGTTCCCTATTTGGGCCTGCTGGGCCGGATCGGTGCCGGATTGTGGGGCGGACTGGCCAACCCCAACGGTCAGGGCATGTACCAAGCGGCCCGCAGCGGCATTTCCAGCTCACTTGACCCGGACAACAACTCATTGATGCTCAGCACCACGCAAGCAACCTTCCTGCTGGCCTTCCCTGAACAATATGACGGCAAGGTTCCAGCCAGCACCGGGATCGGGATGATCTACGACCCCGACGATTTCATTGTCGACGCTTCCTCAGCCATCCGCGGCTGGGAGGCGCTCATGCCCGGCAACCGGCACTTCGTCTACGAGGTTCCCGACACCGGCCATGCCAGCCCGGAAATCCATCCCGAGATTTACCGCACGGCGCTGACAGTGGTGCTTGAGAATCTTGATCCACCGCCGCTGACGTCCAAGCCGGTGCAGCCCATCTTCTAGCGGCGGCGAGTCTAGCGGCGGCGGGTTTGCGCCAGCAATTCCTCGAACGGCAGCGAGGTCATCATTTCTGCCTCGTGCCGGGCCCGCTTGTCCCGGTGCCCGGGCACTCCGCCTCCCAGCCCCAGCCCCAGCCCAGCGGCACCGTCCGACGCCGCGGTGCCGGGTTCCGACGTCGTACTTCGCAGTGGGCGTGCACTCAGGACGGCGGCTAATTCAGCAGCTCCCTGCCCAATGCGCGCCTCCAGCGGGTTGCTGCCGGAACCGCCCCAGTCCTCGGGTGAGGCGTACACAGCGGTGGGCATGGTGTTGGCGCGCAGATAGCTGAACAGCGGGCGGATGGCCATCTCCAGCACCAGCGAATGGCGCGCGGACCCGCCTGTGGCGCCAAAAAGGACGGGCATGCCGTCAAGGAATTTCGGGTCAAGGATGTCGAAAAATGATTTGAAGAGCCCCGAATAAGAGGCGCTGAAGGTGGGGGTCACGGCGATCATGGCGTCGGCCGCGGCCACCCGTTCGATGGCCTGGACCAAGGCGGGGCCCGCGTAGCCGGTCACCATGTTGTTGGCGATGTCGGTGGCGTAGTCTCGCAGTTCAATCACATCAAGCACGGCCGTGATCCCCTGCTGGGTCAGGCGTGCAAGGACCCCCGCAGCCAGCTGGTCGGCGAGCATGCGCGTGGTGGAGGGAACGCCAAGCCCGGCGGAAATTACAACAATGGTGCGCTGCATGGAGACTCCTTGAAAAGCTAACGCAGTATTCATGCGTTTGCATCTAATGGTGTCAACAGAGTCAGCACTGACGTTATTCCCGCCGGGCAGGTGACCTTGACTAGCCAGATGGTTGCCTGCTGACCAGTTTTAGTCGCCCATGTTGGCCAGGTGCTCCGGGCGGAGCAATTCATTGAGCTGTTCAGCGGTGAGCAGTTTGTGCTCCAGGACGAGTTCCGCAACGCCTCGGCCGCTGGACAGTGCCTCCAGGGCAATGGCCGTGGAGGTGGCGTAGCCCAGGCGTGGGCTCAGTGCCGTGACAAGGCCGATGGACTGTTCCACCTGTGCACGCAACTTGTCCTCATGGGCGGTGATGCCGCGGATGCACTTGTCAGCCAGCGTGTAGCAGGCGGCCTCGAGGTGGCGCATGCTCTTGGTCAGGCTGTGCACAATGATGGGCTCAAAGGCGTTGAGCTGCAGCTGCCCGCCCTCTGCGGCCATGGTGATGGTGACGTCGTTGCCGATGACTTCATACGCCACCTGGTTCACAACCTCCGGGATGACCGGGTTCACCTTGCCGGGCATGATGGAGGACCCTGCCTGGACGGCTGGCAGCGTGATCTCACCAAAGCCGGCACGGGGGCCGGAGGAGAGCAGGCGCAGGTCGTTGCAGATTTTGGACAGCTTCACGGCCACGCGCTTGAGCACGCCGGAGAGGTGGACGAAAGCGCCGACGTCGCTCGTTGCCTCGATCAGGTCCACGGACGTGGTCAGTGGCAGTCCGGAAATTTCCACCAGATGCCGGCAGGCCAGTTCCGAATAGCCGAGCGGCGCGTTGAGCCCGGTACCGATGGCCGTGGCGCCGAGGTTGATCTCGTGGACCAGCAGGCTGGATTCGGCCACGCGTGCCCGGTCCTCGCCCATCGTCACGGCATAGGTGTTGAATTCCTGGCCGAGTGTCATGGGCACGGCGTCCTGCAACTGCGTGCGGCCCATCTTCACCACGGTACGGAATTCCACGGCCTTGGCAGCAAAGGCATCACACAGATACTCCATGGCGACCACGAGCGACTTCGTCCCGAAAATGGTGGCTACGTTGACCGCCGTCGGGTACACGTCGTTCGTGGATTGGCTGAGGTTGACGTGATCGTTGGGGTGCAGGTACTGGTACTCGCCCTTCTGGTGGCCGAAAATTTCCAGCGCACGGTTGGCGATGACCTCATTGGCGTTCATGTTCGACGACGTCCCGGCACCACCCTGGATGACGTCCACCACGAACTGCTCATGCAATTCCCCCGCAATGATTTCCTGGCAGGCCCTGATGATGGCCCCGGCACGGACATCGTCAAGGAGTCCCAGTTCATGGTTGGCCTGGGCTGCGGCCTGCTTCACCATGGCAAGGCCGTTGACCAGGTGCGTGTTGCTGCTCAGCGGGGTCCCGGAGATGGGGAAGTTCTCCACGGCACGCAGCGTGTGGACTCCCCAGTAGACGTCCGCCGGAACGTCACGGTCACCAATCAGGTCGTGTTCCCTGCGGACGGCAGTCGGTTCGGAAACGGGTTCTGTAGACGGGGTCTCGCTCATGGTTCTCCTTGGGTGAGTCATTGCGGCGTTGAAATGACGGCGCTGAAAATCGTGGCGCTAAATGAGTTACGTAACGTGTTGGTTCAGATGTGGCTTCAGGTGGCCGGTCAGCGGGTCAGCCAGTCAGCGGAAGTCCGCGAAGTTCGCCGACTGGATGGCCCCCGCCGTACACGGGCAGGTGGTTGAAAGATGCCAGCAGTTCAGAGTCAACACCCAAGGCCAAGAGTGCTGGGACTGCAGCTGGCATGCGGGCCCGGTCGCCGCCGTCGGAAATCTTGAGCGCAAAGGCGGTCCCGTCAGCCAGGGCTATGGCTTGGATGCCCTCGAAGCCGTCTTTCGCCAGCAGGCCGGGCACGGCCTGCATCAACGCCGTGACGTCTCGGTCCAGACCAGCAACGGTGGTGGGATGGGACCGCATGGCGGCGGCGACGTCGTACTCGGCCGTGCCCTTGGGGGCCGTAGTGAGCTTGCCGAAGGCGCAGGCCAGCCCGGTCAGGGATAGCCCGAACACCTCGGTCCCACAGCCGTCGGTGCTGACCGCAGTGATGGTTTCACCCGTCAGTTCCGCCACAGTGGTGCGGATCAGCGCAGCCAGCGGGTGTCGCGGGTCAAGGTAGCCTTCGATCGGCCAGCCGTTGAGCACGCAGGTAGCGAGCAAGGCGGCGTGCTTGCCCGAGCAGTTTTGCGCCAGGTGGGTGGGGCCGTGGCCTGCACGCAGCCATGCCTGCCGTTCGGCCACGCCGTAGGGCAGGTCCGTGGAGTTGCCCAGGGCGCTCTCATCAAGGCCCGCCCCGGCCAGTATTTGTGTGGCAATTTGCTGGTGGACGGCCGAGCCCGAATGGCTTGCCGCGGCCAGTGCCAGCTGTTCTGCCGGCAGCTGCAGCCCTGCGCGCAGAAGTGCGACGGCGATGAGCGGCTTCAGCGCCGAGCGCGGGTATATACGAGCCGTGGGTTCGCCGCGGCTCAGCAGCACCTTCCCGGCGGGATCCACGGCCACCAGTGAGCCATAGTGGACACTTTCCACGAGCTCGCCGCGGGTTTGCACGGCGAGAGGGGCATGGTGCGGAAATTCATTGACGGTCATGCTGTTTGTGCTCCCGTGATGGTGGTCAGTGCTGCATCCACTGCGGACAGGTGCCCGGCCATGGCGAGGCCTGCCTCTGCGGCACGGCCCCCTGCAATGGCGTCGAGGATGAGCCGGTGCTCAAGGTCCGACTGGTGCGCCCGGCCGGTGATCATGTTGATGGTTTCGGACTGGTTCACCATGGCATCCCGGATGTCATTGACAACCCTTTCGAAGACGCCGTTGCCGCTGGCCTTTGCAATGGCGCCGTGGAAGCTCGCGTCCAGGCTGACCCAAGCTTCAGGGTCGCTTTCCTCTGTCATTCGTTCGACGATGGCCCGCATCTGCTCGAGCTGTTCCTCAGTGCGGCGGGCCGCGGCGAACTGGGCTGCGGGGATTTCAATGTGTGGGCGGGCCTCCATGAGGCTGCGTGCTGAAAACTTTCCCAGCAGCAGATCGCTGGAAGCGCGGTTGGCCACCACGAAGGTGCCCTTCCCGGTTTGTGTTTCCGTCAGGCCTAGGGCTGTGCAGGAGCGCAGGGCCTCGCGGACCACGGAGCGGCTCACACCGTACTGCTGTGCCAGTGCAGCCTCAGAACTCAGCTTGGCGCCGACACTCAATTCGCCCGACTCAATGGCCGAGCGGATGGTCTTGAATACCGCTTCTGCGGCGCTGACACGAACAATTTGTCCTTGTCCGGCTGTCCAGCTGTCTGACAGGTTCATCTAAAAAGCATGGCATGCCCCACGGATCGCTGTCAAGGGTTTCCCCGCGCCGCCGCCACACGAACGACGCTCCCGCACTTTTCGGGGCATTTTTCCCAACGCTCCCGCACCCAAGTGCATGAGCGTTCTGGACTTAACCCCTAAAGCTGCAGGAGCGTCGGTAGTCACCGGCCCGAATGCGCGGGAGCGTCGGTTAGGGCGGAAGGTAGAGGCCGGGTTAGTGCATGCTGAACTGGTATTCCGCGGGCACTTCCTCGTCCGGGCATACTTGTTGCCACAGCTCGTGGAGTGCGTTGACGCCTTCACGCAGGTCAACGACCTCCACTCCTGATTTCAGAATGGCGGCAGCGGCATCGCGCTCCCCCAAATCCGCATGGGCCTTGGCCTGGAGGAAGCGAACCCGCCCAAGGCCAGCCAATGGCTCCGGGGCCCGGCCCAACAACTCCTGCGCCAATTGCGGGGCACCGTTGTCCAACGCCAACGTCACGGCCTCCACCAACAACTCGCGGCACTCCCCCTCCAACGCGCAGGCGGCGGCCAGTTCTGCCAAGCCGCCGGCAGTGTCATCGGCCGCCAACAACGCCAACCCCAGGCCGCGGTGCGACAGCGCGCGGCTCCGCACACTCAGCGGCTCCCCTGCGGCAAATGTTGCCTCCAGCGCTTGGCGGTACAACTTGGCCACCACCGCTTGATCACCAGCACCGGCGGACGCCCTCGCCTGCACCATGACGGCGTGGTGGAAGGCGCCCTCAGCACTGTTGTTGCGCCCAGCCGTGAGAAGGTCCTCCCAGTCCAGGCCCCTGACGAAGGACGCCGCCCCACCAAACGGCTGGCTGGGCACTTCTCCCGCTGTTGCCTCAAAGGGCTTTTCAACAATGCCCTCGTTGGCACGCAGCAGTTCCGCCCACGGACCCTGCTCAGCTGTGAGCGTTTCCGGACCAAACGGCGTCCCTGTTTCATCGAGCCAGTCCAGGTCCGCGTGCTGGCGGCGCTCCCGTTCCAAAGCACCCCACCCGTTGCCGGCCACCACCATTTCCGACGGCGGCAAATCGGCCCATGCTACGGCGTCGTCCAAGGCCTTGGCAATGGCCTGCTCCGACACCAAAGCCTCAACGCGCTGCGCCCCATGGGCCACGGCGGCGCTCCACTGAGCGCCTGCGAGCGCGGGGTCCAGTGCAGCGTTGCCATATGCTTCCACCCATTGCCAACTGGCACCCGCAGGCATGGGGACGTGCTCAAACTGGGTCTGCGCCAACCCTGACTGAATTTCCGCATACTGCCGCGGCTCGCCCGAAACGCTCGGCGACAGCCATTCCTGCCAGCGCTGCCCGCCCAGGCTCTCGCCCCACACGAAGAGCTTGCGCCCGCGTAGCTGGGCGGAGGAAACCAGTGCGAGCCCGTCGCCGTCGGCATCGGCAGCCACTTCCCAGCGGCGTTCTTCCGGGGCGAGGTCAAAGAAAAAGTCCACTGCGTGGGTGTTGCGCGCCGGCCAGGTAGCGTCCAGGCCCTGGAATTTTGTGGGGTCAACGCGGGCCATGGA
This sequence comes from Arthrobacter sp. E3, assembly GCF_017353415.1. Taxonomy (GTDB): domain Bacteria; phylum Actinomycetota; class Actinomycetes; order Actinomycetales; family Micrococcaceae; genus Specibacter. The sequence continues at coordinate 25,770 of NZ_JAFMPX010000033.1, forward strand.
GCCGTCGTAGTCGGTGGCATAGGCGTGCGTGGCCGGGGCGATCACACGGGTTTGAGGTGTCTGCGGGATGGCGGCATTCGTCCACCAGTACATGGGCACGGTTTTGTCATTGGGGTTGCGGATGCGCACGGCGACGAATACGACGGGTGAATCCTCCGGCAGCCACGCATCGATCTGGAACACCACTTCGCGCAGCCGATCGAATTCCCACATGCGCAGCACTTCCTGGCCTTCCGGAGTGCGCACAATGGCTGAATGCAGGGGAACATTGGTGGTTGTGGAGTGCCCACGCGTGCCAATGTTGAACTCGATGCCGCCGGCAAACCATGCGTTGCGCAGCGCAAAGTTCGCGAAGTGGATGCGGTCCTGGGTGTGCAGGAGCTCCTTGCCCGTGGCTTTGTCGGTCAGTTCCCAGAGCCGGCCTCCCAGCTGCGGCAAAAACGTGGCCTTCACCTTGTCATTTTCCAGCACGACGGCGGTCAGTTCCGTTGCGCTGACCTCTCGCGTGTAGCTCTCCTGCATGGGGTAGGGATAAACATTGTTCACCTTGCCCCAACGCACGCCGGATGAAATCTCGGCCGGGATTCCATCCCCCACAACATACGGCGGCTCCAGCAACGGTTGGACTGACGGCAGCGGCGAATCCCGGCCAAGCTCAGCGAGCTCAATGACACAGGTGGTGAGCGTTATGGAGGAGGCGGTGCCCATGCGGTGTTCCAATCACAGTCAGATGGCCGGACCACGCTGTTTGCCCATGGTTGGGCACAACGCGGGAGCGGCCGGGAATGGTGGCATTCCCCAAACGAGCCTATCGGATTAGGCACATGGAGTCGGTTTCGTGCCTTTCCTCCAGCTCCGGGTTCCGGCGCTCCACCAGGTTCATGACACTGGCCCGGCCGAGGGCGCCGCAACCGGCTACCAGCGCAACCAACCCCAAGCCGATGAGCAGGGACGTACCGCTGGTCAGCATCTCGCCGCGAGAGCTGATGATCAGCAGCGCGGCCATGACTGAGCCCAGCACCGCGGCAAACGCCAAGACGTGGAGACGCTGGTTGCGTACCCGACGCAGCGGCCAAGCAATAAGTATTGCCAGGGGCAGGCCCAGGACTACAGCGACCGGGAATCCGTAGATCAGCGCCACCGGTAGGAAATACCAGCCCAGCCCGGTGTCCAGCGGGGACACGGCAGCGGTCAACGCCAGCCCCAAGCAAAACAACGCGAAGGTGCACAGCCATCCAAGAAGCAGCGCCGGCACTCCGTAGCTCATGCTGAAACGGTCTGCTTTGGCGTTTGCCAGCGCACCGTTCAGGTCGGGATGCTTCCAGGAGAATCCTGCGTCTTGAAGTTTCTTAGCCGCTACCCAGCGACTTTTCAGCACCAGTTCGGTTTCCGTGCGGATCAACACGGCTCCCATTGTGAGCAGCCACGCCGGGGTGGGCAACCCCAATGGAGCACGGTTTGTCCGGCGCACAGCGGACATCAGTGCCGCGTTTGTCACGACCTCGGGAGCCGCTATATTGACGGGTCCGGTGATCTCACGGTGTTCGTGCAGGAACAGCACGGCACGGAACACGTCCTCGACGTGGACCCAACTGAACTTTTGCCCTCCGTCGCCCATCCTGCCACCCAACCCCAGGCGTGCCAGATTGTTGAACGGACGCATCACGCCGCCGTCGGAGCCCAGGACGATGGTGATGCGCAGCGGAATCCTGCGTGTTTTCGGCGCCTCCGCGGCGGCGAGCGTTTCTTCCCAGCCCCGCGCGACGTCGACGGAAAAGCCGGAGCCGAGTTCGCCGTCGTACTCGTCTTGTGGGTAGTCCCGGGCGTCTCGGTAGATGGTGCCGGTGCTGGCGTTGAACCAGTCACGGGGTGGCTGGGCGCATGCGGCGACGGCACGGCCCAGCTCTGCGGTTGTCTCGTTGCGGGACCGGATGATTTCCGCTGTGTTGGCCGGGGTGTAGCGGCACGAGACGGATTTTCCGGCCAGGTTGAGCAGCAGGTCCGCGCCGTCAAGTACAGCAGTGATGGCCGCGGTATCGCCCCAGACGGCATCGCCCGAACGGCCCACCGTGCGCACCCTCCACCCGGCGTCGGCGAATTGGCGGCGGAAATGCGTGCCAATGAAGCCCGAGGCCCCGGCGATGACGACTGTTTTCACGACTGCACCGATTTTCACCCCTGCACCTTGTCCTTCAGCGCCAGCGCTTCCTCCACCAGTGGCTTGACCACTGGCAGCCGGGAGAAGGAGACCAGCTTGGCGATCAGCGGCGCGGCTCCGTCAATCAGGGTCCGGGTGCGGCGCTGGTTGGCCGAACTGTCGTACACCCAAAACAGCACCACACCCATGTAGGCGAGCCACAGGAGTTCGGGCAGCTGGGCGCGCAGGAAGGCCGGAATCTTGGCCCCGTCCACCGCTTCACTGAAAAGTCCGACGGCCGCCTCCCGCACTTCCGCCGACGCCTCGCCGAAGGGATTCACCGCCGACTGCGGCGGCAGTGCACTGGAAATGAAGGTGCCGCCGAAGCCGTGGTACGGGGTGAGCGCATCAATGCCTGCATGCATGGCCAGCTTGATCCTGTTTCCCAAACCGCTGTTGCCTTGCATGGCCAGTGAGGCCGCTGTGCTCTGTTCTACGACGGATTCGCGGTAGAGCTCAAGAACCAGTTCATCCTTGGATGCGTAGTAGTAGTAGGCGCTGCCCAATGACACTCCAGCTTCCGCGGCGATGGCGCGCATGGTGGTCTTCGCGAACCCCTGGCTGCGGAACATGCCAAGAGCGGCATCCAGTACCTTGGCCTTGGTTTGTGCACTCTTGCCATCCATCGCTGCATCCTTTGTTTTTGAACGTGTTCAGTTTCTAGTTGAGCACACTTTTTGAACATGTTCAAATGTACCGAGGGGATTGTGAGCGAAACGCTACATGCCAGTGGCGGGTTGCACCGGTACTGGACCCGTTGCGGCACTCCACGGGTGTGGGACGTCTCCGAATGCTTCCAGGACGCTCCATCCTCTGAACTCCACCAAGCATGCGTCAAGGCCAGCGAGTGGGGGCGTGCCACGGCCGCAATCTAGCGCTGCTATTCCGTATCTGGCCTTGGTGCGTCAGGGAAGTCCAGCTCGGCCCTTGGAAGCAAGTCGACATAGGCGCTGGCTGCCGATATGAAGAAGAACAAGAAGCCAAGCAGCCCCAGGCCCATGGAATCGCTGGACACCACTTCCGGGTCGACGTTCAGGTTGCTGACGATGATGGCCACGGCCATCGCGAAGGCCGCGGTAGCTATGCCACAGAAGGTTCCTCGGTGGGGTGCTGCCGAGAAGAGATCGGCGCACAAGCCCGCTGGCTCCTGTCGCCCAGCCCATTGCGCAGCTTTCGTGGCATTCAAGGGCTATGCTGCGGATGCCTCCAGCGCTCAGTTCTCCCGGCGGTAGCGGATGTGTGTTGCCAGCGGCGAAGGCAGCACCTCGACCGGCTCGAACCCGAACGTTTCGATGCCGTCGAAGAGCCGCTCGCCGGAGCCGCACGTGCCTGGACGCAAGCGGCGTCGAACCCGTCAGTCAGTCTCCCACCCGCCTCGGATCGGACCGAAAATGTTCCGGCCCGGCACCAAAACCGTCGAGCAGAATCGACATGTGGCAGGTCGTGGAGCGCAATCTACCTGAGGGTGTTGGCCCGCCGCAAGGATTGCCCTTGGCATGGCAGAGACGCACCCTCGGAGAACGGCGGGCGCCTAGACTCATCACCGCGGCCGGTTTGGCAATGCACTGTGTGCAGGCGAACCTCGAAACAGGAAAAATGCCCGCTGCCGCCAAATACTGCGTAGCATCAGAGTAGGGATTGGCGAGGAGTGTGGCGAAATGTTTGAGATATTTACCGACCCTGCCCGACGTGTTGTGGTGTTGGCCCAAGTGGAAGCCCGCGAACTCAACCACCAGCACTTCGGCACGGAGGACATCCTTCTTGGCCTCATCCGTGAAGGAAACGGCATTGCAGCGAAGGCGCTGGAATCCATGAATGTTTCATTGGATCGTGTCCATGAACAGGTAAATGAGCTCGTTGAGAAGGGCCAGCCGTCCCCCGATGGAGCCATCCCGTTCACGCAGCACGCCAAATTGGTGTTGGAGCTCGCCCTAGCCGAGGCGCAGTTGCTGGGCCACAACTACATTGGCACTGAGCACATCCTGCTGGGTCTGATCCGTGCCGGCGAAGGTGTTGCAGTCGAGGTCCTCGCCAAGCTTCACGCCGATCCCAACGCGGTTCGCCAGCGAGTCATACAGTTGCTCTCCGGCTACCTGGGCGAGGAACCCACGACTCCTGAAAGTAACGACGACTGAAAGCAACCGCTCCTAAAACAATCACCCAGCGGTGGAAGAAGCCGTGTCACTCGGCGAAATCTGGCTCCCTCCTGAAGGATCTACTGAACCGTGCAGTGCCGCAAATACCGACTTGGCAACTACCACTGACGCGTTTTCACCACTGTTCGCAGAAGCCGAGAGATTGGTCCCGACGATGATGGTGTCACCGTTGTTGGTGTCGTAGCCCATAAACGTTGCATAACCGGGGATTTGCCCCGCATGTCCGAGCACTCCAGGGACCAGCTGGGCCACGCCAAACCCATAGCCAACACCGTTCGGCTGGCTGGGGTCACTTGGCTGGATGCTGTCCAGGCCCAAGACGGATTGGTGTCTGTCTGGTTGCGAGGCTTGAGGCTGCCGTCAAGTGCCGCAGGCAATTGGGCCGAGGGAACAGCGTATGAGTCGATGGTCTGAACGTTCGTGCCGAACTGGTAGCCCTGGGCATGCGGTGTGGGAATTGTGGAATCCGTGTTGGCTGGCAGGGAAGTGTGAGTGAGCCCGAGAGGCTCGAAGATTCGCTTCTGGAACGCCTCGGCGGCCGACATGCCCGTAACTTTCTCAATGACCAGTCCAAGCAAAACAAAGTTGGTGTTGTTGTAGTCATATTTCTGCCCGGGAGGCGCTTCCGCGGGGTGTGAAAAGGCGACGGCGAGGAGTTCTTCGGGCGTCCACACTTTGTGCGGGTCATTGTCCATGGTGGCATTGAATCCAGCGTCAAACGTGTAGCTGAAAAGCCCGCTGCGCATATTGGCCAGTTGTGCGATGGTGATATTTTCACCGTTGGGCACATCCGGGCGGAACTTCGAGATCGGGTCATCCAGCTTCAACTTGCCTTCCTGGAACAACTGCAGGATCACCGTTGCGGTCATCGGCTTCGTATGGCTGCCGATCCGAATGTAGTCGGAAACAGATATGGGTACCTGCTTTCCAATCTCGGCTGTGCCGAATGCCCCTGACCAATCGCCTTGTTTGGGTGCTTTGATCAGTATCACTGCGCCTGGGATTGCGTTGGCTTTCAGCAGCTCTGGAATTTCCATCTGTAAGATTTTCGCATATGTCGGCTTTGAACTGTTGGGTTCTGAGCTGGCCGAGGCCGACGGCGTGCTGCCGCCAGTTGTTGGTGCCGTGCACCCCGATACGGCTAACAATGCAACTGCCGCAAACATCGCCATTACGGTAGTCTTCACAGCTCGATCCTTCCGACATCCGCTGGGTCGCCTTGCGAGCGAACCGGGTCAATACGCATCCCATGACGTATTTTTCAGACTAAACCCGGGCGTGTGCAATACCCAACAAAAATCGCTGGCTTCATCGCTTCCAGTAATAGGGGGTGGTTGTTGACACTTTCAGGAGTCCGGAACGCTCCAGGATGGGACGTGATAATTCGGTGGAGTCGCTGTGAATCAGCAGCTTGCCGCGGGTGAGAGCTGAGCGCGCGCGGGCTGCCGTCAATGCACGGTAGATTCCGCGCCCACGCCACTCCTCACGAGTGGCACCGCCCCAGATCCCGGCAAATTTCGTCTCTGCAACCAGCTCCAGACGTCCTGCCGTCACGATCCGTCCCTCGACTTCGGCCACCCACAACTCCATCCCGGGGTCGATCGCGAGCCGCCTCAGCAGCGCTTCCGCCATGTCATCGGAGACCGGGTCGCCAAAGACCTCATCCTGCATGGCGCTCATCGCGCGTACGTCTGATTCTTCCATGACCTGCCGCAACGTCACACCCTCAGGCAGTGGAACGTCAACGGCAAGTGCCGACGCTTCACCGATCATGATCGACTCCTGCTCGTCCCGGATGAAGCCGTTGTCGAGCAAGGCCTCATGCAGTCCAGGGGCATGATCGTGTCCACGGGTCTTCCACTCGACACGGGTGATCTCAGAGTCGCACTGGTAGTACGCCATCGCTTCTGGAACGAGCCGTTGGATGGCAGCCTGATCGGCTCCACCAAGGTTCTTGTAGGTGATGAATCCTCGTCCGTTCATGAACGTCACCAAACGCAGCGGACCTTGCACAATGACCTTGATGGCGCTCGGTGTCTCCGCATCGGTGCGCAGTTGTTCGTCGTAGGCCGCCAGGAATTGGACCCGCTTTTGGGAATCGTTGTCGCTCATCTATCCATTCTTGCGGAAGATCGGGGATCCAGCTCTGGTTCGATGCGTTCCGGGCGGAAACCACGCCCAACAATGCGCCCTGTCACGCGGCGGGCCACCGGCAGAGCCACCGCTGCAACAGCGCGTTGCCACCAGCGCATCGGGCTGCGCAGGAACGCCCCGCCACCCGGCTTCCCAATGAATCTGTGGACCATCAGTTGAAGCGGCTGCATGCAGGCAACAGGCTTCAGCCGTCGTTTTTGCACACGTTGGAGTTCTGCCACCGTCACCGATCCTGCACGCAAGCTGCCGACCAGCAGGTTGGCGCTGGCCACTGCGTCCTGGACCGCGTAGTTGATGCCCACCCCGAACGCCGGTGACATCGCATGGGCGGCGTCCCCAATGCATAAGAAGCCCTCCCTGCCCCACTGCTCCAGCCGATTGACCTGGACCGTCAGGAGCTTGATCTGGTCCCAGTGCTCAAGCGAGGACACCACCTCGGCAAGGAACGGGGCGGTCCGCAGGATCCTGGCCCTGAACTCGTCCAGTCCAGCCTCCTGGATGCCCTTGAAGTCACCCTTTCGGATTAGCATCCCGGACTGGAAGTAGTCGGTCCGCGGGATGGTGATGATCATCGACTCTGCGTCCAGATAGGCGAGCGTGTCTGGCGGATTGTTTTTTGTTTTCGGTAACCGGAACCACAGCACGTCAATGGCTACGCCATAGTCCTTCGGGACCAGCCCCGCCGCGTGGCGAAGCGTCGAAGCCCTGCCGTCCGCTGCAATAGTCAGCGCAGCCGTTATTGAAAGCAGGCCGACGGGAGTCCTCGCACGCACTCCCGAGACGCGTCCGCCGTCGAACATCAGGCCGGTGGCGTCAGTGCCCATCAACAGGCGGAAGGTGGAGTACTTCGCACCCTCCTCCGCCAGAAGGGAAAGGAAATCCCACTGCGGCATGAGCGCGATCGATTTGTTCGCCCCGGACAGGTGGGAGAAATCGACCGGAGTCAGGCGATTGCCGTTAATGACGATGTCCAGGGTTTGAATGGCGCTTTGGGCAATGGCGTCGAACTTCTCGCGCAGGCCAAGCTGGTCAATCAAATCAAGCGTGGACGGGTGGATCGTGTCGCCACGGAAATCTCTAAAGAAGTCCTCGTGCCTCTCCAGCACAATCGTGTCGACGCCTGCGCGGGCCAGCAGGATTCCGAGCATCATGCCCGCCGGCCCGCCTCCGGCAATGCAGCAGGTGGTGCTCAGATTCTGTGTCTGCATGTCAGCCCCATCTAGTTCCCATCACTGCGGATGTTGAGCCAACCAAATGCCCGCTCGACGGTTTCCCGGGCGGCTTCGGTGACAATGGGCCCGTGCGCGAGGACGAGCTTGTCGAAGTCCCATTGCAGAATCTGCTCGATGGACTCCCGCGCTGCAACCTTGTCGCGAAACGTCAAGCGAATGTCACGGCCAACCCCGCCCCATGGAGCCTTCACCCCTCCGAGTGCCACCAGGGCGTTACGCAGATGGTTTCCTGGCTTGCACTCGTGGATCTGGATGACGTCCTCAACGAGCAAAGTGCGTGAGGGCACATGGAAGAACACCGCCTCCTGCAAGAGGGAACTGCCACGGAGTTGGACCTGTTCCAGATCCGGTGCCCACAAATCGCCGTCCGTTTCTCCCAAGATGCCAGCCAGCGGCAGTTCGCCTTTCTTGAGCGTGATGGGCGTGATGGGGCTGGAAAACATTTGGGCTTCGGGGAACAGTTTGTGCCAGGCGTTCAGGCGCCAAAAGTGCCGCGGTGTTGGTGAGACCAGGTAACGGACGGGGCCCAGCGCGATGATTTTAGCCAGCAAGGAGAACGAGACTTGGACCGGAGAGGCGATCCACAACGACCCGTCCTTCAGCCTGGCCACCGTCATCCGCGTGTTGAAATGAGCCCCCATGTCGCGGACCACAGGACCATTGACCACAAACAGGTCCTTGCCCACCGGTTCCAAGCTCACCATGGCCTCAGTGTAGCCATCCGTCTTGACCGGAGTCCACGAAAAGGGCTGCCAGGCTGCTCCTAAGCGGTGGCTTAAGCGGTGACGGCTGCCGCGATCACAACTGGCGTCGTTTGGCCGTCCCACGTGACGGTCAATGCAGCCTCACGCGGGAGCGCCCCGCTGGTATCCAGCTCACGCAGCACGGCAAAGTTCAGCGGACCAGCCGCGATGCTCGTGACGGTGCCCGTGGTGGCCGGGACGCCGGCGCTGAACTCCGGCAGGCCGGCGTCGGACGTTGCGCTACTGCTGATCCAAGCTGATTCCGGCAGCCGCTCCAGCGAATCTCCTGTCACCAGCATTTGTTGCACCTGCGGCTTGCCGGTAAGCAGAGCAGCCGCAAGCTCGGCGACATAGACGGGATCCGCTGTGGCGTCATAGATCCAGCGCGTCCCCAAAACCGAATGCTCCATGGTGGTGATGAGGAATTCCTCCGCCCCGGACAAGGGGGCTCCGCGGTACGTCAGCGGGACGTGGTACGTTCGCTCCCCCACGCGGAGCAGGTGCGTTTCCACGCCCACCTCGCCAGCCGGATCGTCAAAGCGGAACGCGCCGAGAAGTTCCAGCTCGCCCGCATCCCCGGCAAACCACGGCTGGCTCGGCAGCCACTGGCTCAGGAGCTCGGACTTGGAGGGGGTCAGTTCTGCATCATAAAGAATGGCCATGCCCACCAGTCTAGGAGACTTGTCTACCCCCGCCGCCGAGCCGGTGACCGGCCCAGCGGCGGTGGTTAGAGGTTCAGGTGCGTGGGCCCGAACATCTTCAGCAACACATCAACCACGACGACGTTCGGCCCGTCCCCCGCAAAGCCTGCCTTTAGCGCGTCCCCCACATCTTCGGGTTTCACGCGCTGTGCCGGAACCCCGAACGACTCCGCGAGTTTCACGAAGTCTGGTCGGGTCAGCTCGGTGTGGGTTGCCTTGCCGAAGGAGTCCACCATGTACTCGCGCAGGATGCCGTATCCGCCGTCATCGACAATGAGCCACGTGACGGGTGCGTTGTGCTGCTTGGCCGTGGCAAGTTCGGCGATGGAGTACATGGCTGAGCCGTCGCCGGCCACCGCCAGCACGCGGGCGGGTTTGCCTTGGCTTTGCAGCCCCAGCGCCCCGCCAATTGCTGCCGGGAAGCCGTAGCCCAGGCCGCCGGCGCCTTGGGCGGAGTGGAATTCACCGTCGCGTGAATCCCAGCAGCTCCAACCCCAATAGGCGGAAATAGTCATGTCCCAGAACGTCTGCATGTCATCCGGGACGGCCGCGCGGATATCCGCCATGAACGTGCGCTCAAGTGCCAGGTCCTGCACGTCAAGACGGGCCTGCACTTTCGCCAAAGTCTGCTTCACGATCTCGGCCGGGCGGGTCCCATGCCAATCCGCGTCCGCGCTCAAGGACGAATCCAAGGCATCGTTGAGCGCACGCAACGCCTGTCCGGCGTCGGCCCGGATGCCCAGCGCCGGTCGGTTGGATTCAAGCACCCGCGGCTCGGCGTCGATCTGGATGATGCGCCCGCGCGGCTCCATGGTGAAGTAGTTGCTTGACACCTCCCCCAGCGATGAACCGATGACCACCAGCACGTCGGCGTCCTCAAGAACTTCCGTGACGTGCCTGTCTTCAACCCACGACTGCAGCGACAACTCATGATCCCAAGGGAAAGCGCCGTTGCCACCAGGGGTGCACACCACGGGCGCGTTGAGCTTCTCAGCGATGGCCAACAGCGGCTCTTCGGCTTTCCCTCGACGCACACCGCCGCCTGCCACGATGGCGGGGCGCACGGCATCCTTGAGCCATTTCACGGCTTCACGGACAAGCTCGACGCGCGGCGGGTTGTCGAAGGGTTCGGCGAGCGCATCTTCCACGGCCGGGACAAAGATGGGGTCAAGCAGCACATTTTGCGGCACTTCAACCCACACCGGGCCCTGCGGGGAGGAGACGGCTTCCGTCCAGGCGTCCTGAATGGCTGAGGGGATGCCGGAGGCGTGCTGGATGAGGCGTTGGCTCTTGCTCACATTGGCAGCCGATGCCTTTTGGTCATCGAGCTGGTGCAGCATGCCCTTGCGCCGGGCGCCCAATCCTTCTAGCGGGATCTGGCTGGCGATCACGATCATGGGAACGCCGGTTGCGTATGCTTCCTGCAACCCAGCCAACGCGGTCAAGGCGCCGGGGCCGGTGGACAGGAACAGCACACCCACTTCGCCCGTGGCCCGGGAGTAGCCGTCGGCTGCGAAAGCCGAGTTGTTTTCCACGCGGGAGGAGACGAAATGCAGCGGTGAGCGGCTCAGTGCGTCAAACAAGCCCAGGGCGTGCTGGCCGGGGATGCCGAAAACGGTTTTGGCGCCGAGGGCGGAGAGGGTTTCCACCACCAGGTCCCCGCCGTTGCGCTGGGGTGCGTCAGGGGCCTCCGCCTGTGAGAGGTCCGCTGCGGAGCTTGCGAGGTCAGGGAGTATCTGGGGATTCACTTGGCACCGCCTTCGGTTCCGGACGGCGCGAACCCGGCTGGCCGGCGTCGTTCTTCGGCATCGAGGGCTTGCGGCGCATAGCCGTTGGGCTCACCGAAACGATCGCCGGCCACATGGTTGTCCGCCATGAGCGTCACCAGCTCAAAACCGACGTGGCTGGCGGCGATGCCGGTGATTTCGGCGTGGTCATAGGCGGGGGCAACTTCGACGATGTCCGCGCCAACGAGGTTCATGCCGCGGAAGCCGCGAATGATCTCGATGAGTTCGCGGCTGGAGATGCCGCCAGCTTCAGGTGTGCCGGTGCCGGGTGCATGTGCAGGGTCCAGGACGTCGATGTCCACGGAAATGTAGAGGGGCCGTTTGCCGATGCGGTCGCGGATTTTCGCCACGGTTTCCAGCACGCCCTGGTAGTAGACGTCGGCGCTGGTGACGATGCCGAAGCCGAAGCGGTGGTCATCGTCGAGGTCCTTTTTGCCGTAGAGCGGGCCGCGCGTTCCCACATGCGAGATCGCTTCAGTGTCCAGAAGGCCTTCCTCCACAGCTCGGCGGAACGGGGTGCCGTGGGTGTATTCGGCGCCGAAGTAGGTGTCCCACGTGTCCAGATGTGCGTCAAAGTGCAGCATGGCGATGGGCTCGCCAGCACGTTCGGCAGCGGCGCGCAGCAGCGGCAGCGAGATGGTGTGGTCCCCGCCGATGGTCAGCAGCTTCGAGCCGCCGGCGGTCAGATCAAGGGCGTTCGCCTGGATGGTTTCGATGGCCTCGTTGATGTTGAACGGGTTCACGGCCATGTCGCCGGCGTCCGCCACCTGGCAATTTTCAAAGGGTGAAACATCCCACGCCGGATTATAGGGACGCAGCAGCCGGGAAGCCTCACGGACGTGGTTCGCACCAAACCGAGCACCCGGTCGGTAGGAGACGCCGCTGTCAAAGGGAACACCGACGACGGCGACGTCGGCTTTCGCCACTTGGTCCAGTCTCGGGAGGCGTGCGTACGTGGCGGCACCCGCATAGCGCGGGATCCTGGAGGAGTCGATAGGGCCAAGGTTACCGTTGGCTTCGATGCGGAGCTCTTTCATGGATGTCCTCATTTCTAGACAGTTGACCTGCGTCACATCCGTGCAGTTGTTCACCATAGTACAACCGATGTTGCCTAATGTGAACCAAAAGTTTCATAGTGGATACCTTGAGTTGAGGGCAGCCCATTCCATGCGCATGAACACGCTGCAGCAAGGCAGCGTAAGAATTTCGTCAAGACAGGCTCTTTCGCGACGCACTGGTGCTAGTCTCCATGTGCCGCCAATGGACGGCGCTGAAACGAAAGGCCTCCCGTGACAACCCTCGCCAAAGCTCCCTTCGAACCCGGAGCGAACGGGAAGCTCAAAGGAAAGGCAGCCCTGCGCCAATGGCTGCTTGAAGGGATGCCGGAAAGTGCCGGCAAGCGACAAGGCCCGCACGGACGGCCATCACCGGACCATAAGCCCCACTCATGGTGGAGGGTCATGTGCCTGACTGGTCTGGACTACTTCTCCACGCTGGGCTATCAGCCGGCCATCGCTGCGCTGGCCGCAGGCGTGCTGGCACCCTTGGCCACCATTGTGCTGGTGCTGGTGACACTGTTCGGCGCACTTCCGGTGTACAAGCGTGTCGCCCGGGAAAGCCCGCACGGCGCCGGGTCCATCGCCATGCTTGAACGCCTTCTCCCGCGCTGGTGGGGGAAGTTCTTTGTCTTGGCGCTGTTGGGTTTCGCCGCCACCGACTTCATGATCACCATCACGCTCTCCAGCGCCGACGCCACTGCACACGTCATTGAGAACCCTTTCGCACCAGCCTTCCTGCACGGCCAAAACATCCTCATCACACTCGTTTTGATCGCAGCCTTGGCCGCAGTGTTCCTGCGCGGCTTCAAGGAGGCGATCAGCATCGCCGTCCCGCTTGTCAACTGCTACGCTTACTAAATGACGAAGACGGCGATCTACACGAGACAGTCCCAAGACAAGGGCGGCGACGCTGCCGGAGTGGACCGCCAAGAGAAAGCCTGCCGAAAAATGGTAG
>NZ_JAFMPX010000034.1 GCF_017353415.1 Arthrobacter sp. E3
GTGGCACGGGTACTGGTGTCACGGCGACCCATACGTATGCGGCTCCCGGGCCGTATACGGTGAAGTTGACGGTCACGGATAACCAGGCTGCCACGGGCACTAAGAGCGTCCCGATCACGGCCACTGCACCTCCGGCGAATCAGGAGCCGACGGCGGCTTTCACTCCGGTGGTGACGAATCTGGCGGTGGCGGTGGATGCCTCGGCGTCCAGTGATCCTGATGGTTCGATTGCTTCTTATGTGTGGGACTTTGGTGATGGTGGCACGGGTACTGGTGTCACGGCGACCCATACGTATGCGGCTCCCGGGCCGTATACGGTGAAGTTGACGGTCACGGATAACCAGGCTGCCACGGGCACTAAGAGCGTCCCGATCACGGCCACTGCTGTCCCGGTGCCCCCGGTGGACACCGTAGTGGTGCCAGCCAAGTCCAGCTGGAGCTGGAGCTATTCCTCCACCGCTCCAGCCGCCAGTTGGAACACCCCGGGCTTCGACGCCTCGGCCTGGGCCACGGGGACCGCTCCGCTGGGATTCGGAAGCACCGGGCTGGGCACCAACATCGACGTGGCCCCGCCCACCAGCAGCCGTCCGCTGGCGGCGTACTTCCTCAAGCAGTTCACCGTCGATTCGGTCTCTGCCGTGCGGAAGCTGAGTATCAGCACGGTGGCTAACGACGGCGTGGTGGTGTACGTCAACGGCACCGAAGTGGGCCGGAGCAACATGCCGGACGGGACCATCACGTTCAACAGCTACGCGTCATCGGGGGTGAGCTCCAAGGTGGCCAACGCCAACCCGGTGGTGATAGTGGTGCCAACGGACCTTCTGGTCACCGGCACCAATACGATCGCGGTGGAGACACACATCAACTACCGGGCCACGAGTGATATGGGCTTTGACCTCAGTGCCACCCTCACCACGGGCGGCACGGTGCAAAACCAGAACCCGGTCGCGCAATTCACCTCGGAGGTCACCGGCCTGGACGTTGCCGTGGATGCCACGGGCTCCACAGACCCGGATGGCGCAGTGGTCGCCTACCAATGGGACTTTGGCGACGGCAACACCGCACAGGGTGCAACCGCAACACATGCCTATGCGAGCGCGGGAACCTACACGGTCACCCTGACGGTGAAGGACAACGAAGGTGCCACCAGCGCGACGTCGGACCCGGTCACGGTGGCAGCGCCGACCGGTCCGGTGAACGTCGCGGTCATCCCGGCCCATTCTTCCTGGAGCTGGCGCTACCAGGCGGGTGCACCTAGCAGCAATTGGAAGGACTCAGGCTTTGACGCCTCCACGTGGAATGTTGGGGCAGGAGTTCTCGGATTCGGCGTTACCGGGCTGGGCACCAACATCGACGTGCCGCCGCCCACTAACAACCGTCCGCTGGCCGCCTACTTCGTCAGCCAGTTCAATGTGGACACCGCTGCCAAGGTCACCAAGCTGGTCCTGAACACGGTGGCCGACGACGGCGCGGTGGTGTACGTCAACGGAACCGAGGTGGCACGCAACAATATGCCTGCCGGGCCGGTGACGTTCGGGACATACGCCTTGGTCGCCGTGCGGACGTCGGTGGCTAACGCAAATCCCCTAGTGGTTGATGTGCCGACGGCACTGCTGGTGGACGGCATCAACACCGTGGCTGTAGAAACACACGTCAACTACCGGGCCACGCCGGATCTCAGCTTTGACCTGAGCGCGGTGGCAACAGTCATTGACTAACTGCACAAGCGAATGTGCCGTTGCCCGGTCTCCCCGTGGGGTGACCGGGCAACGGCACGAAGAACCGGTCCTAACAGTCCGGATTGGCCGGGAAACTTTCATGGCTGACAAGCCACTTGCCGTCGGAGAGCACCACGGTGAGGATGTTCATGGAACGGTCCGCCGCGGTTCCCTGCCTGACCACGGTGCCGTCGGCGGTGACGACGTTGACCTTGGAGGAATCCACGCAGACATTCAGTGTGGCCTGCGGGGGAGTGGCGGACGGCTTGTAGCCGGTCACGGTCATGGAATCGATCGTCGGGATGCCCACCTGGTGCCAGCCGTTGTTGGCGAAGTCCTCGGCATTGGCCATCATGGCGTCATACGCAGAGCCGATGGCCAGTTCCTTAAAGATGGCGGGCGCCGGGGTGGCAGCCTGAAAGGCGAGGGTCTTAGCCTTGGCCGTCATGAAGTCCTTGATGCTGAGTTTGGCGGCCTTCGCATCTTCCGGTGGCAGCGGCACGGCCAGTACGGGCGCGGACGGTGTTGCGGCAGCGGATGCGGATGCCGCAGCGGGTGCGGAAGCCTTGGCGGAGGCACCCGTGGAGGGAGCTGCCGCAGTTGGGGAGGCCGCTGGTGGCGACTGGGAACCTGCGGCGGTGGAGGTGGCCGCGGAGGTGCCCGTCGTGGCCCTTCCGGTGGTGAGTGCAATGACAAGCACAATGATCGCAACCAACACCACTGCGGCGGATCCAACGATCCACGCGGTGCGGCGTTGTCTGTTCGGGGCGGAAGTATCGGGGTTGGACATGGATTTTCTCCTTGGAGAGTCCCGGTAAATCCGGAGGTGGATCGACAGGTTAGGTTCTTGTTTTCAACATCGTAAGCCGAAGAGCCGTTTTCGAAGTATTTTTTGTGATAACGATTGGTCTCAGGGGGAAACATGAGGAACCAGGAAGTGGGGGAACAGTCAGCCACTCGTGTGGTTGACGATTCCGGCGAGCATAAGGGGGAAATCCGGGAAGCTGCCCGGGGTGGGATCGTCAGCGTCGCGGGTGCCGGCACCAGCGCAGTCATGGGCTTCGCGCTGACCTTGGTTCTCGCCCGGACCTACGGGGATGCAGGCTCCGGCGTGGTGCTCCAGGCCATTGCGGTGTTCTCCATTGCCCTGGGCGTGGCGCGGACCGGGATGGACACGGCGGGGATCTGGATCCTTCCGCGCCTTGCACTCGCCGGACCCGGCAAGATTCGCGGTGCCGTCATGGCGCTGCTGGTTCCAACTGCGGTGGTAGGAACGGTCCTTGGCCTGCTGATCGGCTTGGTCCTTCCCCGGCTGGGCCTTTTCAGCGGTGAGTACGAAGGCCAGGTTACGGCCGCCATTCAGCTGGTCAGCTGGTTCCTGCCGTGCGGGGCTGTCATGATGGTGGCGCTGGCGGCCACCCGTGGACTGGGCAACGTGGTCCCGTACACGGTGGTGGGGGCCATCGCCGTCCCTGCCGCCCGCCCCATTGCCGTGTTGGTCGCGGCAGCCATGGGCGGGGCCGCCGTTTCGGCGGCACTCGGTTGGGCACTTCCCCTGGCCGCCGGAATGGTGGCCGCCCTCGTGGCGCTGTGGATACGCGTTAGGGAGCACGAACGCCGGGCCGGTGTCCACGGGGTCCTCGTGCCCGAGCGGGCGGTCCACCGCAGCATCTGGAAGTTCGCGCTGCCCCGCTGGTTCTCCTCGGGAATCGAACAGTCGATCGTGTGGTTTGACGTCATCTTGGTGGGCGCTCTGGCTGGCGCCGGGGCGGCCGGCGTGTACGGCGCCGCCAGCAGGTTCGTCACAGCGGGCCTGATCATTTCCACTGCCATGCGCATGGTCATCTCGCCCCGGTTCAGTGCCCTGCTCAGCGAGAACAAGATTTCCGCCGTGCAGAAGCTGTATTCCACCACGGTGACGTGGATAGTGCTGCTGGGCGTGCCGATCTACGGACTGTTCATGTTCTTTGCGCCCACCATCCTCGGCTGGCTCGGCGACGACTTCCAACGTGGCAGCACTGCCTTGATCATTCTCAGCCTGGGCGCCATCACCTCGCTGCTGGCAGGCAACGTGGACTCGGTGCTGATGATGAGTGGGCGCAGCGGGTGGATGCTGGCCAATAAGACAGTCGTCCTCGCTGTGAACATCGTTGCCAACATCATCCTCGTCCCACGCCACGGAATCACGGGCGCGGCTGTCGCCTGGGCCTTGAGCATGTTCATTGACGCAGCACTGGCATCCATTGAGACCCGGATCTTCATCGGCGTGCGCTTCGATGCCCCGCGGGTGTTCTATGCCTTGTTGGTTGCCGCTGTCTGCGTGGTGCCCCCAAGCGTGGGGGCCTTGTTCCTCATGGGCAATTCCGCTGAGGCCTGCCTGGCCGCAGGTCTTGGAACAGTGGTGGTCCTTGCCATTTGGTGTTGGCTGGATCGCCGCAGGCTTGGCCTGAAGGACCTGGCCCTGCTGAAAGGCCGGAACACGGCGAAAGCCGCACAAACCATCGATCTAGATAAAAAGTATTAATCCCACAGCGAAAGGAGTAAGTCATGGCTTCATTGACGCAGTTCAAGGAGGGTTCCCCTCGATGGATGAAGGATGCCGCGGACACCGTGACACGGGCCTATGCCCAGGGGACCGGAAAAACGCGGCCCAACCCCGACTTTTTGATCATCGGCACCAAGCGGGGCGGGACGACGTCGCTCTTTAACTACCTGCTGATGCACCCCGGCGTCCTGGGGCTCTTTCCCCAGCTCCGCGGCCGCAAGAGCACCGACTACTTTTACAAGGAGCGTGGCCGGGGGGACCAGTGGTATCGCTCGCATTTCCACACCGAAAGCTACCGGAAAATGATGGGCCTGAAACTGGGCTACCGGCCCGTGAGCGGCGAGGCATCTCCTTATTACCAGTGGGACCCGCGCGTGGCGCCCCAGGTGCGTGAACTGAACGCCGGCATCAAGGCCATCGCGCTGTTGCGGGACCCTGTGGAGCGGGCTTGGTCCCACCACCAGGAACGTGTCCATAACGGGGTTGAGCCGTTGGGATTCACCGAGGCCCTGGCCGCCGAGGACATCCGGCTGGAGGGGGAGATGGGAAAGATGCTGGCCGATCCGGACTATTACAGTTCATCCCACGACTTCTATTCGTATCGCAGCCGCGGAATCTACCTGCCGCAAATTCAGAACTGGCACGCGTCGTTCCCTAAAGAGCAGCTCTTGGTCCTGCGCAGCGAGGACATGTACAAGGACGTCCAAGGGACCTTTGACGTGGTGTGCAACTTCCTGGAAATCCCGACGCACAAACTGCCGGACACGCGGGTGTTCAACGCCATCGCAACCTCGAAAATCCCGCTCGAGGCACGGGAAGCGCTGACGGAGTTCTACGCCCCGCACAACGCTGCGTTGGCAGAGTACCTGGGCCGGGAACGGCTCTGGTAGGCCCGGTGCCGGCGCTACTGCTTGTTGTAGACGTCGGCACCGAACTTGTTCAGCGACGTGACCTGGGCGTACCCGATGTACGGCAGCGAGAAAATGTCCTCAATGCTGGCCAGGAGGCTGTAGTGGTTGTACACCACTTGTGAGGACGTGCCGGGTTGGACCAGAGGGGAGAGGATGAGGGCACCAACCCGCCCTCCGCCCTCACCAAAGATCCCCGGCAGCGGCGCACCCGGCCCCTGGTCCAAATCGTCTGCGGAAGCGCTTCTGGTCGCCCCGGAGTCATCCGGCTCCCGCTCGCCGTCGCCCTCGTCAAAGGTGATGACCAGCATCCCGTCCTTCTTGTACGCGGGGGAGTCCATGATGCGCGGAACCCACACCTTCAGCCAGGCATCCGCGGCCTCCAGCCCGCCGTAGCGCCCGTCCACGCAAGGGTTGTCGTGCCCGTCATTGCACAAATTGGGCGTGATGAAGGAAAAGTTGGGTGTGGTGGCGACACTTTCAAGGTCTCCGGGCAAGGCATCGAGGTTGACCACGTTCTGCTCGCAGGTGGGGGAGTTGATGATGTTGGCAAAATACATGAACGGGTTGTGCCGGGTGACGTACTGGTTGCCGACCTTGGCACGCTTGTTGGGGTCGGCTGTGCCGGGCTCCGGGTGCAGGCACGGCTTGGCCATGTCCTCCATGTAGCCCCTCCAGGTCAGTCCATTGGACTGGAGCTGACCCACGATTGTGGGGATGGCCTTGGGGTAGATGCAGCCCTTGCCATCAGCCTGACCGAAGACGGAGGTTGTCTGGGCGGAGAACCGGTGGAACACGGCGCAGTCGTTGGCCGTGTTGACGTTAGGCCCCTGCCCGGAGATCTGGGCAATGTAGTTGGGGAGAGAGCTGTGGTAAATGGCATAGTAGTTTTCCAGCAGCACACCTTCGGAGCGCAAGGTCTGGGAAAGGTAGGGGGCCAGGGAATCCTGCCCCCAGGCACGGTGGTAACCGGTGTTTTCCAAGTTGATAATGAACACGTGTGCGGGCTTGGAATCCTGCTTCAGCGTTCCGGGCTCCGGTGATGCGCCGGGCGAGGAATCGGGCCGAAACACCATGACCAGGCCAACCACTGCGGCCACCATGGTCAAGGCAAGTAGAGTGGCGAGCAGTTTGAACCTGCGGGAACGCTTGAATGGCGACTCCCGCCATGTGGCGATTCCCCCCAAACGCATGGGTACGTCCGTTCATCTAATAGGGAGCGCAGCGCGCTGGACCGTGTTTCAATTTGTAGCACCATGGGAGCGTGGCGTCCACACGTGGCAGCCGGGGCGCTCCGAGTGGGAGAATGAAGTATCAATGACAAGCATCTTGGAGCCGCCGCAGTGACTGTTCTTTCCCGCCAAGCCGGAACACACACCCTCAATGAGCCGTTGACGGATGGTGAGGTCCTGCGCATCCGCAATGACTTCCCCATCCTGGACCAAGACGTCAACGGACACCCACTCGTATACTTGGATTCCGGTGCAACCTCCCAAAAGCCTATCAGTGTTATGGAGGCCGAACAGGAGTTCTACGAGCAGCGTAACTCCGCCGTGCACCGAGGCGCCCATACGCTGGCCGTCGCCGCCACCGACGTCTTTGAGGACGCGCGGGCCACTGTGGCAGCCTTCATCGGTGCCGAGGGCAACGAGCTTGTGTGGACGCAAAATGCCACAGCCGGGCTGAACCTGATTGCCTATTCCTTTGGCAATGCCAGCGTCGGTGCCATCCCGGAACAAGAGAAGAAGTTTGCCCTCACGGCAGGGGATGAGGTGCTGGTCACCGAGATGGAGCACCACGCCAACCTGATCCCCTGGCAGGAGCTGTGCCGCCGCACCGGCGCCACGCTGCGCTTCATCCCGGTCCACGATGACGGCACCCTTGACATGGAAGCCGCCGCCACGCTCCTCAACGAGCGCACAAAGGTCTTTGCGTTCACCCACGTCTCCAATGTCACCGGCGTCATCAACCCGGTGGCCGAATTGACGTCGATGGCCCATGCCGTGGGCGCCTTGGTGGTCCTTGACGCCTGCCAGTCTGCCCCCCACCTGCCACTCGACGTCAAGGCCCTCGACGTGGACTTTGCCGTGTTTTCCGGCCACAAGATGCTCGGGCCCACCGGCATTGGTGGCCTGTACGGCCGTGCTGAACTGCTCGATGCCATGCCCCCGTTCCTCACGGGCGGGTCCATGATCACCACCGTCACCATGGATCAAGCGCAGTACTTGCCCGCCCCGCAGCGCTTCGAAGCCGGCACCCAGTCGATCTCCCAGGCCGTAGCTCTGGCCGCCGCCGTGAACTACCTGGAAGAAACCGGCATGGCACGCATCCATGACTGGGAAGCGGCACTGGGCCAGCGCTTGGTGAGCGGGCTGGAAGCCATCGAGGGCATTCGTGTCCTGGGGCCGGCGTCGGGCATTCCCCGGGCAGGGCTGGCATCCTTTGAGGTGGCAGGGGTACACGCGCACGACGTCGGCCAGTACCTTGACGCTGCCGGCATCGCCGTGCGCGTGGGTCACCACTGCGCGCAACCGCTGCATAGGCGGCTGGGGTTGAGCGCCTCCACCCGCGCCAGCGCATATCTGTACAACACCAGAGCCGATGTTGACGCCTTCCTGACGGCCGTGGCCGGGGTGCGTGGCTACTTTGGCGTAGAAGTGGAGACAACACCGTGAGTGCATTGGATTCGCTGTACCAACAGATCATTTTGGAGCAGTCAAAGGCTCGCCATGGCGCGGACCTGGCCAACGATCAGCTCCAGGGGCAGCATCTGCCCCCGAACGTGGGGCAATGCCACCAGCTCAACCCCGTGTGCGGGGACGAGATCACGCTGCGGCTGGAGACTGAAGACGGCGGCGCCGGACGCACCGTGTCGGGGATCCACTGGGCCGGGGATGGGTGCGCCATTTCCATGGCGTCGGCCTCCATCCTCAGCGAACTGGTGGTGGGCCTGGGAGTTGAGGAGGTCACGGGACTGATCGGGAACTTTCGCACATTAATGCGATCCCGCGGCAAGCTGGAGGCGGATGAGGAGATTCTGGGGGATGCCGCGGCACTGTCGGGCGTGTCCAAGTATCCAGCCAGGGTCAAATGCGCAATGCTTGCTTGGGTGGCAGCGGAAGATGCACTGAACCAGATCACCTAAGCCCAGACTCTGTGACGGCTAAACGTTGGCTGCAGGGATTTCCGGAGAGGACATGCCGATGGCGGAGACGCACGGGCAACAAGCACTGGTCTTTGATTTTGACAGCATCCAGCAGCGGAGCCTCTGGGAGATGGAAACCAATGTCCCCACAGATGCGCACCAGTTTCCTCCGGCCTCTGTTACTCAGCGTTTTTCAGGTCTGTTGCGCACGGCGGATATACTCACCCACACCATATTGGTTCCGGATGCGCAGTTGCTGGACGGGGCGCTCTTCATGCACCATGGCCCGGAAGCGGTCAGGTCCCTGCTGGGGAGGAACAGCCACGAGCGGCTCGGCCTGGTTGTTGTTGCTCGTGACGCTTCCCTGGCTGAATGCCTTCGCAAGATGGTGTGCGGTCGAAACGAGGAGGCCACCGTGCTTGCCGTCTTCGAATTCTCCTCTTTGGCCGTATTTGGCCTTGATCCAAGAAGAATTGCAGAGGCTGTCAGTAGGCGGCCCAGCCGTCGGCTGCGGGATTGCCACACTGATGACGTACCTGAGGTGGTGGCTGCTGAATTCCAAGCGGCTGCCGAAGGCCTGGGCCCACTCGAAGAAATCCAGCATCCCACAGGTGTGTTTGCTGCCATGGCGCTCCGCTGGCGCGACTGGATTGCGGCTGTGGCAAAAGACCCACAAACGATCCGCGTTTGGGACAGCCGCAAGTTTGACATGGAATTGGCCTTCGCTCGCCGTCAGGTGCCTCCTGCCATTGAGCAACTCGATGATCACGCGAATGAATCAGGTCGCGGAACTATTGCAACGTTGAAGGGTCTTCGAGGACGCAGCAGCATGCTCGCCACGCTGGCGGCATTGGAAACCCAGGTGCCCCCAGAGACTATTGGATTGATGGATTCATGGTGGTCCAGCGTCTACTTTGATGCTCTCGCCCGGCAGCACGAATCCAGTTGGCTAAAGTTGCAGAATACGGACGCCGAGGCCTTTGACATGGCGTCGAGTCAGGCAGTGGGCACAACCACGCTTCAGTTTGAGGGGAGCTTGATCGACGTCCTCGGCGAGATGCCCGCAAGCACATTCGCACTGGCCAAATATTCAGCAAGAGTGGCTATTTCCCGGTGGGTGGACTCACCGGTCGCGCGGCATTCAGACGGCTTGGCCTTTGCCATCATGAAATTTGTTGAGCCGGTGGACAGGCAGGAGACCATGCGCAACTTGTGGAGACAAATCTCCTTTACCTTGGTCCCTGGTGTCCTCGGTCTGGCTGCAAGTTACTTCTTCTCAGCTGTTGCCGGTATTTGGGCTGTAGTGGTGGGAGCTGTTGGGGTGCTTTTGACCACTCCGATTTCCGAGCTTGTTGAGCTGCACACATTGCGCAGTAAAAAAATGAAATCTTTCATCAATATCCCAGGAGGAGTCCATGACTGAAGTCGGACTGAGCACGGTAGTTTACGCTTGGGCGGGCCCGCCCTGTATCAGAGTGACCACGCAGTCCGTAAAACACAACGGCAAGCAGTGGCTCCAACACAAAGTGGAAGCCGACGAAGGCGGAATTGGTGCGGTTGCCGTCGTGACGTTCGCGGGCAAGCATCTGGTTGTGGACCATTTTCGTCCTGCAATAGGCAGAACGCTGACGGAGTTCCCGCGCGGATTCGGTGGGGCGCCAGCAATTGAAACTACACCTGAGCATCAGGCCTGCGTAACCGGTGCGCGCGAACTGCTGGAAGAAACGGGAATTGCAGCCTCCACTACCGAATTTCTGGGCTACATTTGGCCGGACAGCGGGATACTGGGCAGTAAAGTGGCGGTTATTGCTGTGGCCGCGCAATCAGCCGAGGCCGTTGGCGTCCACGATGGCGAAACTGACGGGCATCGCTGGATTAGTCAGAAAGAATTGGAAGGTGCCATCCGTGCCGGTGAAATCTCTGACGGGATAACGCTGGCTGCCTACGCGCTATGGCAGGCAGCAGAAGCCGCATGATCACTGGACCGGAAAGTGAAGCTGGTTCTTCAGCTCAGGCCCTGTCGGTAGGACGCAGTGTGCGGTGTCGCAGCAGCCGCCACACGAACAGCACCAGTAGTGCTCCGAGGAATGCCCCGGAGGTATTGGCCACAATGTCGCTCCAGGTCGGCACGCGTTGGGGTAGAAACAAGCCTTGGGCCAGTTCCACGGCGCTTGAGACCGTCGCTGCGATGACTGCCGCCAACAACCACCAGCAGCGGGGCAGCCGAAGGGTCAGGATGACGCCGAAGGGCACGAATAAAAGTATGTTCGCAACGAACTCGATTTTCCTGTAGTTCACTACCCGTCGGGGAACGCCGTGGTCGCGCAGCCACTGGATGACTTGCATCAGGGCACTGTCAATCGGCCTGTCCACTGGGGAGGGCCAGAACAGGATGCCAGCCAGTGCAAGAAAATAAACAACGGCTAGAACGGTTGACACTTTGTGGCTGGTTGTACGCACCCACCCAGTCTAGTGAAACCCACGGAATACGCCCGGAACGTGGTGATGGCCCGGAGCAGCTGCTCCGGGCCATCACCACGTTCCGGGCAACCCGGTCATGTTTTTGTTGCTGCTATGCGTTGGCGGACTCGCGGTTGCGACGGCGTGAAACCACCACAGTGCCCACGCCGGCGCCCAGCGCGCCCACGCCAATGATGGACCAGACCAGCACGCTGGTGTCCAGGCCGGTGGAGGCCAAACCATCCTTATCACCGGCAACGTTGTTGCCCGAGTTGGATCCGTTGTTGCCAACACCGGCGTCAACGCTGGCCACTACCTTGACAACCTGGCTGACGGTGACACCCGAGGTGCGGCCCTTGGCTGTCAGCGTGTAGGTGCCTGTCTGCTCCAGTGTGATGGGAGTCGAGAACGCGCCGTTGCTGTCAGCCGTAACAATAAAGGAGGACGGTGCCGCAGGCTTGATGATCATGGGCACTGATGCGGAAATACCGCCACCCATTGATCCGATGGCCCCGCCGGCAACAGGGCTGGTCTGTGTGACGGTGATGTCGATGATCTCACCGGCGATGAAACCAGAGCCGCTGAAAATAACGGCTTCGCCGGCAATCACGGTGCCGGTGGAAACGGTGGAGCTGGGTGCGCCTGCCGGGTAGTCATTGGGAGCCGCCTGGGCGGCGACTGAACCAGCGGACAAAGTGATGAGGCTGGCAAGTGCAACGCCTGCAAGGATTTTCTTCAAGGTAATTCCCCAGATTCTAATATATTTGATCGCCGGTTCCCCCGTTGAGACTGCGATTTATTGAAACATTATCAGTTGACAGCGCCGATACCAAACGAATGGATGAAAGTTTCACCGTTTGGACAGTGCTGCATTGTTTAGGAGTACAGCAGCCGTGGATCGTTTATGAATGATTAATTTCCAGGGCACCCCTTGGCCTTTTGTTCGGGCAGGACTACGTCCGATTTTTGTTGAATGGTGGGGGTGACGCGGAGCTGCGCAGGGTTGGTCTGGACCACCTTGGAAAAATCAACTTCGATGGTCTTTTTCTGCCCGGGCGCAAGCTGCACCCGCACTACCCCAACAGGTCGCTCAGCATGGGTGTGTGAAGCGATCCCTACGCTCTTGCCGTCAACCCGGGCCTGCTGTGCACGTGCCTGTGACGGGCCATAGGCCACCACGTTGGTGGCAACGCTACCGCTGGGAATCCCGAATACGGCGTTGCCTGTCACGTAGGCAGGCAACGCCGTGGCTGCGTCGGCAGGTGCCGTATTGGTCATGGTGATTTTGGCTGTGTATTGGGCGTAACCGTCGGCATTGCAACGCTGCACCAACTGCACAGTTCGCTTGACGTAATAATCCATCTTGGCGCCTGTGCCGTCGTTGAAATAGACGCCGAAGCCCGCTGCGGGAACACTTGGACCGGAAATGGCACCGCCAATGCCTTGGGTCCCAAGGATTGCTTGTTCGTCGCTGTGGGCGGACCACATCAGGATTCGATTCTCGCTGACGCCTGTGGCCAAGGACTGGACTAACTTGTCGCCGGGGGCATTGCCAGCTGCCACCATGTCAAAGACGTTTTTCGCAACCTCTGCAAAGTAGGCGTCCTGCAGTGCGGGTTCCTGGATTTCGGCGTAGACCTGCGAGAGAAGCACGGGTACCAAATTTGTACTTGTCAAGTTTGTGGGCAGATCGCCGAAGCCAGCGCGTTCTGGAAGAGCAGTTGCCACGTTGATGGGACCGGTTGCTTTCAGAACCAATGCGAGGGCCACCGGGTCGATGGAAATGACTCCGTCAATTGCTTGGTCGGGGTGGCGTTGCAGCCACATGGCCCTGGCCGTTGACGCGGCGGTAGGGAAATCGGGAGTCATGTTGACATCCTGCATGTAGCTGCCCATGCGGGTGGAGTAAATGGTTTCCTGTGCAGCGTCCACCTTGACCGGTGGGGTGAAGCTGCCCATGGCGCTGGCTGAGTCCTGGGCTGTGAGGGTTATCTTGCCGTTTTCCGCATGCAGCTGGGCAAGAGCGCCAGGGATGCCGCCGCTGGAACGGACCTCAGCATTGTTTTGAATCAGCAGCAGGTAGTTTCGAGGGCCTTCGGTCCCCATCATGGGTGGCAGCAGCTGAGCTGCATCGGATGCGGTTGAAAGTACTCCCCTCAACTCATCCAGCTGAGTCTTGGCGCTTTGCAGGGGCGCAGCAATCTGGGGGAGCAGCGCGGCCTGATCAATCCCAGCAAGTCGTTGGTAGGAAAGTTCCACCGAATTGGCGGCCGCAACCACGCTTGGTGCAGCCTTTTGCAGCGGTGCCAGCGGGACAGCTCCGTTCACGGGTGTCAGTGATTTCCAGTCCAAGGATTCGAAAGCACCAACGAGGGGTTGAGCGGCCAAGCGGGTCACGTCATCGGCAGTGGTTGCCACCTCCGAGGCTGCCGTGAGATTGTGGCCAATCCAGGGCAGCCCGCTGGCAAGCTTCCATAGAGGGTCATTGCTGGCCGCTTTGGCGGCCGCTGTGTGCTCCGAAAGTGATGCCACGGTGTTGGAGGCCCGGGCCACGTCATTGGCCAGCAGTTCTTTTTTCAGTTGAGGCAGAAGCTGCGTGGTGGCCTCAAGGTTGCCCCTGATCTGGCCGGCACGGAAGCCGATCCACGCAATGGCTCCACCCAGCAGCACCAACAAGGCAAGTGCACCCACACCCCACTGCAGTAGGCGCCTGCGCAGTTTCCGCCGGCTAAGCGACGGCTGCACGGTCCTGCGGACTCGTTCAGTGTCGTTTCGGGGATACTCGTTTGGCTTGTTCTCCCCATCTGTACCGGACATGGCTACGGACGTCCCATGCCGCGGTAGGTCCATCCCGCGGCTCGCCATTTGCTCGGTTCCAGCACATTTCTACCGTCAAGAATCTTGGGGCTCCGCACTTGGCTGAACACCGCATGAGGATCGAGTTCGCGGTACCGCTGCCACTCCGTCAATAGAAGTACTACATCGGCGTTCTGCAGGGCCGTTTCAAGATCGGTTTCATAGTTCAATTCCGGAAAACGACGGGCGGCGTTGGCTAGTGCCTCGGGGTCAGTGACGGTCACCACTGCACCTTGGAGTTGCAACTGAGCTGCAATGCTAAGGGCAGGGGAGTCCCTGACGTCGTCGCTGTTGGGTTTGAAAGCGGCACCCAGAACTGTGATGCGCTGACCCAAGAGTGTTCCGTCGCAGATCTCGCGGGTCAGTTCTACCGTCCTGGTGCGGCGGCGCATGTTGATGGCATCCACCTCGCGCAGGAACGTCAGGGCCTGGTCCGCCCCCAGCTCGCCCGCACGGGCCATGAAGGAGCGGATGTCCTTGGGAAGGCAGCCCCCGCCAAAACCGATGCCTGCATTGAGGAACTTTCGCCCGATCCGCTCATCCATGCCAATGGCGTCCGCCAGCAGTGTCACATCAGCACCTGCAGCTTCGCAGACTTCTGACATGGCGTTGATGAAGGAGATCTTGGTGGCTAGAAATGAATTGGCTGCGGCCTTTACCAGCTCCGCAGTGGCGTAGTCCGCCACCAGCCGCGGGGTTCCACAGTCCAGCGAGGATGCATAAACCGCGTCCAGCACCGCGACCGCCGGATGGTCTTCGGCGGCGCCGGGAACGCCGTACACGAACCTGTCCGGTGCCAGGGTGTCCTGGACTGCATGTCCTTCGCGCAAAAACTCAGGGTTCCAGGCAAGATGAGCCTCGGGCTGGTGTTCTTGGATGAGTTCTGCCAAGCGCTCGGCAGTTCCCACTGGCACGGTTGATTTGCCCACCACCAGCTCGCCGGCACCCAGATAAGGGACCAAAGCAGTGGTGGCGGCATCCACAAATCTGAGATCGGCAGCCTTTTCACCTTTCTTTTGCGGTGTTCCAACACAAATGAAGTGAACGGCACTGCCGGCGGCTGCTGACATGTCAGTGGTGAACGTGAGTCTGCCAGTGGCCTGGACCTCGCTGAGAAGATCCTCCAGTCCGGGCTCAAAGAAGGGCGCACGAGCTGCGGAGAGTTCTGCAACTTTGTGTGGATCGACGTCGATGCCGACCACGTCGTGGCCCAACTTGGCCATGCACGCAGCATGCACGGCGCCAAGATACCCGCAACCAATTACTGAGATTTGCATTGAAAGAACTTTCTGCTCAAAAGAAAAAGACTAAAAATAAGGCTTAGTACGCGCCGTCGCGCCCGAAAACGGCGCGGGCGGTTCGGAAAAGAATCACCATGTCCCCGGCCATGGACCAGTTTTCCACGTAATACAGATCCAACCGGACAGAATCCTGCCATGACAGGTTGGACCTTCCGCTGACCTGCCAGAGCCCCGTGAGACCTGGCTTGACCAGCAGGCGGCGGCGCACATGATCCTCATATTCGGCAACTTCTGTGGGCAGCGGTGGGCGGGGACCAACAAGGCTCATTTCGCCTCGCAGGACATTGATCAGCTGGGGCAGCTCGTCCACGCTGAAGCGGCGGAGAATGGCTCCAACGCGGGTCACACGGGGATCTGTCTTGAGTTTGAAGAGGAGGCCACTCCCATCGTGGCCTGCCTGGAGCTCGGCCAGACGGTCCTCTGCATCCACACCCATGGACCTGAATTTGACCATGTAGAACGTCTTCCCGAGTATGCCAACCCGTTGCTGTTTAAAGAACACCGGACCGGTGCTGTCAGCTTTGATGAATGCTGCAACTACCAGCATGAGTGGGGAGAAAACCAGCAGTAGAAGTCCAGAGAGTGACACATCGAAGAGACGTTTGGCTACACGCTTTCCGCCTTCAAGCCTTGGCGTGGTGACGTGGATGAGGGGGAGCCCAGCCACTGGACGGGTGTGAATGCGTGGACCGGCAATATCGGTCAATGCGGGGGCCAAGATCAATCCAATACTGGCTGCGGATAAAGCCCAGCCTAATTGGCGCATAGTCAGGGGACTGAGCCGAACACCTGTTGTGACTGCCACTGCATCCGCGCCGCAGGCAACCACTGCCTGCTGGATACTGGCAACAGACGGTGCTGTTCCAAGAATTGGTAAATCCACTGCATCGTGTACAGATTGCTCCTCGTGGCCAGGCAGGTGAACGGCCACCGGCAAGTAGCCAGCCTGGGGTTGTCGGCGCAAGGCCTGCACCAGGTGACCAACCGCTGCTGGGCCGCCCACCACCAAAATTCGGGAGGCACTTCCACCGCGGCCACGTTCCAAGCTCAAATGCTGGCGTAGGACCCACCTGCCAGCGATCAAACCCAGCGTTCCAGTCGGGAATGCTATACCCACATAGCCGCGCGCCAAGTCAAGCTGGAGTGCGTAGGAAATGATGGCCAACACGCCAAACAGCCACAAGCTCGCGGCAAAGACTCGTTTGTATTCTTCGGGACCGGAACCGAGGATGCGTGCTTCGCGAGTACCCCATGCACTGAGCATCAGCCACCACATGCACGGAAGAAGCACGGATACCGTGAGATAAGAACCAATGGGAGTGCCGGCAATGGGATTGGTCCATGCCGGGGTGAGTCCAAATCGGAGCAAGTGCGCCCCGATAACGGCCCAGATTACAATGGCAGCATCCACAGCCCCAATGCGGCGCGAATAGCGTGTGCGCCAGTTTGTTGAATTCAATTATTTCCCCAGAGTGCGTACGTGCGAGTGGAAGGCTGCGGTCGTTCAGGAGGGTGGTGATAACACAGTGTCCTGCGGTAACGAGCGCTTGGATGCCCGAGTATTAGGGCAGAAGCTATCCGCTTCGAGTGGCTCTTCTATCGGTTCCTCGCAATAGCTTGTCAAAGTCATCCTCGACAGCTCCATGTGTGTCGCGAATGACAACCGTTGAAGGAGCCAAACCAGCTGGTTTGACACTGATGTTTTCTGCGTTGGCGGTGTACCCGTAGTAACTGTAGGCGTAGGCATCAGGCCCCTTGACTGGAACTCGGTTGAGTACAACGCCCAGCACATTGGCGTCGAGCAGCTGAAGGGTTTCCATGGCCTTGGCCACTTCCTGCTGTTTGGCTGTGTGGCAACCCACCACAACCATTACGCCGCCCACCTTTTGGGCCAAAACTGCGGAGTCTGTGACAGGCAGAAGCGGCGGGGCATCGATAACTACTGCATCGAAATCCTTCTCCAACTGTCCAATTAAAGTTGACATCGCTTCTGATCCCAGCAGTTCGCTGGGATTCGGCGGAATCCTTCCGGAGGTGAGCACTTGGAGTCCGTGAGGTCCCCACG
Source organism: Arthrobacter sp. E3 (assembly GCF_017353415.1). Lineage (GTDB taxonomy): Bacteria > Actinomycetota > Actinomycetes > Actinomycetales > Micrococcaceae > Specibacter. The sequence goes on from NZ_JAFMPX010000034.1 coordinate 16,999, forward strand.
GCTGGAGAAGATCCTTGATGGTGGCATCCCCCACCAGTGCTGTGGTAAGCCCCGCAGCACCCTCGAGCCCCAGATACTTGGCCACCATGGGCCGACGGAGATCGGCGTCCACAAGGGCCACGCTCTGGCCGGACTCAGCCATTGCAAGCGCTAGATTGGTGGCAGTGGTGCTCTTGCCTTCTCCGGGCAGCGAAGATGTAACAAGGAATGTCTTGCTGTTGCTGCTGACTTGAGCAAAATGGAGGTTGGTCCGGAGTTGCCTAAACGACTCGGCACGCTGGCTGTGCCCGGTTTCTTGGCTTAGGAGAGGATTCTTCAGTGCGTCCTGATCAAACGCTATGCCGCCCAAGACTGGAGACTCCGTGACCCGTCGGAGGTCGCTTTCACTACGCACTCGAGTGTCCAGCGTGGTTCGCAGCAGCGCTGCCGCGACTCCCAGAGCCAGCCCCAGAATCAAACCAAGGGCCAAGTTGATCTTGAGGTTGGGGGAAGAGGGCGAAGTGGGTGCAGTCGCAGGGGTCACAACGGACAGCTTGACGGGTGAGGCCCCACCGTCCGCAGGTTTCTCTAATTTGTCCACCGCAGTGATCAGGCTGCTGGCCACGGCGTGCGCAATCGCGGCCGCTTGCACAGGCGAACCGTCATTGACTGAGATGGTAATGAGAACAGTCTTCAGATCAGAACTTGCCTTGATATTTGCGGCGAGCTGCTGGGGTGAAACATCCAGGCCCAGGGTGTCGATGACAGGTTGCAGCACTGTCGGTGTGGTGGCAGTCACCACATATGACGAAACTCTTGCTTGGATGAAAGAGTTTCCCGTTTGCAGGTCTTGGACGGAGCCTGAATTTTGGGTTGCCACGAAGAGCTGAGTCTCCGAGGTATAGACGGGTTTGCTCAGCACTGAAAACGCTCCGCCGGCCAAAAGCCCAACGAGAGCCAGTGCCACAATGATGATCCAATTGCGCCGCAGGATGCGGATATAGTCGCGTAATTCCAAAAGTAGGGTCCCCTATGTAAAAGCCACTTCAGACAAAAATCCGGGCGTGTTCGCTTAGGGGCGAAGTCCGCCCGGATGATGGTCTTCTGTTGTGGTTGTCAGTCTATTCGCGAATCTGGTTAGTGTTGTTGTGGTACCAGTCCACGGTATTGCGAATTCCGTCTTCAAGCGAGATGGTGGACCGCCAGCCAGCAGAAGCCAGTTTGGATACGTCCAACAGTTTTTGCGGCGTGCCATCTGGTTTAGTGGCATCCCATTCGATTTCACCCGTAAAGCCAACAGCGCTTGCCACCGTGGTGGCGACATCCTTAATGGTGACATCATGGCCGGTACCCACGTTGACCTGTTCGGGACCATCGTAGTGCTCCATGAGGTGCAGGCACGCGGAGGCCATGTCGTCCACATGGAGGAATTCCCGCCTTGGAGTTCCACTGCCCCAGTTTGTGACAGTGCTTGCCGAGTCTTTCACGGCGTCGTCAAACCGACGGATGAGTGCGGGCAATACGTGTGATCCTTGGCGAGAGAAGTTATCACCAGGGCCATACAAATTAGTAGGCATTGCAGAAATCCACGGGAGGCCGTATTGCCGGCGCATCGCCTGAACGTGGAGTATGCCAGCGATCTTTGCGATGGCATACGCATCATTGGTGGGTTCAAGATGACCGGTCAGGAGTGAATCCTCCTGGATTGGTTGTGCGGCAAGCCGGGGATAGATGCATGAGGATCCCAGAAACAAGACGCGCTCCACTCCGTGTTCCCGCGCAGCATCTAAGACATTCACCTGAATGCGCAAGTTGTCGCTGAGGAAGTCAACTGGATGATTCTTGTTGGCAAGGATGCCTCCCACTTTGGCGGCGGCCAGCACTACATAGCGAGGTTTGGTCTCAGCGAAGAAAGCGAAGGTTGCATCGCGGTCTTTGAGGTCTAATTCGCTGGATGTGCGGCCCACCAGGTTCGTGAAGCCTTGGGCGTGGAGCTTGCGCCAGATAGCCGATCCGACAAGGCCGCGGTGTCCGGCAACGTAGAAGGTGCTACTTCGGTCCAGGGGACCTGGTGTGAAGTTAATCTCCATGGCTAGGCTTTCCAACTTTCCAAGTCCACTGAATCGACCCAGTGGTTTCCGGCAGTCTCGAGTGACTTGATGTCCGCATCCACCATGATGCGGGCAAGCTCGGGGGTCTCCACCGTGGTCTTCCAACCAAGCTTGGCATTAGCCTTTGTGGGGTCGCCAATGAGGGCATCTACTTCCGTGGGACGCAGGAATCGTTCGTCGAATTTGACGTGGTCTTCCCAGTTCAGCCCGGCGTGGGTGAACGCTTCCGTCAAAAAATCCTTCACGGTGTAGCCGGTTCCCGTTGCCAAGACGAAGTCTTCGGGTTCATCCACTTGGAGCATGCGCCACATGCCCTCAACATATTCCGCGGCGTATCCCCAGTCGCGGATGGCGTCCAAGTTGCCCATGTAGAGGTCGGTTTGCTTGCCCGCCTTGATGGCGGCTACGGCGCGCGTAATCTTACGTGTGACGAAGGTTTCACCGCGACGCGGCGATTCGTGGTTGAAAAGGATGCCGTTGACGGCAAACATGCCGTAAGCCTCACGGTAGTTTTTGGTGATCCAGTAGCTGTAAACCTTGGCCGCACCATAGGGGGACCGCGGATAGAAGGGTGTGTCTTCACCCTGGGGCGGCGGTGTGGCGCCGAACATTTCCGAGGTGGAGGCTTGGTAGAAGCGTGTCTTGATGCCGGACATGCGCACGGCTTCAAGGAGCCGGACAGTACCTACACCCGTGGTGTCAGCCGTATGTTCCGGTTCGTCAAAGGAAACCCGAACATGGGACTGTGCAGCTAGGTTGTAGACTTCGTCCGGATTGATTTGCGCCAAGAGGGTCACCAAACGCGCACCGTCACTCAAGTCCCCGTAGTGAAGGAAGAGCTTCGCCGACGGGTCGTGGGCATCAACATAAAGGTGGTCAATGCGTGCTGTGTTGAACGTGGAGGCACGTCGGATGAGACCATGCACCTCGTACCCCTTTTTGAGCAGTAGCTCGGCCAAATATGAGCCATCTTGACCCGTGATTCCCGTGATTAGAGCGCGCTTAGACAACGCATTACCCCCTGTTTAGACGTTATGAGATTGGCTTTGGAGATCGACTCGATCCGTTTCGCTACCGTTAGTGGCCGCGAGGTTGGTCAACCAAGCACAGTATTCAACTATAGCGGCATGTTGAGACAGAAAATTCTTGGCATAATCGCGGCCAGCTGCTCCAAGTGTTGCGGAGAGATCGGGATTCTCAGAAAGGTGTTCTGCGGCCAGCAACAGATCCTTGGGTTTCGATGGATCCACGCGGATGCCTCCACCGGACGAGGTGATTTCTTCTGCTGTGGTGCTGTCAGCCTCCGTGGCCGCTATAACGGGGAGTCCTGTGGAGAAGTATGACGTCAATTTACTTGGCACAGCCATCTCGCGAAGACCGCTCAATTCGTTGACGAGGAGGATGTCGGCTGCTTGTAAGGCTTCTTGGAACCACGCATCGGGTAGTGGGTCGATAAACTGAATGCGGTTGATACCCTTGGCGAGCTGTTGAATCATGCTCCTCTGGTTGCCATCGCCCAGCAGCACAAACCGAACTCGAGATCTCTGTGCTTCAGCCAGCCTAGCAGCGTCCACCACGTTTTCAAGACCCTGTTTCACACCCATGTTACCGGCGTGGAGGACTATGACATCGTCATCTGCCCAGCCGAGCCGACGCCGCGAAGCAATGCGGTCAATTGCTGGCGGGATTGCAAGGTGAGTCCAGTTGCGAATGGTGCTGATGTCACTTCGTGGCACACCCAGTTCCGATGAAAGGTAGTCCCCGAACCGGTCGTGGATAACGGTCACTTTGGTGGCAGAACGTAATGCGAATCCTTCTATCTTCTTCATAATCTTTGTCGAAAGGGATCCCGCACTGCCGGTCTCTTCCAACCCACGGCTGTAGATGTCCTGAACCCAGATTCCCGTTGACGGCCTCGTCCATCCATACCTAGCCCGAAGCACAGCAAACGTCGTAGCAAAAAGGGCAGGGCTAACGATCAGCACCGCATCGGGACGGTGCCAGTTCGCGAACAACAGTCGGAGACCAAAGCTCAACTCCAGATGCATACGATGTGCGTTACTCAACGTCGTCGGGACGAAATGCCTCAGCCGCTTGAGCGTCACTCCGTTGAGGACCTCTGCATGCGACCAGCCGTTATACCCCTCGGCCAACTTCCACTCCGGGTAGTGGGGGTAACCCGTAAGAACACGAACGTCGTGCCCCTCAGCTACGAGCAATTCTGCAAGCCGCGTCGTGTATGGCGCGATGCCGGTAGGCTCAGGCGCGTAGTTAAGCCCGAGTATGGTTATGCGGAGTCTAGATGAAGTCACACATGCAATAATAGATCAAAAATCAGCGACTACTTCACCTAAATAGGGGGGGAATCATGTCATTGTACGACACAAATTCTGGAAAGATCAACACAATACCAGTGATCGATTTGTCTAAGGCACCAGGTGAGCGCTCGGCATGGGACAAACCGAAGCTGATCGTTTATCTTTGGGGAGCAGCGGAATTAATTTTCATTTCTAATCCGTGGCAGATAAGTTCAAAGCTGAGAGTTAGCGTTTTACGCCTTTTTGGTGCAAAAATTGGTCGTGACGTCGTTTACAGGCCAAGAACACGGGTAAAATTTCCATGGAAACTTCACATTGGAGATCGATCGTGGATCGGGGAAGGGGTTTGGTTTCATAACCAGGACCATCTATATATCGGTGATGATGTGGCAATTTCACAGGAAACACTTGTAACTACCGGCAGCCATGCATTTCGGAGCGACATGGCGCTCATATGCCGTCCAATCATTATTGAAACGGGATCATGGATAACAGCTCGGTGCATAATTTTGGGAGGAACAAGAATAGGGAGCTCAGCGGTGATATCTCCTGGGTCTGTAATTGGGCCCAATGAAATAGTTGAAGCAAACACCATAACAAATAATTGCCATAGCAAATCTACAGCTAAAAGATTTCAGGCTGACATTATAAAAACTACTGACGAAACGCGAATAGATAAATAGTCGATGACAAATTCGAAAATACCCATAACTGTCATAGTTCAGACGAAAAATGAAGAAAACAATATTGAGTCTTGCCTTCGGAGTCTTGCTGACTTCAATGAAGTTATTGTTTTGGATTCCAATAGTTCTGACGCAACTTGTAAAATCGCCGAAGACGTAGGTGTTTCAATTGTAAATTTCACTTGGAATGGGAGGTACCCCAAAAAAAAGCAGTGGCCATTGGATAACTTAAGATTAAAAAATGAGTGGGTACTGCAATTGGATGCCGACGAACTTGTAACTGATAATTTGTTGAGTGAGATAAAGACTCTAATTCCTAAGATGCTAAAACACGAATTTAGTGCCGGCGAAATAAACTTAGATTATGTGTTTTCAGGCAAGACTCTAAAATATGGTCATAGAGTCGTCAAGAGGGCGCTACTGCGGGTGGGTAGCGCACACTTCCCGATAGTCGATGACCTAGACATTCCGGGCATGGGTGAACTTGAAGGCCATTATCAACCGATTATTGATGGAAAGACAATTCGACTTTCCGCACATCTAATTCATAACGATAGAGACCCCGTCAGTGCTTGGTTTGACCGTCACAACAGATATTCCGATTGGGAGGCGCATCTCCGGACGCGACCACAAGCAAGAACGCACACTGCCTCAGCTAGGTCACGGCAAGGCCAGCTTTTTGATCGAGTCCCTTTTAAGCCCTTTATATTCTTCCTATATTCGTACTTTTTCAAGCAAGGAATGCGAGATGGACGTGCCGGGTTTGATTATGCCTTCGCCTTAAGTCACTATTATTGGCAAATAGACTTAAAAACAAGAGAACTAAGGCGAATCAACAAGAAAATCGACGACAAGGTGACTCATCTTGAAGGCCATTAATTATGCGCTAGTACTTGCTGTTCTTCCGAAATACAGGGCTGAATGTATTGGACTTTTGAAGAATGAATTCGCTGATGACCTTTCTATATATATAAGCGACGCGCATCTCGATCCTTCTGTAAAAAGTGGAATACCGACAAATTATTATAATCGCATGACTATGCATCGCGCATTTACTGGAAAGCTATTTTTACAGATAGCTTCTGACTTCACACCGTTGCGTGCACGAAATATTGTTGTTGATCTTAATCCTCGAAGTGTAACGGCGTGGTTACTACTAATTTCGCGATACATTATTCGGCGTAGAACTCTAGTCTGGGGACACGTACATCCACAAAAGGGAGCATCTTCCCGAACGAAGTATCTGAGACTCGCCATGCGGCGACTGTCAGCCGGGACCATCCTCTATACGTACAAAGATATGTTGAAAGCTCGGGCAGATTTGCCTAATGCTCGTGTGTGGGTGGCCCCCAACTCGCTTTACAAAGCAGAGATGATACGCGCAGGGTCTGGGGATTCTGTTCGCGACAATGTGCTGTATGTGGGACGTTTTGAACCTGCTAAAAAGGTTGGCCTGCTATTGAAATCGTTTGCTCAAATAGAAAAGATCCTCCCCGACGTAGGACTAGTACTCGTCGGAGGAGGTACTGAAGAGGGCATGCTGCGAAATATGGCTGAAGAACTAGGAATCCTCGACAAGGTGACCTTTGCCGGTTGGATCGATGATGCGAGTGATCTTGAGCCAATATATGATAATGCGTTCTGTACCGTTTCGCCAGGGTTCGCTGGACTTGGACTAACGCAAAGTCTCGGATTTGGTGTTCCTATGATAGTGGCGGATGACGAACCTCACTCGCCTGAGATAGAGCTGGCAGCTTCGGGAGGAATTCGCTGGTTTGCATCGAATTCTATCGATGGTCTGCGTTCGGCAATAATTGATTCTGCGGGAGAACGCTCAAGCGTGCCTGATAAATTATTGTCAATCTACGTCAGGGAACGATATTCTGCCGAAAGAATGGCTGCTGGTCTTAGTGACGCACTCAGGAATGTCGCTAGTGTGGATGAGGAGAAACTATGAAGCGTCCCAAATTACGTTCGATGATTCCGCGGCCCTTAATTAGCATAGTACGGATAATAACTCGGAAGTTGGCTGTGAATGAAAATGTCTTCACGGGGAATAACTTACGTGTGGGTCGCGGGGTAGTAATAAGTTCGCCCCACGGATTAACATTAGGGAATAATGTCAGCATCGGTCCGAGATCGATTATTCAGGTAAATGGGTCGATTGGTGATTATGCTCTTATCGGTATGGGGGTACAGATAGTCGGCCGAGACGATCACTCGGTCCACGAAATCGGTGTGCCAATGGCCAAGTCGACTTGGATAGGCGATCGGGAACCATGTCCACGCGATTCGGTGTTAATTGGACAAGATGTTTGGATCGGTGGATCAAGTGTAGTTTTGAGTGGGGTTGAAATCGGCGACGGCTCAATAATTGGTTCTGGGTCTGTAGTTACACGAGATATACCTGAAAACTCAATAGCCGTGGGCGTACCGGCTAAAGTAGTTTCAAAGAGGTTCTCCGATAATGAAGAATTCATATTGCACATGAACATCATTGGTGAATTATCCTGTCGTGGTGAGGATAGCTAATGTTTGGCATGGAGACAGATCAAAAAAATTTAAGGACCGCCCTAGCTGATAACATATCGATGAAGGTCCTTTTAGAGTGAGTCTATCAACAACAGCAGCTAGAGGTGCATTCACAACGGTCTTTGGCCAATGGATAAAATTCGCACTTCAGACACTATCGATTGTCGCCTTGGCCAGGATACTTACACCTGACGACTTTGGTGTCGTTGCCATGGTAACTGCCGTGTCGGGTATTGCAACCCTTCTCGCGGACTTTGGGTTGTCGATGGCGTCTTTACGTGATCACCTAATCTCAAATCAGAATAAATCGAATCTTTTTTGGATAAACCTTTGCATTGGCGCCTTCGCCGCAGCTATAGTATTTATTGCTGCCCATCCGCTGTCAATATTTTATGACGTGCCGGCCGTTGAAGGCATTGCCCAGGCAATGGCCATTATATATATACTGCAGGCATTCAACGCACAATTTCGTGCTGAGCTCTCGCGGAGCTTTAGGTTTCTTACTTTAGCAAAAATAGATATAACTGCACAGGCAATTGCTGTTACAGCAGCCATAATTGCAGGCATAATGGGAGCCGGCTATTGGGCATTGGTCTTCCAGCAGGTATCAATTGTAACGGTTCAGGTCGTTCTACTGATCTTATTTGCCCGATGGCGTCCGACGTGGCCCAAGAAGGATCCTAATCTTAAAAGCTACTTACGCTTCGGCCTAAAAGCATCGGGTCTTCAATTTGTAAACTACTTCACCTCTAACGTCGACTCGACGTTGATAGGCAAGTTTATAGGCACTCAGCCACTTGGGATTTACAATCAAGCCTATCAAATCTTCCGAGTACCGCTCCAGCAAATAGCGGCGCCTATGACACAAGTCGCCGTGCCTATCCTTTCCAAGATCTCTGACGATACTACCTTTGAAAAATATGTACTACGAGCCCAATTGATTCTCTCCTATTTGTTGATAGGATCATTTATTTTCGCAATATCTGTTGCAACACCTTTGTTGGCGATCCTGCTCGGTCCTGGCTGGGGAAACATCTCACTGGTTTTTTCTGTGTTAGCGATTGGCGGAATATTTCAAGCACTAGGTTACGTGTATTACTGGATATGCCTGGCGCGTGATCTTACTGCCAAGCAGTTGAAGGTAGGTACTATTTCCCGAATTTTGATGGTGATTTTTATGTTGGTTGGTGTGAAATTTGGCATACTAGGAGTTGCTGCAGGCGGAAGTTTGGGACTTGCACTTAATTGGGTATTGCTTTCCATCTTTGTTATACCCCATGCTCGGTTATCTGTATTGCGGATGATCGGAGTTACAATGCGTCCTATGTTTCTATTTTTGATCATCGGCGCCTCAGTATTTGCTTTTCTGCAGTGGCTGCCAGGGTCAGTCACTGATGTACTCAGACTGACGTATTGTATACTACTAGCTTTGACACTTATGTCGCTTGCAGTACTTACCATTCCAAAATTTCGCATTGACTTCTATCTGATCATTAGTACTGTCAAGAGCGCAAAACAAAGTCGATGAATTCTTAGGAGAACAGTGTCACGTATTCAAGGAGTCAAAGTCATACATTGGAATCCTCGCCTCCCAATTGGCACCGGCAGGTTTTCCAGACATATTCCCGGACGTGTGTCAACGAATAATTTTGGCGACCTCTTGGGACCAGAGATTGTGAAGAGATTGGTTGAGGTTCGGGGATATCGAGCACGGAAGCGTCTCAGATCACCAAATTTGTTGACTGTAGGATCGATACTACATTTCGCAAAGACAAATGATGTAATTTGGGGTTCGGGGAAAAATGGAAAAATTGCAGTCTCTATGCATAAGTTTCAAAACTTGGACGTTCGGTCTGTGAGAGGACCGTTGACCCGTGATTACCTCATATCTCGCGGTGCCTGTGTAGGTGAAGTTTATGGAGACCCTGCTCTTTTACTTCCATATTTATTTCCAGAAATGATTAAAGATCTAAAAATAAAAAAAAGAGGTATTCTATTCGTACCGAATTTACATGATTTCGAAATGACGGCGAATAGTTCTGCTGAGGTTCTGAATCCGACGTGTCATTGGCGTGATTGCATTAAAGCTATTGTTCAAAGTGAGTACGTGATTAGCTCGTCTCTTCATGGAGTAGTTGTAGCTGAGGCGTTCGGCATTCCTGCAAGACTAGTTGATTCAGGGACTGAGCCTCCGTTCAAGTATGAAGACTACTTTAAGGGAACCGGAAGGTCGCAGACACACAGTGCAGCAACTTTTCGATCGGCAGAGTTGGAGATGCAAATGGTTGAGCCTCCCCAAATTAATTTAGAAGGCTTATTGGCGTCTTTTCCATCTGATCTGTGGAAACCCAGAAGTACTAAGTATACGTTGAATTGAGGTTGTTACATGATTGATGTCTATGTTTGGGATCCCAACCCATTTAATCCCTATGGTGCGGAAGTTGCAAGGGTAATTTCAGGTGATCAAGTGAGAGTTTATCGATTTTGCAGAAAGGGCGACAAGATACGGTCTGCATGCACTGCTAATGTCGAAGTATTGCCGACACCTTCTGCGGGTCAAGCTTCTTTCTTGAAAAAGGCTCAATATGTTATTGGTATTTTCCTTTTCTTTTTACGTGCAATTGCCAAAAGGCCACTAATTATCGTTCCGTGGATTAATACAACGTTAGAAGTGGTATGTTTTCGACTGCTTCTGATGTTTGGAACAAAGATTGTTCTAGTAGTGCATAATCCAATACCCGCACGAGACGATGTTGACAAAAAGTGGGGCTTGGCTCAATTGCGGAGGCGGTGTTCAGCGCAGGTTGTTCATTCATCTGAATTGGCGTCGAATCTTGAGGGGGCTGGTAATTGTTATGTCGCGGCTCATCCCGGATATTTCGCATGGACGCAGTCTACTGCTGGGTATAACAGGGACGCTATCGATACAGCGCTACGAAGTCTGAGAAGTTTCCCACGAGAGGAAATCGTGGCACTCTTCATGGGGAGTATTCGGCCCGATAAGGGCTTCGACTTGCTTCCAGAAATTTCTAGGGAACTCACTGAACGAGAGGGAACGCTACTAGTCTCCGTTGGTCTGGTGAGTCCACCTGCGAGAGTTGTCTTAGATTCATGTGTAAACACAGTCGTGCAAGGTGACGGCAATTCTTACGTTTCTGATAACCAACTTTATGCTGCGTTGATGTTCGCGGATGTTCTCATTGCACCTTATGAGAATGTGACCGCCTCTGGAACGATCATGATGGCATTATCGCTTGGGAAACCTGTAGTAGCGTTTAGTAACGAAAATCTAATTCGTTTTCTTCCCGAGCAGTGTCTCGTTGAACCTGGTAATGTGATTGCCTTGGTTGAATCAGCGCTTCGAGTTAAGGATGAATCTTTCTTGATGAGCGACGTCTTGGCGCGAAACTTGGATCTCATTTCAAAAGATAATTGGAGAAGTATCTTGGAAGTCATAATAAATGTTTGACTCTAAATAGCAACATGAAATCCTTTGCTTCAATTGGAGTGACATAAATATAGTCAGTTGGGCATTTGAATTTCTTTATAAATAATTAATGGAGCTTTAAATTGTTATTACTTTTATTTGCCATTTTACTACTTGCTATTGCTGTCATTGTCTTTCAATCTGGTGTATTTAAGGGTGCTCTATTTATTTTAATAATGGTTTTATTCATGGCTCCTTTCGGCCTGACTCAGGTGTCGTCGACCTCTCATGTCGGTGTTGCTCAAGGTCAACCTCAGCTCACACTGCCCTTACTGTTAGCTGTGATTTTTGCCGGTATATTTATCGTCAGGCAGAGAAAAAACACTGGGGTTCGTCTTATTGCAATACCTATCATATATTTGATTCTTGCTTGGGTGTTGATTTGGCAACATTCGGCGACAGTTAATGCAGGGTTTATTCATTACTTAGGAGGAGGTGTTGTTTGGTTTGTCGGTTATACGATAGCGAAATATCGACAAGCAGATGTAACTTGGGATCGCCATATCAGTGTTGCGATTTTTGCGGTACTGCTTCTTGAGTTTGTTGTAGTGTCAGCGCAAATGATGGGCTTGTCAGTTGGTGTTTTCGGAGAAGCGCAGGTCGCTGGGAATATAATGCGTCCCGGTGGTACTTTTGGTCATCCCGGAAACCTAGGAAAAGCGCTGCTTCTTATTTTGCCATTTGTATTTCAATTCGTCAGATCCGCGGATGTTCTTGCGCGTCGTGTTAGTAAGTGTTCCCTTAGTTTAGTTATTCTAATGACGGCTCTAACGTTCGGTCGAGCTAACATGATTGGAGTTGTTATTGCTGTACTTCTGTGGATTGTATTGAACAAAAATAAAAATGGCCTTGATGCAAAATTCAAGTCAATATTTTTGTTGATTTTGATATGCCTTCCATTTTTCAGTATTTACCTTCTGCGTTTTGAAGATGACCCTACGGGTGGTGAGCGTCCTGAGCTGCAGAGTGAGGCTTTGATGCAGATTTCTCAAAACCTCTGGGGTGGGACTGGGCCCAACAACTATGTTGAAGTAGTGGGTAGGTGGGCATCCTCTACTTCTGCGGGCTTTCCGGTTCATAATGCCTTTCTGCTACTAGTGGCTGAGATGGGTGTTATCGGAGCTCTAAGTTTCCTTTTTCCATTCGTTGTTGTCGTTATTTTGTCTCTTCGAAGTTTGTCTAGCAGTCGCGCTACTGTGGAATCTCCGATGATTTATTTTGTTGCGATCATCCCTGGAATTATTATTGCGGCTGCTAGTGGATGGGGATTGCTTTCGGGTAACGTATATCTGCTGGCCTGTATTGTATTTTCTTATACTGCTGGTTCATGGGCTCGTGATAGACACTCATTCAGGGCTAATGCAAAGTCATCAGTAGTGGTTTGACGTTGATCTCTTGCGGCCGCGGATGCTCGGGATTGACGAACACCGTTTCCGGTCCGTCCGCGTCTCCAAAAACACCGTGACCAATACTTGGCAACGCATAGAGCCCTGAATGACGTCCATTGTAGACCTCAGGGCTCTGGATATAGGAGGGGGCGTGGTTCGCTGGTTCGTTGTATAGAGGAGGCTTTTGGTAGCGCTTGTGGGTTGATCTGGGTGGATCGGGTAGCGCTTTTGGTCACGGCGGGTGAGGATGGCTTTCACCCACGACATTGGTGTCGTGGGTGGTGAAAGGAAACCGACTGTAATGGCTGATTACCGACACATCGTGTCCCTGCTGGTGCGGGGCTACTCTTATCGGGACGTCCAAGCATTGGTGGGGTTCGCATCGTACGATTGCGAAGGCCCGCCAGATCCTTGGGGCCGAGGCGTTCACGGCTCTCCGCGGTTCGTGGTGAATTCCATTATTGTCATGGATGATTCACCGCTGTTCGGGCGGCGCTTCTGAGCATAATACGAGTCGTGTAGTTGGTGGTATTGGTGAAGCCGCGGCCGGTCCTTTTGATGTGTTTGATGCTGGTGTTGTTGGCTTCTACTTTGCCTGTGGTGGCGCCGGTGACGATGAGGACTTCGATCTCTTTCCACCACCGGCAAATGGTCCGGTAGAGTCTGGTCGTTTCTGGCTGCTTGGATTCCTGCACGAGTCGTTCAAGGTGTTCCTTGGCCAGCTCAGCGTCTTCCAATGAACCGGTGCGCAGCATGACCCGTACTTGTTCTTTCACGTCCCACGCAGCCTTGAGCTTTGCCGGTGGGATCATCTGTTGCGAAGACTTTCTCCAACCGTGCTGCGGCCTGTTCTGAAAGAGTGTCCGCAGCTCGCAGCAGTAACATCCTGTGCGCCCAGGCTGGATCCACAGCCCGGCCACGACGACCCCGCACCTGATGAGAGAGCTGCTGTCTGACTTCAGTCAGAGCCTGGTTAGCAGGTTCCTCGCGTTTAGTGGTGAATACCAGCCCGCTGAGATGAATTCATGCCACCGGTCGGGCGGCAATTCTTAGCAGGATACGTGATTGATAGTTAGTTGGGTTGCGGAACCCGCGGGCGATCCTTTTGATATTTTTGATCATCGTTTTGGCTGCTTCGACCTTCGCTATCGTCACCCCGGTGGCCAGCAGTGTTTGAATCTCTGGCCACCACTTGATTACGGCCCAGTAAACCTCTATGACCGTGGTGCCTCATGTCAATGTGCTCGCGAAATGATTACTGCATGCCTCATCTAAAGTGCTCGCGTAATGGTCATGCTGCGTGGGGTGCTTGGGAGTAGGTCTTGGCTGCGGCCAGCCGGATGAGTTGCTGCTGGATCTCGTTGATCCGGTTCGTTAGATCGGCCAGGTCGAGGCTGGCGTAGAGGTCCTCCATGTGGCAGCGCTGGGGCTCGAGCATGATCCCGGTGTCCTTAGTCCGTTGGGCTGGGGTGCGTGGATCATCGTAGCTACGCACGGATTTTCCCTTGCCGCTGAGGAGGTATCCGGTGACCTTCTTAGTCGGCAGGAACAGGTTCTTGCGCACGTTCACCAGCGGCCAGAGTTCGTTAAGCAGGCGAAGTTCAATTGTTCAGCAGAGCCTTTCGGTAGCACGTGTGGGTCGATCCGGTGTGTAATCTCGCTACATCGTGGACAGTGAATATCACTTCTTCGTGGACACCGGGTCTCAAGAGTTTTTACACAGCTACCGGCATTGTGGCGCCGGCAGTTGTGCGCGCGGTTATCGCGTGGCCATGACGTCTGGTTGTTCTTCTTGGCGTTTGGCAAATTGGGCTTCGTAGTGTTCTCGTTTGCAGTTCCACTGTTTCGTCGTGTAGGTCACCTGCACGCCCTGAACGGAGTATGAGGCAACATAGCGGCCGCGTACGTTTAGGGCAACCATCGGCAGGGGGAAGGAGAACACGATTTCACCCGTGGCTGGGTCGGTGAGCATGAAGGCATCGTCGGTTATGGTCCGGTAGAACAGGCGGTCGGCGTAGGTCGTGGGCAAGGAGACGTGGAAGCCCTGGTAATAGACTTGCCGGTTAGCACGGGTGATCTCCACGATTGACTGGTCCGCGGCCCTGTCCTGGGCGTTGTCATCGGCCAGGATGGTCCCGGTCTTGGTGATCGTCAGGCCCGCCCTGTCAAGGTCTCCCTGACGGCGTGCGCGGACCTGCATGTAGTAGGCGGCTTTCGCTTCCAGGACGGGCAAGGGAATCGGCTCCGTCGCCGGTGTGTGCTCGAGTAGATCCCAAGCTGTGCGCGGTGTGGCATGGTCCAGGGACTGGTGCGGTCGGCGGTTGTTATAGTGGTCCCGAAACCGGCCAATCCTGCTTTGGAGCTGTTCGAGCGTGGTGGGGCGGTGCGCGTCGAGGAACCGGAGCAAGGTTTGGTGTGAGCGCTCATTCTTGCCCTGCGTGGTGGGTTTGCCGGGCAGGCCGCTGATGGGCATGGTCCCTTTGGAGGCGAGGAAGATTTCCACGGAACCAATCCTGCCGGCCCGCAACTGGTTGAACGCCGAGGAGTTGTCCGACAGCAGCTCCTTGGGCGGGCCATAGGCGGTGATGGCTCGGTCGAGGACGTCCTTGGCATCGGCACTGTTCTCGGCACGGGAATACGCCGCCGTGCCCACATCGAAGCGCGACGCGTCGTCCAGGAGCTGGTACACGGTGACGACCTGCCCATTGGTGAGGCGGTACTCGAAAGCATCGAGCTGCCACAACGACATCACGGTGGCGCGCACGAAAGGGATGTACGAGGACTTCGGGCGTTTCCTGGGGGCAGCATCGACGTGCCCTACGCTGGAGAGCAGGCGGGCAATCGTCGCGACCGAGGGAACCTTCCCGCCCGGAAAAGCCTCCAGCTGGCTGGCTTCGTAGTAAATCGAGCGCGGGCCGTAGTCCCAGCCATCGGCTTTGAGTTGCTTGCGGATCTTCACCACTTCGTTGACAACCGCGGGGCCATACTTGCGGGCCGGAGTCTTTGGTGCACGGGATCTGGGATGAAGGGCCGCGGTGGATTCATGGACAGCCCGGGTTCGAATCTTATAGAAAACACTGCGCGAAATCTTGATCGAACGGCAAAACTCCGTGACCGAGAGTGCATGAGGCTGCAAGGGATCGTAGTTGATGATGGTCGCACGAGTCTGAGGTGAAAGAGAGTTCTTCATCCAACGACTATCCCCGCCAATCCACCATTCAAAGTGTCTCCGATGTAGTGAGACAGCGTGTCTCCGATGTCATGAGATCGTGTGTCCCCGAAGTGGTGAGACAGGACATACAAACTCTTGAGACCCGGTGTCCACGAAGAAGTGATATTCACTGTCCACGATGTAGCGAGATTACACACCCGATCAACCCACACGTGCTACCAAATGGCTCCTCTATACACAACATCGGTGTCGTAGCGATAATTGAACGCCGAGCGACGCACGACGGCGCCGTTCTTTTGCTCAACGAACGGGTTGTCGTTCGAGTGGTGTGGCCGTGAGCGGGTCATGCGAATGTTATGGGTATTGCACCAGTTAGTGACCGCCATATTGAGGAATTCAGAGCCGTTGTCACTACTAAGCCGATATCGGCTTAGTGTTGATTAAGCCGAGAAAAACGCTAAGCCGAGAGAGATCGGCTTTGGCCCGGAGTTCCGGCGTTCTTGGAATCTTTCCTCGGCTTAGCCTCGATCTTGCATGAGGCGGGGTTTCTGGTGGATCAGGGCTGACTGTCTGCCTGATAGTTCTGATTTTGGCATGTGGTTGTGACATTGTGTCCGCTGACCGTGTGGCGGTTGTCGGTGACGGGTTCCACGGTCGGTCACGGTGGTGCTGGTTTTGTTTTCTGTTTGAGTGCGGACGGATAGCGACTTTTGCCTATGGTGGGCTCAACGCCGTGATCCGCTGCAAGCCTTTGATCAGGAGTTGCACCTCTGGTGCCGTGGAGGCTAGATGCAGGGTGGTTTGGCGGGCGTGGGTGGCGATCTTCCCGCCGATTTCAAAGAGCCGGACCCGGAGCTTCTTCGGTTCCCAACGCCGGGGCTTCTTGTCGGTGAAAGCAATCATTTGGGTCCAGGCCATGATCTCAGCGGCGAGCATGACCACATGGCACCAGAGCTCGTTGCCAGCGAAGGCTTTCAGCGGAAGGTTCGCCAATCCGGTGTCCTTGGCATTACGGATACGGTCCTCACACCGGGCCCGTAAACGGTGGCGGACTTCCAAAGCAGCCAGCTGGCCCTTTTCCTGGTTCGTCGCGATCGCCGTGTACCGGTTCCCGTCAATGTCGGTAATCCGCAACTGCGCACCGACGTGCGGGATTTCCTTGCGCACGATGACTCGCATCCCGTCCGGCCAGGACTTCAAATCCAGCATCCCGGTGATATCGGCAACCCACGCCCCATCGCGCTCAGTTCCGTTGCTGTCGTAGGCTTTTGGTCCACCCTTTC
Organism: Arthrobacter sp. E3; assembly: GCF_017353415.1. GTDB lineage: Bacteria > Actinomycetota > Actinomycetes > Actinomycetales > Micrococcaceae > Specibacter. Next base: position 33,952 of record NZ_JAFMPX010000034.1, read on the forward strand.
TTCGGGACCAGCGGGAGAACGTCGGCCACGGCCCCGTGGATGGGGAACCCGACGGAGTAGGAGAAATTGCGTCCTTTGGCGGTGAGCCAGTCCAAGAACCCGTGCGTGCCTCCAGCGGAGTCGGTGCGGATCATGACCTTCCGTCCCGACCGGTACCCCTTGGGAAGTTGCTTCACTGAGTCTTTAACGACTTGGATATGGTCGGCAGCAGTGTTCGAGCCGGCATTGCCAGGACGCAGCAGAGTTGCCAAGGGTTCCCCTGTGCCCAGGAGGCCGTGGTCAACGAAAGAACACAACGGGTGAAAACCGAACCCCTTCTTCCAAGTTGGGCGGGCGTCTTCCTTCTCGGAGTGCGAGTTCAGCAACGAGGCGTCCAAATCGATGACCAGAGGGTTCTCCGCACTCACCCCGTGCAGGGGCGAGTCTTTCCCTGCCTGTTCCCACACATGGGCCCGTGCCGCTGCCCGTGCCTTGTTGATAGCAGCCAACGCCTTCGCTGGTCTCACCTGCGACAAGGTCGTGAAGAATCGGCTGATCGTCGCATCCGAGGCCACCAACCCATAGACCTCCGACTGATTGCGGAGCCGGTCAACATCCGAGGCGAAGTCACCACCGGTGGCCAGCGACAGCGCCAGATCAGTGAGAATCTTCCCCGGATCATGGGAAGCGAACGGCTTGCGCCAAGGCTCCAGAGCCTGCGACAAACCAGCCGTGATCCCCGATGCTTTCACCATCGAGGTCAGCAGAACACCACCGGCTTGGGACACGACACCCTCACCGGTGGCATCAACTCGGACAGAGGGGTAAAAACCGGTAAAGTAGTTCACCTGCAAGGTGCTCCTGAAACTATGTAGAAAATGTTGTGTGGTAACTACATTTTCCCACGTCAGAGGCACCTTTCAGGCTTTAATTACGCGGCCCGGTCACACCGCCATGAAATCTCGAGGTTAGCGTTTCGACTTGGTTTTGGCGTTACCTTCGTCGTATCCGTATGGCTAGCGAAGGGCGTGCATCATGGATATGACAGTTATCGGGATTGGTGAGCTGGTGGTGGTGGCTCTGGAAGCGGCGGGCTACAAGGCGTCGACGATTCTTGAATACAGGAAATAGCTTCGTCGCTTTGAGTTGCTTGCCAGGAGACAGTATGGCCTCTATACCGTGGAGTTGGGTGCTGAGTTTGCTTCAATGACCACGAGCCCGCGGACCGGCAGGTTCAGTGACCAGCGCCGTAAGTCGTATGGCCGGTTGGTGAGGTTGCTTGATTCGTACGTTTTGACCGGTTCGGTGGATCTTTCCATGGTGCCGCGAGGTGGTGGCAAGGCTGCTCCGCGGTCCGAGGAGCTTGGCTGTCTGCTGGCCCGCTGGTCAGTTGAAATGGGGCAGCGCGGGCTGGCGGTGAACACCCGGGCCTCTTATGACCGCGAGGCTCGCGGGTATCTTCTCTATCTGGAGGGCCAAGGTGTGACGTCGCTTCGGGAAGCCGGGGGTGCCAGCGTTCTGGGGTTCCTTGAATCGTTGCGGGGGCGCTGGGCTGAATCTTCGATGTGGTCGGCGGTCATCAATCTGAGGGCCTTCCTGAAATTCCTGGACCGCGACGACCTGCAAGAGGCTCTGGACTTGGCTAACGCTAAACGGCACCACGGAATCATTCCCAGCTTGGGCGATGAAGATGACCAGGCTGTTCTCCAGGCTTGCACCGGGGGCCTGATCGCGGCCCGGGATGCTGCCATCACGTTGCTGGCGTTGGTGACGGGCCTGCGTGCGTGCGACCTGATCGCCCTGCGGCTAAGTGACATCAACTGGCGTGATTCGACGATCGGGATCGTGCAGCAAAAAACGGGCAACCCGCTGACGCTTCCCCTGCTGCCGGCGATCGCTGAAAGGCTTGCGGAGTATGTCCTCACCATGCGTCCCGATGTCGGTAACGACCACGTGTTCTTGCGTTCCGTCGCACCCCACACTGAGTTCTCGGACCACTCGTCCATCTATGACGTGACCAGGCGAACCTTCAGTGCGGCAGGAACGGGCCGCTCGAAGGTCGGGACGAGGTTGCTGCGCCACAACGCCGCTACCAGACTTCTGCGTGCGGGAACCCCGTTGCCGACGATCGCGGCAGTGCTGGGTCATGCGGGCCCGGAATCCACCAACGCGTATCTCGCCACCGACACCGAGCACATGCGTGCGTGCGTCCTCCCGCTTCCGGTGCTGCAGGGAGCCGGACAATGAACGGGCCCCGATTCACCAGCTCGTTTGCCCCCGACCTCGAGCGATACCTGGCTTTCAAGGAAAGCATGGGCATCCACGGCAGCGCCAGGGTTGCGTCCTTGCGGAGCTTCGACAGCTACTGCGTCGAACATTCCCTGGAGAACGTTGACCGGGCCACCGTTGAAGACTGGGTTTCTTCCCGGATAGCATGCCTCCCGAACGGCAGCCGGTCGTGGATGTCATACATCAGGGACTTCGGCCGGTGGGAACGGCTCAATGGTGATGAGGACGCCTATGTCCTCTCTGACCAGTGGAGATCCGATCTGGTCCGCCCGCAGCCATACCTGCTGACGACCGAGGAGATCACCAGGTTCTTTGACGCCGCGACACAGTTGGAAACCAGGTCCCCGTGGAGATGGCAGGGGTCCGCGTTCTTCGCCCTCATGCATTCGTGCGGGTTGCGCACCTGCGAGGCGCGAGAGTTGGAACCGGGGGACGTGAACCTGGCCGAGGGCATCATCGACGTGCTCTGGTCCAAGGGAAACCGCAGCCGGTGGCTTCCGATCACCGATCAGATCATTGACGTTCTGGCTGATTGCGACCGGGCCTCCCGGGACGTCTTCGGCAACAAGCGGGCGACCTTCTTCGTTTCCTCCACCGGCACCCCGGTACGGCCGGAGGCAGTTGGGACCGCGTTCCGCAGGGTCTGGGACCAAGCCGGACTGCCGCAGCACCTTGGAGGGAAACAACCCATTCCCTATTCTTTCCGTCACCACTTTGCCTATGCCAACATCGAACGCTGGATGGCCGAAGGCACCGATGTCAACGCCATGCTGCCCTACCTGTCCCGCTACATGGGCCACGCCTCACTGGCGAGCACCTACTACTACATCCATACATCCCCGGATTTCATGAGCGGCTACGCCGACATCGTCCGTGAAGGCCAGGGAATTCTGCCCGAGGTGGGATTCGAATGAAACGCAACAGCGGCACCGACACCCCGAATTTTTGGGGATACGCCCGGAACTACCTGCACGAGTACATGCCCCGGGCCAGGAACTTGTCCCCGAAGACCGTTGAGGCCTACCGGATTTCCCTGGAATGCTTCGTGGGCTACCTCGTTGACGAACAACAGATCCAGCGCAAGGACGTCGGCTTTGACCATTTCGAACGGAAATTCCTCAAAGCCTGGGTGATCTGGATGCGCGAGACCAAGAACTACCAGCCAAAGACGGTGGGCCTGCGCCTGACCGCGATCAAGGCATTTCTGCGCTACGCCTCCCAAGAAGACCTCCGACTGGTGGCCTTGCACGAGGCTGCCAAGGCGCTCAAGGCCCCTGCCGCGCCCATGAAACCCATCGACTACCTACAGGTAGACGCGACCAAGGCGCTCCTTGCCGCCTTCACTGGTTCCACCCCGAAGTCGCGACGCAACCGCATGCTCCTGATCCTGCTCTACGAGTCCGCGGCACGCGTCAGCGAGATCACCGCACTGACCCTCGGGGACCTCAACCTGGTGAAACCCGCGCACCTGACACTGACCGGGAAAGGGAACAAGAGCCGCGTGGTACCTCTGGGCGACAGGACGGTCGACCACCTGCACGTCTACCTGGAGGAGTTCCATCCCCGGCATGCGGCCCTGCCGGCAACACGTCCGCTGTTCAACAGCCTGCACCAGGGTGAACCGACCCGGCTTTCCGAAGACAGCGTCACGGAGATCCTCAAGAAGGCCGGGAACACCGCCCGGAGCTCCTGTCCTGCAATCCCGGCCAGGCTGTATTGCCACATGCTGCGCAAGACCAAGGCGATGGACCTTTACAAACAAGGGATCCCGCTGCCGATCATCATGCAACTACTCGGACACGAAAGCATGAGCACCACCTCGGCGTTCTACGCCTTCGCAACCTTGGACATGATGAAAGCAGCCATGAGCAAGGCAGCTCCCGGTATCAGTGAGGCAACCATGGAATGGCTCAGTGAGGAAAACCTGCAGAAGCTCTACACTCTCCGATAATCACCAAAACGCTAAGGGTTCGCGATGTAATAACTTGTAATTTTGGTTTATGTCCGGCCAGGACTGTGTTAAGGACGCTGATCCATCAGCGTGGGATTGTTACGCAGTGGCGTGCGGGGCGAGGGTGTAGTTCCAGTCGCC
>NZ_JAFMPX010000035.1 GCF_017353415.1 Arthrobacter sp. E3
AAGGAATATCCATACCCCAATTCTCCCAGCACCAGCACGGAATCCCTGTTAATCCACCGGCGTTTTAACCCCTTTTTAGGCCACTACCTGATCCCTGCCGTTCCCGACTACTGACCCATGCACCTAGGCGATGCGGACTGGCTCCAATATCCCGAGGCTAGCCGGTTCCCTACTTCTGGGCTGATTTCACCGCCTTTATGAAGACCCTTTCCTGGTGCGTCCACTGGCCGGTAACAACCTGCCAGCCACAACAGTGCCGCTCAACTCTTGGCTCCTTGACACGCTGACGCTGAATCCGTGGCGGGCCAAAATAACGGCGGTTGTTTCGGCCTGGCGGGCACTGGCCTCAACAAGCAGCAAGCCGTCCTTGCTGAGCCACGTTGGTGCTTCGGCAGCAATCCTGCGGTGCAAAGCAAGACCGTCCGCGCCGCCGTCAAGCGCCGCCTTGGGCTCATAAACCCTCGCTTCCCGGGGCATGAAGGCGATGGATCCGGTGGGGACATACGGTGCGTTGGCCACAATCACGTCAAAGCTGCCCTGCAGGCTGTCCGGTACCGGATCAAACAAGTCACCGCAATAGACTTCCCCGCCGAACGCCGCCACGTTCTTCCCCGCGCAGGCCAAGGCCTCAGGATCCACATCCGCAACATGGAGTTCACAGCCGGGCAGTGAACGGGCCAGCGCCGCACCGACGGCTCCGCAGCCGGTGCACAGATCCAAGAGTTTCAGCCGGCTTTCCCCCCATGGGCGGCCAGCTAGCTCAGTGAGGGCTCGGCGAACAAGGAACTCGCTGCGGCGTCGCGGCACAAACACCCCAGGTGCAACAACCATGCGCAATCCACAAAATTCTGCCCACCCCACAAGGTGCTCCAAGGGAATTCCAGCCACGCGCTGTGCGAGCATACCGTCCAGTTCGACCCGTGTTCGGCAGGCACCCATCAAGATGGCAGCTTCGTCCTCGGCGTAGACACACCCGGCCGCTCGAAGGGCGGCCACCAGATCGCGGCCAGCCCAATCGGTGGTATTTGTTGGGGCAGCACTGGGTCCGGCACAGCGTTCCTCGATGGGTTCGCCAATAAGTGGCCACGCACCTTGCTCCATACCAACCACATGGTAGTCCCCTCCATGGCAGCCCAGCTAGGCTTTTGCCATGGCCCCGGCACAATCTACCCAAACACAAAGGACTCCCCCAACAGACTCCCCCAACACCGCCTTCTTGGCTGGGCTCCGTCCTGCACTGGCAGGTGTTGCTGTTCCGGAGAAGTCCGAAGCCATGGCAACGTACATGAAGTCGAGCATGCCGTTTCTGGGCGTGCCATCGCCCACTGTGCGCAAGACAGTGCGGGACCTGGCTAAAACGCACCCGTTTACGGACGTGGAACAACTTCATGCCACCGTGAACAAGCTGTGGCACAATGCCAGCTTCAGAGAAGAGCGGTACGCCGCCATCATGCTTACGGACTCGCGCCTTGGCAGGGGTGAGGTGGGGCTCCTGCCGTTCTACGCCGTCGTGATTGAGACCGGGCAGTGGTGGGATTTTGTGGACACCGTGGCACCGCGGCTGTGGGAACTATTGCAAACACATCGCGCCACCATGGATCCGCTGCTGCGTGAATGGAGCACGCACCCAAATTTTTGGTTCCGCAGGGCTGCTATCATCTCCCAACTGCCGGCGAAAGTGGAGACGGACACGGCGCTGCTCAACGACGTCATCACCGTGAATATGGCGGACCAGGAGTTTTTCATCCGCAAGGCAATTGGCTGGGCACTGCGCCAATACGCCCGGACCGACCCGGAATGGGTGCGCAACTATGTTGCCGTAAACGAGGGGCAGCTCAGCCCGCTGTCCAGACGCGAAGCACTCAAGCGGCTCTGAACTGGCGTGCGATGGCGGCCCGGCTCAGTGCTCACTCAGGGCTCAGTGCTCAGTGCTCAGTGCTCAGTGACGGAATCAGCGGCGCGCCGAGGCATGAACAGCCCACGGGTCTGCCTGTCCCAAAACATGACGTAGAGCACGCCCAGCAGCCCCACTGCAATGGCAACCGAACGAATCAGTACCAGCGGGATCCATGGGAACACGCTGATCTGGTCCGACAGGGCGATCAGAATGAAAAAGGCGCCCAAGTAGAACACCAGTCGCTCCTGCCAGCCTTCCGCAATGCCGGTGACAGTGAAGAAGCCCAACAGCCACAGCATGTACCAGGGCTGGATGGCCGGCGCCAGCAGCACGACTGCCGCAAACCCCCATGCCATGCGACGCAGCACGGCTTGGCTGTATCGCTGTTTTTCATCCAAGGTTCCACCGGTTGGTGTGCTCATCTGCGGCGAAATCTTGAAGAAGGCCAACGCCATGACGATCAAGATGGAGATGACCACGCAGACGGTTTGGATGCCGCTGGTCACCGTGCCACCGGTTCCGCCAAAGAAGGACACCACACCGCCGGCAACGTTGGAAAGCAACCCGACTGGCGCATACAAATGCCACACCGTGCCGGACGTCCGCAACGCGGCCAACCAGCCGAAGCCAAGCCCGTTGGTGGCACCCATGGCACCCAAGAGCGCCGTCGAAATTCCCAGTGTGGCTGCCCAGAAGCCAAATTTACGAAGCCATCCAGCCTGCGAACCGGCCCACAGCAGACCCACAAATGGCAGCGCTATCAACGTGATGGGCTTGATGGCAATGGAGGCAGTGACAAGCAGTATCCCGGCCACCGGATGTTTGGCTGATGCATAGTAAATACCAGCCACAACAAGTCCAAGCATGAGTGAATCGTTGTGGACACTGGCCACAAAATTCATCAGTACCAAGGGGTTCAACACTGCCAACCACACTGCGCGATTCGGGTTGAAGCCATGGCGGGCCGCAAGTTTTGGCACATAGATGAACAACAGGATCACACCGGCCAGGCTAGCCAGGCGGAACGGAATCAAAGCGATTTCCGGACTGTTGGCTGGCAGCATTACAGCGAGATGCTCAATCCAAAGCCACATCGGACCGTAGGGTGTGGGCGCTTCGGTCCACATGGTGTCCGGGCCCAGCAGGAAGTAGTTATTAAGCGCTGAGATGCCGTTGGTGTACGGGTCAAGGCCCTGCTGCATGAGCCGGCCTTGGCCAATATAGGCGTAGGAGTCACGGCTGAACACCGGCAAGGCGAACATCATGGGTGTCACCCACAAAATCAGCGCCTTCTTCAACACCGCCGCCGAGTCAGGACCCCACCCGGCCAAGTGCTGGCGAAGCCGCAGCCACGCGCGGAAAATCAGCACAGCCCCCGCGCACAGCAGCACGGTTGCCACCACAACAGCCACAGGCGTGGTTCTAGCCAGGATGAACAGCGGGTTGCGGATCAATACGGAACTGCTGGCCAGCCAACCAATGCCAAAGGAACCCAACGTGAGCATGACTGATCCCGCAAAACCCTGCCAGACAGCTGAGGACGCAGTGCCGGTGCGGAAGGGAAGCTTGGCTAACACTTTATTCTTCGCCTCCGGTCGGACACCACGCGTGTTGGTCAACAAGTTGTCTCCTGTACTTTTCGAGCCGCCCATGGTCAGGCATGACCTTCCCAGAGCCGAGCACTCCGGTGTGTGCCAGCCGGGCAACCCGGGAACCAGCGGGGTGCTGCGCTAACATATAAGCAGCCAAGACACCGTTCTTGGCATTCTACCCACACTGGCCGGGCAGTTTCTGAGAAAAGTCGCTGCGGGACTCTCGGCATCCGCCCCGCGTGCGTGTTGCCTTGGCCGCCCCCATCTCAAGAAGGACCCGACCATCTCCACGGATACGTTTTTTGACAGCCTTGCCCGCTTCCGGAACGCGCTGCTTCCCGTGCGTGTCCAGAAATGGCTGAAATCGCCCCAGGGACTTTGGCTGGTCTTTGCCGTGCTCCACGGCACAGCGCTTGTCATCGCGGGCATGCAATCGCTGAGCGGCGAGGCATACAGCGACACGGGAATCTACCGTGTCTGGGCCTCTGTTGGCTTCGATGAGACGCGCGTTCTAGGTCCAAGCCCGTGGGTCTACCCCATCCTTGCGCTTATTCCCATGGCAGTCTCCTACGTGTTGGGCAGTGGCCCGTTCCTGTTCATCTGGGTTTTAATGATTTCCGTGCTGAACGCCTTGGCTGTGGGCAAGCTCACCTGCTGGGGCAAAGAACGGCAGGCCATTCCGGCCGCCCTGTGGTGGCTTGCTTTTTCCACCGTGATGGCGTGGCTCGGCTTTGCCCGTGTTGATGGACTCACCGCACCGGTGGTCCTCATCGCGCTGTCCCTTGGCGTCGCCAGTCCGTTCCTGACCTCTTTCATTCTTAGTGTGGCAACGTGGACAAAAGTCTGGCCGGCCGCCGTCGTTCTTGCGCTTTTCACCGTGGTGAGACAGCGGGTGCAGGTGGTGCTGGCGGGCGTGCTGGTCACGGTGTTTGTCGTGGTGCTGGCGCTGAGCATGGGTTCGCTGCCAAAATTGCTGAACTTCCTGCTGGAACAAGGAGACCGCGGCATGCAACTCGAAGCCACGTTCACCGCCCCCTGGCTGTGGATGAGCGTGCTGGGCCTGGGCGGGGCGCACATGTACATGAACGAGGACATCAACTCCATGCAGGTCGACGGGCCTGGTTCCGAGGTCATGGTGGTGCTGATGCAGCCGTTGTTGATTGTTGCCGCACTGCTCGTGGCTGTCCTCATTTTTTGGGCCCTGCACACGGGCAAGCGCAACGGTGGCGCCGACCGCACTGCTTTGCTCCTTTTCGGCTCGCTGGCCCTGATCACCGCTTTTGTGGTGTTCAACAAGGTGGGGTCCCCGCAGTTCATGGTGTGGCTGGCTCCGCCGGTCGCTGTCGGCCTGGCGCACCAGTGGAAGGCGTGGCGTGTTCCGGCCACCTTGCTCATAGCTGTGGCCGTGTTGACCTACTTTATATATCCGATGTTTTACACCGCGCTTTCCCACGACAACCCAGTCATGGCCGCTGTGCTGACAGGGCGCAATCTGCTGCTGGTGATCTTGTTTGTGTGGAGCTTGCGTCAACTATTTTTGCTGGGCCGCAACCCCGCTCTCATCCCCAAACACGACGCCGGAGCCCCGTTCACAGTTGCGGCAGCCCCCGCCGTGGCACGGTCAAACGGCATGCCCGCACTCTCAACGACGGCAACGACGGCAACGACCAAGGAGCCCTAAGCTTCCTTACCCAATCCTTCCGGCTGCTCGACCGCAGCTGGGAACGCACGGCTCCACTGTCAATGCAAGTCATTGGCTCCTACGCTGGGGACATCAGCCCGTTAGTCCACGTGGCTGCACCCCCTAGGAAGCAGATGCTCAGGATGCCAAGCAACAACCTCGAACCCCAAGAATCCATCCAACGTCGTGGATATGTTGCTGATTTCCTTGGAACCTGTGTCCAGCCGCCTAGTCTGGAACCAGACATCCAAAGTGATGCGGTTTTATGGGAGGGCAAGGAGTTCATCCCCTACACACATTTTTCGTTGTCCATGAGTAAATCGAGGCATTTTGCCCGCTGGGTTGCCTGGAACATTGACGGGGATGGCATGAAACTGATCAGTCGTGCCGGGCTTTCCTTCAGCAAGGATCCACGGTTGCCGGCTGAGTTTCAGGTGGGAAATGAGCTGTACAGCGGCAACCGGCTTGACCGCGGGCATCTGGCACGCCGTGCTGACCTGTTGTGGGGCGAACTGCCTGAGGCACAACAAGCCAACCGTGACTCTTTCTTCTACAGCAACATCACCCCGCAAATGGACGACTTCAACCAGAGCAGCCAAAACGGTATCTGGGGACGTTTGGAAGACGCCCTTTACGAGGATGTTGATGTTGAAAACTTGAGGGTCAACGTCATTGCCGGCCCTGTGTTTCGCACGGATGACCGCATGTACCGCGGCGTGGCGCTGCCATCGGAGTACTGGAAAATGTTGGTTTTTCAGGATCAAGGCGTTTTGAAGGCCCGCGTGTTCCTGCTGACCCAGGACCTGGACCAACTGCGGGCCATTCTGGCGTTGGACGAGTTCAGGGTCTACCAAATCACCCTGAGTGAACTCCAAGAGCGCACACAGCTCCTTTTTCCACCAGTCCTGGACCTTGCCTGCGCCATGCCCGCCATGCGTGTTTTCAGCGAAAGGCAGCCGCTGGAATCAGCGGATGACATCACGTGGTGACCGTGCCCGGCTGAATCTGAAGAATGCAGCGTTCGCGGTACATTGGACGGGTGGCTATTACTAATGAACGCATTGTGTGGATTGACTGTGAGATGACGGGCCTGGATGCCGTCAATGACGCCCTGATCGAGGTTGCGGTGCTTGTGACGGATTCAGAGTTGAATATTTTGGGTGAGGGCGTTGACGTCGTCATCAAGCCCAGCGACGAATCACTGGCCCAGATGGGTGACTTTGTTCGCGATATGCACACCTCCTCGAAGCTTCTCGATGAACTGGCCGGCGGAACCACTATGGAAGACGCCCAGGCTCAGGTACTCGCCTACATTAAAAAGTACGTTTCCACGCCCGGCAAGGCCCCGTTGGCCGGCAACTCGATCGGCACGGACAAGGTGTTCCTGAGCCGTGACATGCCTGAGCTGGTGGAGCACCTCCACTACCGCGTCATCGACGTTTCCACCATCAAGGAGCTCTCCCGCCGCTGGTTTGCACGCGCATACTTCCAGTCACCGGCCAAGACCGGCGGCCACAGGGCACTGGGCGACATCAAGGACAGCATCAACGAGCTCAAGTACTACCGCGAAGCCGTTTTCGTGCCGCCGCCCGGCCCTAGTTCCGCCACTGCCAAGAAGATTGCGGCCAAGTTCTAGCAGCGCATTCCTTGACCTATCAAGGAATTTCCACTGCTCATAAGCGATCTAGCTCACATTCTTGCAGGAAGATCTAATTTTGGTCTTGACACCATATTTGATCAGGTAGACTAGTCGTCGTTGCCACAAGCACAGCGGACATCGTAAAAAGATCGAAACTGTTTTGCGGCGGACATGGTGGGATTAGCTCAGTTGGCAGAGCGCCTGGTTGTGGTCCAGGAGGTCGCGGGTTCAACCCCCGTATCTCACCCCTTGTGTGGTTCCTGTGGAATCACGAAACACCCCGGTCATTTGATCGGGGTGTTTTTCATTGTCAGCATGTGCAAAACGTAAAAAAGTATTCCAGCCTGAAAAGGAAGCCGTCATGACGATCCGCCCCGTGACCATTTTGGGTGAGCCTGTGCTTCACCGCCGCGCTGATGAGGTCAATGCCTTCGATGAGGACCTGAAGTCGTTGGTCGCTGACATGTTCGACACCATGGACGCCGCCAATGGTGTGGGTCTGGCCGCTCCGCAGATTGGCGTGGGTCTGCGCATTTTCACTTACAAGATGGAGAACGACGACGGCGTCCCTCCTCGAGGCGTTCTGGTGAACCCCACGCTGACGGTGGGTAAGATCTCCGGCAACGCACCGGACCCTGACGACGAGGTTGAAGGCTGCCTCTCCGTTCCCGGGATCGACTTTCCGCTGAAGCGGGCCGATTGGGTCCGCGTGCGCGGCTTTGACGTGGACGGCACCCCGCTGGACTTTGAGGCAAGCGGCTGGTTTGCACGCTGCATGCAGCACGAATACGACCACCTCGACGGCAAGCTCTATGTTGACCGGCTCAATGCCCGCTACGCAAAGAAAGCCAAACGGGCAGCAAAGAGCAACGGCTGGGGAGTTTCGGGCTTGACGTGGATGCCCGGGGTCGACCCCGATCCGTTCGGCCACTGACCCGCATACTCGCTTCCTTGTGCGTGAGCTACCTCGCATGAGAGTTTTCTCACGCGTTGTGGTGGGGTGAATAGTGCCTTGGGGAGGCCCGGCCGGGCGTACCTTGGCCACTGGGGAAATTCACCCACCAGTCTTTCAACACCGGCCGCGCCCTCTTTGCCGCGGCCGCAAAGGGGCAGCATGTCCGGCAAAACAACGCTGAAAACGACCACCGCACACCCTTACGGCAATCCTGGAATACCCCGCAAAGTGGTGGGGCTGGCCGTGGCTGGGGCGGTGGGCGGGTTCCTCTTCGGTTTTGACGCCTCGGTGGTCAACGGAGCCGTCGACGCAATCCAAGGCCAGTTCAAACTTGGCGGTGCGCTCACGGGCTTCACCGTCGCCGTCGCACTTTTGGGCTGCGCCCTCGGCGCCTGGATCGCAGGCAAGCTCGCGGAGGCCAAGGGCCACATCCCCGTCATGAAGCTGGGCGGCATCCTGTTTTTGGTCAGCGCCCTCGGTACCGGGTTCGCCTTCAGCGTGGCAGATCTCATCGTGTGGCGGTTTGTCGGTGGTATTGGCATTGGCCTTGCCTCCGTCATAGCACCGGCGTACATCTCCGAAATTTCACCGCGCAGGCACCGCGGCCGGCTGGCATCCCTGCAGCAATTGGCCATCACCATCGGTATTTTTGCAGCGCTGCTCTCCGACGCGCTCTTCGCCAACGCCGCTTCGGGGGCTGCGCAGGAATTGTGGTTTGGCATGGCTGCCTGGCGCTGGATGTTCCTGATCGGCGTGGTCCCGGCCATCGTGTACTACGCCGTTGCCCTGGCACTCCCCGAGTCCCCCCGCTTCCTAGTTCAGCAAGGCAAGGAAGAACAAGCGGCGGAACTGTTCAAAACCATCGCCCCCGGTGAGGACCATGAGCGCATCATTTGGGAGATCAAGGCCGCTGCCAAGGAGGATACCTTTTCGGCCAGGAAGGGCTCGTTGCGCGGCAGCCGCTTTGGCTTCATGCCTGTGGTGTGGATCGGCATCATCCTCTCGATGCTGCAGCAGTTTGTCGGCATCAACGTCATCTTCTTCTACTCCTCCACCCTGTGGCAGGCAGTTGGATTCCAGGAGAAGGACTCACTGGCTATCTCCGTCGTGACAGCGCTGGTGAACGTCCTCGTCACGCTCGTGGCCATTGCCCTCGTGGACAGGATCGGGCGCCGGCCCATCCTCTTGACCGGGTCCATCGGCATGGCACTTTCGCTGGGAACCATGGCCTTGGCGTTCGCCGCAGCCACCGGAACAGGTGCGAACATCAGCCTGCCCGGGGCTTGGGCTCCCATTGCGCTGATTGCCGCCAACGTTTTCGTCGTCTGCTTCGGGGCCTCGTGGGGACCCCTTGTCTGGGTTTTGCTCGGTGAGATCTTCCCTGCCCGCATCCGCGCCCGGGCCCTGGGTCTGGCCGCCGCCGCACAGTGGATTGCGAACTTCCTTGTCACCCTCAGCTTCCCGGTCATGGCGTCGGTTTCACTGCCAATGACGTATGGGATGTACGCGGTGATTGCTGCAGCGTCATTTTTCTTCGTGATGTTCAAGATCCCGGAGACCAATGGCATGTCCCTGGAGCAGGCCGAGACCCTGTTCGTCAAGAAGCCCAAGGCCCACAAGCACTGATCGTGGCCGCTGGACCTGCGGGCGGTTGTCCCGCAACGACGCGCAGGTCCAACCGCTGCGCATCACTGCCTTCCAACACTGAGCAAGTTCTGGCACGCAGCTTCGCTAAACTGGCCCAATGACCCCACGCACCACTTTGAGCCCCATCCTTGCCCTTGACTACTTGGGCATTGACCCACAGGATCAAGCGGACTGCCTTGCCTTGCTGGATGGGGCGGCCACCCCGGCGGTGGAACTGGTGCTGGAGCATTTGTCCGCACGGCTGGGCAGCGCTGATTCCTCCCTGCCACAGCTGGAGACAGCCGAGCTCCCCGTGGGCGAGCTGGACTGGATTGGTGCCATGCTGCGCTTCGCCCCCGAACTTATTGCCTGGCACGCCGAACTGCATATACCGGAAGAAGTCACCCGGGCAACCCTGGCCGATGTTGGCCGGAACATGGCCATCCACCGCCGTGTCCGTCACCGTTTCGGCATGGACACGTACAAGTGGCTCAACCATTTGTACGCGGGCCGCATTTACCAGCTCGGCCGCCTGCAATATCTGATCCACCAGCCAACGGCGGCCATCCCGGGTGTGGCCTCCGATGAGTGGATCGTGGGCGTCCACATTCCCGAAGGTGGCGGACTCGCCCCCGCAGCCGTCAGCGAGAGCCTTGCCCTTGCTGCGCCGTTTTTTGCCGAACACTTCCCAGAACACTCTGTTGCCACAGCCAATTGTGAGTCCTGGCTGCTGGATCCCTACCTCGTCCAACACCTGGAGCCCTCCTCCAACATTGCCGCGTTCGCAGCCCGTTTCACCCCGTACGGTGAACCCCGCACTGAACCTTCCGACGCCATCTACTTCACGTTCCGCACCCGCAGCATGGACCACCTTCAGGCACTACCCCGTACGACGGCGCTGCAACGGATTGTCCTGGAACGCATCGATGCCGGAGGTGCCTGGCAGCTGGGCCACGGGTATCTGTCGCTGCGGTAAACTTGATGGTTGGTGTCCTGCTCCTACCTGTTCGTCCTTTTCACCGCTAGAAAGTAGTCTTGTGTCCTCTCCGGCCCAGTCCCCCGCCCGCGCCACCGAAATCACCGGTCAAGCGCAACGGCGCAGAACCTTTGCCGTTATTTCGCACCCCGATGCGGGCAAGTCCACGCTGACTGAAGCGTTGGCGCTGCATGCAAAGGTGATTGGCACAGCTGGGGCCACCAACGGCAAATCAAACCGCAGGGACACCATTTCCGACTGGCAGCAGATGGAAAAGGACCGTGGCATCTCCATCAGCTCCGCGGCACTGCAGTTCTCGTACCGCGACACTGTCATCAACCTGCTGGACACCCCCGGGCACGCCGACTTCTCCGAAGATACCTACCGCGTGCTGGCGGCGGTTGACTGCGCCGTCATGCTTGTGGATGCGGGCAAGGGCCTGGAAACACAGACCATGAAACTCTTTGAGGTGTGCCGCCAGCGCAACCTCCCCATCATCACCGTGATCAACAAGTGGGACCGCCCGGGCCTGGATCCGCTGGAGCTGATGGATGAAATCACTGAGCGCACCGGGCTGACCCCCATGCCGCTGACGTGGGCGATCGGCATTGCCGGGGACTTCCGCGGCGTTTGGGACATCCGCCGCAACGAGTTCGCCAAGTTTGCCCGCAACAGCTCGGGCGCGCAGATCGCGTTGACCGAGTACATGACTCCCGAGGCGGCGGCGAAGTCCGAGGGCGACGCCTGGACTGATTCCACCGATGAGGCCAGTTTGCTCGTTGATCAAGATGCCCCCTTGGACATGGATGCGTTTTACGCCGGCAAGGCCACTCCCCTGCTGTTCTCCTCGGCCGCATTGAACTTCGGTGTGAAGCAGATTTTGGACACGCTCGTTGATTTTGCCCCGCCGGCCTCGCCCCGCAATGATGTCACCGGCACCGCACGCGCTGTGGATGCGCCGTTCTCCGGGTTTGTCTTCAAGGTCCAGGCCGGCATGAACCAGGCCCACCGTGACCACGTGGCGTTCATCCGCGTCTGCTCAGGCATGTTTGAGCGCGGCATGGTGGTCACCCAGACCCGCACCGGGAAGTCCTTTGCCACCAAGTACGCGCAACAGGTCTTTGGCCGGGAGCGCGAAGTCATTGACACGGCTTTCCCGGGCGACGTCGTGGGCTTGGTGAACGCCTCCAGCCTCCGCGTGGGCGACACCTTGTTCGTGGAAGAACCAGTGGAATACCCTGCCATCCCGCTCTTCGCCCCGGAACACTTCCAAGTGGCCCGCTCCAAGGACCCGAGCAAGTACAAGCAGTTCCGCCGCGGCATCGAACAGCTGGAGCACGAGGGCGTTATCCAAGTACTGCGCTCAGATCTGCGCGGGGACCAGGCACCGGTGCTCGCCGCCGTCGGCCCCATGCAGTTCGAAGTGGTCGAGGACCGCATGCACCACGATTTCAATGCCCCCATGCGTTTGGAACGCCTGCCGTACTCCCTCGCCAGATTAACGACGTCGGAGGCAACCGCCACGCTGAGCGCCGTCCATGGTGCTGAGGTGCTTGAGCGCAGCGATGGCGAGTTCCTGGCACTGTTCAACGATATTTGGGCCATGCGCAGGGTTCAAAAGAACCACCCGGACCTGCCACTGGAAGAGATCGGCACCCAGCGCGACTAGGTTTCCAGGCACTGGCGTGTCCGCGTCTGTGCACGTTACTCAGCGCCGGTAGCCGGAAGTGAGCGCAGCTTGTTGTGGGCAGCGGCCCAGCACGTTCTTCATGGCAGCCTTTTCTGCCGGGGTCACCCACAGGCGGTAGGCGGCCTTGACGGAGATTTGCCGAGTCACATAATGGCAACGGAACTTTTTCGACGACGGCAGCCAGCTTGCGGCGTCGGAAGCACTCTTTTCCTGGTTGGCCGGCCCGTCCACCGCGAGCAGGTTTAGCGGGTCGTTGGCTAGGCTCTGGCGTTGCACTGGCGTCAGCCCGGCCGCCCCTGTTTGCCAGGCATTCCCCAGAGCCACCACGTGGTCAATTTGGATGGCGCCGCTGGTTTCCTTTCCACGTTTGAACTCGAGGTGCTCCCCTGTGTACGGCTCTGCCAAGTTCCCTGACGCCACTAGGCACAAGGAGCCCGCAGCGAAGGTTACGGCGGCCAAGTCCCGGCGCAGGATGTCGTTGCGGGTGTCGCACCCGTTGGCGTCGGCGTCCAACCAGGCCTCACCGAAATCGCTGCGTTGATAGTTGTTGCGAGGTACCTTGCCCTTGACATCCAAGGTATCCAAGAGTGCCAGCGCTGTTCCTGACTCTACGGCGACAACTGGGTGTCCCAGCCCGGGCGATGACGTGCTGAACACCGGCGGCGGACCTGCCTCCGGCTCAAACGGCCATTTTCCGGAACTGTGCAGCCATCCGACCAGCAGCACAAGCACCACTACGAGTAACACAGCCGCAGTCCGCAGCAGGGCCCACCCCGATGTGGGTGACCTCCCATTCACTCCACCGGTGAAGTGTTGCGCGGGGCACTTCCCCGGCCGATGGACCTCCTGCGCATGCCGTGCCATGGGAAATCCTCAACCCCGATCCCGCAACCAGGAGCATCGTTGTGCGTGTATCTTCAGGTACTCAAGTCTAGGAGTTGTCCCGGAATCCGGATTTCACTTATCCACAGGTCCGAAGGGCCTCCGGCATTCAGATGACAGCTCCTGCGGGTGTCGCCAGGCACTCTTCGCTCATATCGCAGCTGATGCGGGTGACCGAGCCGGTCACCCGCATCAGCTGCAGTTTGAATTGATTTCCAGGGCCCTGACAGCGAGCTGGGTTTGCCAAGGCCGGCAGCCCAGGTTTTTGTCTATGCTTGTAGAGAATCTTTGCCCGCAAGCTGCACACATAGAACCACCGCAGACCTGTTGGCCAAACAGCCAGTTAGGAGCCGTCGAATGCCAAAAATTGTTGACCACGACCAACGTCGCCTTGAGCTGGTCGATGCCACGTGGCGCATCATTGCCCAACACGGGATTGAGGGCGCCACCATGCGCGAAATCGCCACCGAAGCTGGCTTCGCCAACGGTGCCCTGAAACCCTATTTCCCCACCAAGGACCACCTGATCACATTCGCCTTTGGACACGTCTTCAGCCGAACGAACCAGCGGATCGCGAGCGCCGTAGCCAACAAGGTCGGGCTGGAGGCGATACGCGCTTTCTGCCAGGAAGTGCTTCCGCTAGATCAGGACCGCATCAATGAAGCACGAATCGTCATTCCCTTTTGGCAAAAAACTCTCACCGATCCCGCCAAAGCCGCATTGCATGACACCTCGATGAATCAGTGGCGATCGGCACTGGAGGGACACTTGCGCCAAGCGCGCGACCGTGGCGAAGTCACAGCCGGAGTGCACGACGAGGACATTGTGAATCAACTCATGAGTATGCTTCTGGGCGCTCAAATTATCGCCGCCACCTCTCCCGGAAAACACCTGGCGGCTCAATTAAGTACTCAGCTGGACTCCTATCTCCTGCTCCTCAATCCCGTTGCACTGACCGTCCGCTGCTAAATCAAATTTTTATTCGCCCATCGTTGAAAATAAGTGACAGGGACCACATAAGCAACTACAGTGATTGAGAAGTAGTGCCCACCCAAAGTTTTGCCCGGGCGTCACCCCGCTTCCGGGTGACCACCGCTGTGGTCGGCACGATCCCGCCGCACAGGCCAACGCACCACGAGGGATATCAAATGACTGCCACGATCAAAACGGCACCTATCACCCCGAAGGCTGATGCCGTCCACAGCGCAACCGCGCATTCGTTCTCCGCTTGGAACGATCTCATCTGCGCGTCCTTCGTGCCGCTGCATGTCCGTTCCAGTAACCAGGATAATTTTCATGGTCTGCTGCGCTCCCGACTTCTGGATGAACTCTCCATCATCGAGGTCACCGCCTCCGGGCACAGCGTGCACCGAACCCCCTCGCTCATCAGCCACTCGGACCGGCTCTATTTCAAACTCAACCTGCAACTGGCCGGCACCGGACTGCTGATCCAAGACAACCGCGAAGCTGTCCTGCACCCGGGCGACCTTGCCGTGTATGACACCCACCGCCCCTACACCCTTGCCTTCGAATCAGACTTCCGCACGCTGGTATTGATGTTCCCCCACGATGCCCTCGACCTGCCAGCGGGCTCCGTGGGCCAGCTGACGGCGACCCGGCTGGCAGCCGACCAAGGACTGGGACGGATGATCAGCCCCTTTATGACCCGCCTTGCGGAAAACCTCGACATCCTCTCCGGGGCCAGCGGGCACCGGCTGGCCCACAACACGGTAGATCTGTTGAGCACCATGTTTGCCGCGGAGCTGGAGGATCGGACACCCGCTGGTCCCGAACGCCCGCATGAGGAACTTTTGGGACGCATCCGAGGCTTCATCGAATCCAACCTCGCCGACCCGGATTTGTCTCCGGCAAGCGTTGCAGCGGCGCACTTCATCTCTACCCGGCACTTGCACAATGTCTTCCAGGAAGCTGGAACCACGGTGGCACACTGGATCCGCACACGGCGGCTGGTGAATTGCCGGCGCGAGCTGCGCGAACCACTATTGGCACACCGCTCCGTCAGCAGCATTGCCGGCCGCTGGGGCTTCGTGGACGCCGCACACTTCAGCCGTATTTTTCGATCTGCCTTTGGCGAGCCGCCCAGCAGCTATCGGCGGTCGGCCGCCCACACCTGAGCCCAACACGGCAGGGTCCGGCAAGGACGCACATGTTCGCCAGGGGTCAACAGGCCTTCACGCAATGACAAGACGGGGCGACGGCCTTAGCTGAGACTGGAAGCAGCTGGGAATCACATTATTGACCCTCACGCACCGCACCTACCAACTCGAAGTGGAGTTTTCATGGAAACGTACGCTGACCTCCTTACAACGATTGCGCCGTCCACAGGCGAAACCCGGACCATCTTCGACCCCGCCACGGGGGAAGCTGTAGGCGAGGCTCCGGTCCACGGCGTTGCGGACTTGGAGCGTGCCATCACCGCAGCCACCGCCGCACAGCCGGCATGGGCAGCTCTAGGACATGAAGGCCGGAGCGCGGCCCTGCTCAGGGCGGCCGATGCCGTCGAGCACTCTGCCGAGGAGCTGGCCCAGTTGCTCTCCCGCGAGCAGGGCAAACCGCTCAACGGACCCAACGCACGGTTCGAGGTCGGTGCCTGCGCGGCGTGGCTGCGGACTGCCGCGGTCACCGAGTTGACCGATGAAACCGTAGTGGACGACGGCGCAACACACGCCACATTGCATTACCGGCCCATCGGCGTCGTCGGCGCGATCGGCCCGTGGAACTGGCCCATGATGATCTCGGTCTGGCAGCTCGCCCCGGCCCTGCGCATGGGCAATGCAGTGGTGCTCAAGCCTTCCGAGTACACGCCGCTGAGCGTCCAGGCCCTCATCCACGTGTTGAACTCGGAGCTTCCCGAAGGCGTTCTCTCCGTGGTCTGCGGCGGCAGGGAAGTCGGTGCCCGCCTGGCCGAGCATCCCGAGATCGGAAAAATCATGTTTACAGGATCCACGGCAACGGGCCAGGCGATCATCAAGTCCTCCGCTGGCACCGTCAAGCGGCTTACCCTTGAGCTCGGCGGCAACGACGCCGGCATCGTGCTCCCCGACGCCGATCCCAAGGCCATCGCCGAGGATTTGTTCTGGGGCGCGTTCATCAACACGGGCCAGACGTGTGCGGCACTGAAACGCCTCTATGTGCATGAGGACATCTATGACGAAGTTTGCAACGAACTTGCTGCCGTCGCCGCCGCCATGCCCATGGGTCATGGCTTGGATGAGGCCAATGTGCTGGGCCCGCTGCAGAACAAGGCACAGTACGACATTGTGTCCCGGTTGGTGGAAGCCGCCAAGGAGTCCGGTGCGCGGGTGCTGATGGGCGGAGACCCGGACACGGGACAGCCTGGCTACTTCTACCCGACCACGCTCGTGGCGGACATCGACAACGACAACCCGCTCGTGGCGCAGGAGCAGTTCGGTCCAGCCCTGCCCATCATTCGCTACAGCACGGTCGACGAGGCGGTAGCCATGGCCAACGGTCTCGACGTCGGACTGGGCGCCTCCGTCTGGTCTGCCGACCTGGATGCCGCCCGAAGCGTAGCCGCACGCATCCAAGCCGGAACCGTGTGGATCAACAAGCATGGCGCCGTCGACCCCCGCATTCCGTTCGGCGGAGCCAAGCAGTCCGGATACGGGCTCGAGTTCGGAGTCGAGGGCCTCAAAGCCTGCGGTGTCCCCCAGGTGATCAACGGCTAGCAGACCCAGCCACGATGAGGGAGCCGTTGCCGCAAGCCAAGCATCGGCTCCCTTGTCATGTGACGGCAGGCCCTGCCCGAAGCCAGGGGGGGGAACTCCTGCGCTGGTAGTCAATGCCGGTGCAGCGAATAACAAGCCCGGAGCTGTGATCGTTGACACACTCAGGACATAGCTTATTCTCCCACTGGAGGTTTTAATGTCGCACGAACAGACTCTTCAAGCCGCTGACATCACGGCCCACAACGATTCCGGCAAGGGCCTCAGCAAGCGCACGCTGGGCGTGCCAGCCCTGGTCTTCATGATTATTGCCGCATCGGCACCCTTGACCGTGGTCGCAGGCGGGGTGCCAAGCAACTTCGCCGTCACCGCCAACCTGGGCGTGCCGCTGTCCTTCATCGCGCTGGGCGTGTGCGTGGCACTGTTTACCGTTGGATATGCAGCCATGAGCTCTCACATTCGCAACGCAGGGGCTTTCTACGCATACATTGCCCAAGGCATAGGCCGAGCCACAGGAGTCGGCGCCTCCTGGATCGCGCTGGTGTCCTACAACGCCATGCAGATCGGCATCTACGGACTTTTTGGTTTCGCGCTAGCGTCGTTTATCAACGACAAACTAAGCACCAACATCCCTTGGTGGGTTGCCGCTCTCGTTGGCTTCGTGATCGTCGGTTGGCTCGGCGTGAATAAGGTCGATCTCTCCGCCAAGGTAATTGGTGTGCTCGTGGCCGGCGAATTCGTGGCAGTCATTGTCTTTGACGTCATCTCCTTCGCTGTCCAGCCGGAAGGCGTCAGCAACGTGGGCCTGGTACCGACGGATCTGTTCACTGCCAGCGTTGGGGCCGCATTGGCGTTCAGCATGGCCGCCTTCATGGGCTTCGAGTCGGCCGCGATCTACAGTGAAGAGGCCAAGGACCCGAAGAGCTCAATCGCACGGGCCACCTACATCGCCGTCGGCATCATCGCAGTGTTCTACGCATTCTCCTCGTGGGCCATGATGATCGGCACTGGGCCAAGCGACATCATCGCCGAGGCCCAGGTGCACGGCCCGGATCTGGCATTCAACTTCCTCACAGCCCACGGTGCGGTCCTTTTCTCGGACATCACCCAGGTACTCTTCGTGACCAGCCTGCTGGCTGCCCTCATAGCGTTCCACAATGCCGTTGCGCGCTACGTATTCTCGCTCGGACGTGAAGGAGTGCTGCCGCGGTCTCTGGCGCGCGTCAACCGTCGCCATGCTCCGGTGGCCGGATCCCTCGCCCAGTCCGCGCTGGCCCTCATCATGCTGGTCATTTTCGCAATCGCCGGAACTGGATCCGAACTCGGCTCGCTATACCCGGTCCTGACGTTCTTCACGTGGCTGACTAACACCGGAGCCTTCGGACTGGTGCTGCTGCTCGTGATGATCTCTGTGGCAGTCATCGGCTACTTCCGCAAGCACGCGGCCGGATATTCCCTCTGGACCCGCGTCGTTGCCCCCTCCTTGGCCGCACTGACCCTCGGTACGGTATTCGTGCTGATCGTGCTGAACTTCAACGTGCTGATCGGCTCGGACGGCTTATCCCCGCTGTCATGGATACTGCCGGCACTGGTGATCGTGCCGGGCATTGCCGGACTTCTCTGGGGCCTGCGACTCAAGAAGCACCACCCGGAGATCTACCGTGGCATCGGCTTTGGCGGGGGGTCGGACACTTCCAGCTGACAGCGGACCGCCCGAACCAACATGCAAGACCGCATCGCCCCACCCCTCGTCAATTCAAAACAACCCCATGAAAGTAGGACCCCATGTCTGCAAAGGTACTGATCGTCGGAGCCGGCTTCGCCGGCTTGGTCGCCGCGCGTGAGCTGCAAGCTGCCGGAGTGGAGGTGGAAATCTTCGAAGCACGCAACCGCATTGGAGGCCGCGCATGGACCGAGGAGCGCATGGGCTACACCCTGGAAATTGGCGCTACCTGGGTGCATTGGATGCAGCCGTTCATCTGGACTGAGATTGTTCGATACGGCCAGGAGATTTACCCGAGCCCCGAGTACGAGCGCGCCTACTGGCTCACCGGAGGTACGGTCCAAGAAGGAACCGAAGCGGACATGGAGGAAATATTGCACCGCCCCCAGGCGAAAATCTTTGAGAATTCGCGGGAGTTCTTCCCCTATCCGCATGAGCCCCTGCACGTTCTCGGGGAAGACTATAAGGGCCCCTCGGAGGTAGTCGAACGATTCCGCGAGGCCGACAAAGGCAGCGTGCTGGATATCTTGCGGGACGGAGACTTCAGCCGGGAAGAGATCGACTTGGCCGACGCATACTGGTCAGCAGGCTACAACGGCCACACCGCCTCCGCTTCCCCGCTCATGGCTAAGCACTGGGCTGCCTTGAGCGATCACCGGCTGTCCCTCCTCGATGAACAGACTCTAAAGTTCAAGCTCAAGGGGGGAATGAGCGGAATCTACACGGCAATTGCTGCAGACCTGAATTGCCCCATCCACTTGAATACGGCTGTGGAGCAGATCGAACACAGTGGCGATGGTGTCAGGCTGACAACTACCGACGGAGTGGTTCACGAAGGCGATGCGGCAATCGTCACGGCCCCCTGGGGCGCATTGAAACACTTGAGCTTCTCTCCCGGGCTTTCAGCTGATCAGCAACGACTTGTCATTCAAGGTTCGAACTCCACGGGGTTCAAAATCTGGATCAAGGTCAAAGGCCACCACAACATTATTGCCACCGCCCCCTCGGGCAACCCACTGGCAATGATGAAAAGTGAATACTTCCTGGACGACGACACGACAATCCTGGTTGGCTTCGGACCGGACCACACTCAGATCGACTTGCACAATGCCACACAGGTCCAGGAACTGGTCCAACGGTGGCGCCCGGACCTTGAAGTTGTCGAAACCACGGGGCATGACTGGGTGGCAGATAAGTGGAGTGGACAAACATGGTCCACCATTGCCTCGGAACAGTTCACAAACGGATGGCACCATTTCAGCTCCACCGGAACTCGGCTTCATTTCGCTGGCGCTGATTGGGCGAAAGGCTGGAACGGTGTCGTGGTCGACGGCGCCATCGAAACCGGGATCACCTCCGCACGAACCATACTGCGAGACCTAAACGTTCTACCCGCTCCACGAACCTGACTCGCTCATATCGCAGCTCCTGCGGGTGACCAAGCGAACACCCACAGGAGCTGCAGTTTGAAATGACCGCCAGGGCCCTGACAGCTATTTTGGGTGCAAGGAAGGCCGCTCCTGCGTAAATTCACGCGGGAGGCGGCCTGTGATGTTGGATAGGGCAGCCTGTACGCCGGGTTTTGTCATCCGCCGCAGTTACCCGCGGCGGAGAGGCAACCATCCATCTACGAACGCCGTTGCCGACGCCCTCTAGCAGCCTACCCAGACACTCGGGCGAACAGCCCTCAAGCATGCCCTGTCTGGCCTTGCTCCGGGTGGGGTTTACCAAGCTTCCCCAGTCACCTGGGGAACTGGTGGTCTCTTACACCACCGTTTCACCCTTACCTGCGCGACCTTACGGCCTGCCGGCGGTCTATTCTCTGTGGCACTTTCCTGCGGGTTGCCCCGAGTGGGCGTTACCCACCACCCTGTTCTGTGGAGCCCGGACGTTCCTCGAGCCGCTTGCGCGACGCGCGGTTGCCCAGCTGCCCTATCCAGCCACTAATTGTACAGGCCACGGGCGCAAAAAGGTGCCTCCCTAGCGTCGGGCATGAATGCTCGACGCCGGGGAGGCACCTTGGTGCTGGCGGCTTACGCCAGTGCGGGGCTGGTTTCGCCGACGCGCACCGGCAGGGCCGGGAACTCTGGCGGGTGAACGCCCGCCATTTCCTCCATGACCCGGACCACCTGGCAGCTGTAGCCGAATTCATTGTCGTACCAGACGTACAGTACGAGGTTCTTGTCGGTGCTGATAGTGGCAAGGCCGTCGACGATCCCTGCACGGCGCGAGCCGACAAAGTCGGTTGACACCACTTCGGGGGAATCGATGAAGTCGATCTGCTTGCGCAGCTCGGAATTCAAGGACATGTCCCGCAGGTACGTGTTGACTTCGTCCTTCGTGGTGCCGTTCTCCAGTGTCAGGTTCAGGATCGCCATGGACACGTTGGGCGTGGGTACGCGGATGGAGTTGCCTGTCAGCTTGCCTTCAAGTTCGGGCAGTGCCTTGGCCACAGCCTTGGCGGCACCTGTTTCGGTGAGCACCATGTTCAGTGCTGCCGATCGGCCGCGGCGGTCGCCCTTGTGGAAGTTGTCAGTCAGGTTCTGGTCGTTTGTGAACGAGTGGACCGTCTCGACGTGGCCGTGCACAATGCCGTATTTGTCGTTCAGGACCTTCAGCACCGGCGTGATGGCGTTCGTGGTGCAGGAGGCGGCAGTGATGATCTTGTCGCTGTCCTTGATGGTTCCGTGGTTGATGCCATGGACCACGTTCTTCAACGCACCCTTGCCGGGGGCCGTGAGCAGAACCCGCGCCACACCCTTGCTCTTCAGGTGCTGTGACAGGCCTTCTTCATCGCGCCAGCGGCCGGTGTTGTCCACCACCAGGGCATCGTGGATGCCGTACTGGGTGTAGTCGATCGTGGAGGGGTTGTCGGAGTAGATCACCTGAATGGCCGTGCCGTTGGCCTGGATGATGTTGCGCTCTTCGTCAATGGTGATGGTTCCGGTGAAAGGACCGTGGACGGAGTCGCGGCGCAGCAGGCTGGCGCGCTTGGTCAGATCGAAGTCGCCACCCTTGCGCACCACGATGGCACGCAGGCGCAGGCCCTTGCCGCCGCCTGAGTGTTCGATGAGGATTCGGGCCAGCAGGCGTCCAATCCTGCCGAAGCCATACAGGACCACGTCTGTGCCGGTCGGCGTGTTCTGGCCCTGCTTGTCAACGACGTCGGCCAGTTCAGTGCGCAGGAATTCCTCGCGGGTGCGTCCGGCGCCTTCTTGGGCGTATTTCAGGTTCAGCTTGGCCAGGTTGATGGAGGCCGGACCCAAGTTCAGTGTGGTCATCGCCTGCAACAGGGGTAGGGTTTCTTCGGGGCGCAAGAGCACCCCGTCCACGTGGCGGGCGAAGCGGTGGATCTTCAGCAAGCTAACGGCTGATTGATTGATGAGGCTGCGTCCGTGGACTGAAAGAATCACATTGTTTTCACGGTAGAGGCGGCCGATGAGCGGGATCATTGCCTCCGCCATAGTTTCGCGCTGGATCCATGAATCCAAGACGGCATCGCCATTGGATGAAGCGTGGTCGGTCGTCACGTCATATACCTCTTCTAGCCTAAAACACCCTTGGTTCAAGCCAACATCAGTTTGTCAGTGAATCACCACTCTTCGCTACTTCCGTGAGTTGTGTTACTAGACCGGTCTACACAAAGCCTGTCGTGCTGCCCGTGTGGCGTCTACGCAGCCCCGATGCCGATAAGCTCAAACGGTGCTGATCTTGCTACCCCCCTCTGAAGGAAAAACTCCCGCCAAAACTGGGAACCCCGCCAATCTTTCTGAATTGAGCTTCCCGGAACTCACCTCCGCCCGGCAGGAGGTGGCCCGCGCACTCGCTTCCGTGTCCAGTCAGGAAGACGCACTGACCCAGCTGGGGGTGGGTGCGTCGCTGCATCAGGAAGTGCGCCGCAACACCCGTCTGGCCGGCGAACCGGCGGCCCCCGCCCATAGTATTTACACGGGCGTTCTCTTTGATGCCCTGGGCTACCACGGCATGACGGCGGCCCAAAAGCGCAAGGCCGATTCCGCCGTCGTTGTTGTCTCCGGGCTATGGGGCGCTGTGGGCTTTGCCGACAGGATCCCCGCTTACCGGCTCTCGATGTCGGTGGGTTTGCCGGGACTTGGCAAGTTGGCCAGTTTCTGGAAACCAAAGCTTGCCGCTGCACTACTCGCATACACGGAGGGCCAGCTGTTGGTGGATTGCCGCTCCAGCACCTATGCCGCGGCTTGGGTACCCGATCCGGAACGCACCGTGGCCGTCAACGTCTTCACCGAGCGCGACGGCGTCCGCAAGGTAGTCTCCCACTTCGCCAAGCACACCCGCGGAGAGCTGGCCAGACATCTGCTGACCCGTCGTGGCATGGCGCCTGAGACCCCTGAGCAGCTGCGCCGGGCCGCAGCCGAGAAGTGGAACGTGGAACTCATCTCAGGCACAGCGCGCAAAGCCCATGCACTGAATATCATCCTGACGGACTAGACGCCGCAAGTGGCCAAAAGACGCGCCGCTCCCGGCGTGGGGCCTGATCAGCCCCACTCCTCCGAGCGGACAAGAATGGCCCCTGAATCGGGGCAGTAGACAATGGTGTCCGCACTTGCCTTCTTGATCTCCACCAGGTCGCCGGCGCTGAGCTGCATGCCGGATCCTTCAGATTTTCCGTGGAACAAGCGGGCAGCGCCGACCCCGTATTTCGCCAGGGCACGATCGTAGAGGGCCAACAGTTCCGGGGTGAAAGTGGCGGCCAGTTCGGCCCGCTCAGCCAACGTGGCGTCGCGCTCCATCTTCAGACCGCCCAATTTGCTGCGGACTTCGTCTAGGACACTGTCAAGGACCGATTGCATCTGGGCCACAAGCTCACGCTGCGCAGCCTGCTTGGCGGTGGCTTCCTCGAAGGCCTCCATGTTCTCCAGCTCGGTGTCTTCAAGGTCGCTGCGTCGCTTGATCAACGACTCAATTTCGCTTTGCAGCGCCATCAGATCCTTGGACAGGCCGGAGCCGCTGTTCAGCTTGGCCTCGTCACGATCAAGTCTGGTAACTACCGCAGCCACATCATCTTCGGCTTTGGTCAGCGCCCGCTGGGCATCGCTGACTGCCGTGTCAAGCACCACGAGGTCGCCCTTGGCCACGGTGACCCCGGCGTGCAGGTCCGGAAGCCTAGGATCTTCCTTCAGTTCCCTGGCTTGCACATCCAAGCCCCGCAACTTGCCATCCAGTGCCTGTACCTCCAACAAACGCAGTTGCTCCCCGGGGGCTGCCTTGGCCATGTAAGTCCTCCTGCTACATCAAAAAATGGGTGTGCCTGTTCCCAGCCTAGTTCCCGGGGGTGAGAATAAAGTCCCACGGGTCCGTGTTGGTTTGGCTCAAAGCCAGTTCGGCGGCAAAGCCCTGATCGGCAAGCACATTGCCCAACGCTGCCATGGCAGCCGGAAGCCACAGCCATTCACTGGCAAAATGGGACAAGTCGATCAAATACGGTTTGCCGTCGGCGCGCGCTTCACGTGCTTCCGAGGCCGGATGGTGGCGCAGGTCCGCCGTGACATACACATCGGCATCACTGGCACGCACGGCATCAAACAAGCTGTCCCCGGAGCCGCCGCACACGGCAACTTTGCGCACCAAGGCGTCCTTGTCCCCTGCGACGCGCACGCCACCGGCAACAGCTGGCAACATCAAAAAGATGCGGGCAGCCAAATCGCCCAGCTTCTGCGTACCCGTCAGGACACCAACCCTTCCGATGCCTTCTTCCGGCAGTCCGTGGGTTGCAGGCATGAGCGGCTGCACATCATTCAAGCCAATGGCATCCGCCAGCACGTCAGAGACGCCCCCCACGGCGCTGTCACCATTCGTATGGACTGTCAGTAGGGCGCAACCACCCTCGATCAGCCTGTGAACAGCGCGCCCCTTTCCCGACGTGGCTGCCACGGAATTGACGCCCTTCAACAGCAGGGGGTGGTGGGTGATCAGCAGTTGGGCACCCCATTCCAGTGCCTCGTCAATAACCTCCAGGGTGGGGTCAACGGCGAACATGATCCGTTCCACATCCGCGTCGACGCGGCCCACCACCAAGCCGACCCTGTCCCATTCCTCGGCCAGGGATTCAGGCCACAGCTCCTCTGTGGCTATCAGGACATCGGCAAGAACAGGAGTTTCAAGTGGCACCGAGCCCGCTACGTGCTGTTCAGCCTGTTCAGCGTGCTCAACAATCTCGGTGTCAGCTTCACCGGCGTCGGTGACGTGGGCAACTGATTCCGGTCCGGCGTCGGGCGTGGGGAAAGTGGGGTCCTTGCTCATGTCACCAGCTTAGTGGCGGGTGGAGCATACAGGCCGGCGGGGCACACAAGGGAACGGGAATTCTCGGGGGCCTGGATGACTTATAAATAAACATGAAGACTTTTGTGTTGGGCGGCGGCTGCTTTTGGTGCCTGGATGCCGTGTATCAAATGACCGTGGGCGTCGAGTCGGTAGTGTCCGGCTATTCCGGCGGAGCCCTGCCGAACCCGAACTACGACCAAATCTGTACAGGTATGACTGGCCATGCGGAAGTGGTGACGGTGACGTTCGACGAGACCGTCATTCCTGCCGAGACCATTCTTGACATGTTCTTCATCCAGCACGACCCCACCACGCTGAACCGTCAAGGGTACGACGTCGGGACCCAGTACCGCTCCGTCCTATACTACCGCGACGAGCAGGAAGAAGCGGAGTTTCGGGCTGCCATTGTGCGCAACCAACCGTTGTGGGCAGACCCCATTGTCACCGAGGTAACACGGCTTGGTGTGGTGTATCCGGCGGAGGGCTACCACAACGACTTCTATGCCGAACGCCCAGAAGTGGGGTATTGCCGGGTCATTATCAACCCAAAAATCGCCAAAGTAAGAAAACATTACGCGAAGTGGCTCACCGCCTAGAACCGCGCAGGGCTAGTCGATACGCTGACGGATATGCACAGTGTGCGTTCCCGCGCGAGGAATTGCACCCCATCGTTTCATCAAAGAATCTAAGGACCATTCATGGCACCTATCTATGACAATGTCACCCAGCTGGTTGGCGGCACCCCCTTGGTGCGGCTTAACCGCCTGACGGAGGGCCTTGCCGCCACTGTCGCCGTGAAGCTGGAATTTTATAACCCGGCGAACAGTGTCAAGGACCGGATCGGCGTTGCCATCGTTGACGCTGCCGAAGCATCCGGGGAGCTCAAGCCCGGCGGAACCATCGTGGAAGGCACTTCCGGCAACACCGGAATCGCTTTGGCCATGGTCGGTGCCGCCCGCGGCTACAAAGTCATTTTGACCATGCCCGAAACCATGTCCACCGAGCGTCGCGTCATGCTGCGCGCCTACGGTGCCGACATTGTCCTGACCCCAGGTTCGGAAGGCATGCGCGGAGCTGTCGACAAGGCCAAGGAAATCGTGGCCAACACCGAAAATGCCATTTGGGCCCAGCAGTTCGCCAACCCCGCCAACGTGGACGTCCACCGCCGCACCACGGCCGAGGAAATCTGGGAAGACACCGACGGGGCCGTTGACATCTTCGTCGCCGGAGTCGGTACCGGTGGGACTGTGACTGGCGTTGGTCAGGTGCTCAAGGAACGCAAGCCCGGCGTGCAGGTTGTGGCCGTTGAGCCCATCGATTCAGCCATCCTCAACGGCGGCGCTCCGGGTCCGCACAAGATCCAGGGCCTCGGCGCAAACTTCATCCCGGAAATCCTTGACCAGGACATCTACGACGAGGTCATGGACGCCACTCTTGAGGACTCCGTCCGTGTCGCCCGCGACCTGGGCGTGCGAGAGGGCGTTCTAGGCGGCATTTCATCTGGAGCCATCGTGTGGGCAGCCCTCGAATTGGCAAAACGCCCGGAGAACGCCGGTAAGCTGATCGTTGCCATCGTCTGTGATTTCGGCGAACGCTACATTTCAACGGTGTTGTACGACGACATCCGGGGCTAATACCCCGCCACAAGTGGTGTTTATTGGCTCGCATGGCCAGATCGATTCCGCATTGCCGACGTAGTTTCCTCGGCAATGCGGGTCTTCCGACGTCCGGGCCGTGCCACATTAAGTACTGATGCGTTAAGTACGCATCCACCAAGTACTGACGCATTGCACGCTGCGCCGAAGAATGACGACGGCGACCAACGGAAAGAAGTCTGTGGGATTTTTCGGCAGAATACGTGAAGACCTCGAGTCGGCTAGGTCCCATGACCCTGCGGCACGGGGCTCCATGGAGAACTTTTTTGTGTACTCCGGGCTGCACGCCATTTGGGTGCACCGGCTCACTCACAAAATGTGGGCGAACCCCGGCTTGCGCTTCCCTGCCCGGGTCCTGTCACAGTTGACACGCTTTGCCACCGGCATTGAGATCCACCCCGGAGCCACCATCGGCCGGCGCTTCTTCATCGACCACGGCATGGGCGTTGTCATTGGGGAGACCTCCGAAATTGGCGACGACGTCATGATCTACCACGGCGTCACTCTGGGCGGGCGCTCCCTGGCCAAAATCAAGCGACACCCCACCATCGGCAATCGCGTCACCATCGGTGCCGGCGCCAAGGTGCTGGGCCCGCTCCTCATCGGTGACGACTCCGCCGTCGGGGCGAACTCCGTCGTCGTCAAGGACGCACCCGCCAACTCCATCATTACCGGCATTCCCGCCACGTGGCGCCACCGCGACGCAAAGCGTGAAATGGCCCCCGCAGTGGACCCGGCTGAGTACATCGACCCAGCCATGTGGATCTAGCCACAGCCTGATTCCTGCGGCCGCATCAGCGGATGCCCGGTCTCGTCAGTTCGCCACATACGCGCGAGCTAGGCCAGAAAGCGCCGCCTCGTAGGCGGCGCTCCAGGCTTCAGCGGCCAATCCCACCCCTGACAACTCCAGGCTGACAAGTCCATGGACCTGCCCCCAAACGGCTATGGCAACAGCGTCCGGTGCACCTGCTCCGGGCGTTGCCTCCAGCAGGAATGACAAGGCAGCCATGAGCGGCGCCATTGCCTTATGTGAAGAGTCCAAGGTAGGCGGGCAGTCGACGGCACCGCCTTGTGCCCCCGGAAACATGAGCGAGTAAAGCACGGGACGGGACAGCGCCCATTGACGGTACGCCCTTCCCAACGCCAGCAGCCCGTGCGGCGCTGCGGCATGCTGGTCCGCGGCAAACGAGTGGAAGCCTTCGTCGACCACGGCTGACAACAGCTCCTGCTTTCCCCCAAAGAGCGAATAGATGGCCGTGGTGGAGGTGTCCGCACCGGCCGCAACGTCCCGCAGGCTGAGGGCGGCAACACTGCCAGCCCGCAGACGGACACCGTCACCGTATTCCTCATCGGCATGCGTGCCAACCGCTGGTGGAAACTGGCCAAGACGTTTCGCACGGTCGCGGCCATGCCACGCATGCTCAACCACCTCGCCACCACCTCGGACGCCGGCATGCTGGGCTTTCACCAGTGGCTGGGCCGGACCACCATCCTGCTTTCCTACTGGGAAAGCCCCGAACACCTGCATCGTTTTGCGGCCGACCGCGCAGCTCCCCACCTGGCCCCTTGGCGGGCGTTCATGAAGGAGACTGCGGGCACGGGGGACGTTGGCATCTGGCACGAGACTTACCAAATCTCTGCCAAGGACCAGGAAACTGTTTACACCGACATGCCGGCGTTTGGCTTGGCTGCGGCCACCCGGCGCGTGGCTGTGGGCCCCGGAACAGGAACGGCCCGGCAGCGCCTGGGCCGCTAAGCATCCCGGCTGGGTGATTCCACTTCAGCCCTTCCTCCCCCTGTCCGTCTTGGGACCATGGTGAGAGAACGACGGCGGCCGGTGACCTTTCGCTGGAAAGGTAACCGGCCGCCGTCGCCCGCAAGAAAGGGAGCTTAGTGTGTGTCTACTGCGCTGACCTCGGTTTTGTCGCCGCTCCACTGCGTATGGAACGTGCCTTCTTCGTCAACACGGTTGTACGTGTGGGCGCCGAAGAGGTCACGCAGGCCCTGGGTCAGGGCGGCGGGCAGGCGCTTGCGGCGCAGACCGTCGTAGTACGCGAGCGAGGAAGAGAACACCGGTACCGGGATGCCCAACTGCACAGCGGTGGCGACAACGCGGCGCCAGGCCGGGAGAACCTCGGCGATTTCAGCTGCAAACGCCGGTGCGAACAACAGGTTGGCCGGCTTCTCCTCGGCTGCGTAGGCCTTGGTGATGTCCTTGAGCAGCTCGGCGCGGATGATGCAGCCGCCGCGCCACAGGGAGGCGATCTCGTCTAGCTTCAGATCCCAGTTGTACTCGGCGGCAGCGCTGGTGAGCATGTCGATGCCCTGTGCGTAGCTGATGAGCTTGGACGCGTAGAGGGCCTGGCGGACATCTTCAACAAAGTCCGCACCCAGTTCCACGGAGACCTCGTGGCCGGCCAGGACTTCTTGGCCGATGGCACGCTGGCCGCGCTGGCTGGAGAGACCGCGGGCAAACACGGATTCGGCGATGGCCGAGGTGGGTGAGCCCAGATCAAGGGCGGACTGGACCGTCCAGCGGCCCGTGCCCTTCTGGCCAGCGGAGTCAACAATGACGTCGACCAGCGGCTTGCCGGTCTTGGCGTCGACATGCCCGAGCACCTCTGCGGTGATTTCGATCAGGAAGGAGGCCAGCTGGCCTTCGTTCCACTTGCCGAAGATCTCAGCCTGCTCTGCCGGTTCAATCCCGGCTGCACTGCGCAGGAGGTCGTAGGCCTCACCGATGACCTGCATGTCAGCGTATTCAATGCCGTTGTGGACCATCTTCACAAAGTGGCCGGCGCCATCGGTGCCGATCCATGCACAGCAGGGCTCGCCGTCGACCTTGGCCGAAATCTTTTCCAGCAACGGGCCAAGGGCATCGTAGGACTCCTTGGAACCGCCGGGCATGATGGACGGGCCCAGCAGGGCACCCTCTTCACCACCGGAAACACCAACGCCCACAAAGTGCAGGTCCTTCTTCGCCAGCGCAGCTTCACGGCGGCGGGTGTCCTGGAAATTGGAGTTGCCGCCGTCGATGATGATGTCCCCGGCCTCCATGAGCGGGACAAGCGCATCGATGACCGAGTCAACGGGTGCACCAGCTTTGACCATCATCAGTACGCGACGCGGCTTCTCCAAGGACTCAACGAGCTCTGCGAGCGTTTCCGTGCGAACAAAGTTGCCTTCATCGCCGTGGGCTTCCAACAGGGCGTTGGTCTTTTCAACCGAGCGGTTGTGCAGCGCCACGGTGTAACCGTTGCGGGCAAGGTTACGGGCAAGGTTCGCGCCCATAACGGCCAGGCCGGTCACGCCAATTTGTGCAGATCCATTGTGTGCAGACATAGTACCTCCAGAGTCAAACATAATGATTTCTTCCAGCTTATCGGTGCCATGCCTGCTTCCCCACCTGCGACTGCATGTTGGACGTGAATGTTGGAAAGCTCTCACTATTCCACAGCCTCACATCTGCCATCCGGAGGAGGTAGAACGTCCGGTCTTGTATTTTGTGTGACAGGCGCGTATATTTTTCTGTAGACCTTCCACTGTGGCGTCCCCCAATAGCCACAGTGGAAGGTCGTTCACTTTAAGTGGGCAGCTGGGGGCCTGCCTGAGCCCTGCTCGATAGGCAACGACCACCTTCCCAGTACGCGAATTTTACATTTTGGCAGTCATCCGGAAATTCTGCATGTCAGTTTGCATCTTCCAGAATCACACGCTATATTTTTGTTACTGGTTCCCCACCACAGCGTCCCCCAATAGCTGTGGCGGGGAACCTTTCAGTTTTAATCAATCCCCGCGGCAAGGTTGTCAGCTGGCCACACTCAATGGTTCCCGCATGAGCCACCGTCCTTCCGTGGCATCACATTCAAGTTCCATGGTGACCAGGTCGCTGCGCATATTCCGGCCAAGGCGGGCCTGAATACGCCATACTTGGACGTCAACGCGGCCGTGGCCTTTGGGCATACGCTGCGCCTGCTTCCACCACTGCCGCCGTTCATACCAGCGCAACGGTTCAGCGCCGACAATCCATTCTCGGCCGTTGCGGTGCACTGTGAGGGGCACCCCATCTGTGTTGGTCTGCACGGCCACTTCTGCCAAGGAAAAGTTCATGGCGTGAACGCTACCGGCGGGGTCAGACATTCATGCCAGGCTCCTATTGGAAGGCGAGCAAACGCAGGAAGCGCCCTTCACTGATCACTTCAATGTGCTGCCCGGCGGCCGCCAGCTCCATGGCGCGACGAACCTTCCCACTGGGCACGGAGCCTGGCAGGCCGGCAGTCGCATCCACTACAAGAGTGACCTTCTTTGTGGTGGAGTTGGCAATCACCGCACCCTTGGCAGCGGCTGCATCTTGGGCCTCGGCCCGCGGCATGGCCACCAGATCCCCGCTGAACACCAGCGTCTGTCCGTAGAGGGGGCCATGGGGATTCGCGTCCGGGGCCGGCTTGGGCAGATCGGCAAGCTTGCGGGTGTAGCCGGAGGCATAGTAGCTGGGCGTGCCACCGCTCCTCGTCTTCGGCATCGCTGGCCACAGCTCGTCCAGCGTGGAAGCATTGGTGCGCCGTGCGAGCTCAAGGGCCACCTGGGCACTGGCGGCAGCGTCAGCTCCGGCGTCGTGATGGGTGAAGGAGGGCAGGCTCAAGGCGGTGACCACGTCGGAGAGTGAGTATTTGGGCAACGTCAGGTGCTTGCGGGCCAGATTGAGTGTGCAGCGGTAGTCAAAGTCAGGCATCACAACGCCGCAGGCTTCACTGGCCTTGAAAATTACGGAACGTTCAAAGCTGACATTGTGACCAACCAGGGCGTCTGCACCGATGAACTCAAGCATCGGGTGGTGCAGGGTGCTCCAATCGTCCAGCCCGCGGACCTGCGCGGCGGTGATGCCATGAACACCGATGTTCACGGGCAGGAAGTCATCGTAGCCGGGCAGCGGCTTCATCAGCCATGAAGCCTCCTCAACGATCCGTCCGTTGCGGACCTTGGCCATGCCCACAGCGCACGCCGAGGCGCGGTAGCTGTTAGCTGTTTCAAAGTCGATGGCCGTAAAAGACATCCCGCTCATGTTTCCCCCTGCTGCCGCTTCCCCGCAGGCTCCGGGGTCAACGTTCAATGTATGACCATAACAACTGGCTCTTCGTTAGTGATCATATGCGACGCGACACCGCCTCGGGTTTCGCCAGGCTCAAGCGCAC
The DNA here is from genome assembly GCF_017353415.1 of Arthrobacter sp. E3. Taxonomy (GTDB): domain Bacteria; phylum Actinomycetota; class Actinomycetes; order Actinomycetales; family Micrococcaceae; genus Specibacter. Next base: position 31,516 of record NZ_JAFMPX010000035.1, read on the forward strand.
GTAAGCCAAAGTTTTCACTCTATGTCGGAAACTCCCAACACGTTCTTCGGCAATCTGTGCGTTGTCACCGCTCCTACGGCAGTCATGGGATGCAACGGGTCTGCATCCGACGAACCTGTAGGTCCACCGAGGCGTGAATGCCCGACGGCGCTCATGACCGCGTAGGCGTCGCCAGCTTCCCAACCGTTGTCGTCGACCAAAAAGTGAAACATGTCTTCGTAACCACGCCTAATACTTTCCTGCACCGGATCGCCGAGGCCGACAAAGATCCATTCGTCAGCGGTTTCCAACCGTGGGGCACGAAGGGGCATGTCCTTCACAAGATCCACACTGACAACGGCGATGCCTTCGGCCTCGATGGCCACGAACGACGATTCACCCTCGGCCATGATGGCGTGAATGTCACCGATCGACAGATAGGCTCCTTCGACCATGACGGGTAAGTAGATAATGGATCCCGGGCGGCACTCGGTGAGATCCATGTTTCCACCCTGCCCATAGCTGGGCAGAATCGTCGAATTGGAGCCTACGGCTGGAGCCGTTCCAATGCATCCGATCATCGGCCGTGGGGCAAACGTGTGCCGGTCCGTCACATGCACGCCAGCGTCGTCGATAGGTACGCGCCGGGCAACGATATCCTCGCCCATCACGTGCTGCAATGCTCCGACGCCGGGTAGACTCACGGACCATCCACGATCCTTGAGGCGAATCTCATGGATGGTCACAGCCAAAGCGTCACCAACCGCGGCCCCCTCGATGTAGACCGGACCAGTGATCGGGTTTATCCCAACTGTGAGTTTGTCCATATCGCCATGCTCGTGCAGTTGGCGATAGACTTCGTCGCTCGTTTCAAAGCCAATCACCTCACCGGTGCCTGGCGCAATGCGAAGTGCCGGCACTTCAGCGGCAGAAAAACCGAACTTGCCGAATGACTTGTCCAAAAAGTGTTCCACGAGCTACGGCCCTTCTTGCTCAACGCTGGCAGGAACCTGAACGGCGTTCAAGTCTTCCTCACCAGCCAGGTCGGTTTTGCGGCCTGTTTTCCGGTAATACGCGAAGACTGCGGCGCCCACGACCAACCAAACAATGCCGCCAACTTTGGCATCAATATTGGCGTTGAGTAGAACGTAACCCAAAATGAGAAACCCGATGATGGGTGCCACAAGGTGTAGCAGGAAGTTGCGCGATTTCTTTCGACCAATGTAGAGCACGACGACGGCCACGTGCAGCAACATGAAGCTGAATAGGGCCCCGAAGTTCACGAGCGACGAGATCAGGTCGATCTGTCCTACAAAGAACAACACCAAGATCGCTGAAACGACCGACACCAAAATGATGGCGTTCCTGGGTACTTGGCGGTGGTTGAGGCGGCTCAGGAACTTGGGCAGCTGACGGTCGCGGCTCATCGAAAAGAGCAGACGAGAGGTTGCAGCCTGAGCAGCCATGGCGTTGGCGATACCAACGGCAAGTACGTTCACGGCGAAGAATGCAGTCATCCAGCCAGTATTCGATGCAGCCTGCACGATAGTAAAGAAAGCGTTCCCAGCTTCGTTGTCGCTGAACGATTCTCGCCCGCCAGCGAGGGCGCTAGCAAGCCAGGTCTGCAAAATGAACAGGAACGCCACTATGCACAGCGCAAGCACCATCGCCCGCCCGGCTGACTTTCGTCCGCCGGAAGCCTCCTCGGACAGGGTCGCTATTCCGTCGAAGCCCAGGAAGCTCAGGACTGCTATCGATAGTGCGCCAGCCAATAGCGGACCGCTGATGCGGCTTGCGTCCCATAGCGGATCGATGGTGAAGGCGGCCCCGGGGATGGTTCCCCCGGTGAGTGCCACGATTGCAATAACTACGAAAATCAGCACGAAGATGAGCTCGATGGCCAAGAAGATCCGGTTCATCAACTTCATCGAGCTGACTCCCATGAGGTTGATGGCCGTGTTGATGGCTACGAATATCAACGCCCACACCCAGCGCGGGGAATCCGGGAAGATTCCCACCATGGATTCAGCCGCGAACACATACAGCAGCGTGGGTACAAGCAGATAGTCAAGAAGAATTGCCCAACCGGCAAAGAATCCCACATTGGGGTGAATGCCACGACCCACATAAGAGAAGACTGAACCGGCCAACGGGATGGCCTTCGCCATCTGCTGGTACGCCAGCGCCGTAAAAATCATGGCAATGAGCCCAATTAAATAAACCAGCGGGACCATGCCGCCGGCAGCGTTGTACACCACACCAAAAATGGCCTAGGGCGCAATCGGAAGCATGAAGATGAGGCCATAGATCAGAAGGTCAGCTGTCGAGAGGGAACGTTTGAGCTCCTGTTTGTACCCGTAGGCCTCCAGCTGCTGCTGTGGGCTAAGTTCGGGCGTGCCGCCTGTAGTCTTCATGGCGTGTGCTTTCTCTCAGGGATGGATGTATGCGCGGGTGTTCGAACAACGTTGTTCTGCGCTCATACTTGGCTGGGAATAAGGCGAAGCCTGCCGGGAAGCCGACGGGGCGTTTCAAGTGTACGCCCCGGCCGTTGCGGAGTTGGGGAATCCTAAACACCCGTTTTTCACTGCTGGCGAAGTTTCGAGTGGGTCAACCACTCAGACACGGCGGTTGAGTATGTCAAGGCCCTATTGGCCTTGGTATGTTGCGGGGCCGCAGTCACAGCTACACTATCTGAGGAGAGTAACTGACGACGAAGGCATCCTGGATGCTTCGGAAGCAGCCACTGGCTGAACCGATGCCGACGCTCTGTGTGATGGCAAGTTCCGATTCGAACAGGAGAGCTCATGATCTGGCAGATCATCGTGTTCGTCGTATGCTGGTGCCTCGTGTCTGTTGTAGCCGCTTTCTTGCTCGGGCGCTTGTTTCGCCGGCGGTCCGAGCCTTCCGTGATCAACGCAGACACCCTCGATGGCGAACCGTCCGAGGCCAGCGAGACGGCACTGGAGCAGGTCATCCCGGAGCCGACGGCGGCCCTGCGTAAGTAACGCTGTGTATGTTTCGCCCGCGAAGGCGGCGCGGCCCACGAGCGCAACGGTTCCACTGGGCACAACAAAAAACCCCGCGATTTCAAGATTGTTTGTCTTGATGCCGCGGGGCTTTCCTTTGGTGGGTCCTACCGGGATCGAACCGATGACATCCACGGTGTAAACGTGGCGCTCTACCAGCTGAGCTAAAGACCCATTTCATTGCTTCCAGTTCCAAGCTGTGTGCTTGTTGGCCGGACCAACGAGAAACTACTGTACATGATGATTTAGGGAATACGCCAATCGAGTTTCAAGGCGTCGACCAACCAGCCCAGGCTCTCCCCCACACCTGCTTCCAATTTGATCCGGGCCAACGAATCTCCCCGTGTGGTACCCCGGTTAATGATGACCACCGGCTTTCCGTCCTTGGCAGCCTTCTTTACAAAACGCAGCCCGCTCATGACAGTCAAGGAAGACCCTGCAACGAGCAGCATGTTGGCGGAATCCACCATGGCGTAGGACCGTTCAACCCTGTCCTTGGGCACATTTTCCCCAAAAAACACGAAGTCGGGCTTGAGCATGCCACCGCACAACGGGCATGTTGCTGGCGTAAAGGAACGGATCAGCTTCTCAGACTCCAGCTCGGCGTCGGCATCGGGAGCCGCCGACACTCCTCCGGCATCGCTCACGGCATCAAGGAAGCCTGGATTCAACTCGTCCAGGAGGTTGGCAAGAAATGCCCGCGAAAAGGTGTTGTGGCATGTCATGCACACAATCTGGTCAAAACGACCATGCAAGTCCACCACGTTGCCAGCGCCTGCGCTCTCATGCAGGCGATCAACATTTTGCGTGATGATCCCACTCAACCGTCCACCACGTTCCAACGCCTCCGCAGCATAATGACCAGCATTGGGTTTGGCATGGTGCAGATGTGTCCAGCCAACATGGTTCCTGGCCCAGTAGCGTTGGCGCAGTAGGGGGTCACCCATAAATTCCTGGTAACTCAACGGTTGCCGTGGCGGTGAATTTGGTCCACGGTAGTCAGGAATGCCGGAATCCGTGCTCAGCCCGGCTCCGGTCAGCAGCGCAGCTGAATGATCTCCCAACAGCGCTGCGATTCCTTCAAGAACTTCGATGTCGGCAGGCGCCAGCATTCCAGCTCGGGCGCTCTCACCGTTACCGGCTTCCGGACGCTCCCAGGCGGCACGCACCAGAGCAGTCTCGCCGATGCCTGGACGCACTTTATCCATGTTCTCAGCTTCCCATCGCTAGAGCCGCGCCAATGCCTGGCGGTAGCGTGCAAGTGGGCGTGCCTGCCCTGTGGGGGTGCTGAAGGCATCAGCTATGGTCCCGTCCTCCGAGATGAGGAAGGTGCTGCGCCCAGCCATGCCGCGCACGGCATCGAAAACACCATAGGCGGCGGAAACCTCCCCATGCGGCCAAAAATCAGCCAGCAGGTCAAAGCCGTGGCCTTCTGTTTCAGAATAGGCACGCAGGGTGTATTTGCTGTCCACGGACACGGCCAGCAGTCGCACGCCAGCGGCAGTGAACTCCGCACGATGGTCCCGCAGCTCACCCAGTTCCCCGGTGCAAATTCTGGAGAAGGCGAAGGGGTAGAACACCAGTGCCACAGCAGTGCCCCTCTGTCCGCTGAACGAAATTGGCTCACCAAATTGATTGGACAGCGTGAAGTCGGGGGCGCAGTCCCCTACCTGCAAGCTCTGGCGTGTGCCGGCGTCGGGCATTACTGGCGTTTGCGTGGAACCAGGCGCGATGCTGCCCAGTCAGCGGAAACCCCTGCAGTGGTGGTGACATGCAGCCCTGCCGTGGGGGCAGCTTCCTGGATGTCAGCTGGCGGGACGTAACCATCCCGGCCCGGCTTCGGTGTGAGGATCCATACGATCCCACCTTCATCCAAGGTTGTCAGTGAATCCACCAGGGCATCCACTAGGTCGCCATCATCCGCGCGCCACCAGAAGACGACGGCGTCAACAACGTCGTGGTCCTCCTCATCAAACATTTCCGAGCCAATCAGGCCTTCAATGCTATCGCGCAGTTCAAAATCAACGTCGTCGTCATATCCGAGTTCCTGGATGAGATCTCCATCCTTGAACCCCAAATTGCCTGCCACCTTGGCAACAGTGCCGGCGTCGGCCTCGCTCACGTTATTCCTCCTGCATTCAACGCTTACGCGCTGGTTGTTGGTCAGTAAACCCCAGTCTAGGGGGTGAGCCCAGATTGCCTCTACTTAACGACTCCTGGCAGGCGGACCCTGCACGGGACAGCCCGAATATGTGATATACATTACGCAACCTGCACGAGTTCCCCCTTTTTGGACGGCTACCCTGGCAGCAGCGGTGTTCATGCCCTATGCGGAGCTACGCACAACGGGCACCCGCGGTCTAGAGTGAATAAACACGCCCATCGCCAGAGCAATGGGCACCCCACACTGCTTTTAAGAGAGGTCGGACGTGGCTGCAGGAGATACGAACTCCCATATCCTTAGCGGGTTGACTAACCAGCTTCCTGATCGTGATCCGGATGAGACTGCCGAGTGGCTTGAGTCTTTGGATGCGTTGATTCAGGATCGTGGCACGGAGCGTGCCCAGTTCATT
>NZ_JAFMPX010000036.1 GCF_017353415.1 Arthrobacter sp. E3
ACCACTCCTCATCCGTCAGGTCCGAGGGATAGGGACGCGGAGCCGAAACATCCTTCATGATTCAATGCTGGACCTGCAGCCTGGGATAGTCACCCGGAAAACACCACAGGCTTTCCCAACACGTTCTAAGTCTTTAACCGTCTTCTGCAGGCCTTCGTAGGAGGACTGGTTGAAGGACTGGTCATCAAATCCGCCGGAGTCAGAGACGATGCAACCCAGATAGTTGGCTGCCGCAGCGTTTTCCGTGCTGCCCCCGCCCGGGGCCGGCGGGGCTTCGCCGCAGCCGGTGAGCAGCAAAGCCATGGCGCTCACTGCGACAGTTCCTACGATGGCTCCGCGCTTGACGGTGTTTAGAAGACGGTTCTTCAAGGTTCCTCCATGTGGTGTGGGACCGCCGCAGTGAAGGAATCGCCCCGAAGGCAAACCGGGCCGTCCGCCCAAACTGGAACACTGTTCTTCAGGTCTGTGGCGGACATCGGCTTGCGTTGGCGCACCCCAGCATTGCGGCGCTATGCATCACACACTAGTGGCACTTTCGTACCCGCCGGTAGTGGCGGACCGGAACCACGGGCCATCGTTGGGGAACCGTTACATGTTTGTGATCCGGGGCGCGCGCCGGAGGCTTACCTCCAGCAGGCCCGCGCAGGTTCGATCTACTGTTCAGCAGCGTCGCGCAGCACCCTCAGGGCGGCAGCGCACAGCACGCGAACACCGACGGAAAGTGCGCGTTCGTCCACAATGTAGTCACCGCGGTGCAGGTCGTATTCCTCGCCGCCGGGGACGTGGGTGCCCAGCCTCATCAAGGAGCCGGGAATACCCTGCAGGAACCAGGCAAAGTCCTCCCCGCCCATTGATTGCGGCGCCAACACCACAGTGTCCTCGCCAAGTTCAGCGCGGGCCGCTGCTTCAATGACGGCAGTTTCATGTTCGGAGTTGACCACTGGGGGCACTCCGCGCGTGTGTTCCAGATGTACATCCACGCCAAAGGGTGCAGCAATCTGCTGTACGACGTCGTCAAGCAACTCCCCCGCCGCGTGCCACGCCTCGCGGTCAAGACAGCGCATGGTGCCGCTCATGACGCCCTGTCCGGGGATGGCATTGGGCGCCGAACCAGCATGGATCTGCCCCCACACGACGGAGACGCCGCTGCGGACATCCACCCGGCGGGACAGTACCGCCGGGACACTGATCGCAATTTGGGCCAGTGCGAACACCAGGTCCTCGGTCAGGTGCGGGCGGGAAGTGTGGCCGCCGCGGCCGGAAAGTTCAATCTTGATGGTGTCCGAGGCGCTGGTGATGGGCCCGATCCGGGTGCCGATCTTGCCCACTTCGATGCGCGGGTCGCAGTGCAATGCCATGATGCGCGGCACACCGTCCAGGGCTCCCTGGTCAATGCAGGAAAGCGCTCCGCCGGGCATGGTTTCCTCGGCGGGCTGGAAGATGATCCTGATGCGCCCACCGAGTGGAGTGTGTTCGTGCATGCGAGCAAGCACCAGGGCAATGCCCAGCATGGTGGCAGTGTGGAAGTCGTGTCCGCAACCGTGCGTGACGCCGTGGTTGCGGGAGGCAAACGGCAGGCCGGTCTCCTCCACGATGGGCAGGGCATCAATGTCCCCGCGCAACGCCGTCGCAATGTCCCCCTCGCCTACGTCAACAATGACGCCGGTACCGTCAAGACGGCGTGGGGAGAGGCCTGCCACAACAAGGCGGTCATAGATCTTGCCGGAGGTGCGGAACTCCTGGAACGACAGTTCCGGATGGGCGTGAAGGTCACGCCTGAATTCAACGACCTCTTCCAACAGGGGCTCAAGCCACGGGCCTACCAGCTCGGTCGGTTCTGTTTCCAGCGAGTAATTGCGCACAAGTCAAACTCTAACCATCTCCGGCGGCTGTGACGTCATTGGCGTACGTCCGTTACTCCCGGCTTGCGCCAGCGTAGTGCACCGTGCTGCGAGCTTGCGAGCAGTGGGAGCGGCCGGGGACTAGAGCACGTCGGTGTCGCCCTTGGCCTTGAGCCCGTCCACTGCCTTCTTCACCAGTTGGGAATGGGCACGGGTAGTTACCAAGAGCGCGTCGGGGGTGTCCACCACGACGACGTCCTGGATGCCTATCAGCGCGATGACGCGTTTGGTGTCTGTCACCACGATCCCGGTGCTGTCCTCGGTGAAGACGCGGGCGCCTTCACCGATGACTTTGACGTTGTTGTTCTCCTTGGCGCTGCTCAGACGGGCGATGGCGGCAAAGTCGCCGACGTCGTCCCAGCTGAAGTCGGCAGGAATGACGGCAACATCGCCAGCGTCGGCTGCCGGCTCGGCCACGGCGTAGTCAATGGCGATCTTCGGCAGCGTGGGCCAGACCCGCTTCTTCACGGCGATCCACTCCGGCGTATCCCAAGCAAGCGCGATTTCCATGAGTCCTTCATAGAGGGCAGGCTCGTTGGCTTTCAGGTGGCGGAGCATTAATTCCACTGGTGCGACGAACATACCGGCATTCCAGTTGTATTCACCGCTTGCAAGGTACTGTTCGGCGATTTCCGCAGACGGCTTTTCCACGAACTTCTCCACGGTCCGTGCGCTCGGGGCGCCTTCCACGTCAAGGGGTGCGCCCATGCGAATGTAGCCAAAGCCCGTCGAGGGGTGGGTGGGCTTGATGCCAATCGTGACGATCTTTCCCGTGGCCGCCGTGTAGATGGCCTCACGGACGGCGTCCTGGAATTTTTCCACCGGGCTGATGACCTGGTCTGCGGCGAAGGAACCCATGATGGTGTCCGGATCGCGCAGGAACAAAATGGCTGCGGCAAGCCCAATCGCAGCCCCTGAATCCTTCGGCTCAGTCTCCAGAACGAGGTTCTCATCCGCTATCTCGGGAAGCTGCCGGCACACTGCTTCCCGGTGCGCATCCCCTGTAACGAGCATGACTTTGCTTCCGCTGAGCGGTTCCAGACGGTCGTAGGTGGCACGGATCAGCGTGCTGCCACTGCCAGTGAGGTCATGCAGGAATTTGGGTGCCGCCGCCCGCGACAAAGGCCACAACCTGGTGCCCACACCGCCTGCCGGGATCACTGCGTAAAACCTGTCCATGGGGTCCGCTGCAGGGTGACCGGGAGCAGGAAAATTTTGCGTATTCATCATGACAACCATAAGCGACTAGACGGCCCCAGCCGTGGAAGCCGTGGCGCTTTGGCACTAAACTTCCACCCAGGGTCGTAGTCCGGCAGCGCGCCGTCGTGCTTCAACGGCAGAGCGGCAGCGGGGCACTAGACTCAATGTGCAACAGGTATTTGAGACCAAGCTGTAATTTGTCGCATGCGGCAAGGAGCGCCTAAGTTGAATATGCTGTTAGCGAAGCCTAAATTAGGCAGCAAGTATGAGTGCTCACGCCGTGTGCGTTTCCCCGCGTGGAACCACGCCAGCGCAACGGTGATGCAGGGAAGGTTATTCAGTGCCGACAAAACCAGCTGGCACTCTGTACCGCGGCCGAGAAGGCATGTGGTCCTGGGTGGGACATCGAATTACCGGTGTAGTGATTTTTATTTTCTTGTTGGTGCACGTCCTGGACACCTCCTTGGTGCGAGTGTCCCCGGAAGCGTACACAGCAGTCATTGGGGCGTATAAAAACCCCATTATGGGACTGGGCGAGGCTGCTCTCGTCGCAGCAATAGTGTTCCACGCCTTTAACGGCCTGCGCGTCATTGCCGTTGACTTCTGGAAGAAGGGCCCCAAGTACCAGCGCCAGATGCTGTGGGCTGTGCTTGGTCTGTGGGCCGTGACCATGATCCCGTTCCTGATCCGCCACCTCACCATCGTCTTCTCTAACTTGGGGGGAAACTAGCATGAGCGCCGATTCAATAGCTGCGCCGCGTTCCAACAGTGCGCAATCACCCAAGTACAAACGCAACAAGGCCTCCCACTCCAGCTTTGAGATGATCGCCTGGCTGTTCATGCGCCTCTCCGGCGTGGTGCTGATTGTGCTGATCTTTGGGCACCTGTTCGTGAACCTGATGGTTGGCGAGGGCATCCACGCCATCGACTTCGGCTTCGTGGCCGGTAAGTGGTCCGATCCGTTCTGGCAGATCTGGGACCTGGCCATGCTGTGGCTGGCCATGCTTCACGGTAGCAACGGCGTGCGCACCATCATTAATGACTACGCAGACCGCGACGGCACACGCATGACCCTCAAGGCCGTGCTGTATGTTGCCTCCGCCGTCATCATTGTTTTGGGCACCCTGGTCATCTTCACCTTTGATCCCTGCCCCGCCGGCGCCGTCATTGACCTTCCGTCCTTCTGCACCGTTCCCTAACTCAACTTGTGGGAACACTCCCGGGCCGCATGGTTTGGGACGCATGAAGTGATCACCAGCTTTTAATGCAGTAAATGAGAGAAAGAGCATCCAGTATGCAGGTCCACAAATACGACGTCGTAATCGTCGGGGCCGGTGGCGCAGGAATGCGTGCCGCCATTGAATCCGGCCAGCGTGCCCACACTGCTGTCCTGACCAAGCTCTACCCCACCCGCTCCCACACCGGCGCCGCTCAGGGTGGCATGTGCGCCGCACTGGCCAACGTGGAAGAGGACAACTGGGAGTGGCACACCTTTGACACCGTCAAGGGTGGCGACTACTTGGTGGACCAGGACGCTGCGGAGGTCATGGCGAAGGAAGCCATCGACGCCGTCATTGACCTGGAGAAGATGGGCCTGCCGTTCAACCGCACCCCTGAAGGCCGCATTGACCAGCGTCGCTTCGGCGGCCACACCCGCGACCACGGCAAGGCCCCCGTGCGCCGCGCCTGCTACGCAGCAGACCGCACCGGCCACATGATTCTGCAGACCCTGTACCAAAACTGCGTCAAGCACAACGTCGAGTTCTACAACGAGTACTACGTTTTGGACCTGCTGACCGTTGAAGAAGAAGCCACTCGAGAAGACGGTACCGTCTACCTGCAAAAGCGCATTGCAGGCGTCGTCTCCTATGACCTGGCCACGGGCGAACTGCACGTGTTCCAAGCCAAGAGCGTTATTTTGGCCACCGGCGGCGCGGGCAAGGTCTTCAAGACAACCTCCAACGCCCACACCCTGACCGGCGACGGCATGGGCATCGCGTTCCGCAAGGGCATCCCGCTGGAGGACATGGAGTTCTTCCAGTTCCACCCGACGGGTTTGGCCGGTTTGGGCATTCTGCTCTCCGAGGCCGCCCGCGGCGAAGGCGCCATCCTGCGCAACTCCGAGGGTGAGCGCTTCATGGAACGCTACGCCCCGACCATCAAGGACTTGGCCCCGCGCGACATCGTGGCCCGTTCCATGGCCAACGAAGTCCGTGAAGGCCGCGGCTGCGGCCCGAACAAGGACTACGTACTCCTTGACCTGACCCACCTGGAACCGGCGCACATTGACGCCAAACTCCCGGACATCACCGAGTTCGCCCGCACCTACCTCGGCGTGGAGCCGTACACGGAGCCGGTCCCTGTCTTCCCTACAGCGCACTACGCCATGGGCGGCGTTCCCACGAATATCACCACCGAGGTCCTGCAGGACAACGACACCATCATCCCCGGCCTATATGCTGCCGGTGAGGTTGCCTGTGTCTCCGTCCACGGTTCAAACCGTTTGGGAACCAACTCCCTGCTGGACATCAACGTTTTCGGAAAGCGCGCCGGTGTGGCCGCTGCCGAGTACGCCAAGGGGGCCGACTTTGTTGACCTGCCGGAGAACCCGGAGGCTGACACGGTGGCTCTGCTGGAGCACGTGCGCGTCTCCGACGGCGGCGAAAAGGTGGCTGCGATCCGCAAGGAACTGCAGGACACCATGGACGCCAACATGCAGGTGTTCCGCACCGCCACGTCCATCGACAAGGTCCTTGCCGACATCGCCTCCTTCGAGGAGCGCTACTCTCGCATCACCGTCCAGGACAAGGGCAAGCGCTTCAACCTTGACCTGCTCGAGGCCGTGGAGCTTGGCTTCCTGCTCGAACTGGCCAAGGTCATGACCGTCGCTGCCCTACACCGCCAGGAATCACGTGGCGGGCACTACCGCGAGGACTTCCCGGACCGCGACGACGAGAAGTTCATGAAGCACTCCATGGCATTCAAGGATGTTGCTGTCACCGCTGAAAGCTCCGCCGAGCACATCGCCGGAATCCGCTTGGAGACCAAGCCCGTTGTCATCACGCGCTACCAGCCGATGGTAAGGAAGTACTAATGAGCCCCGTAGAAACTGCCGAATCCGCCCCGGAGCCGGCATCCAAGATTGAACTTCCCGCCCACTTGGGTGGCGGTGGGGAAATCCCCACGTTCGACGTCACCTTGCGTGTCCGCCGCTACGACCCCGAGTTCTCGGACGAGTCGAAGTGGGAAGACTTCCGCATGACCATGTACGGCACCGACCGCGTGTTGGATGCCCTGCACAAGGTCAAGTGGGAGCAGGACGGCTCGCTGTCCTTCCGTCGTTCCTGTGCGCACGGCGTGTGCGGTTCCGATGCCATGCGCATCAATGGCCGCAACCGCCTGGCCTGCAAGACTCTGCTCAAGGATCTTGACACGTCCAAGCCGATCCTGGTCGAGCCCATCAAGGGCCTGCCCGTGGAGAAGGACCTCATTGTGGACATGGAGCCGTTCTTCCAGTCCTTCCGTGAGATCATGCCCTTCTTGATCAACCGCGACCACGCCCCCACCAAGGAGCGCTTGCAGTCCGCCGAAGAACGCGCACGGTTTGACGACACCACCAAGTGCATCCTGTGTGCCGCGTGCACGTCATCCTGCCCCGTGTTCTGGACCGACGGTCAGTACTTCGGCCCCGCTGCCATTGTCAACGCACACCGTTTCATCTTTGATTCGCGCGATGACGCCGGCGACATGCGTCTGGAAATCCTCAACGACAAGGAAGGCGTGTGGCGCTGCCGCACCGTCTTCAACTGCACCGAAGCATGCCCCCGCGGCATCCAGGTCACGCAGGCCATTGCCGAGGTCAAGCAGGCCATCCTCTCACGCCAGGTCTAGCATTGACTGACCGACTGGGCTTACCGACTAGCTGACAGTCAAAAGCGCCGCTCCCCGTCAGGGGTGCGGCGCTTTTGTGTTGTGTATGCCGAATCCCGTATGCCGAATCCCGGCAAGTGGCTCAGCGAAGGGCCGGTCGGTTCCGCAGGTCCGCCGCGCTGATGGCCGCAATTGCAGCGGAAATCAAGTACACCTGGCTGAGTAGATAGAACCAGACGAACAAGCCCAAGATCACGGCAAAGGGAGCCAGCAGGGCATTGCTGGTGATTCCATTCAAGAGCAGTGCGCTGAAGAAGCGCAGCACGGTGGCACCGGCACCGGAAAACGCCGCTGCCAGCAACAGCACCCGGCGTGGCATGCTCACCCGGGAAGCGATACTGAACATGATGATGGCCACGGCCGAGTCCAAAATGAACATCAGCAGTACGGACCCTATTTGTGTCGCCGCACCTGTCAGGAACGTTCCCCAACCCAGCAAATCACTGATTGTGCCCATGGCTGCGGTACTGATCAGGCCCAAGATGCTTGTCAGTACAAGGGCAATGGCCAAAATAATCAAGGTCGAACCGTCGCGCACCTTCGACAGCACCGGGTTGGTCCTGTCCCGTGCAAGACCAAGCAATGACCGGATGCCCTCACGCAAGCCGTTGATCCAACTCATGGCCGTAATGAGCAAGGCCGCCAGGGAGATGATCAGCGTCAGACCGAAGCTGCCCGCGCCCAGGAGCTGTTCCGGCGAGGCCAAGCCGCCGTCGCCGGTGTCAATCAGGCCGGGCGTACTGCCGGCAACCAGATCGATGACGGCGTCACGCAGCACGTCGTTATCCGCAGCCACCATGCCAAAAACGGCGAAGCCGGCAACCAACATGGCACCGACAGAGAAGAACATCAAGTACGCGTTGCCCGCGGCCAACAGCGGCCCGCGGCGTCGAATGTACAAATTCCACACCCGCAGCGGGAACATGTTGGCCGCCCACGCACCAATCCACTGGATCAGCGCAAAGGCCTGTGGGACAACCATCCCCTGCTTGCGGGCATCACGGAAGTCTGTTCGCTTGGCCGCGGACCACGTCGCCAGAGCCCTCCGGTCAAGCGGGCTTGGCGGCGCCTTCGCCGGGGCTGCGAGGGGCCTCTTGCCCCTAACGCCAGGGGCGGTTAAGCCCAGGAATTGTCCGCCAACCGGCGCGGATTCAGCGTTTTCGCTGTTCCCCAAGTTTCAGCTCCTCGCGCAGCGCCCAACCACCTGACACATAGTCAAAAAGCCCTATGCTGTTGACCTGAAATTCTGCCTCAAAGCCAGCCATTTCCGTCTTTGCACGTGCCATGGCTTCATCGTCCAGGTCGTGGGCAATGGTCAAATGAGGGTGAAAATCAAACTCCAGCAGATGCTCCACCGGCCCGGCCAGCAATTTCCCGTGCAGCGTAGTGCACGCTTGCGCTCCGGCGGCCACGTTTAAGTAGACCACTGGGGATACGGGCTCAAACGTCCCGGTCCCGCTTAGTGAGAGCGCAAAGGGCTGCCCCGCTGCTGCGACCTTCCGGACATGTGCGGCCGCTTCCTCCCACGAATGGCTTGCCATCCCGGAAACCAGTGTGATGTGGGGAGGCACGACGGCGGCATCCGGGCCTGCGTAGAACGCCCGGCGTGCGCTAAGCTCGGCAGAAAGTTCCGGGGGCAGGGAAATGATGACCCCCAGGCCGTCGTCGTGTGGGGCCGCAGAGGCGCCGCTCTGACCAATGCCCGGCACGGCTAGCCGACCGCCCCAAGCGGAGGAAGAAAACCTACCTTGGCGTACACGTCCGCCAAGGTCACCGACGCGAGTTCACGAGCCTTCTGAGCACCGCGGGCGAGCAGCACATCGAGTTCGCCTGGATCATCAAGCAGCTCAAGGGTGCGCCGCCGGATGGGTTCAAGTCGTTCCACCACGGCGTCGGCCACATCCACCTTTAGATGCCCGTACATTTTGCCCTCGTACCCGGCCACCAGCTTCTCCACCGGTGTGTCCGTCAGCGTCGAGAGGATCTCCAACAGGTTCGTTACGCCGGGCTTGGCCGCGCGGTCGTGTGCAATGACGGTGTCGGCGTCGGTCACGGCTGACTTGATGCGCTTGGCCGTCACCTTGGGTTCATCAAGGATATTGATCAGTCCGTTGGGGCCGGAAGCGGACTTGGACATCTTCGCCGTCGGATTTTGCAGGTCATAAATCCTGGCGCCTTCCTTTTGGATGAAAGCCTCCGGGACCACAAACGTGTCACCAAAGCGATGGTTGAAGCGTTTGGCTAAATCACGGGCCAGCTCCACGTGCTGGCGCTGGTCATCTCCAACAGGAACACCTTCAGGACGGTAGAGCAAGATGTCCGCGGCCATGAGTACGGGGTAGGTGAAAAGGCCAACACTGGCCGTCTCGGCACCGCCCTTGGCCGACTTGTCCTTGAACTGGGTCATGCGTGACGCCTCGCCAAAGCCGGTGATGCAGTTGAGCACCCAGGCCAGCTGGGCGTGCTCGGGCACATGTGACTGCACAAACAACGTGGACCGTTCCACGTCGATGCCGCCGGCGATGTACTGCGCTGCAGTCTTGCGAGTGCGGGCAAGCAGTTCAGCAGGGTCCTGCGTCACCGTGATGGCGTGCATGTCCGGGATGAAGAACAAGGTGTCGTAGTTGTCCTGATTCTTCACCCAATTGACCAGGGCGCCCAGGTAGTTTCCCAAGTGCAGGGAATCGCCGGAGGGCTGCATACCCGACAACACGCGGGGGCGGGCAGAGATTTCACTCATGGAAACGTGGGTCCTTTAGAACTTGTAGTCGACAACCAGGGGGGCGTGGTCGGAGAATCGGGCTTCGTAGGATTCTGCCCGGTCCACCACTGATGTCAGCGCCTTGCTGGCAAGGTTTGGGGTGGCCATGTGGTAGTCGATACGCCAGCCGGTGTCATTGGTGAAGGCCTGCCCACGGTTGGACCACCAGGTGTAGGGGCCGTCTACTTCCCCGGCAAGTTCGCGGGCCACGTCCTTGTAGCCGATCTCCTCGCCAAAGAACCTGTCAAAGTAGGCGCGCTCTTCCGGCAGGAATCCTGACCGCTTGACGTTGCCCTTCCAGTTCTTGATGTCCAACGTCTTGTGCCCAACGTTGAGGTCGCCCACCACCAAGGCGTGTTCGCTTCCTGCAGCCAGTTGCGGCAGGCGGGAAATCATGGTGTCAAGGAAACGGAACTTGTCGTCTTGTTTGGGCGTGCCCACCTCACCTGAATGAACATAGGCGCTGACAACCGTCAACGTTGTGGCTGTGCCGTCCGCGCCGTTGAGCTCGTAGTCGGCCTCAACCCAGCGTCCGGTGGTGGCGAAGTAGTCATCACCAATGCCAACACGGGTTGCCACCGGCTCAAGCACGTCCTTGCGGGTGGCGATCAGCACCCCTGCCCGGCCCTTGGCTTCAGCTTCGGCGTGCAGCAGGTGCCATTCTTCGCCGAGGAACCCCTCCACGATGGCGTCGGGTGCACGCACCTCCTGCAGACACAGAATGTCTACATCGCGCTCCGCCAGCCACGGAGCCATACCGTTTTTGTAGGCGGCACGGATGCCGTTGACATTGACGCTTGCGATCCTCAATCGACCGTTTTGAATACCTTTGCTCACTTGTTCAACCTTACCTGCAGTGGCTCGTGATTCCATGGTCACCGCGTTCGTTTCGCTGCCATGACCGTCTTGGCACGTTATAAGCCCACGCACCAGCGGACACCCGTTGGGAGGGCGTGGGTGGGCCCACGCGCCCGAGGGCCCCGACGCGAGCTTGCGAGCGTTGGGTGGGCGTGGGTGGGCCCACGCGCCCGAGGGCCCCGACGCGAGCTTGCGAGCGTTGGGTGGGCGTGGGGACTAGTCGATGATGACGCCGCTAACCGGTTCGTCACCGGATCCGTTGCCAGTGCCGGCCTGCGTCTGGTTCTGCGCGTTGGCTGCTTGGCGCTCCGCGTTCTTCTTAGCCATGGCCGCATCCATCTTGGCTTCGTGGGCTTCCCAGTTGGGGTTGATCATGCCGCGCCCGTTGGCGGCGGTGATGTCAATCGTATCCAGGGCGCGGGCCACCATCTCGGGGTCCTTGCCCAAGTATTCGCGCACGACACCAACCTGGACGTTGATGATCTTGAAGGAGTGGTCCAGCTTGAGTTCGCGTGCTTTCTCAGCAGAGCGCGAACCGGATTCCTGCGACACGAGGCGCGTGCCGGCGTCGGACGGGGCATTGGCACTGTTCTGCTGGGCCATCTGCGCCTGCGCCAGGTGCACCTGCCGGGCACCAAACGCGGCGGCTTTGTGCACCCCGATGTAGACCACGGTGGACAGGACCAGCCAGCCGAACGCCAGGATGGCGATAATCCAGCCGAGCACGGTGCTGTTGTTGGCGGCAAACACCAGCGCGACCAAGAAAACTAGGGCCAGCACAATGGTGCCCAGGCCTGTGAATTTACCGGGTTTGGACATTTTACCGGTTCCAAGAGAAGTCATGCATCCATTCTCTCAAATCCCAGCAAACCCCGAGACCTGCTTCCACCACAGGCGAACGAACCGGGGTTGGGCGGCGGCACTGTCCTACTTGAAAGGGTTCCACGGCGCCATCGGCGCCAGCAGTGACAGCCCTGATCGCAGCAGCAGGAAACCCACAATGCCGACCACCCATGGCAGGGTGCCAGCTGAGAACTTACTCATCTGCGAACCGAAGCGCTGCAGCACTCCATCCAGTCGACTGTCCAGGGTCAGGCGCAGGGTCAGCAACACCAGTGCCGGCACGAGCATGACCAGGCAATAGACGCACAGAATAAGCAGCTGAGCGGTCATGGGGAGCGTCGAATTCGTCAGAAACCCGATGGCCGCAAGGTACGGCAGCATGGTGGGAAGTTCCAGCAACCCTGCCAACAATGCCAACACCACCATCCCGCCGGGGCTGCGAAGTGCCGTTCCCATGCGCAACTGCCACCGCTGCTCGGCGGGTGCGGGTTCCGGTGCCGGAGCAGCGGCGGCGGCGTGTGTAGTGGCGTGCACAGTGGCAGGGGCCGGCTTCTTTCCCGAACTGGCGAACAACCCGTACGCCAGCATGGCGCCGCCGCCAACTGCCATGACCCATTGGATGGCCGGGAGCCGAGTTAACGAACCAGCGCCCATGCTGCCAACTACCCAGCCGGCGCCGGAGAGCACGGCAACTCCCACCAACAGGTAGAAAGTTGCCAAAACACCCAGAAACAGCAGGATCCGCGGCGCCAGCCGCTTCGCGTCGGGGCGCATCAGCAGCCACAGCGGGATCAGCAGCGTTCCAATGCTAGTGCTGTCGATGAGCGCCAGGACAGTCAATTGAACATAAAGTGCGGTGGTCATGACCCCAGCCTGCCCGCATTGCCCGGCTCCGGCGTCGGCCATTGGGACCATGAGCGGCTCATCCCTTAGTTGCAGATCGCTGGAACCGGCTTGCCTGCCGGTGACGTCGCAGCGGAAGGTGGGCCCATGGACGAACTCACGGCCCCTGCCGAAAAGGCATCAGCGTTCGCCCGTCTTCTTCGGGGGTACAGGCAACTTTCTATGCGCCGCATTGCCACCATCAAGGTGGAGGACATGGCGCTTGCAGGCGGCTATTTCGCCATTATCTGGCTGCTTGAGGCCGTTGATCTTGCCGGCACCGGCAGCTTGCGGGTGCAGACTTTCGCCTCCGCGTGGGCCGCGATTGCGGTACTGGGATGTATGGGAGTGATGCTGCGCCGGGCATCCCCTGCTGCCATGGGGTGGATGTGCGGCGTTGCTGTTGTGGGACTGGCACTGGCGGGGCATGCCGGCGCCTTTTTGCTTGCGTTCGAGTTCTTCTTTTCGCTGGTGCTCTTTGCAACACCCCGAGCATCCCAAGCAGCGGCGCGGGCGTCCTGGGTCTTGCCGGTCTTACTGGTCTTGGCGGCTTTCCTCGTGTCCAGAAGTGCTGCAACGGCCATCGCCGCGGCCGTCATTGCCGTTGTCACGTTGCTGACTCCTGTGGAATGGGCCGGAAACCTGCGCAAGGCCAACCTTTTGGCCCTGAGTGAGTCTGCCCGCGCAGATGCTCTCCAGGACGCAGCAGAGCAGCGGCTGCTGGCACAACGCAGCGCCCATGACCTTGCACTGGAGCGCGAACGTCAGCACATGGCCCGCGAGCTGCACGACGTGGTCTCCGCCCGGCTTTCCGCCATCGCGCTGCAATCCGGCGCGGCACTGCACGCGTCTGCCCTGCACGCGTCGGCAGCCGGTTCTACAGTTCCTGCTGCCCCCGCCACCACGACGCTTTTGAACCAGATTCGGGATGAAAGTGTGGCCGGGCTGGAGGAACTCAACGCCATGATCCGGCTTCTTCACACCGGTGCTCTAGCGGAGGCAGGCGGGCGGCTCAGCGACCTGACAGGATTGCTCCGGCAGTACCGCAGCGCCGGCATGGAACTGCGGTACGCAAATTCCTTGGACGACGCCGGCGAGCACCTTAGTCTGCCTCTCCAGACTGCGCTCTACCGGATCTTGTCCGAGGCAGTCGCCAACGCCGCCAAGCACGCCCCAGGCCAGGAAGTCGACGTCGTGCTGGGCTACGGGCAGGTACCGTTCGTCGGCTCCGGCACTCTGGAACATTCCCCAGGGGTTGTCCTGACCGTGACGAATCGACTGCCAGTTGGCGCGCACACGGCTCCTGCCTCCCCCGTGCACGTCCGCGCTTCCATACCTCCTATGCCTCCCGGCAGTGCTGGCCCCGGCACGGGCATCGGAGCAGGCACTGGCACTGGCACTGGCATTCCCAGCATGCAGTTCCGCGCCGCCCACGTTGGCGGCACTCTCACGGTAGGCCCCGATCTCATAGCAGGTCCACGTCTCGCTGCGGGCTCCGCTGCAGGTCTGTGGAAGGTGGTGCTGCAGCTGCCGCTTGTGAAACTGCCTGCAGATTCTCTACTTGCGGCAATCGAGCCCGCAGGAGGTCACACATGAGCGATTCTCCGCGTCTGGGCACCTGCAACTCCGGACCCACAGGGTCCAGCGAACGACGCATCGCGGTGTTGTTGGTCGATGACCACGCTGCCATCACCATGGCGCGTGCTTTGATACCGGATGTGATTCTCATGGATTTGCGGATGCCGGTGTTGGACGGGGTGAAGGCTACAGAAACCATCTGTGCAGGAGGGCTCTCGAAAGTGCTGGTGTTGACCACTTTCGATCATGACTCGTATTAGTTTGGGGCCCTGCGGGCCGGAGCGGCGGGAACCGGACCAGCCAGCACCCCACACCAGAAGTGGACACGCTGACAGCCAGGGAACGCGAAGTGTTCGAGGCATTGGGGAAAGGCTTGACGAATTACTCCATTGGCCGCCACCTGGGCATCTCGGAAGCGACAGTGAAGACACACGTCTCCCGGGTGCTGGCGAAACTGGGCTTGGAGTCTCGCGTGCAGGCGGCACTCCTTCAACACCACCGCAGCAACCAGCCTCCCTCACTGTGAATGTCAGTGCCCCGGGATAGCCTGTGAAGACAACCTGCAGGCTACCCGTCGCAGGAGGAATTTTTTGCATATTGTGCAGGGCCGCCGTTCTTTGTTGGCTCCGCCGCAATGGTCAAGGAGGACCACCATGGAGTTGTTAGAGAACCGCCCGGTGTGCAGAACCGAGCCCCGCCGGCCTCGACGGTTTGAGCCGGGAGTTTCAGAGCAGCGGGTGCGGCTCGTGCGCCAAATGGACGCCCAGTGGGTGAACGGGACAGTGCTGCGGTACTGCTTCTTCGACGGCCCCGAACCGCAGAAGCAGGCTGTCAGGGACGCGTTTACACACTGGAAATCACTGGGCCTGGGGCTCGATTTCAAGGAAGTGACAGCCCGAAGCGAAGCCGAAGTCAGGATTGCCTTCGACCAAACAGATGGCTCATGGTCCTACATTGGGCGCGACGTGCTCGGGATCGCCAACACCGAACCGACCATGAACTTCGGCTGGGACCTCACTGACAGCTATGGCCGGACCACCGCGCTGCATGAGATCGGCCATACGCTGGGCATGCCACACGAACATCAAAACCCGTTCGCCGGGATTGTGTGGGACGAGCCGAAGGTTTACAGCTACTTTGCCGGTTCCCCCAACTTCTGGCCCAGGCTGCAGGTATTCCACAACGTGCTGCAAAAGCTCAGTCCACAGGAAGTTGACGGCTCAAACTGGGACCCGGACTCCGTCATGGAATATTGGTTTCCGGCCGGGCTCATCAGGGAGCCAGAACAATACCGCAAGGGACTGAACCCTCCGGGCGGGCTGTCCCCCACCGACAAGGAATGGGCGCTGCGGTTCTACCCTGCGTTGACCCAGAAAGAACGGTTCTTGACGGCGTTTTGCTCCGCACCACTGTTGCTCAAACCCTGCGAGCAAGCAGATTTCACCATTGTTCCGGAGGAAACCCGCACCTACCAGCTGTCCACGTTTGGCATGGCGGACACTGTCCTGGTGTTGTTTGAGGAGGTGGACGGCGAACTTCGCCACTTGGAGTCCGATGATGACAGCGGGGAGGAACGCAACGCCTCGTTCAACGTGAAACTATTCAAGGGCAAGAAATATGTGGCCCGCTTGCGTCTCTACTGGGCCGGAAAGTCCGGTCAAACCACCCTCATGTATTGGTAGCAGCCAGGCCGTGGTCACCAAACTTCAGCCCCTGGCAAAGAAGCGGCCGACGCCGGAACAAAAGTTCCGCCGTCGGCCGCCCCAAAGCGTGTGGTGCGCATTGAAAAGCCGCAGCTAGGCTGCAGCGCGCTCGGAAGCCTCCACCACGTTGGCCAAGAGCATGGCGCGGGTCATGGGACCCACACCGCCCGGGTTCGGGGAGATCCAGCTGGCCACCTCGGCGGCTGCAGGCTCCACGTCCCCGGTGACAACAGCTTTTCCGCTGCCGTTATCAACGCGGCTGACGCCGACGTCCAGAACAATGGCTCCGGGCTTCAGGTCAGCGGCCTTGATCATGTGCGGGGAACCGGCGGCGGCAATGACCACGTCGGCCAGGCGCAGTTCAGCGGCCAGGTCCGTCGTTCCAGTGTGGGCCAGGACCGCTGTGGCGTTGATGTCGCGGCGGGTGAGCAGCAGACCCATGGGCCGGCCGATCGTCACGCCGCGGCCAACCACCAGCACGCGCTTGCCAGCCAGTGAAATCCCGTGACGCTCCAACAAAACAATGCACCCCTTGGGCGTGCACGGCAGTGGGGACGTCATGGGCCGGTTGACATTGGCCACCAGGCGGCCAAGGTTCATCGGGTGCAGGCCGTCGGCATCCTTGTCCGGGTCGATGGCTTCAAGCACCACGTCCTGGTCAATGTGCGCCGGCAAAGGCAGCTGAACGATGTAGCCCGTGCAGGCGGGGTCAGCATTCAGCTGACGGACGGCAGCCAGGACTTCATCCTGGGTGGCCGAATCCGGCAAATCGATGCGGATGGATTTGATGCCCACCTCTGCACAGTCCTTGTGCTTTCCGCCCACGTACCACTGGGAGCCCGGATCCGAGCCAACCAAGATGGTACCCAGGCCCGGCGTGACTCCTCGGGCAGCGAGGGCTGCCACACGAACTGTCAGTTCGGCTTTGATGGCAGCGGCTGTGGCCTTGCCATCAAGGATTTGAGCTGGGGACATTTTTACCATTCTTCCTGGCCGGGGTACAGCGGGAAGTTGGCGGTCAGGGCCTTTACGCGGGCGCTCAGGGCGTTCACGTCTGCGCCACCCTTCAGCGCTGCGGCGATGATCTCGGCAACTTCGCTGAACTCCGGAGCACCGAAGCCGCGGGTTGCCAGTGCCGGGGTGCCGATGCGCAGGCCGGAGGTGACCATCGGGGGGCGGGGGTCGAACGGGACGGCGTTGCGGTTGACGGTGATGCCAACGCTGTGCAGGAGATCTTCGGCCTGCTGGCCGTCCAGCTTGGAGTTGCGCAGGTCAACGAGAACCAAGTGCACATCGGTGCCACCGGTCAGCACGGACACGCCTGCCTCGGCAACGTCCGGTGCGTTCAAACGCTCGGCAATGATCGTCGCGCCTTCCAGTACGCGCTGCTGGCGCTCCTTGAATTCTTCGCCTGCAGCGATCTTGAAGGCCACGGCCTTCGCAGCGATGACGTGCATGAGCGGACCGCCCTGCTGCCCCGGGAACACGGCGGAGTTGAGCTTCTTGGCCCATTCCTTCTTGGCCAGGATCACACCCGAGCGCGGGCCGGAGAGCGTCTTGTGGACGGTGGAGGTGACCACGTCGGAGTACGGCACCGGGGACGGGTGCAGGCCAGCGGCAACCAGACCGGCGAAGTGGGCCATGTCCGTCCAGAGCAGTGCGCCCACCTCATCAGCGATGGAGCGGAAAGCTGCGAAGTCCAGCTGGCGCGGGTAGGCAGACCAGCCAGCGATGATGACCTGGGGCTTCTCGGCGATGGCCTGCTCGCGCAGCTTGTCCATGTCGATGCGGAAGGTGTCTTCCTCAACCTGGTAGGCGGCGACGTCGTACAGCTTGCCGGAGAAGTTCAGCTTCATGCCGTGGGTCAGGTGTCCACCGTGAGCCAGGGACAGGCCCAGGATCTTCTCGCCTGGCTTGATCATGGCTGCGAGCGCAGCGGCGTTGGCCTGGGCGCCGGAGTGCGGCTGGACGTTGGCGTATTCGGCCCCGAACAGTTCCTTGACACGGTCGATGGCCAGGTTCTCAGCCACGTCCACGAATTCGCAACCACCGTAGTAGCGGCGGCCGGGGTAGCCTTCGGCGTACTTGTTGGTCAGCACCGAGCCCTGGGCTTCCAAGACGGCGCGGGGTGCGAAGTTCTCTGAGGCGATCATTTCCAGCGTGTCGCGCTGGCGGCCAAGCTCGTCCTTCAGGACGGCGGCGATTTCCGGGTCAAGCTCCGAGAGCGGGGCGTTGGTCACGGACGAGGTGGTGGTAAAAGACACTACAGACTCCTGAGTGGGCAGCACGAAAAAAACTCTTCTTGAAAAGATTATCGCCAATGCGCGCATTGGCTCTACGTGACCTTGCGTCCCAGGCGTACGATCGCAAAGTCTTCGCTCGTGCTGCTCCCCGGTGGTGTCCCACCTCATCGCCAGTCGCAACTCCTCAATTGTAGTACAGGGCCCCAATTGGGCGGTAACGTTGGGCGGGTGACTGATTCAAACTCCCCTGCCGCGCCCATTCCGGCAGCTTCGCACGGATATGTGCTGACTCTTTCTTGTGCCGACCGGCCCGGCATTGTCCATGCCGTCTCGGGGGCACTGCTTCAGGCCGACTGCAACATCACCGACTCCCAGCAGTACGGCAACCCGGACACCGGCACCTTCTTCATGCGCGTTGCAGTGGAAACCACGACGTCGTTCAGCCGGCTCCGCGAACAGCTTGAGTCGATCGCTGGGAACTTCGAGTTCAATTGGACCCTGCACCGCGTCGGGGCACCGGTGCGCACACTGATCATGGCTTCCAAAGCTGCACACTGTCTGAACGACATCTTGTTCCTGCAGCGTTCCGGGACGCTGCCGGTGGAAATCCCGGCGATCGTTTCCAACCACCGCGACCTTGAGCCGCTGGCGCAGTTTTACGGCATCCCCTTCCACTACATCCCCGTCACCGCAGCGACGAAGGACGAGGCCGAAGGGCAGCTTCTGGAACTGGTCGCCGAGCTCGACATTGAGCTTGTTGTACTGGCCCGCTACATGCAGGTCCTCTCTGATGAGCTGTGCAACCACTTGGCCGGGAAAGCCATCAACATCCACCACTCCTTCCTGCCCTCCTTCAAGGGGGCCAGGCCCTATCACCAGGCCCATGCCCGTGGTGTGAAGATCATCGGCGCCACCGCCCACTATGTGACGGCAGCGTTGGATGAAGGTCCCATCATTGAGCAGGAAGTGATCCGCGTGGACCACGGGCACTCGGTGGACAAGTTTGTCTCCATGGGCCGCGCCGTCGAAGCACGCACCCTGGCACAGGCTGTGCAATGGCATGCCGAGCACCGTGTTCTGCTCGACGGCCACCGAACCGTCGTCTTCGACTGATCCCCACGCCCTCCCAAAGTTCACCGCGCTGGGCGCGATGAACTTTAGGTCCCTCGGGCCTGTGGGCCCAACGCGGGTACAACGAATACCTCCGGCATCTGGCACGCTGAATGCTTTTCGCTAGGGTGGAGGCATGAGAGAGCACATCTTGGGGAAAACCGGCCGCACCGTCTCCGCCGTCGGGCTTGGAACATGGCAACTTGGCGCCGACTGGGGTGAGGTCAGCGAAGCCGATGCACTTGCCGTGCTGGGCGCCGCTGCCGATTCCGGCGTGACATTCTTTGACACTGCCGATGTGTACGGCGACGGCCGCAGCGAGCAGGTCATTGGGAATTTCCTGCGCAACAGGGGCACCAACCACGGCCTCACGGTGGCGACCAAGATGGGCCGGCGCATGGATCAGCTGCCGGAAAACTACGTCATGGCGAACTTCCGCGCCTGGACAGACCGCTCACGGAAGAACCTGGGCGTCGACACACTCGACTTGGTCCAACTGCACTGTCCTCCCACCGACGTCGTCACATCCGATGAGGTCTATGACGCCCTGGACACGCTCGTGGCCGAAGGCGCCATTGCCAGCTACGGCCTGAGCGTTGAAACGTGCAGCCAGGCACTCGCAGCAATCGCCCACCCCAATGTTGCCACCGTCCAAATCATCGTGAACGCGTTCCGGCTCAAACCGCTGGATGAAGTGCTGCCCGCAGCCCTAAAGGCCGGGGTCGGAATCATCGCCCGTGTCCCCCTCGCCAGCGGAATGCTCGCCGGCAACTACACGGCCAGCACCCGCTTTGCTGACAACGACCACCGCAATTACAACCGCGATGGCAGCCACTTTGACGTGGGAGAAACGTTTTCCGGAGTGGACTACGCGGCCGGGCTGGACGCGGCTGCCGCGTTCGGCTCCTTGGCCGCGTCCGTGCAGGACAGTTCCGGAAGCACGACACCGGCCACCACCGCTCAGGCTGCCATCGCCTGGGTTTCCCAGCTAGAGGGCGTGTCTACGGTGATCCCTGGCGCCCGTTCCGCGTCACAGGCGCAGGCCAACGCAGCGGCAGGTTCGCTGCCCGAACTTGGCAGCAACTTCACCGACGGCGTCCGCAGCATTTACGATGCGTATTTCAGGGCAGCCATCCACCCCCGTTGGTAGAATCTGTCCGGGTTCTTCCATCCGCTCTTTCCCATCCGCCCGACCCCTCTGATTGGATCCGCAATGAAGCAATTCATCACCCTTGACGGCAACACCCCCTCAGTCCATGAAAGTGCGTTTGTGGCACACACGGCCATCGTGATCGGCCAAGCCACTTTGGGCGCCGACGCCAGCGCTTTTTACGGGGTGGTGGTGCGCGCGGACACCAACACCATCACGGTGGGCGAGGGCTCCAACTTGCAGGACAATGTGGTGCTCCACGCTGATCCCGGGTTTCCCACCAGTGTGGGCAAGGGTGTCAGTGTGGGCCACGGTGCCATCATCCACGGTTGTACGGTGGAAGACGACTGTTTGATAGGAATGAGCGCAACCATCATGAACGGCGCCGTCATCGGGGCAGGCTCCCTGGTGGCTGGCGGAGCCGTAGTCCTGGAGGGGGCTGTCATCCCGCCCGGCTCATTGGTGGCGGGCGTTCCAGCCAAGGTGCGTCGTGAAATAGGGGCCGAGGAACTCGAACATATCAAGGAGAACGCGAAGGACTACGTTGCCTTGGCCCGCAAGCACAAGCAGGTCCAGTCCTAGCCGTCGTCACAAGAATCAACAAATTCTGAACAAGTTTTCGCCGGAAGAACGTCAAAGTTGCCCAATTTTTGGCATTGACGTGGCTTTATCAGCGTCCACGGTCAAATCCATGCCTTTTGCGTTAAGGCATAACTCTTGAAACTTATGGATCTTGCGTTCACATCTTGACTACAATCAAAATGTGATGCACGCTACTACCTATGAATGACACACCCGGCCGGCAAACCAGCGAGAATCTCCGACCCGGGTCACAATCAGCTCTGCGCCGCCACAATGAGCAACTCATTGTGGCGGAGCTTCGGGAGCGCGGGACATCGTCCCAAGCGGAACTCTCCCGAGCCACGGGCCTGTCGACGGCCACCATTTCCAATATTGTCAAAGCCCTGTGTGCCAATGGACTGGCAACCACCCATCCCACCACAAGTTCTGGACGCCGCGCTGTGGCTGTCTCACTACTGGAATCCCCCGATGTAGCCCTGGGCATAGACTTTGGGCGCAGCCACGTGCGCCTGGCACTGGCAAGCCCTGGACTCAAGCTCAAGGACGAACGCTTTGCTGCCCTCCCCGTAGGCCACTTGGCCGCAGATAGCATAGCCACGGCCGCAGCTCTGCTGGAGGAAGCCCTAGCGGAAACAGGAATTTCCCGCAGTCGTGTCATAGGAGCGGGCGTGGGCATCCCGGGCCCCATCGACCACCGCACGAACACTGTCATTCGCGGGGCGATCCTCCCCCAATGGGTTGGTGTGAACATCGTTTCGCAGCTCGAGCAGGCGCTGCGGATGCCCATCCTTGTCGATAATGACGCGAACCTGGGTGCACTGGCGCAAATTACGTGGGGGGAACACCGCTCCGCCAAGGACTTGGTGTTCTTGAAGATCGGCAGCGGGATCGGTGCGGGACTGATCCTCAATGGCGCGCCTTACTACGGCCATACCGGAATTACGGGGGAGATCGGCCACTCAACCATCTTTGATCAGGGATTGGTCTGCCGTTGCGGCAACCGAGGCTGTCTGGAAACAGTCGCCTCAACTACCGTCATGATTGATCTGCTGAGCCGCGGCGAACCCACACCCCTAACAGTTGAGAACATCATCAGCCGCGCCCATTCCGGGGACGCCGCAACTTTGCGGGTCATTGACGACGCGGGCATGGCTGTCGGAAGGGCGATAGCGAATGTCGCCAACATGATCAATCCCGAAATCATTGTTGTAGGCGGACCCCTTTCCTCGCTCGGGGAAGTCCTTTTGGCTCCCATACGTCGCGGGCTGATCCGCCATGCGGTGCCAGCCATTGGTCAAGACACCATTGTTGTCATGTCTTCACTGGGAGACCGCGCCGAAGCCTTGGGCGCACTCTCATTGGCTTTGCACCACAGCCACAACTGAAACATTCAGCAGCCACCGGCGAACACACCAAAGTCGACCCATTGCACCGTTACCATTCCGTTGCGTTAAACAGTTGACGGCAAGGAGTGATGAAGGTAACTTTTGTTGAGTAAGTGTTTGCTACACTTACAAAGATCATCATTTTCAAACAATTTTTCACGGAGGATACATATGCGACGTCGTCTATCGTTGCTTGCCGGAGTTGCAGCGCTGGGTCTGACCCTGGCAGCCTGTGGCGGCGGCGGCGACACCCCCAGTGACAACGCCAACCCCAGCGACGCAACAGGGAAGGTCGGTGTCTTCACCTGGTGGGCCGATGGTTCCGAAAAGGCCGGCCTTGATGCCCTGGTCGGTGTCTTCAATAAGGACTTCCCGAACCTGACGTTCGACAACCTGGCCGTTGCCGGTGGCGCCGGCTCACAGGCCAAGAGCGTCCTGGCTGCCCAGCTCAAGGCTGGCAACCCGCCGGACTCCTTCCAGGCACACGCAGGCGCAGAACTGCAGGACTACATCGATGCAGACCAGCTCGAGGACCTCAGCGGTTTCTACAAGGACAACGACCTGACCTCGCAGTTCCCCAAGGACCTCATTGACCGCCTGACCGTGGACGGCAAGATCTACTCGGTACCCTCCAACATCCATCGCGCCAACGTGGTTTGGGCCAACGTTGACGTCTTGAAGAAGGCCGGTGTTGACCCGGAAAAGCCGGCCACCGACCTTGCTGGCTGGTTCGCCGACATGGACAAGGTCAAGGCCTCCGGGAAGATCCCCCTGGCCGTGGCCGGTTCCTGGACCCAGGTCCAACTGTTCGAGAACATCCTCCTCTCCAGCTTGGGTAGTGACGGCTACAACGGTCTGTGGGACGGCAAGACGGACTGGAAGAGCGCCGAGGTCACCACCGCTATCCAGGCGTATGAGAAGGCCCTCTCCTACACCAACACCGACCGCGACTCCCTCAGCGACTGGGCTCCGGCAACGCAGCTTGTTGAAGACGGCGCAGCTGCCTACAACGTCATGGGCGACTGGGCTGAGGCCAAGTTCGAGCAGGACAAGAAGAAGTCCGGCGTTGACTACACCTACTTCGCTACTCCGGGCACTGCAGGCGTCTTCGACTTCCTCGCCGACTCCTTCACCCTGCCCAAGGGCGCCCCGAACCCGGCAGGTTCCAAGGCATGGCTGAAGACCATCAGCTCCGCCGAGGGCCAAACCGCTTTCAACAAGGTCAAGGGCTCCATCCCGGCCAACACCACCGCTAAGACGGATGACTTCTCTGAATACCAGAAGAGCGCCATCAAGGACTTCAGCCAGGACAAGATTGTTTCCTCACTCGCCCACGGTGCAGCAGTGCCGGTGGCCTGGTTGA
Organism: Arthrobacter sp. E3; assembly: GCF_017353415.1. Classification (GTDB taxonomy): domain Bacteria; phylum Actinomycetota; class Actinomycetes; order Actinomycetales; family Micrococcaceae; genus Specibacter. The sequence goes on from NZ_JAFMPX010000036.1 coordinate 23,490, forward strand.
ATGACCTGAGCACCGCAGTCAGCAAGTTCGGCGGCGACAAGAACGTCGACAGCCTGCAGACTTCCGCAGCAGCCATCGCGGCGAAGTTCGCCAAGTAATAACTGCACTCAGGTTGGGGGCTGCACAACAATCTTGTTGCGCAGCCCCCAATCCGTGCAGTACCGATTCTCTTCGGAAGGAGGCAAACTATGTTGAAACGCGCAAAAATATGGGGCCCAGGTGTATTACTGCTCGCCCCCACCATGATCCTGGTCGGCGTCTTCGTCTACTGGCTCATCATTGAGAACTTCCGTGTCAGTCTCACTAACCAGCACACGGCCAAGCCCAGCAACAAATATGTGGGCTTTGAGAACTACACCAATCTTTTGGCAGACCCAAACTTCCAGCACTCCCTGTGGAACCTGCTGATACTGACCATCGTGTTCCTCGGTGGCACCTTGATCTTCGGCTTCCTGTGGGCCTGGATCCTGGAACAGCCGGCCAAGGGCGAAGGCTTCTTCCGCTCGGTCTACCTGTTCCCCATGTCAGTGTCCTTCATCGCTTCCGGTGTTGTCTGGCGTTGGCTTCTCTCCAGCTTGCAGACATCCCAGCCCGGTGGTGAACGCACCACAGGATTGAACCGCCTGCTCGACAGCGTTGGCCTCGGCGCATTCCAGAACGACTGGTGGTCCAACCCCACCTGGGGCATCGCAGCCATTGCCGTCCCTGCTGTCTGGCAGCTGTCCGGCTACGTCATGGCCTTGTTCCTTGCCGGCTTCCGCGGCATCCCCGATGAACTCCGCGAAGCAGCCCGCATCGATGGTTGCACCGAATGGAAGCTGTACCGCCACGTCATCTTCCCCCAGCTGAGCCCTGTCATGCTGTCCGCCGTGATCATCATCGGGCACATGTCCTTGAAGCTGTTCGACCTCATCCGCGCCATTGTTCCGGACGCCAACACCTATGACGTCCAGGTTCCCGCCACCATGATGTGGGTCAAGTACATCGGCAGCGACTATGCCGATGCTGCTGCGATTGGAACCATTCTGTTGGTTCTTGTGGCATTCGTCGTCATCCCCTACCTCTGGTACACCTCACGAGCGGAGAAGCGCTAATGTCCACCGCCACAGTGAATAACAAGAACCGCCTGCGTTCGGCGCAGGATATGAAATCGGATGCCAAGCGCAACAACAAGCGCCGCATCAACCGCACGCTGAAGTACGCACTGCTGATTTTCTTCGTCATCATCGTCTTGCTCCCTGCGTACGTTTTGTTCATCACCAGTTTCAAGGGAACGGCCGACGCCGACCCCTCGCGCGCATGGTACCTCCCCCAGACATGGGAAACCGGAGGCTGGGCCAAGGCCTGGACCACATTGGCTCCCTCGCTGGGACGTACCGTCATACTCGTGGTGCCCTCAGCTCTGATCTCAGCCTTCCTTGGCTCGATCAACGGCTATGTGCTCGCCAAGTGGCGTTTCCCCGGTGCGAACATTGTCTTCACGTTGATCTTGTTCGGCATGTTCATCCCGTACCAGGCCGTCATGATCCCGCTGACCCAGCTGGTCAGCGACCTGGGTGTGCCGCAGGGCATCCCTTCACTGCTGCTGCTGCACATTGTGTACGGTCTGCCGATTTGTACGCTCATCTTCCGCAACTACTATGCCACCGTCCCCGATGAACTCATCGAGGCCGCGCGCATGGACGGTGCCGGCATCCTGCGCACGTACGGCTCCGTGATCTTCCCGATTTCCGCCCCCGGCTTTGTCGTGGTGCTGATCTGGCAGTTCACCTCCGCCTGGAACGACTACCTCTTTGCCGCGTTCTTCTCCTCCGGTCGCAACGGTCCGGTGACGATCGCACTGTCCTTCCTGGCAGGCGGCCAGCTCACCGACTACGCCGCCTCCATGGCCGGGGCACTCATCGCCTCCGTGCCCACACTCATTGTCTACATCCTGTTGGGCAAATACTTTGTGGGCGGTTTGATGAGCGGTTCCGTCAAGGGCTGACCCCGCTGCAAGGTGAGTCAAACAGCAAAGGCCCCATCCGACGTCGAACTTCACGACGACGGGCGGGGCCCTTTGCACTCTGCCCCTCCCCTTATAGACTCAAAGAAATCACTGGGGAGTGAAGTCATGAAATTAAAAGTCCTGATGACAATTGCTTGTGTTCTGGTGCTCATCGCAGTGCCGCTGTATTCCTTTATGGACTCCGATGGTGCAAGAACGCTGATTGCCGGGGTAATAGCCATGTTCTGGGTCGCCATCGTGGTCGGCATGGGCGTCAAATTGATCCGCTCCCGACGCGGCACGAAGATTCGCTCAGCAGTCTCCCCGCTGTTTGGAGCCGCCGACGCCTATCAATCGTTGCTTTTGGGCAGGCCGACCATGGATGAGAGCAGCGCTGAAGCCGCCGACCACGTTGCCGCCGACAAGTTCACCAGTGGTCCCTGAGCTGTCATGTTCGGCCCCTGTGCGGGGTTGCTGGCAGACTTGAGGCATGAGCATCCAACGTTTCGTCGGCCGGCCCGACTGGTACACCACCTTCAACCCTGAAACCCTCGCTGCCACGGGCACCGCCCTGCGGTGGGGTGTTGTGGCCACGGGCAACATCGCCCAGACCGTCACCGCCGACTTGGCCCTGCTGGAGGATGCAGTCCTGCAGGCCGTCAGTTCGCGAAGCGCCAAGAGTGCGGCACAGTTTGCGGAGAACTTTGGCTTCGCCAGCCACTACTACGACGGCGGAGCTGACGGCTTGGGCGCCAGTGGCTACCTTCAGTTGATGGCCGACCCCGACGTCGACGTCGTCTACATCGCCACCCCGCACGCCCAGCACTATGACATTGCCAAGGCTGCCCTGCTGGCCGGCAAGCACGTCTTGTGCGAGAAGGCACTGACCATCACAGCTGCGGAATCCCGGGCGCTCATTGAGTTGGCCAGGGAACGGCGGCTGTTCCTCATGGAAGCTGTGTGGGCACGGTTTGTCCCCGGCTTCCAGCGGGCGTTGGAGATCCTGGAATCAGGAGAGATCGGCCAAGTGAAGTGGGTACGGGCCGACCTTGGCTTCCCTGCTCCGATGGATGATTCAGCCCGCATCTGGGCCCCTGCCGACGGTGGCGGGGCTCTTTTGGACATCAGCGTCTACCCCCTGTTGTGGGCATGGGGCACGCTGGGCCGTCCGGACACCGTCTCCGCTACGGCAGAGCTGACGGCGCTCGGCGTGGATGCCGCAAACACCTTGACGCTCAGCTATGCCAATGGCGCGCAGGCCCAGCTGATCAGCTACCTTGCATCCCATGGCCCCCGCACCGCAACGGTGTCGGGAACCGAAGGGTTCTTGGAGACCATTGGCTCCGTGAACAACCCGAAGGGCCTAAAAATCAGTGTGGGCCGGGACAACGAGCGGGTGGAAATGTTCGAGCACCCCGGCAGCGGATACACCTACCAGCTACGCGAGGTAACCCGCTGCATCCAGGCCGGGCTGACGGAAAGCGCCACTATGCCGCTGGATGATTCCCTGGCCATCATGGAACTGTTCGACGACGCCCGCCGCCAAATAGGCGTCAGCTACGCCAACGACACCCGCACAGACCTGTAACGCACCCGCCCACCAACTCACGGCCCCACTCCTCACGGCCCTACCCTACCGACGCTCCAGCACTTTTCGGGGTTAAATACTGAACGCTCCTGCATCAATTGCAGGAGCGTTCAGTAGTTTCATACAAAAGCTGCAGGAGCGTCGGGAGTGGTGGGGCTGGGCTGACTACTTTAGCCGACGCCCAGGTACGCTTCCTTGATGGCCGGATTGGCCAACAGTTCCTTGCCCGTGCCGCTGTGGGTGATTTCCCCTGTCTCCAGGACAAATCCGCGATGCGCCCTGGCAAGGGCCTGGTTGGCGTTTTGCTCCACCAACAGCACGGTGGTCCCCTGACTGTTGATCTCGGTGATGATCTTGAAGATCTGCCGGATGAACTGTGGAGCCAGACCCATGGAGGGCTCGTCCAGCAGCAGCAGCTTGGGCCGGGACATCAGCGCCCGTCCAATGGCGAGCATCTGCTGCTCACCGCCACTCATGGTGCCGCCATACTGCTTCACACGTTCCTTCAACCGCGGGAACAGATCGAACACCCTTTCAAGATCCTCCCCCACTCCGCTCCGGTCCTTGCGGCCGAAAGTGCCCATATCAAGATTTTCCAGCACCGTCATGGCCGGGAAGATTCCGCGCCCCTCAGGAGCCTGGGAGATACCCTGAACGACCCGGATGTGCGCCTTCATCTTCGTAATGTCCTCACCCATGAACTTAATGGTTCCTGTGGTGGGGTTCAGCAGCCCGGAGATGGTTTTCATGGTGGTGGTCTTACCCGCCCCATTTGCACCAATCAGGGAGACGATTTCGCCTTCTTCAACCGTGAAGGACATGTTATGGATCGCTTGAATCCGTCCGTAGTAGACAGAGACATCGTCAAGCTCAAGCAAAGTCATCGTCAGGCTCCCCTAGGTAGGCGGAAATTACGCGCGGATCTTCACGGATGTCGTGCGGCTTGCCGTCGGCTATCTTCTTGCCGAATTCCAACACCACAATTCTATCTGTGACACCCATGACCAGCTTCATGTCGTGCTCAATCAAGAGCACCGTGTAGCCGTCGTCCCGGATGGTCCGGATCAAGGCCATGAGCTCTTCTTTTTCCGCAGGGTTGAAGCCGGCTGCAGGTTCATCCAGACACAAAACCTTCGGATCCGTGGCCAGTGCCCTGGCGATTTCCAGACGACGTTGGCTGCCATAGGGTAGGTGCCGCGAGAGTGTGGCTGCCTGGTGCCCAATGCCAACAAAGTTCAGCAGGGCCATGCCACGCTCAATGGCGCTCTTTTCCTCACGGACGTGCCGGGGCACCCGCAAGAGGGCACCTACAACACTTGTCTTGTGCCTGGCGTCCAGGCCGACCACCACATTTTCCAGCGCTGTCATCTCACCGAAGAGGCGGATGTTCTGGAATGTTCTGGCCAGCCCGGCACGGGTAATTTTGTGCTGCTTCATGCCGTTGAGCAACTTGCCTTCAAGCAGAACTTGCCCGCTGGTCGGCTTGTAAACCCCTGTCATGGCGTTGAAGCAGGTCGTTTTCCCAGCTCCGTTGGGACCGATCAGGCCTAGAATCTCGCCACGCTTGATGTTGAAGCTAACATCATCCATGGCCAACAGGCCACCGAATTTCATGGTCAGGTTCTTCACTTCCACAAGGTCTTCACCGACCGACACGGCAAAGTCGCGGTCAGGGCTGATCTCAGCCGCTTCAAGGCCGACTCCCCCGCCGCTGTGCGTCACCTTGCCAAGCTGGATCCGCGGTTCAGCTGACTCGCCGCTCATGATGCGCTCCCCTCAGCGTTGGGTACGGGCGTTGTGGGAGGTGTGCCGGAGCCGCTACTGCCATCCGGGGTACCAGGCCTCCTGGCATTTTCTGCGTTCTGCCGCCTGACCGCTGCATACGCTTTGGTTCCATAGGCCAGCAGCCGTTGCTTGGCTGGCACCAGGCCTTGGGAACGGTAGATCATGATCAGGACCAGAGCGAGGCCAAAGATGAGGAACTTATACTCTGCAATGGCGGTGAAGCGCAACGGAATGTAGGCAACCAGCGCCCCTCCGAGGATGGCACCCACCTTGTTGCCCGAGCCGCCAAGGACGACTGCCGCAACAAACAAAATGGACGTCACGACGTCGAACTTCTGGTTGTTCACGAATCCGACCTGACCGCCCATGAGCGCTCCGGCGAGACCGCCCACACCGGCTCCGAGGGCGAACGCCCAGACCTTGTACTTGAAGGTGGGCACGCCCATGGTTTCGGCGGCGTCCTCATCTTCTCGGATGGCGATCCAGGCACGGCCCACGCGGCTGCGCTCCATGTTGCCAACGAGGAACAGCATGATGATCAGGATCGACAGGGTCAACCAATACCATGGGGTTCCATTGGAGTTGGCAAAGATGGGGATTCCGTCGGCGCCGACTCCCGGGGGGTGTCCCACGTTCTGGAAGCCTGGCTGGCCCTTCATGGCCGGAATGATGGTGGCCAGGATGCGCACGATTTCACCAAAACCAAGTGTGACAATGGCCAAGTAGTCCCCTCGCAGGCGAAGGGTGGGCAAGCCGAGTAGAACACCGACGAACATGGAGACGGCAATCGCAACAGGGAGAGTCCACAGGTACGGGATCTTGATGAACGCGGAGTCCGGGCTCGTCAGCATCGCCGCCGTGTAGGAACCGACCGCAAAGAAGGCGATGTAGCCCAGATCCAGCAGACCTGCGTAGCCGATCACGATGTTCAAGCCCACGGCTACCAGCGCGTAGATGGCCATGAGCTGGCAGGCCAGCGGCCAGTCATTGCCTGGTTCCGTGGTGATAAACGGAGGGTTTACCACCGGAAGCAGGAACGCCACAATGACGATGGGGATCAATATCAGCCATTGCTTTTGGCGTGGCATCTCCCGCCAGCAGTCGCTCCACCTGCCAAATTTTCGATTGGGGCGCGGGACGGCGGCGCTGGATCCCGGCGGTACACCGGAGGATTCCATTTTTGCGTTGGCCTGGTCGGATTTGGCCGTATCAAGTGGCTTGGGACCGTCGAACATGCTCATGCCTTGCTCCTTCCCAATGACGTGCCCAGGATGCCTTCGGGGCGGAACAGCAGCACCAGTACCAGCACCAGGAAGGCAACAACGTCAGTCCACTGGGAGTTGCCCAATAGAATCTGCCCGTAGTTGCCAATGAGGCCCAGCAGCAGGCCGCCGAGCAGTGCACCACGGACGTTGCCAATGCCGCCAAGAACTGCTGCGGCAAAGGCCTTGATGCCGAGGATGAACCCGCCGTTATAAACCACACCGGAGGGGATCTTCATGACATAGAACAGTGCGGCAGCACCGGCCAGGATGCCACCGATGACGAAGGTGGTGATAATGATTTTTTCCTTGTTCACACCCATCAATGTGGCTGTGTCAGGATCCTGGGCCACGGCGCGGATGCCACGCCCGGTCCGAGACTTGCTGATGAAACGCTCGGTGACCACCATCATGATGACTGCAGCAGTAACGATCAAAATCTGATCTGAATAGATGATGGTGCCGAAGACTTCGAAAATCGGTTTGGTCTGGAACATGGTCAGCGCTTGCTCAGGTACCGGACCACGCCACAGGAAAATCAGGTACTGGATGGTGAACGAAGCACCAATGGCAGTAATGAGGAACACCAAGCGCGGTGCGTTTCGCTTTCGCAGCGGTTTGTAGGCTAGCCGTTCCAGGAGGAACGCTGTCAGCGCAGATGCCACGATGGCTGCCAGCAGAGCCAGCAGGAGATTCACGACGATTTGCCCGATGCCCAGGTTGGGTGCTGAGGGACCAAAACCCAGAAAACTCAGGGTGAAGAACACTGCGTAGCAACCCATGATGAACACTTCGGAGTGGGCGAAGTTAATGAGGTTCAGCACACCGTAAACGAGGGTGTAGCCGAGTGCCACGAGGGCGTAGATGGAGCCAAACGTCAGGCCGTCAAAGGTTGCTGACCAAAAGTTTTGCCCTAAGGAGACAAAGTCTAGGGTAATCCAGTCATTGGCCACTGGTGCGGCCATGAGGATGGTTGGGATCATAGGGACTGTCCGATCTTGCGAGGTGCCGGGACAGGTTGTGCCCGCGGCCCCTGGATCTTGCGGAGTGGAATAAAAGATGTGTGCATGGCAATGCCGTGGGACGGGTTCCCCCACCCCACAGCATTGTCCATGTGCGGGATTACTCCCCGATGGCACCGATGGGAACGATCTTGCTGTTCTCCACCTTGTAGCCGTAAACGGTCGGGGCCTGCAGCTCGCCCTTGTCATTCCACTTGTAGTGCTTGCTCAAGCCGTCGGCGTCGTAGTTCTTGACCCAGTCAAGCAGGCTTGCCCGATCCTGCTTACCTGCGTCGATACCGGCCAGCAGAACCGTAGTGGCGTCGTAGCCCTCAATGGAATACGTACCCGGATCCATGTTTGCCAGCGCCTTGTAGGCCTTGGCGAACGACGGGATCAGCTCACCTGGGATACATGGGCAGGTGAAGTAGGCGTTCTTCGAAGCGTCGCCTGCCTGCTTGATGAACTGGTCATCCTTCAGCCCGTCCGGGCCAATGAACGTTCCGGTGTAGCCCTTGGCCACGAGCTGCTGGTCAAACGGTGCACCTTCGGCGTAGTAGCCGGAGTAGAACACCGCGTCGGCTCCAGAATTCATGATCTTGGAGATTGTGGCCGAGAAGTCCTTCTGACCTTGTGTGACCTTGTCCGTGCCAATCAAGGCATCCCCGAGGCCGTCCGACGTGGTCTTGCCCAAACCGATTCCGTATTCGGAGTCATCCTGAACCAAATAGACCTTCTTGGCTCCCAGCTTGCCTGTCATGAACTTGGCGGCCGCCGGGCCCTGTACAGCGTCGTTGCCCAGACCGCGGAAGAATGTTGTCCAACCGTTCTCAGTCAAACCCGGGTTCGTGGCTGCAGGGGTGATGTGGACCATCTTCACCTGTTCGAAGATGTTACCCGTTGCCTTGGACTCGCCCGAGAACGGGAGCCCCACAACGCCGATGATGCTTTCTTCCTTCGTAGCCTGGGTGACAGGGCCTGTTGCCTTGTTCGGGTCCCCTTCGGTGTCGAACTTCTTAAAAGCCACCTGGCACTCGGGGTTCGCCGCATTGTGCTCATTGATGGCTAGCTGAATACCTTGGAAAATGTTAATACCGAGCTGAGCATTTGCACCCGTTTGCGCACCGATGTATGCGAGGGTTGTCGTTGCTGGACAGACGGCCTTGCCATCGCCGGCGGGAAGAACGGCATCCTTAGGTGTTTCGATACTTGTCAGGGCCGGAATATTGATGGCGCTTGAGCTACCGCCCTCTGTGGCACCTCCCCCTGCCGGAGCAGCTTGATTTGCACAGCCTCCCAACAACATACCAAAAGTCGCGGCCGCAGCCAGCGTTGTCATAACTTTCTTGCGGTTCATTAATCAGCCTTCCGAAATTCGCATCAACACCCGCGGCACGTCATCGTTCCGCGTGAGAATTGGCTACACGTGACTTGACCCTACCCCCCGGTAGGTGACGTACGACACATATTTTCGTAAAGATCTGATAACGGCTGTTTTCCGCTCCCATTGCTTCCTGCCCCAGTCCAACGAGGGCAAGAAAAACCCGCCCTGTGGAGGGCGGGTTTCTTCGGAAGGGGCAGGAACCGCTAGGCCAGGGTCGCGATGGCCTTGTTCAGCAGTTCCGAAGGGCGCATGACCGCAGCAACCTTCGCCGCATCCGGACGGTAGTACCCGCCCAGATCAACCGGGGAACCCTGCACGTGGGCCAGTTCGGCAATGATGGCATCCTCATTGTCGGTCAGGTCTTGTGCAACCGCAGCGAAGGCAGCGGCCAGATCCTTGTCGACGTCCTGCTTCGCCAATTCCTGGGCCCAGAACTTGGCCAAGTGGAAGTGGCTGCCACGGTTGTCGATCTCACCAACTGAGCGTTTCGGGGACTTGTTCTCCAACAGGAACGTGCCCGTGGCGCGGTCGAGTGTGTCAGCCAGGATCTGTGCCCGGGCGTTGCCTTCGGTGACGGCAAGGTGTTCGAAGCTGACAGCCAGGGCCAGGAACTCCCCGAGGCTGTCCCAGCGCAGATGGTTTTCCTTGATCAGCTGCTGGACGTGCTTGGGTGCGGAACCGCCCGCACCTGTTTCGAAGAGCCCGCCTCCTGCGATCAGGGGGACCACGGAGAGCATCTTGGCACTGGTGCCCAGTTCCAGGATCGGGAACAAGTCGGTCAAGTAGTCGCGCAGCACGTTGCCGGTAACGGAGATGGTGTCTTCGCCGCGACGAATACGTTCCAGCGTGAAGGTGGTGGCCTTCTCCGGAGACATGATCTGGATATCCAGGCCGTCGGTGTCATGGTCCTTCAAGTACTCGTTGACCTTGACGATCAGGTTGGCGTCGTGGGCACGGGACTCATCGAGCCAGAACACAGCTGGTGTTGCCGATGCGCGGGCGCGGGTGACGGCCAGTTTGACCCAGTCGCGGACCGGGATGTCCTTGACTTGGCAGGCGCGCCAGATGTCACCGGCTTCTACGCTGTGCTCAATGAGCACGGCGCCAGCAGCGTTGACGATCTGCACGGTGCCAGCCTCGGCCAGTTCAAAGGTCTTGTCGTGGCTGCCGTATTCTTCGGCTGCCTGTGCCATCAGCCCAACGTTGGGGACGGTGCCCATGGTGGTGGGGTCAAAGGCGCCGTGCGCTCGGCAGTCGTCAATCGTTGCCTGGTACACACCGGCGTAGCAGCTGTCCGGGAGCACTGCGAGGGTGTCGTGCTCCTGGCCGTCCGCGCCCCACATGTGTCCGGAGGTGCGGATCATCGCAGGCATGGAAGCGTCCACAATAACGTCGGAGGGTACGTGCAGGTTGGTGATCCCCTTGTCGGAATCAACCATGGCCAACGCCGGGCCGTCTTCATAGCCCTTCTTGATGGCAGCTTCAACACCGTCGCGTACGTCCTGGGGCAGTTCACCCAAGCCGTTAAGGATGGAGGCCAGACCATTGCTCGGGCTCAGGCCTGCTGCTGCCAGCTCCTTGCCATAGTTGGCGAACAGCTCCGGGAAGTAGGCCTTGACCACGTGGCCGAAGATGATGGGGTCTGAGACCTTCATCATGGTGGCTTTCAGGTGGGCCGAGAGCAAGATGCCCTCTTCCTTAGCGCGGGCAACCTGCGCAGCGAGGAACTCATCTAATGCTGCGGCGCTCATGAGCGTGCCGTCGACGATCTCGTTGGCCAGCACCGGGAAGGAGTCCTTCAAAACGGTGGTGGTGCCATCGGCGGCAACGAACTGGATCTTGATCTTGTCATCGGCGGGAATGACCACGGACTTCTCATTGTGGCGGAAGTCGCCCTTGTCCATGGTGGCGACGTTGGTCTTGGAATCCGTTGACCATGCACCCATGCTGTGCGGGTTCGCCTTGGCGTAGTTCTTGACCGACTGGGGCGCGCGGCGGTCCGAGTTGCCTTCACGAAGAACGGGGTTGACGGCACTGCCCTTGATCTTGTCGTAGCGGGCGCGGACGTCCTTTTCCTCATCGGTGGAGGGGTCGTCCGGGTAGCTCGGGAGGGCGAAGCCCTGGCCCTGAAGTTCCGCGATGACTGCCTTCAGCTGCGGGACGGAGGCGCTGATGTTCGGCAGCTTGATGATGTTGGCGTCCGGGCTCTTAACCAGGGCGCCCAATTCGGCCAGCGCGTCGACGACGCGCTGGTCTTCAGTGAGGTAGTCGCCGAAGACGGCGACGATGCGTCCGGACAAGGAGATGTCCCGGGTTTCCACGTCCACCCCTGCAGTGGAGGCGAAGGCCTCGACAATCGGCAGGAATGAGTACGTTGCCAACATGGGCGCTTCGTCAGTCAGGGTGTAGATGATTTTGGCCATGGGTGAGCTGTCTCCTACGAAAATTCAGTGGATTACGACGAATCTGTTCATATTTCTTTCCCTACCTAACTTACCCGAGGGAGAGCGTTTGCCCGCCATCGGTGGCAACGTGCACGTACGATGCGGTGAAGTGGGCCACTTTTGCTGGTCAGTGGTAGTTCCGGGCAATAGCGTGGGGTCATGGAACTCAAGGGAAAACTCGCAACCGCCATCAACGACCAAATCACCATGGAAATCGAGGCCTCGGTGGTCTACCGCCAGCTGGCCATTGAGATGGATGTCCAGGACCTGCCCGGCATCTCGGGCTGGTTCCTGGCACAGTCCGGCGAAGAACTCGAACATGCACAAAAGTTCACCGACCACATGACGGACCGCAGCGCCGCACCCAAAATCGCTGCCATCACAGCCCCGAATGTCACCATCAACTCAGTGCTTGAAGCCTTCGAAGCCTCGTTGGCCCACGAACAAAAGGTTTCCGAATCGATCCGCAACCTCTACCGCCTGGCCCAGCAGGAGGGCGACATTGACTCCATCCCGCTGCTGAACTGGTTCATCGAGGAGCAGTTGGAAGAAGAAGCCACGGTGGGTGAAATCATTGGCCGTGTCAAGCTGATTGGTGGGGACGGCAACGGCCTGCTGCGCCTTGACGCCGAGCTGGGCTCCCGCAAGGAATCCGGCGAGTAGTCTCTCCCCTCATGACAAGCGCTCTCCCACCAATGGCTGGGAGAGCGCTTGTTTTTAAGAGTCTCCTCAGCGCGATCCGGTCGGCGGGATTGCCTCCCCGCGCGGACGCGGTTGCGGACTCTCAAAGCGCGTGTCCGTTCCCTTGCTGCTAAAGCGGCCAACCAGCAGCACCACCACCAACACCACCACGACGAGCGCAAAGACTCCCATCGTCACCAAAACCCACACTGATCCTGACATTCGCACACTCCCCCAGTTGTTCCAGCATTGTCTTGCTTCATCCGAGCATGTCACCCGGGTGCACCGCGTGGCCAGTTTCCACGGCCGCGAAACGGTTGTTGATGCACGACTCTTAATGTACGACGCCGGGCCGTCACCAATAGAGGCCAAAGTGGACGCCC
>NZ_JAFMPX010000037.1 GCF_017353415.1 Arthrobacter sp. E3
CCCACCACGCCGCTCTTCCCAGCAGAGGCCAAACACAAGAAGGGCGTGGGACTTGAATTTCTTCAAGTCCCACGCCCTTCTTATTCAGTGCTTGGCCTTACTTGCCTAGCCGTGGTTGCGACGGCGGCGGACCAGGATGGTTGCCGCACCGCCAAGCAGCGCCAGGAAGGCGATGCCCAGGATCGGCAGCACACCGTTGGCGCCGGTGTGGGAGAGTTCCCCTCCGGTGGTAGCACCGGAGTTGTTCCCTGTGCCGTTGCCTGCGCCGGGAGTGGCGCCAGGAGTCTGGTCAGGTGTGGTGGCGCCTGGTGTCTTGTCCGGGGTTTCGCCCGAATTGTCACCCGAGTTGTCACCCGGTTCGGTGGTGCCGGTTGGCAGTACCACCACAGCCAGTGAACCCGTGGCGTCCAGACCGGCGGCATCCGTTCCAAACACCACAATCTGGTGTTCGCCTGCTGCGGTGTCAGCCGGGATGGTTGCTTCCAACGTTGCCACACCGGCATCGTTGGCTACGGCTGGAGCACTGCCCAGCTCAACGGGTGCCGAGTGCAATTCGGCACGCAATGAACTGCCCGCTTCGAGGTCGGCCACCGTGATGGTGACCTTGTCTCCCGCCTTCAGCGTGGTTGCCGGTACGTTCAGGGTCGGAACCAGGGCCGCCGCTGCCGGAGGCTCGGTTTCGTCAGCCGCCGTGACCACTACGGCCAAGGTACCCGTTGCAGGCAGGCCGTTGGAGCCCAGACCCGAGACGGTCAACGTGGCGTTGCCCGTTGGCGTGCCTTCCGGCACGGTCACGGAGAAGTTTGCCACGCCGTCGTTGTTGGCTGTTGCCCTGCCAAGTTCCTTCGAGCCCAGAGTCAAAGTGCCCTCTTCGCCAGCCTTGAGACCGGAAACGCTGATCGCTGCCTTCGTGCCAATCTGCAGCTCACCGGGAGCCGTGATAGCCAGCTTGACCGGTACTTCGTTAGCCGTCACCGCAAGGTTCGCAGTGCCGGTGGCGGACTGGCCGTTCTTGTCGGTGCCTGTCACGGTCAGCGAGGCTGCCCCGACAGCGGCATCGGCCGGAATGGTCAGCGCGAACGTAGCAACCCCTGCAGCGTTGGCCACTGCTTTGATGGCTGCGCCACCACCGAACGTCAGGCTGGCGTCGGAGCCAGCCAACAGGTCAGCCACTGTGACCTGATGCGTGGAACCCTGCACGACGGCGTTGCCGCCCTCAACAGTGGGAACCAGCGTCAGGGCAGGAACTTCATCGCCACAGCTGAACTTGGCGTTGGCCCAGTCAGCCCATTCGTCACCGGTGAGACCGGCAACTGCCACCTTTTCAACGTTGAGGTCAACATAGTTGACCCCGGTGACGTCCGCGGTGAGGGCGAACGCTGCGTCATCAACGGTCAGCTGCGGTGACTCTGCCAGCTTTGCGCCGTCCCCAACTACGGAGAAGACAACGTTGCCGCGGTGGGTCTTGGGCAGCTTCGCGTCGTCGATGCCCACCAATGCGGTGAACGTGGTGCATTGGGCGCCCAGGTAGAAGCGGACACTTGATGTTGCATGCACGCCAAGGCCCTTTTCGTAGACCGTGCCGTCAAGGGTGATCGGTGTGCCGTCGCCCTCGCCGTTTTCACCATTGTTCAAATCGCGCTCCACGGGACCCCATCCGTTGGCGGGGGTGCCCACGAACTCCAAGTCACTGGCGAACGTGTCCTTGGTGGGTCCGGCAGGCTGTGCCCCAACAATGCTGATGGACACGGAGCCCGTGGCAGCCTTGGAGTTGCTGTCGGTGCCTGCCACGTTGATGCTGGCGGCGCCGAGCGCTGCGTCTGCGGCAACGTTGTAGCTGTAGGTGGCCACGCCGTCGTCGTTGGCTGTTGCCTTGCCCAACTCGGTGGTGCCGAGTGAGAAGGTTGCCTCGGAGCCGGCCAACAAGTCACCAACGGTAACCGTATAGGTCTTGCCCTGCTGCAGCGGACCGGCGGGGTTGACCACGGGGGCCAGCTCCACTGCCGGTGTGTCGTCGGAGCAGCGGAACATGGCGTCGGCCCAGTCAGCCCAGTCGTTGCCGTTGCTGCCGTTGGGGTCAACCACCAGTTCGATGTACTTGGCGCCGTTGAGTTTGACGTCGATCGGTTTGGCGGGTGTGGCACCGGTCATGACGCCGGAGTTGTAAAGCTCTTCCCCGTCGCCGAGCACCTTGAAGATGACCGATCCCTTGGTGCCCTGGAAATCGTCAACACCGATGAGTGCGGTGAAGGCCGAGCACTGTGCACCGACGAAGTACTTGATCTTCGATGCTGCGTGAACGCCCAGGCCCTTGCTGTAGGTCTTGCCGTCAAGCGTGAGTGCCTTGCCATCCTTTTCGCCCTGCTCGCCGTTGCTCAGGTCCTTCTCTGCCGGACCCCAACCGTTGTCGGGTGTGCCAATCCACTGCATGTCCGAGGCATAGGTGTCCTGGGTGGGCGGGTGCGGCATGGTGTAGGCGCCCAGTGTTGTTTCCGCCACGCGGGCCCCAATGGGAGCCACCGTGGTGGTGTAGCTGGACTTGGCCTTGATGTTGTAGTTTCCATCGGCTGACGCGGGCGCCAGCACGTTCCACTTGGTGATGAGTGTTGCCCCCGGTGCCATCGAAGCAGCCGTGCTGGGGGTGGTCGCCGTGGCGGTCCAGCCCGCCGGCAGTTCGAGGGTTACCGATGCGTTGTTGACCGGGGCCGGCTCGTTGGAGACCAACGTGGTGGTGAACTCGTTGTCCGTGCCCTGTTCAATGATGGGTCCGGTTTGTGCCAGTGACAGCTGGGCGCAGGCCGGGGTCTTGGTGGACTCACCCAAGTCACGAATCAACAGGTTGTCCAGGGAGAAATCAGCTGCTGTGGTTCCACTTCGCAGCAGGCCCACATAGCTGTCACCACAGGCCGATGCAGTGAAGTTCTGCACCCAGCGTGTTGTCTCCTGCATGAGCGGGACAGGAGTTGACTGCGTCTGCACAGCTCCCGCTGCTCCGTCGTAGCCGCCCACCCAGGCGTATTCGCCGGCCTTGGCCGACTGGTAGTCGAAGGAGACTTCATAGTCGTGACCCTGCTTGAACGGCATGGTCGCCGGAGTGGTCCGGTACACCAGACCGCCGTTTTCCTCGTGGGAGAGCAGGCTGAAGTTGCCGTCCAAGACGTTGTCGATGGGCTTGTTGTTCCAGCCCTTCTGCGTGTACGGGGCATGGATGGGGGCAAGGTGTGTGCGCGGATCGGTGATGCCGCCGGCGTTGCCCTTCACGAACGGTCCCCAACCCTGGTCAACGTTTTCAAAGTCTTCGGCCAGGACAGCCCCTGACGGCGAATCGGAAACCACGTCGGCGGCGCTGACATGTTCCGTCTTGACTACGCGGAAGTCGTCAATCAACACTGCCGTTGCCCCTGCTGGAGCGGAGAACTTGACGGTGGGGGCCTCGCCGTTATTAGCGACGTCGATCAGCACCCGCACGCGCTGGCTGTAGGTGCGGTTCTTCTGGTCCGCGGCAACTGTGTTGAACAGTGCCGAGGAGTTGGTGGTGTTCTTCACCGCGGCCTTGCCTGACACGGTCGCTTCAAGGGTGGTCTCGCGCTTGCCACGCGGGAACTTTTCCTTGCTTTCCAGCGTCGGGTCAATCTCAACCCAGGCACTGACGGAATAGGTGCCCTTGTCCAAGGGAGCCAGTTTCTGGGTGATGCTGGAGGCAGCTGCGCCAAACTTCACGCTGCTCAGGCCCTTGGCGGAGGTGCTCAGGGTGGCATCGCCTTGGGCTGCCCAGGCGTTGAGGTTGCCGGAGTTGAAGCCGGGATCCTTGATGCCGGTGCCATGGCCCCAGTCAGCGTTGTCGTTGGTCGGAACCGTCGCCAGTGCGGAGGTCGGCGCCAGGACATAGGCCGTGTTGGCCTTGGGATTCAGGGTGATGCCGCCGGCAACAACGGGCACATCCTGGACGAATTTACGGCCCTGGTCGGTGAGCTCATAGAGCTTCAGGGTGCTCTGCGTGGCGAAGGCTGAGGTCAGTTTCCAGTCCTGGGCGCTGCCGTCCCGGCTGTAGTTGTACAGCTTGGTCTGGTCGTTGGTGTTGTTCACGGCCTCTTCACCGAACTGAACCAAGTCGCTGGACCAGGGGAGCAGGTAGTTGTGCCCTTCCAGGACCTTGGACCCGTCCTGGGTGATGATGCGGTTGTCCAGTGTGGTGCCGGTGACGCGCAGGTTGTTCTCGAGCGTGATGGCTTCGGGCGTCCACGTGGTGATTTCCTGCTGCTGGAGGAACTTGGCCGGGACGTTGTTGTCCCACACGTTCTTCAGGAAGTTGTTGTAGTTGTTCTGCCCTGTCCAACCCTGCCACTCCACAAGGTGCGGGGTGCCCAGGCGCGGATCGGGGTTCCAGGTGTCGCGCTGGGTGTTCTGCGAGAAGCGCAGGATTTCCGAGTTCCAGCCCTTGTTGGTGCTGCCGCCGTAATTCTCATCCACGGCCCAGTGCGACCAGGTGTTGTTGCGCACCATGGAGTCGGCCCATTCCGAGGAGACAGAGTAGCCTGCGTTGATCAAGTTGCGCTGCATGCGCTCGCCCACCCAGCCTGATTCGTAGTACACGTCAACGTAGTTGGCAGTCAGGTTGTCATTGACTGACTTGGCCATCCCGTCGAGACGGACCTTCTGGTCGCCGGAGAGCACGTCGTGGCGCTGGTCAATGATGTATGCCTGCTCGAGCCAGTTCCAGTTCTTCTGCGGCGGTTGCTTTATGAACTGTTCGTTGAACGAGTGGGCGGAGGGGTACGCCTCGGTGTTGTTGATGTGCACGCTGAACGTTGCGCCAAACTTCTTGGCCTGCTCCAACATGGTGTTCATGTCTTCGAGTCCACCGGCGCGCACATTGAAGTTGCCGTCAAAGTCGGTGTTGGCCGAGTCGTGGCCCTCCGAGGTGAAGCCCTTCTCCAGTGAATACTGGCCGAGCCCGTCCGTGGCCAGCGCCACGTGCTTGACATCGTCCAAGGTGCGCAGGAACGGGTTGGTAGCCTGGCTGGCAAAGTTGAACGGGATGGTCTGAACCACGCGGTTCTTCACATCCTCCCAGCCATAGGGCTTGATCTGAATGTCGCGGGAGGCGATGGCGCCGTCCTGCCAGTCAACGTTTCCGTCGGAGTTGACGTCACCGGTGATGACCACCTTGGCCATGGGTAGGGGTTCGGTCTCGGTTGAGTCCTTGGCACGGTACAGCCAGGCGCCGGAGGAGAAGCCCACTTTCTTGTTGGCGCCGTCGCTCTTGACCTGGCGCCAGATCCGGCCCTTGTCGGCACCGGCGAGGCCGTTGTCCGGGGCACCGTAGGCGCCGTCGTACATCGAGTTGCTCTCAAAGCTCGCGGCCAGATCCGTCGTGTTGGCGATGGCCACCATGGATGTCTTGGCTGCATCATCAACAGGCGTGGCGGCGGTGAGTGCGGTGATGGTGTCACCGGACCTGGCGCGGTCAACGGAGACTACCGCTGTGGCCAGTGTTGCGCCGGGCTGGGCCGAGGAGAGTGTTACCAGGTCCTGATCGAGGATCTGGATACGGTTGACCTTGGCGGAGCCTGTTTCCTTGATCTCGGTGATGTTGAACGTCAGGACGTTCTTGTCCACGGCCAGTTTCGCCTTAAGGCTCACTCCGTCCATGCCCGGAACCGCGATGTTGTAGTCGATCGACGTACCGTCCGGATTGACCTTGGAGGTCACGGTGACGTTTTGGTCCACGCCATTGATGCGAATTTTGGTGGCGACGGCGGTGGCGCCGGTCATCGTCTTGGCGCCAAGCGTGTAGTTCAGCGCTTGGGGGAACGCGGTGGAGACCTCAACGGACAGCGTTCCAGAGGTAATCACCGCCGTTCCATCTGCCGCGTAGGCAGGAATTGCCGCAGCGGCGGGAACGATGGTGCTGGCCATGACTGCGCCGGCGATCCCCATCCCCAACCACTTGCGTTGGTGTCGAGCGAGTGACATCAAGATCTCCTTGAACATTTTTTTGTTGCGGGTGTGAGCGCCATGTAGCGCGCTTGTTGGTGATGATGCAAAGCCAGCGCGGGCACTTTCATGAGCCACCTCACACTGTTATCGATAACATTAGTGCACGGTTTCGGAACTTGTGATCTGTTGTACAAACATTTCGCGACTTCGGCGCAGATCCGGAAAAGTGGTCCTTTTGGCTAGGGCCTAATGATTGAATCTGATGTTTTATAGCCAGATACGATCATTAGCTGCTATTGTGGTTCATAGTCCCGACAACTTCAGCCGGCCGTTCGCGGCGCCGCTGGAACCCCAAACAAGGAGAATGCGAAGCATGAGCGACAGCAGCGACAACACAGTACTTGGCCCCTTCATGGACGCCGAACTGACAAGCCAGCCTGAAGTATGGGCACAGGCCATTGCCCAGGCAAAGAGCGAGAACCTGCTCCCGGCCGACGGCCAGCGCGTTGCAGTCATCGGCTGCGGCACCTCATGGTTCATGGCACAGAGCTACGCCGCAGCCCGTGAGTCCGCAGGCAAGGGTGTCACTGACGCGTTCGCCGCCTCCGAGGCTTTCCTTGGCGCCGACCGCGGCTACGACGCCGTCATCGCCATCACCCGCTCAGGCACGACCACTGAAGTGCTGGAAATCCTGACGGCCATCAAGGGCACCGTCCGCACGGTGGCCCTGGTTGGCGATTTGACCTCCCCGATCATGACGTTGGCAGACGCAATCGTAGAACTTCCCTACGCCGACGAGCAGTCCGTGGTGCAGACCCGCTTTGCCACCACCGCCCTGACCTACCTGCTGACCAGTGTCGGCATGGACCTCAGAGCCGCCGTCGAGGATGCCAAGTCCGCAGTCATCACGCCTGTGGAGCAGGAACTCATCGACGCCGAGCAGTTCACGTTCCTGGGCACCGGCTGGACCGTTGGCTTGGCCCACGAAGCCGGCCTGAAGATGCGCGAAGCAGTGCAGGGCTGGACCGAGTCCTACCCGGCCAAGGAATACCGCCACGGCCCCATCTCCATCGCAGCACCGAACCGTGTCACCTGGATGTTCGGCGAGCAGCCCGAAGGCCTTGACAAGGACGTTGCCAAGACCGGTGCGCTGTACATCAAGACCACCACGCACCCCCTGGCCGAGCTGGCCCGCGTGCACCGTGTCACCCTGGAGCGTGCCCGCGCCCGGGGCATGAACCCGGACCTGCCGCGCAACCTGTCACGCTCGGTCATCCTGAGCGACTAATTCCGCCGGTTGCGCCAGAGCTCCGGCTAAACTGATGGGCGCCCCGCTTCCCTGTGGGGACGGGGCGCCCATGGCCGCTGTGCCGCTGTAAATATGTTGCTGTAAAGAATGCACTGAACCCGCATGTGACAAGGGCGTGGGCAGTGCCCGCTGAAGGAAAACAATCTTCATGAATACTCTGATTGACAGTGCAGACGCAGCCGCTGCGCCCTTGGATGATGCTGTCCTGGCCTTCGACGTCGGCGGCACGGACATGAAGGTTGGGCTCATTCTGGGCGACGTCAGCCAGGGAGAGGTTGAAGTGCGCGATCTACAGCGCCACCCCACCCCGCTCGACGGCGCCCGCTCCGGTGAAAGTGTTTGCGCCAGAATCACTGAACTTACCGCGGAATACCGGCAAAGCCACCCGCAGCTGAACATTTCCGCTGTGGGTGTCACAGTGCCGGGCATCGTGGATGAAGCCGCAGGCGTTGGCGTGTATTCAGCGAATCTTGGATGGCACGACTTTCCGTTCGCAGCCACGCTGACGCAGTCCCTGGGCCTGCCAGTAGGATTCGGGCACGACGTCGGCATGGCCGGGGAAGCAGAATTCCGGCTCGGAGCCGCCGTGGGCAGAAGCGATGTCCTGGTCCTGGTGATAGGTACTGGCATTGCAGCCGCCGTGATGTGCGACGGCAGGCGTGTTGCTGGCGGAGGCTACGCCGGAGAAATTGGCCACGCCATGGTGCCCGGCCCCGATGGCAAGCTCGCCATCATGGAATCCTTGGGCTCCGCTGGCGCCATTGCACGGCGCTATACGCAGGCCACGGGGGAGCCCGTGGCAGGCGCCCGGGAGGTTTTGGCACGCGCCGCGGCCGGGGATCAGACCGCGGAAAATGTCTGGAAGGACGCCGTCGACGCCTTGGCATTCGGCGTTGCCCAATGTGTTTCCATCCTGGGTACGGAAACAGTTGTTCTCGGGGGCGGGCTGTCCATGGCTGGCGCTCCTCTCTTTGACGCTCTGGCGGCGCGTGTTGATGAACTCCTCACCTTCCACCGCCGCCCGGAATACCTCCATGCAGCCCTAGGCGAAAACGCCGGGCTCATCGGATCAGCCTTGAAAGCCCGCAGCATGCGTGCCACCGAAAACTCCCCTCAACCAACAGTCGCGCAGGAGCCAGCATGAGCACAACACCCGCCAACAATGTGGTTTTGACCGTCACCCCCAACCCGGCTGTTGACGTCACGTACACCGTGGACGGCATCAATCTGGGCTCATCCCACCGGGTTCCCACCCCCTTGTACCGCGCTGGCGGAAAGGGTCTGAACGTTTCCCGCGTGGCACACCAGCTCGGTCACCCAACCCTCGCCCTGGCAACGGCCGGCGGCCCGGCCGGTGAACAGCTGCGTGCGGACCTGGTGGCCTCCGGGATGCTGCACGACCTCGTTCCGGTCACGGCAGCCACGCGCCGCACCATCGCCTTGGTCGATACCGCTGCGGACAACACCACCAGCATTTTCAACGAAGTGGGCCCCGCGCTCACCGGCGCCGAATGGCAGGGGCTGGCAGCGGCCGTCGTCGATCACCTGGGCGGTGTGCAGACGTCCGACGGCGTGAGGCGCCCGGGTGTGCTGGTGGGCTCCGGCTCCCTCCCGGAGCAGGCGCCGGCGGATTTCTACCCGGCACTGGTTGCATTGGCGCACGGCGCCGGCGTCCCCGCCATCATCGACACCTCCGGCAGCGGCATCTTGGCCGCGGCCAAGGCCGGCGCCGATCTTCTCAAGCCCAACAACCACGAGCTCATGGAAGCTGTTGGCGAGAAGGACCTTGTCCTGGCTGCGCGCAAGCTCATGGACCTGGGTGCCAAGCGTGTGCTGGTCAGCGTTGGCGAGGACGGCATGCTGGCCTTCAGCGCCGACGCACCCACCACTTACATTCAGGCTAAGCTGCCGGCACCGCTAAGCGGGAACCCCACGGGCGCCGGCGACGCGGCGGTGAGCGCGGCCGCCGTCGCACTTGCCAACGGTGTGGAAGACCTGCGTGAGATCCTGCGCAACGCCACGGCTTGGAGTGCCGCCGCCGTACTCATGCCAGGGGCCGGGGAAATTTCCCCGCGTTTCGCGGAACTGGCCGACCAACTCATCATCACAGACCACTAAGGAACCCTTCATGGCATTGACCAACACCCGCGACATCATGGACCTGGCTGCCAAGGCCGGCATTGGCCAGGGCGCCTTCAACGTCATCCACTTGGAGACGCTCGAAGGCCTCATTGGCGGCGCCGAAGCGGCAGGGCGCCCAGTTATCCTGCAGATTTCAGAAAACTGCGCCAAGTATCACGGCGGACTGGAGCCGGTGGCTTTGGCTTCGCTGGCCGCAGCTCGCAAGGCAAGTGTGCCCGTGGCTGTGCACCTGGACCACGCCGAGGACGAGGACCTGGCCCGCGAGGCCGTGGACTTGGGTTTTGGCTCCATCATGTACGACGGCGCGCACTTCGAGTACGAGCAAAACGTTGAAGTGACAGCCCGCGTTGCCGCCTATGCGCATGAGCGCGGCGTGTATGTGGAAGCTGAGTTGGGCAAGGTCGGCGGCAAGGACGGCGCGCATGCACCCGGCGTGCTGACCGATCCTGCCGAAGCGGCAGCATTTGTGGCGGCCACCGGTGTGGACGCCCTGGCCGTTGCGGTGGGTTCCTCACACGCCATGACCGAGCGCAGCGCGGCGTTGAACCTGGACCGCATCGCCGAGCTCAAGGCAGCCTTGGACGTGCCGTTGGTGCTGCACGGCTCCTCGGGTGTCTCGGATGAGAACATTGTGGCCGCCATTGCCGCGGGCATGACGAAGATCAATGTCTCCACCCACCTGAACGGCTTCTTTACCCGCGCCGTGCGCGAGTACCTGGATGAGAATCCCGCCGTCGTGGATTCGCGCAAGTACTTGGGAGCCGGCCGTGCCGCGCTGATCCCGGAAGTTGCACGGCTGCTTTCCTTGTTTGCCCACGCGGCCTAACGGCACGCACCACACACGATGGCCAGCACGGCCGCCCCGGGAGAATCACATGAACAGAACTGAGCGCCTCACCGCCATCCTGGACCTTTTGGCCGCTGATGGGCAGGTGGAAGTCGACGAAATTGTGGAGAAGTTGGGAGTTTCACCGGCCACCGCTCGCCGGGACCTGGACTCCCTGGCCAACGAGCGGCTGCTGACGCGCACCCGTGGCGGTGCCACCAGCGGATCTGTTTCCTACGACCTTCCAGGGCGGTACAACCGGGACGACCACGCTGCCCAAAAGCAGCAAATTGCCCATGCGGCCAGTGCCTTGATCCCGAAGGGCGCCGTGATCGGGTTGTGTGGCGGCACCACCAGCACGGCGCTGGCGCAGGTGCTCTCCACCCGTGAAGACCTGATGGTGCATTCCAACCGTCCCACGTTGACGGTTGTCACGAATGCCATCAACATTGCGGCTCAGCTGGCCATCAGGCCGAACTTCAAGATCATGGTCACCGGCGGCATCGTGAACCCGCGATCCTACGAGTTGGTGGGACCCTATGCGGACAGCATCCTGCAAAGGGTGGCACTGGACTTCGCCTTCATCGGCGTCAACGGCATAGAGCCCGGCGCCGCACCCACCACGAATGACGAGGCTGAGGCGTCGGTGAATTCACGCATGGCGCGGCGCGCCTCGGAGGCATACATCCTGGCCGACGCCTCCAAGATTGGCAAGCGTGCCTTCGCCACCATGGAGGAGGACACGTTCCAGAATCTGATCACGGACTCAGGGGTCACCGAAGAGCAGCTCGCCGCGTTCCGTGAAGCCGGCACCAACGTGGTGGTGGCTCCTGCCCCTGACGTGGTCTGAGCGGGGCCTTATTTCAGGCGGACCGTCGGCTAAGTCTCCTACTGCGTTTTCTTGGCTGCGGATTTGCGCTTGGGATGTTTTGCGTGCTGAAGTTCGACGTCGGCTGCATGGTCTGGTGCGAACGTGATCTCATCCAGTGGCGGGCGTTCGTAGCCGCCCGATGGTGGACGTTGGGGGATGACGACCACTTCCCGATTCATTTGTTCGAACGGCACTTGGGTGAGCAGATGGGCGATCATGTTGATGCGTGCACGCCGTTTGTCGTCCCCGTCGACGCCCACCCAGGGAGCCTCGGGAATGTCGGTATGCACCAGCATGGTGTCCTTCGCCCGTGAATAGTCCTCCCATTTCGTGATGGAGAGCATGTCATTGGGGCTGAGCTTCCAGCGCCGCATCGGATCCTCGCCACGGGAGCGGAAACGGTTCTCCTGCTCGACGTCGGAAACGCTGAACCAGTATTTCAACAAGATGATGCCGTCTTCGACCAGCATCCGCTCGAAAATCGGCGTCTGGTGGAGGAAGCGGTGGTACTCGGCATTCGTGCAGTACCCCATGACCTTCTCGACGCCGGCCCGGTTGTACCAGGAGCGGTCCATCATCACGATCTCCCCGGCCGCCGGCAGGTGTGAGACATACCGCTGGAAGTACCACCGCGTCTTGTCCCGCTCGCTGGGTGTGGGCAGGGCGACGATTCGTGCAACGCGGGCGTGTTGAGGTACTCGGTGACCCGCTTGATGGCGGAGCCCTTGCCTGCGCCGTCCCTTCCCTCGAAGATCACCACGACGCGCGCTCCGGTCGACTGCACCCATGCCTGCATCTCCACGAGCTGTGCCTGCAGCCGTTTCAATTCGGTCTCGTAGAGTTTCTTGTTCATGCGAGCACCCATGGCAGTTCCTTTTTCTGGCGATAGTCGAAAGCTGTTCGTACAGCATCTCATTGAGCGGTGCTGGCAAACAGATCTGAGGGCCCTACTCACAAATTCGAACTGCGGTGGCTGGCTGGTTCTGCCCTCCCAAGTCTATAACCAATGACTGTTGACAGTTGAGTTCGATGGCGTCATTCTAAAGCTAATAGTTTTTAATGTTAGAATCGGCCCGCCACCTTGTTCCACCTCCACTGCTGACCCGATGGAAGGAATATCATGTCTAATTCTTTGTTTGCAAGCACACCCACACGTGGTGAACCGCCGGATGCGTCGCGGCACCGCCCCCAGTGGAGGCGCTTGGGCCTTCTGCTTGCACTGGCCTCCGCGCTGGCCCTCGCCATTGCCGTGATGGCTGCACCGCAACCGGCCCAGGCAGTGACATCCATCGATGGGCAATGGACCGTCTCGCATGGTGGAACCGGTCAACTGACGCTCAACAGCAACGGCACCTACACTTCAAGCTGTCAGGTGTATCCCGACTACGCCGACGCTTGGTGTCCGGCCGCCTCGGGTACCTTCCAGTACAGCACAGCGGGAACTGCCGGCGTGACTTTCAACGGCGCCGACGGCACCACCACCTCGTACCGGGTCAGCGGTCTCGTCTCCAGCCCGGACACCATCACGTCCGTCTTCGGCAGCACAACCTCCTCCGCCTTGGTGATGACGAAGGGCCCCAATTTTGTCTGTACGGACTGGGGGACCAACGGCTACATGATGAAGGGTAGCCCGCTGGTTTACCTGGATTCCACCGGTACTATCCTTTATGCCACCGGCTCACACCAGCTCATAGGTCCTGCAACCGCCGACACCCAGGTCTCACTGGCCGAGACCGCGCCAAACTACTTCCAAGTCGGCTCTTGCGCCAATTTTGCGCCGGTCATCCACATCGACAGCTTGCGTGACACCAGCGTCACTTCCTCCCCGGGAATGTGGGCCCCGAAAGTAACCGTCGTGCTGAAGGATGCGACGGGAGCGTTCGTCTCCGGCGCAAAGGTAACCGGTCAGTTCCCCGATGCGGACATCGTGAACCGACTGACCAGTTGTGTTACCGCAGCAGATGGCACATGCGCGCTTGGCAACTTCGAGCTCGCCAATTCCATGACGAGCACCTCATTCACGGCCTATCTAGTCGAGAAAACCGGGTCAGTCTGGGATCAAAGCCAAGCGACTCTCACGCTCAACTACCCGACCATAACCACGCCGACCCCCACTCCAACTCCCACGCCAACACCCACGCCGACACCCACGCCGACACCCACGCCAACTCCAGTGGTGATTCATGTCGGGGATCTGGATAATTCCACCACGGCCGCTTCATCTATCAGAAAGTGGCAACCTAAGGTGACCGCCACCGTTGTGAACTCGGCTGGGGCCGCAGTGGCTGGTGCAGCCGTCAGCGGAACATTCACCAACCACAAGGGAACGCTGATCTGCACCACCGCAGCCAACGGCACGTGCACACTGGGAAACTTCTCCCTCACTCGTTCCACTACCAAAACGGTGTTCACGGTAACCAACGTTGTCAAGGCTTCGTCAACGTACGCGCCGAAGGCCAACAGCGACCCTGATGGTGACAGCAACGGAACGACCATCACCATCGCGCGCCCATAAAAGGGGGTCCCTGCCCGAGGATGGAAAACCCTGAAATCTCGACCGGCCTGGTAAATGCACCAGACCGGCCGAGATTTTTTGACCTGCATTTGGGTTCGCCAACGCCGACCGCGGTGGCTACCCCTTTTGCCCCTTCGTTACAACGAAAGTCGGCCCGGCTACGACGCTGGTGTTTTCAACAAGTTGTGCAGTCCCGCTGACCGCTGCAGACAGCCCGGCCGGAACAGGTGTCTGGGAATACGGAGGAGCGAGCAGCAGGACTGCGGCCAAGGCGGTTGCAGCGAGCAAACCACCCGCACGAGTGAGTGCATGAGTCCGGGGCTGCCCCACTGTGCGTGCTGGGATGTGGGTGGTCGCTGAGAGTGCGTACAACATGACATGTCCTTCATCGAAGTGGAAGCAACTGGATGCAAGGATCAATAAACTCTAAAAACTATGATCCTTCTTTTTAGGATCGTCCTGGTTCGGATACTTGTCAAGACCTCGCGGCGGACACTAGGCGGTCGGCGAGTTGAAGGTGGTTTGGTGGCCTGCTTGGCGCTTCCGTTCCACGGACAACACCCAGAGGGTCAACGAAACAATCATGCCTATTCTTTTGCAGGAGCTGCCCGGTCTGCCGTGGAGATGCCGTCGATCAGGGTGCGGAAGATCAGCTCGGCGACGTCCATGTCGGACTGTTTTGTGGCCGGGGCATCCCGAACGGCCGCCATAAGGAGGGACTTTAAAGCAGTGAGGATCCACTCGGGGGAAAGGTCTGTGCGGATGTCACCCTCGGCCTGGCCTCGCCTGACAACCTCAATTATGGGCGAGAGGATCTGCTCGCGCCGGGTGAGGAATGGTGCGTTGTGTTCGGGGGCCCTTATGAGAATGATACGAAAGCGCATTCCGTGTTTGCTCAGTGCGGACACCACGCGCTTGAGGGCTTCGAGGGCATTTCCGTCTTCGAGCCGGCAGTCGGTCAGCGTCTGCCCTGCACGGGTGAGGGCTTCCGTTTGGATTGCCTCGAGCAGCGTCTGACGGTTGCTGAAATGTCGATAGAGGGTAGCTCTTGTCAAGTTTGCGGCCTGAGCCACGTCCGCCATGGAGGATTCCGGGTTGCGGGAGAGCTCCTCGGCTGCAGCCGCAAGCAGGGCTCGACGATGGCGGTCCACATCAATGCGCGTAACTGCCACTGGGCTGGGGCTTTCCATGGGGCCTTTCATGGGGTTGGTCCGAACTTGAGGATGTGTGTCCAGACTATCGGCGCCAGGGGCCAGCCCCCGCATTTGTCGTAGTCAATGTTAGTGACCGATTGAAAAACTGATACATCAATGTATCGTTTTGCTGATAGGCTTTTTTGTATGAACCATCGCCCATCCAACAGCCCGCTCTCCGCAGCTAATCCCCGAAACACGTCCGACGTAGATGTTCTGGTGGTGGGGGCGGGCCCCACTGGACTGACCGCGGCTTGCGAAGCCCTGCGCCTCGGCCTGAGCGTGCGAATCATCGACCACAAACCTGGCCGCTCAACGCACTCCAAAGCACTTGTCACGCATGCGCGCACCATGGAAGTCTTCGCGGTCATGGGGGTCGCCGACGCCATGCTCGCCAAGGGAGTCCCGTTTGCGGCCCTGAATGTGTACGCCGGTTCCGCCCGCCAAGCGACCCGTGTGGACCTGCTCGGGCTGCCCTGGGGAGACACCGCCTACCCGTATTGGCTCTCCATTCCGCAGGACGCCACTGAACAAGTCTTGGAAGACCACCTCAGCTATCTTGGGGGTGCAGTGGAATGGGGGACGTCTCTTGACCAACTGCGCGAGACGGACCGTGGCATCGAGGCCTTGATGCAGGGTGAAGGTGACAGCGAAAAGATCACGTCACGCTGGCTGGTTGGCTGTGACGGAGGGCGCAGCCGAGTTCGTGACCAAGTTGGGCTCCGGCTTCAACGCCGTGATGCCGGGGCAACGTTTGTCCTCGCGGACGTCAAAAGCGCCTTGCCGATTCCCCAAGACGAAGGTCGCGTGCACCTGGACCCGGATGGCCTGCTGCTTGTGGTTCCGATGCCGGAAGTGGACCGGTGGCGCATCATCGCCCACGTACCCACTCAAGCCAAAGGAACACGTCTGCGCATCGACGCAGGCTTTTTGGATGACTTGATTCGTCAGCGCACGGGCTTGGAATTTGGAAGCCATGATGTGACGTGGACGTCGCAGTTCAATCTAAGCCACGGATTGGTTGACCACTACCGCAAGGGCAGTGTCTTTCTGGCAGGCGATGCAGCCCACGTCCACAGCCCGGTCGGAGGACAGGGCCTCAACGCCGGAGTCCAGGATGCGCACAACTTGATCTGGAAGCTCTCCATGGTGGACCTCATGGCTTCCCCCGAGGCGGCGGAGGAGCTTCTGGACAGCTATGAACAGGAGCGGCGGCCTACGGCCAGAAGCATGGTCAACGGCGTTGCCCGGGTAACTGCGGCACTGACCACCCGACGCAGTTCAATCCGCCGTGTTGTTGGGCGTCTCTCACCCTGGATCTTGAGGCGCCCAGCCGTTCAGGCAAAACTTGGGCGCACAGCCGGGATGCTTGAACTGGCCTACTCGAGCGGTTCCTTGTCATCCGCAAAAGGTGCCGGCCAACGATTGAGCAATCCACGGTTGCCTGGGGGCGGGCGCCTCTACGGCGAACTACCCTCGACCGGCTGGTGCTGGGTTGTGTGGGGGAGAGCTGGAGAAACCAGGCCTGACGTTGACGCTGCGTGTTGGCGCGGCATGCCAGTTGTGTTCCTCGTCTTCGAGATCCAGGGCACTGTAGTGACCGATATTTCACCGGACAACCGTGTACTGCTTATCCGCCCCGACCGCTATGTTGCAGGCAGTGGAAGCACCCCGGAGGCCATTGGCCACCACGGCTCCATCCTTGAGACTCTCCGAATATGAAATCCCGGGACAGCTCAACCGCAGAGTGAAGCAACGAAGCATCGGAAACGAGGTCCCAAGGCGCCCTTGGTAAACTGCGGTCAACGAACCAAGGAGTGAAGATGCTTGAACGATCCGGTGACCATGATTTTGACTATCAGCTTCACGAGGGCTCGCCGGTGCGTGTCCAATGGCATTTTTATGGCCAATCGGAGCTGCCGGTCGCGGTGCAAACCTGGGAACTACCGCCGGGCGGATTCGAGGGCATGCATGCACACACCGAGAAAGATCTTGCGCTGGAGGAAATCTACATCGTTCTCGAAGGTTCCGGGTGCATGCGTGTCGATGACGAGACGTTCAACATTGCCACCGGAGATTCGGTCCTGGCCCGTGTGGGGACGTCTCATGATCTGCGCAACACGGGAGACGGGCCACTGAAAATGCTTGTCGTCTGGGGAACCCCAGGGGAAGCGGACTATTCAAGCTTTGGCTCAGCCAAGCAGGCAAAGGCTGTACGGGCCCAAGCCGCTCCCGCAGACTAGAGTCTTCAGGCGAGGTCATGGGTTTGTTGGTGATATGGGTGCTGGCGCCACCTGCGTGGTGCCAGCACCGGTTGCCACCGCCGCACGGCGGTGATGGCGCAGGACGCGCCAGAGCACGATGATCCCGATCAGGGCAGTGACCGCCATGGCGCTGATATAAAGAACGGTCGCCAAGTTTTCAGCGCTGCTCGCCACCGTTGATGAGATGAATCCAAACTCAGATTGCTGGTGGGTGGCCCCGGTGAGCCACAGTGCCAGCATGGCGGCGAGTCCGTCCGAGGAATCCCAGAGCGCATGCAGCAACGACACGCCCACGAAGGCGGCCAGGATGCCGAAGCTCAGGCGAAAATGGGTCCGGCCCCGTGCTGCGCCAAAGATGGCAGCGCCCAGGATGGCGGTCCACAAGACGTGGCCAACCGGGGCCAGAATGGCACGCACAATCTCGGTTTGAAGGAGTGTCACCAAGTCGATTCCATGTGCGGTGATGGCGGCGTTGAACGCATAGCCGGCCGATTCGAACGCTGCGAAACCGGCACCCACCGTCGCGCCGAGCAGGGCGCCCTGGCTGGCAGTCTTGGGCATCACCCGCCAACCGATGATGATCAACAGCAGGCCTTTGACAAATTCTTCAATGAAGCCAACACCGAGATAGGAGAGAAGGCTTGGCGCTAAATCAGCCTCCAGTAAGGAGGCGCCAAGCACTCCGCAGATGCCGCCGATGAAGAAAGCGATGATCACCTGGAGGGTGCTGATATTGCCGGCGATGCGTTCGAGCACGAAAAGCATGACGCAAAACGGGACCAGAAAGCTGCCCAGCAGGATCAGGGTAGGTATGAGGTTGCTGTTCAGTGTGATCACCGTGACGGCAACCGTCGCCACCCAGAGGGCGAGCCCGGCAAGGAGGGTCTTCCACCACCAGCCGTGGTGATCGTGCCGCCGGTGGTGCGTGCCGCCGTCGTACTTAACCTCGTGGTGCGTGGCACTGACGGCTGCCTGCGCCAACGGTTGGCGGGAAATGGGTTCGTCCATTGTAGTTGTCCTCGGGAACGCCGTGCACGGAAACGTCTGGGAACTCAGTAGTGTGCATCACGGTACGCGGACGGCAATGGAGCGTCAACGGCGGGCTAGTCGAAGAATTCCTTGCCATAGTAGCTTCCTGCCGCCGGCAGCCCGCCGGGGACCGCAAAGACGGCCGAGCCCACATGGCGGATGTATTCGTTGAGCCTGTCCGAAGTCCCCAACTTGCGCTGTAACGCCACGAACTGCTCCGGGTTCTTTTGGAAACACAGGAACATCAGCCCCGCATCCAGCCGCCCCACCGAGTCAAGACCGTCGGTGAAGTTGTAGCCGCGGCGCAGGATCTTGGTGCCGCCATTGTTCTCATGTGCCACCAGGGCGATGTGTGAATCAGCTGGAATGATGGGGGAGTCGGCAGTCATGGCATGGAAGTTGGGCACGTCGTGCTCCTTCTCCCCGGACAGTGGCGCGCCCTCCTTCTTAGTGCGGCCAAAGATGCTCTGTTGGTCGCCAATGGTGTCCTCGTCCCAGGTCTCCACGAGCATGTGGATTTTGCGGGCCACCAGGTAGCTGCCGCCCACCATCCACGGCTGCCCGGCTTCCGTCCCAACCCATACCTGTTCGGTCAGTTCCTCCGGGGTGGTGATGTTGCGCGTGCCGTCCTTGAACCCCATGAGGTTGCGCGGGGTACTCTGGTTCGCTCCGGCGGAGGCGCGGCCAAATCCCAGCACGGTCCACTTGGTGGTGACGGACGTCCGGGCCATGCGGGCCAGGTTGCGCACTGCATGGTAGGCCACCTGCGGGTCATTCGAGCAGGCCTGAATACACAGGTCACCGCCGGTAAACGCCGGGTTCAGCGACTCCCCGGCCATGGCGGGCAGATCGGCAAAATCCACCGGCTTGAACTTCTCCAGGCCAAAGCGGGAATCAAACAGCGAAGGCCCAAAGCCGAGGGTCAAGGTCAGCCCTTGGGACCCCATGTCCGTCGCCTCGCCCGTGTCCACGGGAATGCCGTGTTCACGTGCAGGCTCCACCTTGCCCACCGGGTTCCCGGCCATCAGCTCAGCCATGGCGGCCGACCACTTTGCCAGCACGAGCTGCAATTCGGTAGCCGTTGTTGCGCTCACGTCAAAGGCTGTGAACACGAGGTGGTCCTGTGGGGGAGTCTCGATTCCACTTTGGTGTTCCCCGTAAAAGGGGTAGCTCAGGTGCTCACGCTGTGCCGCGCGTTCGACGTCGGACAGGGCCGGCGGTGCCGCGGCGGCAGCCAGCGCCGCGCCTCCTGCCGCACCGAGGGCCAGCCCGCCTGCCCCGGCAACGGCTGCGGATCGGCTGAAGAACTTCCGGCGCGAAACGCCGGGCTGAGAGGCCGGAGTTGTGCTCATTTAGACCGTTGCCACCTTTTCAGCAATTTTGGCCAAGGGGGCCTGCAGCGACTGGATCAAGGCGGTGAGCTTGGCTGCGTCGGTCTTTTTCAGCTCGTCCGTGTACGGCTTGAAACCGCCCAGAGCTGCAGGGTCCTTGTAGTCTGCAAGAGCGGTGGTGACGCTCTCGAACTGGGTGGAAATCTGCTCGGTCAACGTGCCGTCAATGTCTGCCAGCGCCGGCTTCAGATATTCAAAAGCCTGCTGCGAGCCTTCGATGTTGGCCGCAAAATCCACTAGGTCAAGCTTGGAATAGGCTTCCTCCTCGCCGGTGATCTTAGACGACTGCACTTCCTCCAGCAGTCCGCTGGCGCCGTTGGCCAGCTCTTCCGGCTGGTATGCGGCATCCTTCTCCAGCTCGGCCGTGCGTGTCTTAAGAATGCCCACATTCTTCACAATGCCAGCAGCCAGGGCCTTGGATTTCTCCGTGATGGCCTTGGTTTCAAACAAGTCCTTTTCCAATGGGTGGAAGCCAGTCCATTCAGTTCCGGGCTCGACGTCGGCCACGCGCAGGTCCAGCGCCGGGTCAAGGTCGGGGAAGCTCTCGGCCACCGGCTCGATCCGCTCAAAGAACGGGCGGGCTTCGGCATAGGCTCTCTGGCTGGCCGGGACATCGCCGGAATCGACAGCCTGCTGCAGGGCTGCAACGGCCAACACGAGGGAATCCACCTGGCCTGAAACGTACTTGGCGTAGCCGTCGGTACCTTCCTTTAGCAGCGTCGCTACACCACTGCCGGAAGCTTCTGCTGCTGCGCCTGAGACGGTAAAGGACTTGTATTCGGTGGTGGCACCGGGGCAGTACAAGCGGTATTCCCCGCCCGTGAGAGTCACCGTAAAGCTGACGGCCTTCAGCCCAGGAATCACGTTTTCCCGCTCACCGAGAATGCGCTTGTCACTGAGCAGTTCCACTTCACTGACACCGGAGGCGTCCTTGTTGGAAACGGTGAACGTGACAGGTCCGGCCGGTGCGGAGGAAAAGTCGGGGACGCACTGTTCCTCACCGTTGACCTTCTCGACGCTGACGACAATTTGTGCGGCACCGTTGCTGACAGGTGCGGCATCCCCGGCCGGGGCTGCGGCACTGCCGGAGACAGCGGTGCTTCCACACGCGGAAAGTGAGAGGGCCAGCACGGCGGTTCCCGTCAGGAACGCAGATCCCTTCAGGAAGGCAGGGGCTGTGGTGCGGGAAGTGCGGGGTGTAAGAGTCGGCATGGGGATCCTTTGGGATGGTGTGGCTGACAAGTTTGTGGTGGGGCGAAAAGTGGCTGCCACTTGTGGCGGACACCGCTGAATGAATGGCTAGGTTATGGCGAGGGGGTGCAGAGTTGCCGGCGAGTGCGCCACGCGGCTGCGAAGAGCATGATGGCCGCGATGCCAAGCACTGCCGGTAGATATCTGGACCACAGCACGTTTTCTGCAGTGGCGGATTCAAAATCTGCCAGCTCAGCCACAGTGGCAGCCACGTGTTTGGCTGGAACGAGCCAGCCGCCGTCGCCCGCCACCACAATGGTGCGCGAGGTGCTCAGGCCGCCGCCGCTGAGCGTCAGTGTGGCGCCCTGGGTGTTGACGGCGTCAATGATGGAGCCGTTGGCGGCCCATACCGTGATGGCCCCCTTGTGGCTCCAGTCGGCCGCAAAAGGGCCCGGGTTGGTGGAGGAGCTGATGCCCACGGGCATGCGTCCGCCGTTGAGTTGGGCCAGCATGTCGGTGGAGACCTTGGCGGGTTCTTCGGTGGTGGCCGGAGATGCTTCTGCTGTGAAGACCTCGGTGGTGCGCCCTGCATGGGACTCGGTGCCGTGACTTTCTAGTGCATGACTTGTTTGTGTGCCGTCGGGGGATGTTAGAAGGAGAGTGGCCGCCTCCTCAGGGGCAAGCTGCGCACCAGAGGCAAACTGCAGCGAGCCAGCGGGCTCACCGGAAGCGGTAGTGACGGGCGTCCCGGCTGACTGCAAGGGAGTCGCTGGTATGGCCAAGGGTGCAGCGAATGCCAACACCAGGGCAGAACCGGCCAAAGCAGCACCGACCCAAACCTGCACGCGCGGGAGGGTAAGTGCTGACGGACGCCAGCTGCTAGGCCACAGAATAAAGGCCAGCATGGGGATCAGATACAAAGCCCAGCCCAGCACTTCCACCAGACGTGGATCGTTGGGAATGCCGAAAACGCCGGTCAGGATCGCTGCTCGGGCGGTGCCGTTGGGTGCCAGCCAGGCAAGGTTCACGGTTGCGTCCTGGCCAATGTTGATCCACCCGGCTTCGTGGGCGGTGCGCAGCGACTTCATGACCAACCCTGCCGCAACGAACACGAGGAAGACCCCGGTGGCCTTGAAGAACTTGGCCAGGTTCAGTTTGATGGCACCACGGAAAAGCAGGAAACCAACACCCGTGGCAATAGCGAGGCCGAGCACAGCGCCTGTCCCTGCTGCCAGTGGGCTCAACGAGGATTGGAAGGCAGCCACCATGAAGACGGCCGTTTCAACGCCTTCACGCAAAACGGCAAGGAAAGCCATGCCGGCCAGTGCAAACACCGAGCCGGCCTTTAACGCGGAACCAGCGTGGGCTTCCAGCGTGGATTTCATGGAGCGTGAATTTTTGCTCATCCACAGGATCATGAACGTCACAATGAGGACTGCGACTGCGCCAATGATGGTTTCCATGGCTTCCTGCTGCTGCTGGGGCAGGGCTGCCGAGACGAGTTCAAGCGTGATGCCGATGAGTGCGCTGATAAAAACAGCGGTACCAACCCCGAGCCACATGGGCTTCAGGGAGTGGCCGTTGCGGCGCAGGAATGCTGCAATCATGCCGACTA
This sequence comes from Arthrobacter sp. E3, assembly GCF_017353415.1. Lineage (GTDB taxonomy): Bacteria > Actinomycetota > Actinomycetes > Actinomycetales > Micrococcaceae > Specibacter. The sequence goes on from NZ_JAFMPX010000037.1 coordinate 22,287, forward strand.
TCAAGGCTGCCTCAAGGCCTTCACGCAGACCAATGACAAGTGTTGCCAGCACCTAGTACCCCAGAGTTTCGTTGTTGCGTCAGCGTGAGGTGTGCCCCAAACCTTTGGCAAGGCTATCCTTAGTGCAGCCAATTGCGCAATTAGGCCAGTGAACTCTGCCCTATTGAGAAACTTTTCAGATTGTTGTTGACTTGCAGCTGATCCGCTGGATTCCTTCCAAGGAATACTTCAAGCCCGGTCGCAGGTGAGAACTCGAATGCAGCATGTCAGCGGCGTCGAGCCCAGCGCAAAAGGCAATCGATGCGCAAGAGCGTGCGCATACTTCATACATTCATTTCCACCGGCCGGTCTACTCCCGATCTTTCGGCACTCTGCCCCCATGAGGGAGGATATTTACCACATGTATTCGGGGGCATCCAATACGGTGTCGGTAGGGTGAACCGGCGTCCACTGCGCGAAATTCTTTTCAAGTGCGTATTGCGTGCCGGTCCGCACCAGGGTCCGGACTTCGGCATTATCGGGGTTGTTCAGCGATTCAAAATACTCCACGGACCAGTGGAACCAGCGCATGCAAAACAAACGCATGGTGAGTCCGTGCGTGACGAGGAGCGCGTTGGGCGCATAGTCGGGTTTCTGCCAGTGCCTGTGCAGGGTCTCCATGAAGGAAGAAACCCGGTCATAGACGTCCGAGCCGGATTCACCTTCGCGGAAGCGATAAAAAAAGTGGCCGTAAGCGTTCCGGAGTTCCTTTTGATCCGCAATTTCCACGGGATTTTGAAAGTTTGCCCAGTCTTGTTCACGCAACCGGGGCTCCTCGATGGTCCGGTCCACAAGGTCGCCCAGATTCATGGCTTCGAGGGTTTGGTAGGCACGCAGATAAGGGGAAACGTAAACGCAGACCTTTCGCCCGTCCAATTGCTGTTTGACTTCCTCCCCGGCGGCGGCAGCCTGGACTTTGCCGAGCTCCGTCAACGGGATTCGGTAGTCGGGAATCCTGTTGTATAGCGTCTGGTCAAGATTGGCAGCAGACTGTCCGTGGCGGATCATGATGATCTTTCCTGGCGCGCTCATGCCACTGAGCTTAGGCCAGCGGCATACAAAATGTGCCCAAGGGCGGCATGATTGCGGTATGGAAGATTCTGCTGCGGTTCCAGCACCCACCAACCCGACAGCCTCCGGGTACCAAGGTTGGGGTGTCCGCTCGCGTCGGCGTCTCATTATCGAGGTGTTGCTGGTGCTGGGGCTTTCCTTGGGACAGTCGGCTGTTTACTCGGTGGTGTCGCTGCTGGACAAACTGAGCCGGGCCCCGATTTCGCAAGGTACGTCAACGCTGAACACGGTGCTCAACAACCGAGAGGTCTTCGACTTCACGTACCAAATCCTGGACATCTTCTTTGCCCTGGTGCCGGTCATGTTGGTGTTCTACCTACTGGCCGAGCCCGGCAAATCAGTGTTCCGTGCCATCGGGCTCGACTGGCGCCAACCCGTCAAGGACGGGCTCGGTGCAGTGGCCCTGCTGGTGGTTATCGGTGTTCCCTCGCTGGGGCTGTATGCGGCCGGGCGGGCCATGGGCATCACCACTGAGATCATTCCCAGCGCCCTGAACCAGTATTGGTGGACCATCCCTGTGCTGGTGCTCTCCGCCATTCGTGCAGGCGTGCTGGAAGAAGTCATCCTCAACGGATACTTGTTGGGCCGGCTGGAGAAGATTGGCTTGGCACCGGTGGCTGCCATTCTGCTTGCCGCCCTGCTGCGTGGTAGTTACCACCTCTACCAAGGGTTTGGGCCGTTCATTGGCAACTTTGTCATGGGCCTGCTGTTTGGCTGGGTGTACAAGAAGTACGGCCGGGTGGCGCCACTTGTGGTGGCCCACGCACTGGTGGACATAGCAGCTTTCACACTGGGTCCGGCTCTGGGCTTCGGCGGCTAAGCCCTTTTGTCCCAAATTGGAGTGCTCCGCAGGATCTGTACTACAGCTCCTGCGGGTGCCCAGCGCCGGATACCCGCAGGTGCTGAAGTATGAACAGCGGCCGGTGCCCACCGAAGTGAAACGGCACCCGCCCGCAAGGGGTGGGTGCCGCCGTCGTACTGGGGAAGTGCCTAGATGGTGACCTGGCCGTTGGCCGTCTCAAAGGTCACGCTCATAATGCCGGGGGTGCCGCGCGGGGAAACCCACTCGACGGCAACGTCGTTCAACGGTGCTTCGACGGGTTCGCCGAGCCACTCGGTGACGCGTTCGGCGCTGCCAGCGATGGTGAGCAGAGACAGCTTCACCGACGACGGACGTGCCTGGGAGGGGTGCAGCTTGGGGTCGCCTTCCCATTTGAGCATGTAGGGCACCTGGGGATCGGCGATCAGGCCCTTGATGCCGATCTGCTGCCAGACCAACTCCTGGCCGTCGGGGAACTTGCGGTTGCCCGGAACGGCGCTGCGGCCGAGGCGTTCTTCGAACGGGACAAGGTCGTCAACAGCGACGCACCAGCCCATCCATCCGCCACCTGCAGCGGAGCGCGCTTTCACAGCCTGGCCAAAGGGTGCTTTGTCCGAGGCGGGGTGGTCAAGGCACTCAACAATCTCCACATAGTGCAGATCGGTGAGCGGAATGATCATATTGCGGGTGCCGAAGCGCGGATGAATTCCACCCTTCACTGCCTCGACCCCGAGGGCTGTTGCGATTCGCTCCGCGGTGGCGGCCAAACCGTCTGATTCACTGGCGTAAGAAACATGATCCATTCGCATGACTTCATCTTGGCACTTTGTCCCGGCTCGCTCGACTTAGCCTCGCCTTAGCCTGATGGGACGTCTGATGTTGGTGCTTCAGGGTGTGCCCGTCCGGCGGAGATGTGGGGCAGAATTGGACTGTGACTGACACCGTCCAAGCACCGCTGACCCTGCCCACCCCTGCCGCACAGGAAGCCCGTATCTCGGCCGCAATTGCTGCCGAACTGGGGGTGCGCCCGGCCCAAGTGCGCGCTGCCATTGCCCTCTTGGACGACGGCGCGAGCGTCCCGTTCATTGCCCGGTACAGGAAAGAAGCAACGGGGACCCTGGACGACGCCCAATTGCGCGACCTTGAGGAGCGGCTGCGCTATCTGCGCGAGCTGGAAGCCCGGCGCGTGTCGGTGCTGGAGACGATCCACGGCAGGGGCCTGCTCACGGGCCCGCTGCGTGCAGCTATCGAAGTCGCGGCCACGAAGTCGGAGTTGGAAGACTTGTACCTGCCGTACAAGTCTTCCCGCAAAACCAAGGCCGACACCGCCCGTGAAGCAGGACTTGAACCGCTTCTTGATGCGCTGCTTGCCGACCCTTCCCGCTCTCCGGCCGCAGCGGCGCAGGCCTTCGTTTCCACTGAGCGCGGCGTAGCCACTGACGAGGAAGCACTGACCGGCGCACGGGCCATCTTGATAGAGCGGGCCGGGCAGAACGCCACCTTGGTGGGGGAACTACGCGAGCGGTTGTGGAAAACCGGCCGGCTGCGCTCCAGCGTCAAAACCGGCAAGGACGCTGCCGGGGAAAAGTTCAAGGACTACTTCGACTTTGCCCAACCGCCGCACACGCTGCCGAGCCACCGGATCCTGGCGCTGCTGCGCGGCGAAAAGGAAGGCGTGCTGGGCCTGGACCTGGCTGAAGCCGATCCCCGCGACGCCGAAGCACAGGCCAGGGCGCGGGCCGGTTACGAAAACGCCGTGGCGCACTCGCTGGGCATCACCGAGTCCGGCCGGGCCGCGGATAGCTGGCTCATGACCAGTGCCCGCCTCGCCTGGCGCACACGCATCCTGACCCGCCTCTCCGTGGACGTGCGCGTGCGCCTGTTCCAAAGTGCGGAAGAGGAATCCGTGCGCGTGTTTGCTGCGAACCTGCGCGATGTGCTGCTGGCCGCCCCGGCCGGCTCCAAAGCCACATTGGGCCTTGACCCGGGACTGCGCACAGGCGTGAAAGTGGCAGTGGTGGACGGTACAGGCAAGGTGGCTGCCACCGACACCATCTACCCGCACGCCCCCGCTAAGCGCTGGAACGAGGCGCTGGCAAGCCTGGTTGCGTTGGCGCAAAAGCACCAGGTTGAACTGATCGCCATCGGTAACGGCACGGCGAGTCGTGAAACGGACAAGCTCGCCGCGGAACTTGTGGCTGAACTCAAGCGCACGGCGCCCGAGCGGACGGTGACGAAACTGGTGGTGTCCGAGGCAGGAGCCTCCGTGTACTCGGCCTCGGCGCTGGCAAGTGCCGAGCTGCCCGGTATGGACGTGTCGCTGCGAGGGGCTGTTTCGATCGCCCGCCGCCTTCAGGATCCGCTGGCAGAACTGGTCAAGATTGAGCCTAAGTCGATTGGCGTTGGCCAGTACCAGCACGACCTCACGCCCGCGAAATTGGACCGTTCCCTCGACGCGGTGGTGGAGGACTGTGTCAATGCCGTGGGGGTTGATGTGAACACGGCCTCCCCAGCACTGCTGGCGCGGGTGGCAGGCGTGGGCCCGCTGCTGAGCGAGAACATTGTGGCGCACCGCAACGAACACGGCCCGTTCAACAAGCGCCGCGATCTGCTGAAGGTGGCACGGCTGGGCCCCAAAGCCTTCGAACAGTGCGCCGGGTTTCTGCGCATCATCGGGGGAGCGGAGCCGCTGGACGCCTCGAGCGTGCACCCGGAAGCGTATGGCGTGGCCCGCAAAATTCTGGCGTCCGTCGGTGCCAAGGGGGCGGACCTTGCCGCCGGTGTGGCCTCGGCGGGTTCCGTGAATCCTGCCGACTTCGTGGACGGCAGCTTTGGCCTGCCCACCGTCACCGACATTGTCGCCGAGCTGCAAAAGCCCGGACGCGACCCCCGTCCGGGCTTCGAGACGGCAACGTTCACCGAAGGCATCGAGAAGATCACCGATCTGCGCCCCGGCATGATCCTGGAAGGGATCGTGTCCAATGTGGCTGCTTTCGGCGCGTTCGTGGATATCGGGGTGCACCAGGACGGCCTTGTCCACGTCTCCGCCATGAGTAACACCTTCGTCTCCGACCCCCGCACTGTGGTCAAATCCGGCCAGGTAGTCCGGGTCAAGGTCCTTGAAGTGGAGCCCGAACGCAAGCGCATCTCCCTCACCCTCCGTCTGGATGATGAGACAAAGGCGGTGAAGGACGACGCCGGCTCCCGCAGTTCCGCCGCCAGCCGGCAACCCAGCGGGGGGCAGGGTGGCGAACGGCGCGGTGGTCAAGGTAGCGGACAGCGCGGCGGGCAAGGCGGGCGCGGGGCCGCACCCAGTGGGGTCGCTTCCAACGGAGGACGCCCAGCCCGGCCAGCGGTCCAGACTCCAGCACGGGCTCCCGCGCCGGCTCCCGCCAACACGGCCATGGCGGAAGCGCTGCGCAAGGCAGGGTTGGGGAAGTAGCAGGGCGGTACCGTCGCGCCGGTTCAACTCCGGCGTCGTACATTCGCTTGAAGAGCCAAAAAGTGACGAAAACGGCATTTCATCAGTCAATAGTTCATGAACCGGCACTTTTGCGGGGAAATTTCAAGCGGATATTCGCTAAAGGTAACAATGGCGTCACAAACTTGGTGCGCCGCGGACTTTCTCGCACACTGGAAGCAGGTCATGAGTGTCAGCACACAGCCCCGGCTTGCTGACCGGCAACCCTCCTTCCGCGGTGGGGTGCCCCGGGTGAGGACCTGGCACCGAACCATCCGGTTCATGGTGCAAGCGCGGGCCATCGATGTTCAGGCCCTCCCCGCACAGCGCGCAGGAGGGCCTTGCTGCAGGCCTCTAGTGTGAAGGAACCCATCCATGAGTAACGGTTGGTCATTTGAAACCCGTCAGATCCACGCAGGCCAGACGCCCGACGTCACCACCGGTTCGCGCGCACTGCCGATCTACCAGACCACATCCTTCGTGTTCCCGTCGGCCGAAAGCGCCGCAGCCCGCTTCGCGTTGACGGAGCTGGAACCGATCTACACCCGCCTCGGCAACCCCACCACGGACGTGGTCGAACAGCGCATCGCCAGCCTCGAAGGCGGCGTCGGCGCACTGCTGCTCTCCTCAGGCCAGGCCGCAACGACCTTCGCCATCTTGAACCTCGCGCAGGCCGGGGACCACATTGTCTCCAGCCCCAGCGTGTACGGTGGCACGTTCAACCTGCTGGCGCACACGCTGAAGAAGCTCGGCATCGACGTCACGTTCGTCTCCGACCCGGACAACCTCGACGAGTGGCGCTCAGCCGTGCAGCCCAACACGAAGGCCTTCTTCGGCGAGACGGTCTCCAACCCGCGCCAGGACGTGCTGGATCTGGAAAACATCAGCACCATCGCCCACGAAGCCGGTGTGCCGCTGATCGTGGACAACACGCTGGCCACCCCGTACCTGATCCGCCCGCTCGAATGGGGCGCGGACATCGTCATCCACTCCGCCACCAAGTACCTCGGCGGCCACGGCACGGCGATCGGCGGCGTGATTGTCGACGGCGGCACGTTCGACTTTGCCGGCGACCCGGAGAAGTTCCCCGGCTTCAACACCCCGGACGAGTCCTACAACGGTCTGGTGTACGCCCGTGACCTCGGTGTGGGTTGCGCCCTTGGCGCCAACCTGGCCTACATCCTGAAGGCCCGCGTGCAGCTGCTGCGCGACCTTGGCTCCGCCATTGCCCCGTTCAACGCGTTCCTCATTGCCCAGGGCATCGAGACGTTGAGCCTGCGGGTTGAACGCCACGTCAGCAATGCCGTCACCGTGGCGAACTGGCTTGAAAGCAACGACAACGTTGAATCCGTTGCCTACGCGGGTATCCCCTCCAGTCCCTGGTTTGAGCGTGGACGCAAGTACGGCCCCAACGGCACCGGCGCGGTCATCTCCTTCGACATTGTTGGCGGGGCCGAAGCTGGTAAGCGCTTTGTGGACGGCCTGGAACTCCACTCGCATGTGGCCAACCTGGGCGATGTGCGTTCCCTCGTGATCCACCCGGCTTCAACCACCCACGCCCAGCTTTCCCCCGAGCAGCAGCTGGCTGCCGGTGTGCGGCCGGGACTGGTGCGCCTTTCCGTGGGACTGGAGAACGTTGCGGACATCATTGCCGACCTCGAAGCCGGTTTCCGCGCCGCAAAGTCTTCCGTGAGCTAAGTGACTGATGTGATTCCCTTGGCAGCCAACATTTTCCCCACCGGCACTGTAAACGGCACAGCTTTGCCTGTCGGCAGCCCCTGGGCGGGGGCCGTGGGTCAAGGCGGAGGGTTGTTGCGCTCCATCGACATTGGCGCACTGCCGCTGGAAGCCGGGGGAGTGCTGCCCTCGGTGACCATGGCTTTCGAATGCTGGGGAACCCTGAACGAGGCAGGCGACAACGCCGTGCTGATCCTCCACGCCCTGACGGGAAGTACGCACGTCAGCCGTGGCGAATCCGAGGAAGACGGCTGGTGGGAGGGGCTTGTTGGCCCCGGTGAAGTCATCGACACGAACAAATACTTCGTGGTGTGCGCCAACATGGTGGGTGGTTGTTACGGCACCACCGGGCCCTCAAGCATTGCCGAGGACGGACGCCCGTACGGCTCCCGGTTCCCCTTCGTCACCATCCGCGATTCCGTCCACTCCGAGGCGCGCCTAGCCGACAAGCTGGGCATCACGTCCTGGCACGCCGTCATTGGCGGATCCATGGGTGGCGCCCGTGCACTGGAATGGGCCGCGACGTACCCGCAGAGGGTGCGGCGCTGCGCCGTCGTGGCTTCCTGCGCGGCCAGCACGGCCGAGCAGATCGCGTTTGCCCAGACGCAGGTGCTGGCCATTCGTCAGGACCCGCACTTTGCCGGTGGGGACTATTACGACGGCGCAGCCCCCACCCAGGGCTTGGGGCTGGCACGGCGGATTGCCCACATCACGTACCGTTCCGAAACCGAGATGGAATCGCGTTTTGGCCGCCAAGCTCAAAATGGTGACACCATCACCCATGCCCGCCTTGGAACCCCTGGGCAAGGCCAGTACAAGGTGGAAAGCTACCTTGACCACCAGGCCCACAAACTGGTGGGCAGGTTCGACGCCAACAGCTACATTGCCATCACCGAAGCGCTCATGAGCCACGACGTGACCCGTAGCCGCGGAACCTTGGAACAAGCCCTGGCCGTGACTGAGGGTGTGGAGTTCCTTGTCACTGCCGTGGACAGCGACAGGCTGTACTTCCCTGTCCAGTCCGAAGAACTTGCCGCAGCCCTTCCCGGGGACGTGCCGGTGCATCGGATCAATTCAGGCATTGGCCACGACGGTTTCCTGACCGAAGTTGCTGCAGTGGGCGGCTTGCTGCGTCAGTCCTTCTTCAAGGGCTGATTTGAAACTTGGCTTTAACGATCATGTTGGTCCGCCCCCTGGGGAACGGACCAACAGTTCGTTAAGGCTAGAAGTTCCTGAAGATCGCTTCGCGGTGCGTCGCGTACTGCTCGGCGGTCACCTGGCCATTGCGGCGTGCGGAGTCCAAGGCGTCAAGCTGGCGCTTGAGTTCAGCTTCAGCCTTCATGCGTTCGTTGGCGAAACTGACACCCTGGTGCGCGTGGGAGGAGTCATAATTTTTCATCGGAATACCGTTGAGCAGCGTCCCTGCGTAGGGGGCGTTGGCCGGATAGGTGGCACCGCCCGGCTGGTGGGCCGCGCCGGTGCGGCCACTTGGTTTTGCCGGATTGTAGGGGTTGGCCCGGTTGGACCGCCGCTTGCGGGAAGCGGCCTTGAGGAAGGGAATCAACAGCACTGCCCCGATGATGATCAGCGCAAAGTACGGCTGAATGTTGAAGGAGGCTGAGGTGGAGGCGGCAAGACTGCCCACGGCCACGGACTCGAGCACGAATGGCACAACACACCTCTTCTAATCGGGGCGCACCCAATCGAGGCGCCTCTCTTCATCCTAGTCGTGAATGTTGAAAGATCCCCGTGTCCGGGGGATGAGAGGTCATGGCGGCTCCCTACGTGGTGGAGTGGGGGAGCTAAATGCCCGACGGTCTATTCCAAGCGGCGAGAATTCAGGGGGAATTCGGGGTAAAAAGTGCTGCGCACTCCCGTGCTTTTGCTCTAACCTGACGGCTATGGGACTCCTTCCAAAAGCGGACGCAAGCGGCAGCAACGCAACCATCTTGTCGTCACGGCGCTGGTGGACGCTGGGCACTGTGGCGCTGGCCCAGCTCATGGTGGTGCTGGACACCACGGTCGTGAACATCGCACTGCCCTCCGCCCAGCACGACCTTGGCTTCAGTAACGGTGAACGCCAATGGGTCATCACGGCCTACTCGCTTGCCTTTGGGAGCCTGCTGCTCCTTGGCGGCCGGCTTTCGGACCTGGTGGGGCGCAAGAGAATGTTCATCATTGGCTTGGTCGGCTTCGCTTCAGCGTCCGCGCTCGGCGGTGCCGCCACCAGCTTCGGCATGCTCATCTTCGCCCGCGCACTTCAAGGCTCCCTGGGTGCCATGCTTGCCCCCACGGCGTTGGCCGTGCTGACTACTACGTTCACCATCCCCAAGGAACGTTCCCGAGCGTTCGGGATCTTTGGTGCCATCGCGGGTGCGGGAGGCGCCGTCGGGCTTCTGCTGGGCGGGTTCGTCACCGAGGACCTGAACTGGCGCTGGAATCTGTACATCAATGTGTTCATTGCCGTTTTTGCCGTGATCTTCGCCAGCATCTTCCTGGATAAGTCCCGTGGCCGCAGACCCCGCCCCAAACTTGATTTGCCCGGCACCGTGCTGGTCTCCGGTGGCTTGTTCTTCATTGTGTACGGCTTTTCCAACGCCGAAACCGACGGCTGGGGATCTCCACTGACCTGGGGCATGCTCGTGGGCGCGGCGGTGTTGTTGTGCGCGTTCGTGCTCTGGCAGCTTCGAGCCCTCCACCCGATCCTGCCGCTGGGGATTGTGCTCGATCGGAACCGGGCTGCCGCTTTCATTGCTGTGCTGATCGCCGGCGCAGGCATGTTCGGCATCTTCCTGTTCGTCACGTACTACGTACAGTCGTCACTACACTATTCGCCCATTCAGGCGGGCGTTGGCTTCATGCCCATGGTGGCCTCGCTGGTGGTGGCTGCCCAGTTGTCCACGAACGTGCTGCTGCCCAAGCTTGGGCCCAAAATCGTGGTGCCGGCTGGCATGATCGTGGCCTGTATCGGCATGGTTGCGCTGACCCGTTTGGGGCTGGAGAGCACTTATGCGTCAGGACTGCTCCCGCCCCTGCTGATCGTCGGTTTTGGCTTGGGTCTGATCATGCCCTCAGCCATCCAGACTGCCACATACGGCGTTGAGGGTGACTTTGCCGGCGTCGCATCGGCGCTTGTCAACACGAGCCAGCAGGTAGGCGGGTCCATCGGCACGGCCCTGTTGAACACGCTGGCCGCCACAGCCGCCACCGCATACGCGGCGTCTCATCTGCCTCCCACACCCGAGATTATCGCCCAAGCCGCCGTGCACAGCTATACGGTCGGATATTGGTGGGCGGCCGCGTTCTTCGGGTTCGGTGCCGTGCTGACCGCGTTGCTGTTCCGCAGGCGCGGCTCAGCACCGCAGCATCACACGGGCGCCCACGCCGCGGCTGCCGTGGCCGAGGATACCGAGGCTGTCGCCTCGCAGAATGGATCGCGCAGTGGAAGGGAACCGCGGCACGCTGCCGCTTCGTTGCAGGAAGCGCACGACGGCGACCTTGGCCCAAGCGTATAACTCGCCTCCGCTGGTGGCGGCAGTTGGGCTACTCGCCCAAGCCGGACCAAGGCTCCCGCCCAAACACGGGTCCCGGAGTGGGCCGCTTTGGCATGATGCCGTCCCCCGACGACTGGTGGCGCAGCCGGCGCAGCACCCACGGGACGAGAAATTCCTTCGCCCACACCAAGTCCCCCGAGCGGGCAGTCTGCCATTTCTGCGGCGGCAGCGGTGGGGGTTCAAAAGGCACCAGGGTGTTGGGGACGTTCAGCGTCTGCAACGCCATGATGGCGATCGTATGGTGGCCCAGAGTGGAGAAATGGAGCCTGTCATCGGCCCACATTCGGGTGTCCCGCAGCTGGCGCAGTGACCATATATCGCCGACAATGGCGTCATGTCGGGCGGCAATGGTGCGCAAATTTTCGTTATAGATGGCCACCTTGCCCCGCACCATGCCCAGCACAGGGGTGTCACGAATATCGGGGCCGTTGAGCAGCAGCACCGTCGCCCCGGCCGCCGTCATCCTTTCCACTGCGGCATCGAGCCGTTCGGCCAATGCGTCAGGGTCCGCGCCTGGCCGGATGAGGTCGTTGCCGCCGGCCGAAATACTGATCAGATCGGGCTTGAGCTCGAGTGCCGGCTGCAACTGCTGATCCAGGATCTGCCCGAGCAGGCGGCCACGAATGGCCAGATTTGCATACTTGAAGTCCGTGGATGTCCGGCTCAGTTCCTCGGCAACTCTGTCAGCCCAGCCTCGGTATCCGTTGGGGCTGCTCGGCTCGGGATCGCCAATGCCTTCGGTGAAGGAGTCGCCCATGGCAACGTAGCGGCTCCACGGGTGGGGCAATCTTGAATCGTTCACCTCCCCATCCTGCCCGCACGTGCCCCTTTTCGCCACCCATTTTCTTCCCTCAGCGCATCCCGTGGAAAGATGAACGCATGAATGAAACCCCTGAAGTTCTTTGGTCACGTCCGGAAGCGGAGCGCGGCGGCACTCCACTGCTGGTGATTTTTCATGGTTACGGCGCGGACGAGGCGGACCTGTTTTCGCTGGCTGCACAACTCCCCGCCGAATTCACCGTCGCCTCCGTCCGGGCCCCGGTACAGGCCGGCCCCGGGTACTCCTGGTTCCCGCTGAACAACGACCTCGGCTACTCGGTGGCCTCCGTGACAGCAACAGCTGCCCATGTTGAAAACTGGCTTGACAGCGTGCGCGGGGAACACAGCTCCGTGAGTTTGCTGGGCTTTTCCCAAGGCATGGGCATCGCCACCACGCTGCTGCGTCACCGCCCGGCAGACTACGCGGCCGTGGTGGGCCTGTCCGGATTCGTGGTCGATGCAGCAGGTGACCCGTTCTTTGACGACGCCGCCGTGGCCGCGCTGAAGCCGGACATCTTCTGGGGACGCGACCAGGCCGACCCCGTCATCCCCGAAAGCGCCATCGAAGCAACCAACACCTGGATGCACGGGCACGTGAAACTGACCAAGGTGCTCTACACGGGCATTGGACACGGCATCAACGCCCAGGAGATCGCGCACGTGGGCGAGTTCCTGCAGTACAAGGTCCTCAAAGGAAAATAATCCCTCCGTTTGGCAGGGCCACAAGCGAAAACACGACGGCGGGTACCCAGCTTGGGTGCCCGCCGTCCGTTCACTGCCTCCCAAACCTCGTACGCTCGGCCTGGGGCCCTCGGTAGCTCTCTTACACTGCCTGAGGGGTATCAGCCTGCGGTGATGCGGACTGTTTCGCCGTTGACGGTGACGGTGTCGCCGTGATGCAGTTGGCGCCCGCGGCGTTCGTCGATCTCGCCGTTGACCTGCACGAGGCCGTTTTTGATCAGTTCAGTGGCTTCAACACCGTCGTCGACCAGGCTGGCAAGCTTGAGTAGCTGGCCCAGGCGGATCATGTCGTCGCGGATGGGGATGTCAATGATCTCGTGTGAACTCATGTCTTAATTGTGCAGCATGGATGGGAGCGCGGCGGACGACGCTTTGGCGGGGGGCGGTTGGCGGAGCAGGCCGGCAACTAACAAGTATCCGGCCATGATGAGCGGAATGATCATAATGAGGATGGTCGCTGTGAGTGGCAGCCCAGGAATAACGGGTTCCACCGGCCCAGTGTTCACGCCTTCCGGGGCAAGATCTGCAGGCCAGGGGATGAGGCGGGCGAAATACAGGGCACCTAGTAGTACTTTGTTAGGTCTTGTGCGGGGGCCTTTTAATTTTGTGTGGGATCTGTTAATTTTGTTGTGTGATGTCTCAAGGCAGCGGTGACACTTCTGTATCAGGACATCGGTGACACTCGCTGCCTCAAGACATCGGTAACATTTAGCGTTGATCGGCGTTTTGAAAACTCACGGTGGCCCGGTCAATCCCG
>NZ_JAFMPX010000038.1 GCF_017353415.1 Arthrobacter sp. E3
CTGCAAATAATATTCATGGACCAACCCACGAATCTCATCCCTTGTATAACCCTTCGTAATTGATGACATGGCTGGCTCCTTTAATCAAAAGACACGAATGACTCACAACCAGCCTGACGTAGAGGGCAGTTCCTGTTGTGGCGCACCATTGGAACTCAACGGCTCGCAGCTGCCAGCACCCTCCGGCAACCGTGACGTTCATCACTGGGCCATGGTTCATTGGGTGGGTGCGAGGTTCTCAACTCGCGCAACTGCCTCCCGCCGTGGCACACTATATTCTCGTGAGCTTCTGGCGAGAGCAAGTGGCACATGGTCCGCCCTGGTGTAATGGCAGCACCCCAGCCTTTGGAGCTGTGGAGTATAGGTTCGAATCCTATGGGCGGAACCACATTGCGAAGGATCGGGGATCCAGACTGAGCGGGTACCATGGAACTGTTTCCCATTGAGTACGTTTAAAAACGGACATTGATCCGGGCAGGAGTGCCACTTAGTGAGCCCCAAAGAAATCCCCACCGACACACCGGCAGCCGTCATAGTTCTGGCTGCAGGCGCAGGCACCCGGATGAAGTCACGCACACCCAAGATCTTGCACACCATCGGTGGAATTTCCATGGTGGGCCATGCACTCGCAGCGGCCAAAGGGCTCAATCCCGGAAAGCTTGCCGTGGTTGTCCGTTATGAACGCGACCAGGTGGCAGCCCACATTGCCGCGCTGGATGGATCCGCGCAGATTGTGGACCAGGATGAAATACCGGGCACCGGCCGCGCCGTCCAGCAGGCGCTGGAAGCCCTCGATGCCCAGGCTGAACTGACCGGCACCGTGGTTGTCACGTACGGAGATGTTCCGCTGCTGACCACCGAGCTACTGTCCACGCTGGTCGCTACGCACACCGCCGACAACAATGCCGTGACCGTGCTGACCGCCGTTTTGGACGACGCCGCCGGCTACGGCCGTATCCTGCGCCACGAGGACGGTACCGTGTTGGGCATCCGCGAGCACAAGGACGCCACCGACGCCGAGCGCGACATCCGCGAAGTCAACTCCGGCATCTATGCCTTTGACGCGGCCGTGCTGCGCCAGGCGCTCCAGGCCGTTACCACGGACAACAACCAGGGCGAGATGTACCTCACCGACGTCCTTTCGCTGGCCAGGAACGACGGCGGCCGGGTCGCCGCCGTCTCCACCACCGACCGCTGGCAGGTAGAAGGAGCCAACGACCGCGTGCAGCTGGCTGCCCTGGGAACAGAGCACAACCGCCGGATCGTGGAGGCTTGGATGCGCGCCGGGGTGAGTGTCATTGATCCCGCCACCACATGGATCGACTCCACTGTGCAGCTGGCCCAGGACGTCACCATCCTGCCCGGCACCCAACTGCACGGACAAACCACGGTGGCCAGTGACGCCGTCGTGGGTCCGGATTCAACACTGACGGACGTACAGATCGCAGCCGGCGCCGAAGTGACCCGCACGCACGGCACCGGCGCGATCATCGGCGAGGGCGCCCACGTGGGGCCCTTCACGTACTTGCGCCCCGGCACGGTGCTGGGCGCCGACGGAAAAATTGGTGCGTTCTACGAAACGAAGAACGTCATCATCGGCCGCGGTTCCAAGCTCAGCCATCTGGGGTATGCCGGTGACGCCGAGATCGGCGAGGACACCAACATCGGCTGCGGCAACATCACAGCCAACTTCGACGGCGTGAACAAGCACCGCACCACGATCGGCTCCGGCGTGCGCACAGGCTCGAACACCGTGTTCGTGGCACCCGTGAGCGTCGGCGACGGCGCCTTCACCGGGGCAGGCGCCATTGTTCGCAAGGACGTTCCTGCCGGTGCACTGACTCTTACCGTGGCCCCGCAACGCAATGCCGAGGGCTGGACCGCCGCGAACCGCCCGGGCAGCGTCTCCGCCCAAGCAGCCGAAAAAGCCACCGAAAATGCAGCAAATGCTGCCAGCTAAGACTTCTCACCGACCCCACCCCTGCGAGAAAGCGAACCCATGAGCGAACTAGTCCATAACGTCGACAAGAAGTTGGTGTTGGCGTCCGGCCGGGCACACCCGGAGCTGGCTGAGGAAGTGGCACGCTGTTTGGGGACAGAGCTGTTGCCGATGTCCGCCTACGACTTTGCCAACGGTGAGATCTACGTCCGCTCCGGCGAGAGCGTGCGCGGCAAGGAAGTGTTCATCATCCAGGCCCACCCGGCCCCGCTGAACAACTGGCTCATGGAACAGCTGATCATGGTTGACTCCATGAAGCGCGCCTCGGCCCGTCGCATCACCGTCGTTGCGCCGTTCTACCCGTACTCGCGCCAGGACAAGAAGGGCCGCGGCCGTGAGCCGATCTCCGCCCGCCTCGTCGCCGACCTCTACAAGACCGCCGGCGCGGACCGCATCATGAGCGTGGACCTGCACACCGCGCAGATCCAGGGCTTCTTCGACGGCCCCGTGGACCACCTCTTCGCCATCCCGCTGCTCGCAGAGCACATCCGCAAGATTGTGGGGGACGACGCCGTCACTGTCGTTTCGCCCGACACCGGCCGTGTGCGCGTGGCTGAGCAGTGGGCAGAGCGTCTTGGTGGCGCACCGTTGGCGTTCGTGCACAAGTCACGTGACTTGACCGTACCCAACCAGGCTGTTTCCAAGACCGTTGTGGGCCAGGTCAAGGGACGCACCTGTGTTCTGATCGATGACATGATCGACACCGGCGGAACCATTGCCGGCGCCGTGCGCGTGTTGAAGGACGCCGGTGCGAAGGACGTCATCATCGCCGCCACGCACGCTGTGTTCTCCGACCCTGCCGCCGAGCGCCTTGCCAACTGTGGCGCCCGTGAAGTCGTGGTCACCGATACGCTGCCGATCCCGCCGGAGAAGCGCTTTGAGACACTCACGGTGCTCTCCATCGCACCCCTGCTGGCACGGGCCATCAAGGAAGTCTTCGAAGATGGCTCCGTCACCAGCTTGTTCGACGGCCACGCGTAGCAGTTGACAGCGGTCCGGGGTTCCCTCGGTGACTTTCCGGCCATCGGCGGCGGATGGCCTTGGCCTTCCTGACGTCGCCTATGGAAACTCCGGCGCTGCGGCCGCGCCCGGCACGGCACCGGTCTGCCGGGCGCTGTCGTTCTGCTATTATTGTCCAGTAAACCTTGGCGAGGGACGCCCCATTGAGTGGGTGTCCGTGATCGACTGGGTCTTCTGCGCTCCTGGCATTCGTGTTGTGGGTTGTGTCGACCTGTTTAGTCCACGCCCACACCAAAGAATGAAGGAGCGTTTTTTCATGTCTGAATTGAACCTTATCGGCGAAGCCCGCAACGAGTTCGGCAAGGGCGCGGCCCGACGCATCCGTCGTGCCAAGCAGATCCCCGCCGTCATCTACGGCCACGGCGAAGCCCCTCTGCACATCGTCCTGCCGGAGCGCGAAACCGTGCGCGCCATCCGCGGCGCCAACGCTCTTCTGAATGTCACCGTTGACGGCACCAAGCACCTGGCCCTAGTCAAGGATGTGCAGCGCGACCCCGTACTGCAGATCGTTGAGCACATTGATCTGCTGACTGTTAAGAAGGGCGAGAAGGTCATTGTTGACGTTCCCGTTGTTCTCGTTGGCGAGCCGGCTCCTTCCGTCGTTGTGAACCAGGAAGAAGTTGTTGTCAGCCTGTCCGCCGACGCAACGAACGTTCCGGTTCACGTTGAGGTTGACATCAACGGCCGCGCCGCTGGTGAGCACATCCTCGCCTCGGACCTGGTCTTGGCTGCAAACTGCGAGCTGGTGACCGACGGTGGTCTGCTGATCGTGCACTTCGCCGAGCCGGCTGTTGTTGCAGAAGCTGACGAAGACGTTGTAGCTGCTGCTGAGTAATCATCACCCATGAGTGATACTTGGCTTGTAGTCGGGCTCGGAAACCCCGGGCCCGGCTACAGCCGTAACAGGCACAATATTGGCTACATGGTGGTTGAGGAACTCGCCTCCCGCCTTGGGGCCACTTTCAAGACCCATAAAGCGAAGGCACTGGTTGCCACGGGCCGTCTGTCCGCTGGCGGGCACAAACTAATTTTGGCCAAGCCGGGCGTCTTCATGAACCTCAGTGGAAGCCCGACGGCGGCACTCGCGAAGTTCTACAACCTCCCGGCAGAGAACGCGGTTGCCATCCACGATGAAATCGACATCCCCTTTGACACGGTCAAGGTGAAGTTGGGTGGCGGTGAAGGCGGCCATAATGGCCTGCGCGATATTTCCCGGATGCTTGGCACCAAGGACTATTACCGTGTGCGCGCCGGAGTCGGCCGTCCCCCAGGACGCGCCGATGCGGCCAGCCATGTGCTCCGCGATTTTTCGACCGCCGAAAACCAGGTCTTGCCGTTTTTGATCGACAATGCTGCAGATGCTGTTGAACTGCTCATTTCCGAAGGGTTGTTGGCTGCCCAGGAAAAGTTCAACTAGAGCGCGCATTCAATGCGTGTTCGAGATGAAAACTGCTTTCAGGCTGTTGCTGAGTGATACGTGGGTGAGACCATGTTGCGGCGGGTAGCCATGAGCCGCCAACTTTCATGGGGTGGAAGCACGGTTGTACCTTCGCGTTTCGGGCCTCGTGACTACACACGGCGGACAGCCGCTGGCGGAACCTTAGCGTTCTCGGTGGACTTTCCCTTCTTAGATGTCAGGAATGATGCAGTGGCCGCCATGAATCTGCAGGTATTCCTAGAGGCCGCTGATAGCTGAACCAAGGATCGCGGGAAATCCACTGAATTCAAGCTCCTGTTCAGTCGTTGCGGCGGAAGCTGCGGGCTTATTTGCTGCTGCAGGGATCAAAGAATCGCGGAGGTGGCTCGCCACTGCGGAGATTCAGGTCACAAACGCTGTTAGAATCACAATAAGTTGCGACAGCGTGGATCGGCATCTGACCATGCGGGGGCTGCGCGACGTAGGGGAAGATCTAATATGACAGCAACTTGGGGGGTCTCAGCATCCCAAGAGTCCACTCAGGGTGAGCAGCGGCCACAACGGCGGGCTATGGGGGCTGCCGAGCGACGTCGCTGGTCATCACTTGTGCGTCAAGAAGCCATTGACACTGTGGTGGCTTCCCTCCGTTCGCCACAATTTCACGGCTCGGTCATTCTGGGGCCAAGAGGCGTGGGGAAAACCACGCTGGCGCGCAGTGTGGCCCACCGCTTGGGGGAGACAAACCATGTTGTGCGTCTTTTCGGCTCGGGGGCCGCAACTGAAGTACCGTACGCAATCTTTTCCGTTTACCTAGCGAGGTTGAACGCCCACCAGACAGAAAGCCCGTCTGCGGTTCTTGGCGGCCTGGTGGAACAGATTCTCCAAGAAGCTCATGGCAGACCCATTGTGGTGGTCATTGATGATCTCCCTGGCATAGACACTCTAAGCATGGGTGTCTTGATGCATCTTGTCCTGGGCGGCAAGGCCAAGATGCTTGTCGTAGCACGCAGTGTCGTGGATCTGCCCGAAGACCTGGTCTGGATGGTTAAGGACGGGCTTATGGCGCAACATCGGATAGGGCCGTTTTCCAGACCCGAGGTCCGGAATCTGCTAGTCAAAGCCCTGGATGGTCCTGTTGCTGAATCGGTGGTGGCGTCACTGCATGGGGCCAGCGCTGGAAACCCGCTGGTTCTCCAGGCGTTGGTTCGTGAATACCTCAGTAGCGGCTTGCTGCGGGCGAACGATGGCATTTGGGTGCCATTCGCCCGTCTTGACCAAGTCTCAGATGACATATTGCTTGAGTTGGTTGAGTCACGCCTGGCGCGTGAATCGCCATCAGTGCGAAAAAGTGTAGAGAAATTTTCCCTCCTCAATGCAGTCCCCCTTGCCACGGCCATCGACGTGCTCGGTGCCGAGTCAGTGAGCGCAACGGAAAAACGCGGCTTTTTAGCCATCGCCAATGATCGGCGCAGGACAGTCACTTTTGCTGAACCATACATTGGTGAGATTTTGCGCAACCGGCTAACAACAGCTGAAAAGGCAGCCTACTTCCAAGAGTTGAGCAACGAGCTCTCACTGGATGCAAGCACCATGGGCATGCAGGAACTGCTAACTTTCGCTGCGTGGATTCATGGCGCAGGGATGGTGCTCGAACCAACCGTGGCACTGGCCGCTGCCCAGGCGGCCCTGCACTATTTTGATCCTCAGCTGGCCTTGACCTACAGTGCTCACATTCCGGCCGGGCATCACCTTGCTGTGGAGGCAGTTCAAAAACGCAGTCGAGCCCACTACATCATGGCAAACTACGCTCAAGCGGCGGACGTGCTTGAAATAATCGAACCGGCTGTGCTGGAGAAACTCTCTGCAGCGGATTACGCCTCTTGGGCGCTGGACTTGGCTGTAGCCCTGTTGTGGATCCCGGGGAGCGATGACCGGATCGGGGAAGTCCTGGCAGCAGCAGAACTGCGCATGAACGGAGCCTCGCCGGCGGAACGCATTGAAGCTGAAAAGTTCGTCAACTTGGCACGTTTTGAGGTCCAGGTACATCGGGGTGAATTTTCTCAGGTGCTGGCAGGCCTCGAGGAAGGAAGCAGTGCATCCGGCGATCGCAAGTACAGGCTCAACTGTGCCAGCCTGCTGAGCGTTGCGTTGGCAGCAACGGGGCGTGAGCTGGACGCTGTAGAGCTCGCAGAGGCCATCGACGCGGAAACTAATGTGCACAATGTTGTGTTGCGCATGAACGACTGGCATTTTTATGGGCGTCTTTTGGCCTTGACGTGGAGCGGACAGTGGCGCAGATGCGAGGCTGAGTTGCGGCAGGCCATCGAGTA
This sequence comes from Arthrobacter sp. E3, assembly GCF_017353415.1. Classification (GTDB taxonomy): domain Bacteria; phylum Actinomycetota; class Actinomycetes; order Actinomycetales; family Micrococcaceae; genus Specibacter. The sequence goes on from NZ_JAFMPX010000038.1 coordinate 6,767, forward strand.
TTCCAATGAGGCGCTGCACTACCGCGGCGGGGTCATGGAATTGGCACTGGGGGTGGTGTACGCGTCTGCTGGGAGGAGCATGCAGGCTGCTGAAGTGCTGCTGACAGCCGCAGCGCAGCTGGAGGTCAGGAACACCTATAAGAGTCTTGAGTTGGTGTACTCGGTCCTTGCTTGTGTCTATGTCAGGTTAGAGGAGCCGGAACAAGCCAGAAAATACCTGGCCATGGCGGACGCGGCCAACCCGCAAACACTGTGGATCAACCGAACCCTGTCCGACTATTTTCGAGCTCAGGCCCTGCATGCCTTAGGGGATCCGGAAGCCCTGCAGTCGCTGGTGCACGCAGCCAAGGTCGATTGGGAGAATGGCCGGCCCACCCCCGCATCGACAGGGCTTCTGGCTGCGGTCACGCTCGGTGTCGAAGAGCAGTATTGTTTTCTGGACGAAGTTTCACGACCTTGCCAAGGTCCGTTGGCAAGCATCAGCGTCTTGTTGGCCCGGGCATACGAGGGCAAAGCAGCGAGTTATGCCTTTGAGGCAGCAGATTTGGCCAATGACTTGGAACTGACGGCCATCGAGCAGCACGCGAACAAGCTGGCACTTGAACTCGCCATGGGTGCTGACGAAAAACGCGTGGTTCGGGAAGCTAGGATCCGGCTAAATGCGACGGCTTCCCACCAGGACGAGTTGGTGGGACATGCCGCGAAGTTATTGACACCCAGGGAGCTGCAGGTGGCGGGGTTGGCTGCACGAGGCATGACCAACAGGGAAATTGCCGCCAAAATTGGTGTTTCCATGCGTACAGTGGAAGGTCATCTGTATCAAATCTTCGCTAAGCTGGGCATCACTTCGCGTGCTGAACTTGAAAAGTGGGTAAATCTTTGAATGCCGGATCCATAGGCAAGCCACCAGCACCTGGCACGAGTTTAAAACGCCCCTTTTGTCGTCAGGCGGAGTTGGCCGACATCCTCACAGCGCTTCATGCCGAGGAATGCAGGGCTGTATTTATCACCTCCGACAGAGGACTCGGTGCGTCCACCATTTTGCGCAGGCTGGTGGAAGTTTCTATAGAACAAGTCCCCGTCCTGACAGTGCATGGTTCACAGTCGCTGGCCAGGATCCCCTACGGGGTGCTGGCGCCCTATCTTGTAGGGATGGACACTTGCAGCGGTGACTCAAGGCTGGGCGTGCTGCGGCAGCTGCTTTCAGAGATTGAGCGGCTCAGGGAAAACCTGAAAGACAACCGCAACGCAGAACTCTCGAACCGCGGAAACTTGCCTCTTGTTGTCGTCGATGACGCACATTTTATTGATGAAGGAACGGCAGAACTACTGGCAGTCCTTGCCAAAACCGGAACAATCAACGTGGTGCTGTCGCATTCAAGCCGGGATGAACTGCCTGAGCCCTTGTCAAAATTATGGACGGCAGGTGTGGCCGAAAATATATTCCTGCGCCCTTTGAATCAGGAACAGGGGCACGCCTTCTGCCAGAACATGTTGGGTGGCCCGGTGCTGCAGGCCACCAGCTGGCACTTCTGGTCCACAGCTGCAGGAAACCCGTTGTTCCTGTACTTGCTTGTCACCGAGGCAGTGGAGCAGAAGTTATTGGTCCGCCGGGGTCAAACGTGGGTTGGCGAACCTCAACTGAAGGTTCACGGCAGAGGCCTGGAGGATGCGGTCAGGTACGTGCTGCGGGGGCTTTCGGTGGAGGCGCAGCAGGCACTTAACCTGGTGGCACTCTCAGAGCCATTGAATGTCTCCTCATTTCGTGAGCTGGTCCCGGACACGGTGAGCAAGGAGCTGCTTGACTGGCGGCTGGTCAGCTACCAGCCGCCAGAATCCACGTTCGTGGTGCTGGCCAACCCCATTTATGGCGAAGTCATTCGGGAGTTGGTGCCGGTGACCCAAAGCCGTCTTCTTCATGAGCAACTGGTCAGCGACTTGAGCGGGGACGCAGATAGCAAAGAATCGCTGCTGCGCAGAGTTCTATGGGCTGTGGAAGTGGGTGCCGAGGTTGACGACCACACCATGTTGCGGGCAGCAGTCTTGGCCAGCAAAATGTTCCAGTCGGCAACGGCAATCGTTCTTGCAGACCATATTGTGGATGGTCAATACAAACTCAGAGCCACGATGGTCAAAGCCAGAGCCAAGTACAATTTGGGCGACTATCGGGGCGCTTTCAAGCTTATGGAAGCACTGCTGGAGGACGGTGCCAACATAGACGACATGCTGTTTGGCAGCATGTTGCGCGCATCGACCAGATCAGTGCTGGGCATGTCACCGAGTACGCTTTGGACGGATGCGCAGGAGCTGCGTGAAGCCGGTGAAAAATTGGCCAAGAAGGATCCAGAGCATGCAAACGCCATACGTGTGCGCTCGCAGGACGGCGCCATCATCATTGAGCTGATGGCGCTTTCGCGTTCCGGCAACTACTCGAAAATGACTGCCCTGACTTCGCTCCTGCTCGCCGAGCAGGAGCTGCCCACGGACTCGGACAGACTTAAACTGACCATGGCGCTGGCCATGGATTCGGAAAGGCTGACCGCGCAGGGGTTTCCGGTGCAAGGCATGCGGCGGGCCGCGGAGGCCTACGCCATTGAACACGTCGAAGAAAATGATGTGTACTTCTTGCCTGAGAGCATCTTGCTACGACAATTGACGGCTGTGCTGTGCGCTGGCGACTGGGCAACGGCGTCGAACATCATGGAGAAATTTTCCTTGGAAACCGGCCCCATTGTGTTTTCGTTTGGTGGAGGGGCCGGCGTTGTGCGAGGCATGGCTTTGCTGCGTGCCGGCAAGATGACCGAGGCCCTAGACGCACTGACTGCAGGACTTCAGGCCCTGCAGCTCAGCGACCCGCAGCAGTTGTTGGGTTATTGCACGGCCATGGCGGCCTATGCTGCCGCACAGCTGGGCCAGGTGGAGCTGGCGGTCCGGCTTGTGGCTGAGCATGTGGAAAGCACTGGCATGTTCGTGGTCGTGGCCCATGAACGTGCATTCGTTTCCGCTGCAATGCATGTGTTGGAGCCCGACGGCGGCGCACTGGCTGAGCTTTTGGCCCAGGCTGACGCTGCACGAGACTCGGGTTCAGCCATGCTTGAGCTGAATGCGCTGGTCTTGGCGTTGGAGCTGGGGGAGAGCAGCGTCGTGGAGCGGGTGGCGCAGGTGGCTGCTGCTGTGGAAGGGTCATGGGCGGCGTGCATGGCGCAGTACGCAGATGCTGTTCATCGTCGCGACAGCAATGCACTGGCCCAAGCCGGCGACTTTTTGGAACAGGCCGGAGTGCTGGGCTTTGCACAGCGTGCCTTCAAGAAGTCCGCAAGCCTGCGCGGCAATTCCACCACGGCACACAAGATGGCCTTGAAGGCGCGCAAGAATCAGCGCAAAGTGGTGGCAAGCCTTGCGCCATCGAATGCATCCGACAAAGCTGGTGCAAAGCAGCTGCTCACCAAGCGGGAACTTCAGGTGGCCAGCTTAGCCGCCAGCGGCATGAGCGATCGTGACATTGCACAGCAACTCACCATCGCCGCGCGAACGGTGGAGGGCCACTTGTACAGGGCGTACACGAAACTCGGCATTTCTGGCCGGGATGACTTGGCTGATGTGCTGTAGGGTGTGCAGCCCGGCTGATTCACACTCCTGAGCGTTACTGGCTGGCGCCGTCTTCCACCTTGATTGAAGCATGATATTTATGCCGATCCATGTCATTGACCGAGTAGGCGGTGTGCCGGTCTTAGGTACCCGGAGTGGAACTGAGTAGTTGCCCGCGTAGATGTTCGAGTATGGATTACTCGTGCTCTTTCGTTGCTTCTGTCGTTGACTGGAACTGTTCCAAGGTCTCGGTGGTCTCGGCATGGATGGAAGGTCTCAGGATGTTCAGCACTTCAGTGGCAGTTTGCCTTGGCTCCGGCATGTTCCTTGACCTATGGAACAGTCGTGTCATAATCCCAACCCAGCAAGGCTGGTTTCACCGACCAGACACACAGTCCACCAGAAAAAAGTGGACTCCACATTCGGAGCCGGCGGCGGATAAGCCTTTTGAGACCAAGGCTTTCCCCCAGCCGCCGTCGGCTCCTTCACCTTGCGGTGTCAGGTCCAGGGATATCAAGTGGCAGAGTGCCGGGAAGGTGTGCGCGCGATGACCGAGCTGAGGACACGTGCGCGTCTGCACAAATCGCCGTTGCTGAAGGCCAATGCTGTCGGCGCCAGGCAGAAGGGGAGCGATTCCAAACACGCCGTGTGGGACGCCCACACTGCCAGCGTTGCGGCAACAGGCCACGTCAGCGCTGCCAGCTGGTCTTCACGTTATGCCAACAGACTGCGGCTTAGCGATGCCCTTCTCTCCACAGGGGTGGTTTCCGTGGCGTACGTGTGGCGCCTTGCCGCGCGAGACCACCAGGGGTCCCTGGTTGGTTCAGAACTCGCCTACCTGTGGATATCTCTGTCAATAGTTCTCCTGTGGAACGTCGACTTGGAATGGTGTCGTTCGCGAGAAAAGCGCGTCTTCGGATCCGGTGTTGCTGAATACCGGCGAGTGGTGCAGGCGACGTTTCGTGCGTTCGGCATCATGGCCATGCTCCTGATAGTCTTCCAAGTTGGCATTTCGCGTGGTTTTTTTGCCGTGGCGCTGCCGCTGGGGATTGCTTTGCTGCTCTGTGAACGGTGGTTGTGGCGCCGTTGGCTGGACAACCAGCGCAGAGCGGGAAAATCACTCTCTAATGTTGTTGTTCTAGGTGCTCCGAAGGATGTGGAGCACGTGATCGGGCACTTGAGCAACCATTTGGTCTCCGGCTATCGTGTCGCCGCGGCGGCCCTGACCACCCTTGAGCCCGAAATGGAACTACTGCCGCCTTGGTATGAAGTCCCCGTTCTTTCGTCGATGGCAGACATAGCGGATGTGGTGAACAAGACCCGTGCCGAGGCAGTTGTGGTGGCCGGACCCCTGCCAGGTGGCCCAGGCACCATCCAGGAACTTGGATGGCGGTTGGAGGACATGTCAACAGAGCTTGTCCTCGCCTCCAGCCTGACAAACGTTGCAGGACCGCGAGTGCACTTCAGGCCCATGGAAGGCCTGCCGCTGATGCATGTTGAGCTGCCCCAGTACTCGGGTGGCAAGCATGTGGTCAAGCGTGTCATGGACATTTTGCTGGCCTCCACGGCGTTGCTTGTCCTGACCCCAGTGCTGCTGCTCTTGACGATCATAGTCAAGCTGGACTCCCGGGGCCCGGCCCTATTCTTCCAGGAACGGGTGGGCCGCAATGAAGGAACGTTCAAAATGGTGAAGTTCCGCTCCATGGTGGTTGATGCCGAAGCCCGGTTGGCTGCCTTGGAAGATGAAAATGAGGGTGCGGGCCCGCTGTTTAAAATGTCCCGTGATCCACGGATCACCCGCAGCGGCCGTTGGATGCGCAGGTTTTCCTTCGACGAGCTGCCACAGTTCTGGAATGTGCTGACAGGCCAGATGAGCCTGGTGGGTCCCCGACCGCCGTTGGCAACTGAAGTGGCACGTTATGCAAAGTCGGACCACCGGCGGCTTCTGGTCAAGCCCGGCATCACAGGTCTGTGGCAGGTTAGCGGACGCTCAGCCCTCGAATGGGACGAGTCGGTTCGGCTGGATTTGTACTATGTGGAGAACTGGTCGGTTACCGGTGACATAGTCATCCTCTGGCGCACGTTCAAAGCAGTTGTAGCGCCTGTGGGCGCCTACTAGGAACCGGCCTGTCCATACCTGCAGCTGTCCATGCCTGCAGCTGCGGGCCGAACTTGGCGAGACGTTCCAAGGTCCCGATAAGCCAACCCGGGCAGATATGCTGTGCCGCGCCGTACCGAATCTGCTGTGTCCCCTCGCCGCTGATTATCCGCAAGAACGGCGCCAAACCCGGGCGCTTGGTGCAGCCTTCGGAAGCTTCTGTCGCGAAGTTCTACATGAAACTATGCCTGCCCAGAGCCGTTGATACGAACCGTTCCCTGCTGCCGAGGTCACTTGGAGTACTTGGTTGTGCAGCTGTTTCTTCTACTTGGAGCAGGTATACTTGCACGCGCAGGAAATCTTGAGTACTTGAAATACAAGTGGCTGCTACCCGTGCTGAGTTGCCAGCAAATTCATAGAGTTTACACAGATGGACTCTTGTGGAACAGAAACGGATGGTCTCAGCCATGGCAAGCACGTCAACGGAATTTAATTATGCCAACTCATTCACCTCCGATGCTCTCGGTGGCGATGACTACATACGTGGACGTAAGACCGGATCCGGCCGGGAAGCTGTCATCGAGACCGTGCTCAAGTCACTTGCCGGGGACGCGGAGGTCGGAGTCATCCTTGTAGGTGAGTACGGAGTGGGTAAAACGTACGTCGCGCGCCAAGTTATGGAAGTCATCGGACCCAAGGTGCTTGTGCTTTCCCTCCGCTGCAGCTCGAGCGCTTCGACAATCGACTATGGTGCTTTGGGGTCGATCCTGAATGAGCTTGGTGATGTTTCCCTTGACAACCCGCTGGTGGTCTTGCGCGCCATCACCCGGGCGATCAAGGAACGGGCCAAGGGCAGGGAAGTGGTCTTGTTCGTTGACAACGTCCAGGATTTGGACGACCGCTCGGCCATGGTCATCGCTCAGCTTGCAGTCGAAGGCGTAGCGACCATATTGGCGGCGTGCGAGTCGCTAACTTCGGCCTCGGCAGAGATTATTGGCCTGTGGCGAGACGGGCTGCTGCGCAGAGTCGATATCCAGCCGTTTTCGGAGGAAGCCACCGCCGGATGGTTGGAGAATACTCTTGGAGCCCCCCTATCAGCGTCTGCCGCAAAAGCCCTGTGGAACGCCGGTGGCGGCAACCCACGGTTTTTGGACGTCGTCATACACGAGCAGATTCAAGCCCGCACACTCATCAAGCGGGATGAAGTGTGGATTGTCACAGGCGTGCCGTTCGTGTGCGGAAAGAACAGCAAAGACACCGTGATGACGGCAATCGGGGCAATTTCCCCGGAGGAGCGGCTCGTGATGGAGCTGCTGGCCTTGTCAGGAGGGCTGTCACTGAATCTATTGATGGACATTTGCGATGTCGAGGCACTTGATTCACTGCAGCAGCGTGGCTACTTGACTATTGCACGCCAAGAATTCGCAATGGTCAGGCTCTGCAACCGGCTCATGGCACAAGTCATCCGGGCGCAGGTGCCTGCAGGTCGAAGCCGTGAACTCCACCGCCTCGTTCACAACGCCCCGGAAGGCGCCGGCCCCGCGGTCTCAGTTGAGTTTGCCCTGGCGACATGGGCACTGGACTGCGGCATTCCGGTTGATCTCGAACAGGGTGTAACTGCCGCACGCGCAGCCACACGTGCCGGATATCCTGGCGAGGCCCTGAGGATATTGGAATCGCTCCCACGTCACCTAAGCCTTTCGGCCCTGATTCCCGAGACAGCCAGGGCACAGCTAGCTCTTGGCGACGCACCAAGAGCCCGCAGCCTCGTCTTTGACACGGAACTTGAGCTTGAACAGCTGTCCCTGCGCCAGTGGACTGAACTGATGTTCCTGCGCAGTGCCTTGGCACGCGGCCAGCAGCAGGAGATGGACTCGAAAGGCATCTTGTACAGCGTGAAGGCCCGCCTGGACAGCGAGGCTGGGGAGGTCGAAGGATCCGGGACTGCCGAACGGACGTCGGGGCTGGCGGACCTGCGGGAAGACTGGTCCATGAGTCTTGTGGAACAACAGATGCTTGACGGACGCTACCTGGAATCCATTGACACCCTCCAACATCTATACCAGCATGGGCGCTCCAGCGAAACCAGGCTGCTGGCGGGGAATTGGTTGATCCAAGCGTGGATTCTGACAGGACGCATGGCGGATGCTTTAAAGCTTGCAGAAGAGACCGAGCACCATTTCATGGACGGAGAGGGAGCCAGAATCGCCTTCGGCTTGACCGATTCAGCGCTTGTTGGAGCGGTGGTTACGGCCCTGACAGCCGAGGGATTGGGCCGCAACACGCTTTGGTCACCCACAGGCATGTTTATTGGCGCACGCATCACGGCCTTCGCGGAATTGGCTGACGGCATTGTGGAGGCCTACAACGGACGGGCCGAGAAGGCGCTGCTGCACCTGCTCCCTGTTGCCACTCAGCTGGACCAGCTGGGTGAGCTGGGACCATGCGCGCTGGCCTCGGCAGCTATCGCGTACTCCTATGCACTGATCGGCGACAACGATTCGGCGTTGGAGTTCCTGAACAGGGGGAAATCCGGCGTGGATTCCGCCTCCCGACTCGTTGCCACCGCCTGCTCCTACTTTCAGGTAGTTGCGACAGCCGAACTTGCTTCCAAGGAAAAAGCCATTGTGCGAATGTATGCGCTCGCTGACGAGCAACGCACATACCGTACAACTGCAGTTGAAATGGTGTTCATTCTTGCTGCGGTACGTCTGGGAAGCACCACAGGCGCACAACGGCTCGTGACGCTGGCAAGCCGTGTGCAAGGCCCCATGGGCAGGATTTGTGAAGGACTTGGCCAGGGTCTGCTCAGCAATGACGTCGTCACACTCATACGTGTGGCCGAAGCCGCCGTCAACGTCGGTGATGACCTACTTTCCCGGGATGTGGCTCGTGCAGCGCTGAAGATAGCCAGTGAAAATGCGGACAGGGAAAGCATGCGCCAAGCCCAACAGCTCATTCGTGGGGGCATGCTCAAGCTTGGTCATGTCAAGGTCAGCAGCGAAGACGGCCAGGTCCTGACGGTGCGCGAGCAGGAAATCGCTGCACAGGCCGCGGCCGGCCAAAGCAATAAGGCCATCGCGGCCCGCATGCACATCTCCGTCAGGACGGTGGAGGGACACCTGTACCAGGTGTACAGCAAGCTGCAGGTCACCTCACGAGCCGAACTTAAGGAAACCATCGTTCAGTGAGGCTTCGCTTCTCGCCCTCGGGCCGTTGGGCTGTACTCACGTCGGTGGCAGGACACCTGCTGTCCTGCCACCAAGGACTGGAACATCTGGGTTAACTGCAACGAAAAGTCGTTGACAGCAACACCCGCGGTGCGTGACTGGCAAAAAGCTACCTGGAAAATCGCGACAAACAGCAAAGACCTAACCCTAGAAATGCTGGGAAGCGGACCTAACCGGGCTTGGTTTTAAAGTGCCGGCGTCAACGAGGCAGCTGCGAATACGCGCCACAGCTTCGGCAATACTCAGCTCGGATGTATCCAGATGCAGGTCTGCATCATATGGGTACTCGTACGGTGAATCTATGCCTGTGAAATCCTTGACTTCGCCACGCCGGGCCTTTGCATATAGACCCTTTCTGTCCCTTGACTCGCAGACCGGCAGGGGAGTGGAAATATGGACCAACAGAAACCCCCCAACACGTTCAGCCATGTTCCGCACCTGTTTGCGGGTCGCGTCAAACGGGGCTATCGGTGCGCAGACAGCGATCCCGCCTGTCGCCGAAACTAGCGATGCCACCCAGCCGATGCGCTGGATGTTTGCCTCCCTGTCAGCCTTCGAGAATCCAAGGCCTGGTGAGAGGATCCTGCGGACGTCGTCGCCGTCGAGCAAGGTGAGCGGAACTGCTGTATCCTGTTGAATCTCCTCCGCCAGAGCGCGGGCCACAGTTGACTTTCCGGAGCCGGAAAGGCCCGTCAAAAAGACTACAGTGCCAGTGGGGGACAAGAGGTTCGCGGCCTCATGGACCTCGGCGGGCATCCCGTTGGCAACCGTGTAGTCAAGGACCTGGTTGGCGCCAAGGGAACGCAACACGTGCTTCTGCAGCACGTGATCCCGCCGAGATGCCTCACGGGGGTCTGCCGGCAGTACCACAAGCCCAACTTTCGCTCCGTCGATACGGAGTGCCGCGGATTCGAGTTCGTGCAACAAACTTAAAACCGTGTACCTTCCGTGGGGTTGTGGACCAGACAGCGCGACGAGCCACAGTTGTGAGTTCGTCTGAAACGCGGTAGTCATGGCGGCGGCAAGCTGCCATGGCCGGGGTGTTTCAGAGAAAACCGCGACCACGAGCGGCGAATGAGCTTGGTCGCTGAGGTGGAGTGGCTCAGTAATCCGCAGGCGCCTGACAGGTGGATGCTCCGCGCTTCTGAGCCGGGTGAGAGGACCGGCCAAGTACACGGATTCACCGTCCACAGACACATGCGAACTCTCCACGTCCAGACGGGCCAGCGGTGTGCCGTCCGGGTCGGTTAACAGCAATCCAGCTTGAGCAACTGCCTCATGTCCCACCTGCGGCGGAACTTTGAGGGAAAATGGTGCCGGCCAGTTGATGGGGACCGCCGACGGCAGGCAATACCCGTCAGCGGGTGCGAACAGCCCGCCGGAGAGTAGCTCCAGCTCGTCGAGGCTGGCACCCGAGAGGGCCAGCATCGCGGCCGTGGCGCCGCTTCGATCAGTTGTTATCATGTTCAATTCTCCTTGTCAAGGGGGCCCGTGCCCACGCAGGCAGCAGCCTGCTGTCGTTGATGGCTTTCTGTCGTGGCCAGGGCTGGCAGGCCGTGGCGTTGGCGCACAACCATCCAGATCAGAGGGGCAGTGACCAGCAGCACGGCCAAGACGACCCCCGTGGCGAGGTTGGGAACTCCAAGCATTTTCAATGCGGAGGCCAGCAGCACAAAGGCCAACGCCCTCCTGACGAATCCACCCGACAGTCTGCTGGACAGCTGTGCACCGATGTAGACACCCGGTATGCTGCCAATCAGCAACGGAATGGTTAGAGCAAGGTCAAGGTCGCCAAAGAACGTATGGCCCAGAGCGGCAGCCGCCACCAGCGGCACCGCCTGGAGCAGGTCAGTGCCGACCAGCTGGTTGGCTTTCATTGCCGGATATAGTGCCATCATGCCGATGATCATGATGGATCCCGAACCCACCGATGTCATCCCGACGACGACACCGCCGAGAACCCCCAACAACACTGTGGGAACAGGCCTGACCCGAAACTCCGCCCGCACTTCCGGCGCTGGCGGCATTGAACGTTCCTTGGCCCTTTGGACCAGCTTGATGTAGGAACGAACTGCCAACAGCACGGCCGAAAGCAGCAAGGCAGCCCCCAAGGCGGTCCGGACGCCAGCTTGGACGGCTTCACCCGGTCCCATCCACTTCAGTATGAGGACCCCGCAAAACGCTGCCGGCACTGAACCGACAGCCAGCCACTTCACCACTGACAAATTCACCGTATTTCGCCTCAAGTGAACCAGTGAACCAATAGGTTTCATTACGGCGCTGGCGACCAGGTCACTAGACACCGCAGCCAAGGGGGGAACCCCAAAGAACAACACGAGGGCCGGTGTCATCAAGGCCCCACCGCCCATGCCTGTCAGTCCAACCACAATTGCCACCCCGAAAGCGGCCACACCCATCCAAATGTCCATAGCCACAGATTGTGCCAGCACGGCCATACGTGGGGGTATGCGTAATTTCGGCTCCTACCGAGTGGTGGTTGCAAGGCAGCTAAGCCGCAGCGACGGGAGAAAGGTGGGTATGGATGCGGGCAGCAACACAAAACAAGTAGTTGTTCGTGCAGTGCGCGTAGCCACCGGGTTGGAAACGGGTGAACGGTACTGATGTAGACCGGCCTGATTCGCCATAACGTTGAGACATCAACATTCGGAAACATCTTGAACATGTCGAAAACGCATCGTCTCAGCGTTTCGGACGGAAAAGTTCTACAAGTCTTTGGAAAGGTCTCAGGGGGTCTACATAATGTGGTCAAGTTGCGGGGCTCATCCCTGGGAAAATCTGAACTCACTTGTGATGCTTCAAAATGTTGGACAATATCATGCCCGAGCAACGCCCTCCAGGAAAACATACATTCCTGGTGGGCTGCTCCCACATTCGGGACCGGCGACGGAAAAGTCTTCTGAGACCAAGACTTTCCCCCAGCCGTCGTCGGTCCTCTCCACCATCAGTTTCGAAGCTAAGCGGTTGGCATGAGCCGGCTTGAGGGACCAATCGACAAATCGATGGGCCTGAGCTTCCGACCTGAGATAAGGTCCCGATTGCTCCGGACGCCCGTTGCGGAATCCGGAGCAAGTTGGGCCAATAGGTACCAGCAACTCCTATGGCTGTCGGATACGGTCGTGCTCGTGGTTGTACTGCTTCTGGCCGCACAACTGAGGTTTGGCCCCGGTGGCGGTGAGTTGGGAATTGCCACCTTTGAGATTGGCTATCCAACCTTTTCGGTGGTAGTTGCGGTTCTCTGGCTGGCAACTTTGGGAATATACCGGACCCGCGACATTCGCGTGCTGGGACTTGGCCTTGATGAATACAAGCGGGTAGTCTCCGCTACGGTCTCCTTGCTGGGAATCTTGGCCATCTTGGCCATGGCACTCAGCATTGAAGTGGCGCGAGGTTACTTTGCTCTTGCCTTTCCGCTCGGTATTGCAGGGCTCCTAGCGTCCCGCTGGATCATGCGTAGCTGGTTGAACTGGCAACGTCTGTCCGGGCATTACCTGGCCCGCGTCATTGTTCTGGGCCGGCGCAGGGACGTCAGCTACGTGATTGGGCAAGTTCGAAAGAAGTCCGGAGCCGCGTACCAAGTCATCGGTGTGGCCCTGCCGGACGGCAACTCCCAAACATTTATGAAGGACGGGAAAGAGAACGTGCCGGTGGTGGCGTCAATCACGACGGTCGTGGATGCAGTCAAAAAGTTCAATGTAGACGCCGTCATCGTTGCAGGGCCCGTTAGGGGCGGAAGTAGGTACGTGCAGGAACTCGGCTGGGACCTTGAAGGAACCGATACGGAGATTATTTTGGCTACCGGCCTGACCAGCGTGGCCGGACCCCGCATACATGCCAGACCAGTGGAGGGGCTGCCGCTGATGCATGTTGAACTCCCACAGTACAAGGGGATGAAGCATGCGTTGAAGAGGATCTTGGACATAACTTTTTCGGCGGCGGCCCTACTGATCCTGCTACCCGTGTTTATCGTCCTGGCAATCGTTATTCACCGCAACAGCCCCGGTCGCGTGTTTTTCCGGCAGGAACGGATCGGACGGACGGGGGAAAAGTTCTTCATGTACAAGTTCCGCTCCATGGTCCAAACCGCCGAGGACGACAAAGCCGCGCTGCTGGCACTGAATGAAGGCGCGGGTCCCCTCTTTAAGCTGCGTGACGATCCCAGGGTTACCAACGTCGGGCAATGGCTTCGCAAGTACTCGCTGGACGAGCTGCCCCAATTCTGGAACGTTTTGATCGGTGACATGAGCCTCGTCGGTCCGCGGCCCCCGTTGGCCAGTGAAGTGGAAAAGTACGAGAAACGCGTTCTGCGGAAACTCTATATCAAACCGGGCTTGACAGGCATGTGGCAAGTCAATGGCCGCTCGGAGCTTGACTGGCAGGACAGCGTCAGGCTGGATCTTTACTACGTCGAAAACTGGTCATTGGCCGGTGATCTGCTGATCCTTTTGCGGACAGCAAAAATGCTAATTAGACCAGAGGGGGCATTCTAATGATCAGATACCAAAACGTGACAAACCCACAAGGTCGGGTTGCGGAACCACTTGGCGTCGGCCGGGACCAGGCGCTGGCAGTCTCGCTTGCACGGGACGCCGGAAAAATGCTCGTGGAACTCCAGCAGCAAGCGAGTGAACAACATGTTGGCGGTCCGGAACTCAAGGCCAGAGGCGACAAGCTTTCCCAGGACTTTTTGGCCGAGATGCTGGGACGTGAACGGCCAGCTGACGCGGTCCTGTCTGAGGAAGCGACGGACAATCTCGACCGCCTCGCTGCGAAGCGGGTATGGATCATCGATCCCTTGGACGGAACTAGGGAGTTCTCCGAAGGCAGGAAGGACTGGGCTGTCCATGTGGCGCTGTGGGAGGAAGGCTCTCTTGTTGCAGGTGCCGTGGCGCTTCCAGGCATGGGCACCATGATTGGCCAGGACCGCCCCGCAGGGAAGCCGAATTTCAGCGATGGAACGCGCCTGCGAATCGCAGTTTCGCGCAGCCGCCCCCCGGAATTTGCATTGCGGGTTGCGGAAGAACTGGACGCTGAACTCGTGCCGATGGGATCCGCCGGTTACAAGACCTGGGCCGTCACCGCCGGCGAGGTGGATGCCTACCTGCATGCGGGCGGTCAGTATGAATGGGATTCGGCAGCACCGGTGTTTGCCGCACGCGCGGAGGGCATGCACACCAGCCGGATCGATGGCACACCCCTGGAATACAACCAGGCCCATCCCTACCTTCCAGATTTGCTGGTGTGCCAGCCGCACATCGGTTCGCTGCTATTGAACGCCATCGGCAGGGCGCTTACTGCCGAAACGGAAAAAGTTAAGACATTTGCTGAGGGGGGCTTGAAATGATTGATACAGACAGACGACAGACCAAACGACACCTGACACAACTTCAGGTATTGGAAGCCGAGGCCATCTACATCATTCGCGAAGTTGTTGCGGAAGTGGAGAACCCGGCCATGATGTTCTCCGGTGGCAAAGACTCGATAGTCATGCTCCACCTTGCGGCCAAGGCGTTCGCGCCGTCGGCCATACCGTTTCCCGTTTTGCACATCGACACCGGGCACAACTTCCCCGAAGTCCTTGAATTTCGTGATCTTTGCGTCTCCAAATATCGGGTCAACCTGGTGGTGGGATCCGTGCAGGACGCCATCGATCGCAACGTGGTCTTTGAGGACCGCAGTGGCTCCCGTAACCGAATCCAGACCCCGGTGCTCTTGGAAACTGCAGCAAAGCACGGCTTCAACGCCTTGATGGGAGGGGCCCGCCGCGACGAGGAAAAGGCCAGGGCCAAAGAGCGGGTGTTCTCCTTCCGGGATGAGTTTGGCCAGTGGGACCCCAAGAGCCAGCGTCCTGAGCTGTGGAGCATCTACAACGCGCAAGTGCACGTGGGTGAGAGCATCCGGGTGTTTCCGCTGTCGAACTGGACAGAACTTGATATCTGGGAATATATCGCGGCAGAAGGAATAGGTGTCCCGCCGATTTACTACGCGCACCAGCGTGAAGTCTTTGAGCGCAATGGGATGTGGTTCGCCGCCAACAACTTCTGTCAGCCCACTGCCAACGAACCCACGGAGGTCAAGTCCGTGCGGTACCGGACAGTGGGCGATGCAACCTTGACAGCCGCAGTGCTCTCCGAAGCAGACACGGTGGAGAAGGTTATTGAAGAAGTAAGTGTCACACGGATAACCGAACGCGGAGCCACCCGTGGTGACGATAAATTCAGTGAAGCCGCCATGGAAGACCGGAAAAAGGAAGGATACTTCTGATGGATCTGCTCAGATTTGCCACAGCTGGATCAGTGGACGACGGGAAAAGTACGCTCATTGGTCGCTTGCTCTATGACTCAAAGTCGATCTTTACCGATCAACTTGAAGCTGTAGAACGTGCCAGTGTCAGCATGGGCGCTGAATATACCGAACTTGCGCTGCTGACCGACGGCCTGCGGGCCGAGAGGGAACAAGGGATCACCATTGATGTGGCCTACCGCTATTTTGCAACGGCCAAGCGAAAGTTCATCATCGCCGACACTCCGGGTCATATCCAGTACACCCGGAACATGGTCACAGGGGCATCCACGGCGGACCTCGCCATAGTCCTGGTGGACGCACGGAAGGGAATTCTGGAACAGAGCCGCAGGCACGCATTCCTTGTTTCCCTGCTTAGAGTCCCGCATTTGGTCCTGGCCATCAACAAGATGGATTTAGTGGGGTGGTCCGAAGAAAGATTTGAGGAGATCCGCGACGAATTCATTGAATTTGCTGCAAAGCTGGACATCCCTGATTTGACGGTTATTCCGGTGTCCGCACTTACCGGCGACAATGTTGTGTCGATGTCTGACAACATGCCCTGGTATACAGGTACACCATTGCTTAATCATTTGGAAAATGTTTATGTGGGCAGCGACAGAAACTTGGTTGATGGCAGATTCCCTGTCCAATATGTGGTCCGGCCCCATTCAAATCAATTTCATGACTACCGGGGATATGCGGGAAAAATTGCCAGCGGTGTGATGAAGGTTGGCGATGAAGTGATCGTACTGCCCAGCGGGATGCCGTCACGCATCTCGGGCATAGACTACGGCGGCAAGGCGGTCGAGGAAGCGTTTGCTCCCATGTCGGTGACCGTGCGGCTGGAGGACGATATTGACATCTCCCGCGGGGACATGATCTGCCGGCCCAACAATCAGCCGGAAGTCTCCCAGGATATTGACGCCATGGTTGCCTGGATGAGTGACGAACCCCTGCGGCCCGGGCAAAAATTCGCCATAAAGCACACCACGCGCCGGACTAGGGCATTCGTCAAGGACATCTATTACGAACTTGACGTCAACACCCTGCACCGGAACGAGGGGGCCAGCGCGTTGCAGCTGAACATGATCGGCCGTGTCAAACTGCGCACAACCAGCCCCCTGCTGGCAGACCCCTACAGCCGCAACCGGGAGACCGGTGGATTTGTGCTCATCGATGAGCGTAGCAATGCAACCGTCGGGGCCGGCATGGTGGTTCGCGCATAGCTACCATTCGTCGGCGCCACTAATTGGGGAGAATCCCACGCAGGGATTCTCTCCAATTGTGCTGCAGGTTTATATTCTTATAAGACTACCTGCAGTCCCCATAAAGTACTTGTGCAGCTACGTATGCCGACAGAAAAAGTACGCATGGTCAGGCTCTGATATTGATTTTAGGCTACCTTTTAGGTAGTCATTCGGACATACCGCACGTTAATTTAAGAATTGACGTGATAGTCGCGTTTGGGCGGTGTGTTTATTTGAATTTCAGAGACCGTGAATTAGTTGATAATAAATTTGATGCTGCATGTGGGGCCGGTTCATGAGCGCCCTGAATACCCGCATTGTGCTTGGGGGTGCAGCCGTTGACTTGATGGCGTTCGACCCCGCCGTGGAACTCATCGTTGAACGAGGGAAGAACCATGGGGAAAAACCATTGGCTGTGGCCTCCGTCAACCTGGACCACATCAAGCACTTTGGTACCAACGGGCCGTGGGCCAAGATCCTGACGGACAGCGAAGCCGGACTCCGGCCCCGTGCGGGGCTTCGCGGACAAGTAAATTGGTTGAGCTTGCTGGATGGGGCACCCCTGGTGACCCAGGCACGCCGGCTGACGGGAGAGAAATGGCCCCGACTTGCAGGAAGCGACCTCATCGGGCCTTTGCTGGGCGAAGCCGTTGAGCGGGAAGTCCGAGTGGGCTTTCTAGGCGGATCCCCGGAGACCCACGGACTCCTTAAGCGGCAGATGCGTGAAACCCGGCCAGACCTTGTTGTTGCTGGCTGGTGGGCACCCCCGCGGGCCGCGCTTTCGGACTCCATCGCATCCACCGCCATCGCCAGGGAGATTGCCAATGCGCGGGTCGACATCTTGGTTGTTGGGTTGGGCAAACCGCGTCAAGAACTGTGGATTGCCGAATACGGCTCGCTGACCGGAGCCGGTGCGCTTCTTGCCTTTGGGGCGGTGGTCGACTTCCTCGCAGGACGAGTGGTCCGGGCACCACACTGGGTCAGCGAACATGGGATGGAATGGGCATGGCGCTTCGCGCTGGAACCCAAGAGGCTCGCCCGCAGGTACCTGATTGACGGGCCGCCGGCATACGCGCGTGTCAGGTTCGAACGGCCTTTGATCGTGCAGCAACCGTGGGCGTCCTGAAACATGGGCCGCTTCCTTGACGCAGGTAGGGCAGAGGTGATTAGGTCCTTGTGACGGACGCGTTGGGCGGGCCGCCCAACTGGGGGGAAAATGCAAAAATTGTTGGCTGAGCAAGTAATCTCGGGAAACGGAAACAGCGGCCTGGACGCGCTTGTCGAACAGCTGTGGAGGACACCGGTGGCGTCAGGTCACGTACGGGTAGTGGCAAACCCCCGACCGTCGGTTCACTGGCGCGACGTGGAGCGCTACTGGGTCCTTCCCTCGACCGCCCGGCCGCAACTTCTCATCCCCAAGGGAAACCGAGTAGTGACTGCGGCCGCACTCCTGTCCTACCGGGCGTTGAGACCGAGGAAGATCCGCATGGGCCGCAGCGGCCTAGGCTGGGCTGCTTCCTGCGGTCTGCCGCCGTCCGTGGGCACTTTGACTGTCCAGGTGAAGTCAGCCGCAACCAACCCGGTTGCCCTGCCCTTGGCCGAGATCTCACGCAACATCGGCGCTGGGCCACTTGCAGCGGCCATCGGGATACGTCTGGGCGATAATAGAAAGCCGACTCTGCAGCTCTTCGACGCCAAGGGAGGGGCTGTCGGATACGCGAAACTTGCCTGGAATGATTCCAGCAGCGGGTTCATCCGTACAGAGCAAAAGGCTCTGGCATCGCTGTCGGGGGGCTCCGAACACATGCGGGTGCCTGAGCTTGCCGGTACAGGAACATGGGACGGCTATCCATACCTCATTTCCACGCCCCTGCCCAGCAATGTACAGGCAGTCCGCGGCGCCGTCGGTAAGCCTACAGCGCAAGAAATGTTTTCGCTGTGTGGGGTCACCCGGCACGGTACCGTGGGCGGCACCGCCCATTTCTCGGCACTTAGCCAGCGGCTAGAAAGTCTCCCTGAATACTCTGACGGATCAGGGGGAAAGCTTGCGGCTGCGACGAAACGCGTAGAGCGGCTGCTGCGTACCCGCAACGCCATCCTTCCGGTCTCAGCCAGATGGCACGGGGACATGGTCCCTTGGAACATGGCCAGAGAACCGTCTGGCGTGCTGTGGTGCTGGGACTGGGAAACCGCAGAGCCGGACGCCGTGGCCGGCCTGGACGCCTGGCATTGGGCCGTTAGCGTGCGCCGGGAATCCCGCGGCTCGTTCAACTCCGACGATTGGCATGCTGCGGCTCGGGATGTTCAACCCTATTTGCAGGCGGCCGCCATCCCGCGCTCGGCGTGGGCTGACCTGTCGGCCGTATACGCCTTGGTGGTGGCGGAACGGGCTTGGACATTGGCGTCGGCAAACGGCAGCTGGGATTCATCCTGGCTTTCACCGGAAAACCTCATCGGCATTCTCGACACTGCAGCGCGGGCGCTGGACTAATCTGAAGTTACGCAGGCCCTTTCCTTGTTTTCCTTCTGGAACCCGGGGAAAGGGCCTCTCTTGTATCAATATTTGTAGCCACTAAATTCTTAGCGTAAGCACTTCACATTTATGATCGGTGCGCGCATCGTCAGGTTATGACACAGAAACCACCGGCGATGCATGTAAATAGCCGCCGACATTCAGGTCTTGCCGGGGGGCAGTGAGTTGCGCGGAACACCGCGACTAAAGAATTCGCCCAGGACCAAGGCCCGTTACAACCACGGACAGTAGCCAAACACACCAGAGGCAATGACAAGAAGATCCACGGACATCCGTGGATCTTCTTGTCATTTCCTGCGCAACATCAGCCTAATAACTTTCACGGTGCTTACCCGGGTGGTCACCCAAAGCTCTGGCAGCAATGGCTCCTACGAGTCCACAGATTGCCGATGCTGACTGGTCTTGGACTGTTCGGCGGTGGCACTCCGCGACGTTGTGTCAGGCTTGCGTGCCACCCGTACCAGCACCACTCCGTGGTAGTTGGTGTTGACGTCGGCGAACTCCTGAGCCCGCTCCGCCAAGGTCGCTATTGCCGTACGGCGATGCTCGGCAACTATGAAGGCGTTTTGGGAAAGCCGGGCTGCCGCCAAGCGGCTTGAGGCGGACGCGTGGGGTGGCAGCACAAGCACCATTGTTGCGCCGGGAAGCCTGTCCTGCACTCGGTGGCGGACCGCGTCCGTGACGTAGTCGTCGGTGTTTGAATCGTCAGCGCCACTCGCAGGATAGATGACCCTCAGGGACGGTATGAGTTGTGAGGAGAATGTGGCTGAGTCGTCAAGGCCTCCAGAGACCAACTTGAGCTCACCCTCCATCCGTTCTTGCTGCGCGTGGGTCGCACCCATCACCACGAGTTCGACGTCGTGGCCTGCCTGTGCCAAGACGACGGCGAGGGCGTGTCCGACGTCGGAATCCGACCAGTTTATCGATTCGTCGATAACAGCCAGCACGCCAAGGTCGGAGTCGGTGGACGCCAGGAGCCGTTCACGCATGCTTCGGTAGGAAATGAGCTCCTCACCCTGCGGCGGGATGTCACCCGTGGGGCGGTCCAAGGCCATCAGGATCGGGCCTGCGGCGGCTGCCTCAATGTCGTGAGCGTCACGAACGCGCCGGGCCATGGCGTTGATGGCGAACGCGAGGATGACACCGAGCACCAGTCCCAACAGCAAAGCGGACATGAGCAGCAGACTTGGTTGCGGCTTCGTAATGACGGGGTTCTCGGTTGCCGGGGAAATCACGGAACCGCCGTCGGTGTCGATGGTGGTGAGCTGGTTGATCTGGTATTCCACATTTGAAATCCGGGTGTTGATCGCCGACTTGTCCGCAAGGCCCATCTTTGAGGCCGTTTTGTTCAGGGCATCAAGTTGTGCCTCGAGGTTTCCTATCATTTTCTTCTTGGTGTTCTCCGCGTTGCTTTGCCGATAGGCAAGGTAGGCGGTACCGACTGCATCGGCACCTGCCCGGGCGCGCTGTTCCGACGGCGCAGCGTAGGAGATGGTCACAATCGTGGCGTTGAGCACGGTGGTGACGGAAACTCCGTTGCGCAATTCGGTGGGAGTTTCTGCGCCGTTGAGTGCCTTGGCAGCAGCGGCCGCGACGACGTACGACGTGGCGAGCTTGGCTTCCGTGGCGGTGTCAAGCAGGCCGGATGCCGGGCGTGAGGGGTTGAACGGATCCGAAACAATGACGTTGACGTTCACGCTGGTGGTGGCCACGACCTTCCCGGGCACCACCGCCACGTACACGGCCATGGCAACCACACAGATTAAAGTCGAGGCCAGGATTGTCACCCATTGGCGCTTCAAAACAAAGAGGTAATACCCGAGGCCAACTGAAGCTTGATCTTTCACTGAATCCCCATATATATAGCGACGACCGGTCGGCAAGAATAGATGCCCGCAGCTGGTGCGGGTATTTCAGGCCAACCTTTGAATAAGACTATGGCATGCTTCACAAGCATAAGTTCGTTTCCTGTGAAGCAGGCACGTTTTTAATGTGAAGTTTATTCGTCATATTCCGCGACCCTTACGCTGCAGCCTGTCCACGACAGTTTCCGCTGACACCAGGCGGGCAGCGACCAGCATGGCCAACACGGCACGCGGCTCGCGAACGTTGGCACGCAACGAGCGGGCGGCCCATCTGAACGCGGACTGGGGCTGGCCAAGGGCGGCGTGCCCGAAGGCGAGCTGCCCGTAAATCCTGCCACGGCCCACGGCATTGCCAAGAATGTCAGGGTGGCGTTCAAGCATCCACTTATGGGCGGTGTTCTTTACGTCCCACTGTTGATAAAAGAATGAAGTGCCACCCCACTGGATCTTTACCAGGGGCTCGTCCACATTGACGATCGGCTTGCGCGTGGAAGCGCGCAACAGCAAGTCCCAGTCCTCGCACATGCTGTTCGGAATGGTCTCATCGACCAGGCCGATCCCGTCGATGAGGTCCTGCCGTTTGATCAAAAATGACGAGGAATGAACCATGGACATGCGTGATCGGAGCAGGTCCTCATGGCTGACAGAGTCGGTGCCAGCCACACGGACGGCCTCGTTTCCGTTATAGTCGACCAGCATCGCCGTGGAGCAGAATTCCGCATCAGGAACGGCCTGCAGCGCCGCCACCTGACGGGTCAGCTTCTGCGGATACCAGGTGTCGTCGTCGTCGCAGAAGGCAACCAGCGGTGTCTTCAGCGCCAGCACGCCAGTATTGCGGGCACCGGCCAGTCCGGAAGTCCGGCCGTTTTCCACCACCTCCACAGTGCGTGCGGGGTTGGTCGAGGCGAGGGTTTCATCAAGGTCGCACTTGTCGTGGACCACCATGACAAAAATGCGGCCCGCGTAATCCTGAGCGAGGATGGACTCCAGTGCCCTGCGCATGAGCACGGGACGGTTGTGAGTTGCCAAGACCACCCCGACGTCGGGCAGCTGTGTTGGAATTTCGTGCCCGGTGGGCACATGTGGTCCCCGCAAGGGACGGTTCTCCGAGTTGCCCAAAGCGGCTTCCCCCAGTCGTGAGTATTGGTGTAAGACGTGAGTGTATCAACTCTGCCTTGCTTTGCTGACACCTCGTGAGAGAATGCCAACTAGTGCAAGGGAGGTGATCGACAACCCCCTTGTGGTCTCTGGTCACTGAGTAGCGCGAGGAAGTCAATGCCGAGTCAACAACGCCAGCAAACGAAGCGGGCAACCATTCGGCGGGGGGAACAGGAAAATTCCGGCCCCAAAGATGACATGAAGGGTCCCGACAGGCTGCCTGTCTGGCCCGTTGCCATTGCATTTGTTGGCTTCCCCTTGTGGTGGCTGTTGGGGCTCGGTGACATGGCATGGCCGCTCTTTGCTTTGGTCATGTTCCTGGTGCTGGCACGGACCAAGCGGTTGAGGGCTCCGCGCGGCTTTGGCATGTGGATGCTGTTCCTGATTTGGATGCTGTGCTCGATGATCCAGCTCGACGAGTTTGTCCGGGTCATCGGCTTCATGTACCGCTTCAGTCTCTATATGGCGGCGACTGTCATTTTCATCTATGTGTACAACGCCCGGCGGCAGCTGACCGAGCGCAAGGTTTTTGGCATTCTGACCATCTTTTGGCTCGTTGTCATTGCCGGAGGCTACGCGGGCCTGATGGCCCCGGTTTGGGAGTTGAAGACTCCACTGGCCTATGTCCTGCCGCAGTCGCTGCTGGATAACTCCTATGTGCATGACATGGCCTTCCGCCGGCTGACCCAGTTCAACCCGAACCCCCGAGCATTTGTTATCGCCGCACCGAGGCCCAGTGCCCCGTTCCTCTACGCCAACGGCTGGGGCAACGTGTATTCGCTGCTGACCCCGGTGGTGGTGGTTTACGCGGCCATGGTGCGGCGCGGGCCCAAATTCTGGCTGCTGATGCTGGCCTTGCCCATTTCCTTTGTCCCGGCGGTCCTGACGCTGAACCGGGGAATGTTCTTGGGCCTGGGCATCGCAATGTTGTACATCGGAATCCGGGCAGCGCTGCTGGGCCACGGGAAAATACTGCTGGCCATTCTGGGCATAGCCCTGGTTGCTGGCACGAGCTTTGTGGTGCTTCCCGTCCAGGAACGCATCGACCAGCGCACCGCCAAAGTTGAAAGCATCGATGACCGCGGGAACTTGTACCTTGAGACCTTTGAGCGGACCCTTGAATCGCCCTTATTCGGATACGGTGCGCCACGGCCCTCCGAGCGGGAGGGCCAGCCATCCGTCGGCACACAGGGGCACGTGTGGATGCTGATGTTCTCCCACGGCTTTGTTGGCTTGGGTCTTTTTCTAGTCTGGTTGGGTCATCTTTTCGTCCGGACCATCAAACGCACCGACCTGGTGGGGCTGGTGTGCAACACGCTGCTTTTGGTGGCTTTCGTCGAAGTCTTCTACTACGGGATATTGGGCGCCGGACTGGTGATCGTCATGGTGGCCGGAGCGCTGGGACTACGGGAACCGGAAAACACCGGCTTTGGCCTTCAAGTAGCCGAGTTGCCAGTAAAAGCGGCACCCGGACGCCGAAAATCAATTTCCGCCGGACGCCATACAGGTAAGGCATAGAAGGCGGCGAGTAGCGCCCTCCCGACTACACGTAGTCCCGCTCAAAAGTCGGGTACAAAATTCGTTAAACCTCGCTATTATTCCCCCAACGGCCGGAATAGCCTAGGTTCACTCTGCAAATTTGTATGAGCTCCGGGCTGGGGCCGCGCTTTTATCGTTGACTCCGAAAAGTAGCAATAGGGGTAACCGTGTTTAATGCCCGCAAGCAGGTCAAGGCGCTGGGGATGATTGCCGCAACGGCAGTGGCTGTCTCGTCAATGGCAATTTCAGCTCTGGTAATGACGGCAGGTCCCGTCCAAGCCGCCCCCGTGGTGGTGCGGGATGGATCCAGTGCCGCAGCAGCGGCAGCCTCCTGCTGGGAGATCAAGGGAAACAATCCCTCCTCGTCGGATGGCACCTACTGGCTGCTGACACCGAAAATGGCAGCCCCAGCACAGTTTTACTGCGACCAGACCACCGATGGCGGCGGCTGGGTGCTCATCGGCAAGGGCCGGGAAGGCTGGGACCAGCGCAATGGGGGGACCGGAACACAATCAGCCCTTCGCACAGCGGGCGTTTCCCCCATGTCAGGGGCCACCACCCAAATGCCTGCTGCAACTGTGGACGAATTGCTCAACGGTCAGGCCCCAGACTCGCTCACGGATGGAATCAGACTGAAGCGGGCCACCACCACTGACGGTACCCAATGGCAGGAATCAAGGTTCAGCACGAAAACGATGGGGCGCTGGGTCTGGACCTTCGGTGCGGCACACCAGGTGGTGTCGTACTCATTTGACGGGGTGCGCGGAACCGGTGGGCTCACCTCGGACTTTGGCCCCAACAGTGGTTTCAGCCACATCAACGCCTCCGAGACCTCCGCACAGTCATGGACCATGGGGTTTGCCTTCGGCTCCTCCGTGAAGGGCACTAATGACAGCGGCACCTACTTGTGGTCCGCGTCCAACACCCTCGGTTACGCCCGGCCCTATACGGAGGTGTACCTGCGCCCGAACGTTCGCTCCAGCGACGCAGGGTTTGCACGGATCGGGGACGCCGGAAGTGCCGTGTCAACGAACGTGCCCGTGGCCAGCTCCTTTGCCAGCAACACCGTGTGGGGCTTGACAACCCCGGTCGCACCGAAGCGTGAGGGCGATGTGGAGGCCCAGGCGTTTGTGCAGAGCGGCAACACCATGTACGTGGGTGGAAACTTCACTTCGGTTCAACGAACAGCAACTTCCACTGGCGCCGACAAGGTGGCCCAATCCTTCCTGGCAGCCTTCAACATCAATACCGGTGAACTGGTGAGAACCTTTACGCCACAGATCAACGGCTCGATCATGTCGCTGGCGGTCTTGCCCAACGGTGACATCATTGCCGGCGGCATGTTCAGCACGGCCAACGGTGCCCCGGCTCCAGCGCTGGTGGCCTTGGACCCGATAACTGGGGCCACCGCAACCAACTGGAACCTGAACATGGAAAACCGGCTCACCAACGGCGTGATGCGGGTCAGCTCCCTCTCTGTGGAAGGGAACTGGCTGTATTTGGGTGGTGCGTTCACCCACATGGCTGGGGGGAACCAGCCCGGCTCGTGGGTCTATGCCAAGGGGGCAGGCCGGGTATCGCTGGCCAATGGCACCCCGGACAGCACCTGGAACCCTGAATTCAACGGAACCGTTGTTTCCATCGACGCCTCAAGTGACGGCGGCCGGCTCTATGCCTGCGGATATTTCACCACCGCCGGAACAGCGGATGCCTTCAAGGCGGCGGCAGTGCAGGCCGTGGCCGGTGCGCCGCTGGCAACACCGGCGTGGAGCCCCGTGTGGAGCAGCACCAACAACTACCAGCAGGCCATCCACCAAGTGGGCGACCGTGTGTGGGTGGGCGGCTCCGAACACAGCCTGTTCAGCTACTCCACGGCCAGCTTTGACCGGCTCTCCGGCAACATTGGCAACAAAAACGGTGACTTCCAGGCCATCACCTCCAGCAACACCGGAGTTCTCTACGCCGGCTCCCATGGACACGACTGGAACTATTCCAACGCTTTCCAATGGCCCAGCTTTGGCACCGCATGGACGGCGGCGGACTCCTTTGAATGGATCGGTGCCTGGGACGCCACAACAGGTGACATCATCCCCGCATTCACGCCGAGCATGAAATTCCGGCTGGGGCAGGGCATCTGGGCAACAACCGTGGACAGCAACGGCACCATGTGGGCAGGCGGGGACATGACAACGGTCGCCACCAACACCAAGGCCGGCGCGTGGACCGGAGGGTTTGCCCGCTTCCCCCAGATCGACGCCACGGCGCCCAGCATCCCGGGAAATGTCAGCAAGTCCGCGGACGGCACCACCACCGTGAGGCTGGCGTGGAACGCTGCAACGGACAACAGCGGCTCAGTCTCCTACCAGATCCTGCGTAATGACAGGGTGGTGGCAACAACAACGGCTACCAACGCCACCGTGCCCAAGGGCGGGGAGAACCGCTACTTTGTGCGTGCCGTTGACTCGGCCGGAAACTTGTCCGCCAGCTCTCCTGTCATCACCGCCACCGGCGGTGTGGCACCGCCCACGGCGGCGTTCACCACCACGGCGGCAGGCCTTCAGATCAGCTTTGACGCCTCCACGTCCACGGCCGCGGGGACCTCACCGGACTTCGCCTGGGACTTTGGCGACGGCACCACAGGCAACGGCGCCACAGTAACGCACAGCTACACCGAACTCGGCTCCTATCAGGCGACCCTGACGGTGACTGACGACCAAGGCGAGCAGGCCACCAAGACCCAGACGTTGGCTGTCACACGGGCGAAGCCCGCGGACGGTTACGGCGCCGCGGTGTATGACAGCAATCCCACCTTGTACTACCGCTTGGGTGACACAACAGGCACCACAGCTGCCGATTCGAGCCCCGCAGGGGCCTCCGGAAGCTACGTCGGCGGCGTGACCAAGGGGGCGCCCGGAGCGATCGCCGGGACAACCGACGGCGCCGCGGTATTCAATGGCAGCAACGGATTTGTGGCCAGCCAAAAATCGTTCGTCAATCCCACCGTCTACTCGTTGGAGGTATGGTTCAAGACGACCACTACCCGTGGCGGGAAGCTGATCGGGTTTGGTGACAAGGCAACCGGAAATTCCAGCAGTTACGACCGGCACGTGTACATGCAAAATGACGGCACGCTGGTGTTCGGCGCCTACACGGGCGTTCAGAATGTCATAACATCACCGAATGCCTACAACGACGGCGGTTGGCACCACGTGGTGGCCACGCAGTCCAGTGCTGGCATGGTCATGTACGTGGACGGCGTTTCGGTGGGCACCAACCCGCAGACAGCAGCCCAAAGCTACACGGGCTACTGGAGGATCGGTGGAGACGTCACCTGGGGCTCGACGAGCAACTACTTCGCCGGCACCATTGACGAGGCGGCAGTTTATCCTGCCGCGCTGACAGCTGCCCAGGTGGCAAACCACTACCAGCTTGCACCAATCCCGGCTCCGGTGAATCAGGAGCCGACGGCGGCTTTCACTCCGGTGGTGACGAATCTGGCGGTGGCGGTGGATGCCTCGGCGTCCAGTGATCCTGATGGTTCTATTGCTTCTTATGTGTGGGACTTTGGTGATGGTGGCACGGGTACTGGTGTCACGGCGACCCATACGTATGCGGCTCCCGGGCCGTATACGGTGAAGTTGACGGTCACGGATAACCAGGCTGCCACGG
>NZ_JAFMPX010000039.1 GCF_017353415.1 Arthrobacter sp. E3
ACACCCCGAAAGATTCCGCCGGCCACCCACCACACCAGCCCCCGCCAAACACGTCGGCATCAACCTACCCAAACCACAAACACCACAAAAACTAGCCAAGTGACTCAACACAGCTTGACAATTTTCGAGACTCTGACACTGGCGCGAAAATGGGCGCCCCATGCGCGCATCCAGCAGTACTACGGGGCGGCCGAGCTGGGTTTCGTGGCCGCCTCCACCGTGGAACCATCCGCGGTGGAGCCTTCGAAAGCAAGAGGGGTTGGCAGGGCCTTCCCGGGCGTCGACATCAGCATCCGCGACAACGACGGCCGTGAATTGGCCGCGGGGGAACAGGGTGACATCTGCGTGCGCAGCCCATATGTGTGCAGCGGCTACGCCTGGGGAGATGACGGCCTGGCGTTCGGTGAACCGGCCCCGTCCTGGCACACCGTCCGCGACCAAGGACACGTGGACCAGAATGGAGTCCTGCACGTGTCTGGACGCACCAGTGAGATGATCGTCACGGCCGGGGCGAATGTGTACCCGCACGCGGTAGAGGAAGGCCTGGCCGAGGCTGCCGGTGCTGCGTGCACCATTGTGGTTGCGGGCATCATGGACGGACTGCGCGGCCAACGTGTTGCTGCCGGAATTTTCAACCCTACGGGGCCGGGCGCCATTGACCTTGCTGCTCTGAGACTTGCAGCCGTACAACTTCCCGCACAGCAGCGGCCCGGCTCCTACTACTTTCTGAGCGACTTGCCGTTGACGGGGAACGGAAAGACGAGCCGGGCGATGCTCGGACAATGGATCTCTGAAGGAGATGCCCGTGCCCAACGCCTCCACTGATCCCAACACCACCGCCGTTGTCCTTGCTGCCAAGCGTGTGCCCAACGCAAAGGCGGGAGGCCCCTATGGGAAGTTCCAGGCGCATGAGCTTGCAGCGGCCGTCATTGCCAATCTGGTGGCGGAAGACAAGCTTCCGGCCGCAGAGATCAACGATGTCATTTTGGGCAATGCCACGGGCGGAGGCGGGAATGTTGCCCGGCTGGCGGCCCTGACGGCGGGACTACCGCACGGGGTGCCGGGCCTGACCGTGGACAGGCAGTGCGGTTCGGGACTTGAGGCCATCGTCTTGGCCTGCCGACTTGTTCAGGCAGGCGCGGGTGACTTGTACCTTGCCGGGGGAGTGGAGAGTATCAGCACAGCGCCTGCACGTGCCATCCGCACTGCGGACGGTGGCTTGGAGTTCTTCCAGCGAGCACAATTCGCGCCAACCGAAATCGGTGATCCGGACGCCGGGCAGGCCGCCGAAAATGTGGCCGCCCACTACGGAATCACCCGGGCGCGACAGGACCACTATGCTGTGGCAAGCCACGCGAAGGCGGTCAGCGCAGCCCTGCAGGGACGCTTCACGGGCGAACTTGTACCCTTTGCCGGACTCAGTGCAGACCAAGGCCCGCGCAGGCAGCTCACGCCAGCCCTTATGGCACGTTTTCCTGCCGTCTTTGTGCCGGGTGGAACCGTCACGGCCGGAAATTCCTGCCCCTACAGCGACGGAGCTGCTGCTGTGGTGGTCACCTCGTTGGCGCGGGCCCGGGCTCGGGCCCGCGCCATGGCGGCCAACGGCGGGATGGCCGCAATGGGCCTTATTTTTCGTAACAGCGCCACCGTAGGCAACGACCCCACGCTGTTGGGGGTGGGAGCCGCCCATTCAACCCGGCAGCTCATGGCCCACACCGGCTTTAACACGCAAGATCTCAACGGCGCCCTCGTGGAGTTCAACGAGGCTTTCGCAGCGCAGGTTCTTGCCGTCGCCGACCTACTTGGCGTTGATCCGGAGCTGTTCAACCACGACGGCGGAGCGCTGGCCTTGGGGCACCCCTACGGTGCGTCGGGGGCCGTGCTCGTGACGCGGCTGCTGACGCGGGCCCGCGGCGGAGCAGTACCTGGCACGGACGCACTAGCAATGATCAGCATGGCCGGAGGCATGGGCATTTCAGCACTCTTCCGGTGGGCCGAGTTCTAGGCGGCCCCGCGGGATGCCTATCTATCGGTCACCCTACTGGGTCAGAGAGAACCTACCGGCCACAGTATTGGCATATGGCATAAAGCAGGCGGATTCTGGAAAGCCACGTGCCCAGAACCCGCCTAGCCTGCCTTAGAGGATTTGTCCGCTAACTTGTTTGGTGACTTTCTACTGCAACCTTGGTAGCGGTCTTTCTACTGCTCGCAGCTTCCTGACGACGTTCGATCAGGCCGAACAGTGTGGCAAGGAGGGCGCCGGCAACGTTGTGCCAGATGGTCGCCACTGCGGCAGGCAAAGTGGCGATGGGACCAAAGTGGCTGTTGGCGAGGGCAGCTGCCAACCCTGCATTTTGCATACCGACTTCAACGGCAACAGCGCGTCGCTCCCGGACTCCCAGTCGTCCGGCCTTAGCAGCGAGATAACCTAGTGTGAAGCCAGCTGCGTTGTGGAGGATTACGGCAAGGACCACCATGGCGGCAGAGTTCATCACTACATCCGCACTTTTTGCCATAATTCCGGCAATGACCAGTGCCAGCACAGAAACTGAGATCCAGGGTATGGCCGATGCAATAGCCTTGACGAACTTACCTGCGAAGAGCTTGACGATGAGCCCCAACGCCACAGGAACAATCACAATTTGCATAATTTGCATGAACATGGACCAAAAATCAATCGGAAGGTAACTACCTGCAAGCCAAAGGACGATCAATGGAGTCAAGAATGGGGAGAGGATTGTCGACAGC
Source organism: Arthrobacter sp. E3 (assembly GCF_017353415.1). Lineage (GTDB taxonomy): Bacteria > Actinomycetota > Actinomycetes > Actinomycetales > Micrococcaceae > Specibacter. The sequence goes on from NZ_JAFMPX010000039.1 coordinate 2,749, forward strand.
GTCGTCATAGCAACGGAAAGGGCTACATTGCCCTTGGCGAGGTAGGCAACAATGTTAGAAGACGCCCCACCCGGAACTGCCCCCAGAAGCACCATGCCGACTACGAGCATTGGCTCGAAATTGAATAGTGTTGCAACCCCGAGTCCTAGTAGCGGCATAATACTAAATTGGGCGATGAACCCGATCACGACCGCATGCGGCATCCGAACAATGAGCTTCAGATCCGGTGCCTTCATGGTCAGACCCATGGTGAACATGACGATTCCGAGCAGATACGGAACCATCGGATTTAGTGGCAGTGCAACCTTGGGTGCAAAGATGCCGAAGGCTCCCGCTGCAACGATGATGAGCGGGAAAAGTAGTACAGCAATGCGGGCCGAACGCTTTTCACGTTCAACCTCGGTGAGGCGACTTGTTGTCATCCGGGGTTCCTTAAGCTGGATTCACGTCGAGGGCTGCCTGGAGTGCCTTCGACATGTTATGTCTTTGTCTAGTTTTCAGTCGTCGATACTCTTGCCGCCGGAGATGTACCTGTAACGCGCACGGTCAGAAAACTCCGAACCAAGCGCTCAGCTTGTGCGGAATATAAATGTGAATGGACGTAATGGATCTCGACGCGTTCGGTCACTGAGGGTATGCAAGTACACCCCAGCAGGTGAATGATGCCCGTGGTCCAAGCATTTGATATTACAGAGATCCAAGGCCACGGCTCTGCCAAGCGCGGCTAGTGTATTTGGAAACCAAGTTACGGTTTCCTCGGTTTCGAGGGTATGACAAATCACACCAATCTGCAACTTATACATCCGATGTATAACGGGACGCGGACGATCTCATCGAGTAAATTTTCTGAGGTGTTGCCGACTGTTCTACGTGTGCTGAGCCGCTCGGATGAAATGTAGCGGCAGTTCTCTCAGCGTCCCTATCGTTTTAGAAATACTCTGAAGCCTCCGGTGATACATCGGATGTATATCGTTTGTACTTGGAGGAGTACAACGGTTCCACGCTACTTATTCGACGTCGTCGTCAGGGTCGCCCAAGCCTCGTGCGGCCAGCGCTTCCCCCGTGGCGCGGGCATAGCCCACCGTGGCTATCACCACAGGAAGTGAACGAGCCAGCAGGTTGCGCTCCAAGCCCCTCGCCCGGGCGGCGTCGCGCACGTCGGCAAAGGCGCCGATGACAAAGGGGATGCTGCGCAGCATCAGCGCCACGGTCAGTGAAAAACGTTCCGGGTCGGCGCCAAACCGGGCCAGCGGCTGCACTAGAGCGGCCAGGCCGTCCAGAAGCTGGTCCACCGGGGTGGTGGCAGTAAGAATGTTCGACGCAAGCACGGTGGCCACAATGGCGGCAATCACCTGCCACGCGACTAACGGGCCATACTGCCACCACTGGTAGGCCGCAATAAGGACCAAAAAAATCAGCATCATGCGCACGGCCCGCCATATGCGCGGCCACGTCAGCCCGGCCACAAAGTGGCTGGCGGCGACCACCACCAGCGTGGCACTGGTAACCACCGCGCCCGCACGCACCGAAACGAGGGGCGAGGCCAGGCACAGAACGGCCACGGCCAACAACAGCAAGGCCTTTACCCCCAGCGGGAGCCGGTGGACGGGGGAGTTGCCCGGCACGTACCCGGCAACCAAAAATGCGTGTCCACGCACTACGCACCCACCAACATCCTGTATCGGGCAATCGCTTCCTGAGGATCGCCGTCGTACGCAACATCGCCATTGTCAATGACCAGAACACGGTCAAAGGTGGCGGCCAGCGTGAGGTCGTGGGTGGACATGACGATTTGCTGCGGCAGGATGTCGAGCCGGTCCATGAGCTGTTTCGTATTGCGCAGGTCCAGGAGCGTGGACGGCTCGTCAAGAACAAGGATGTCGGGTGCCACGGCAAGAACTGTGGCCAGCGCCGTTAGCTGGCGTTCGCCGCCGGACAACTCGAAAATACTGCTCTGGGCCAGGTGCCCTAAGCCGTAATCGGCCAGAATCGCCGCGGCCTTCTCGGCCCGCTCCTTCTTGCCCAGCTTTTGCCGCCGCAGCGACAGTTCCAGATCTTCCTGAGGCGTCGGCATCACCAGCTGCGACAGCGGATCGGTGAACACGAAGCCCACGCTGCGCCGCACTGCCGTGGCCTGGGTGCGGGTGTTGCGCCCGTTCACGTGCACGGTCCCGGTCGAGGGCAGCACCAGTCCGTTGATCAGGCGCAGTAGGGTCGACTTCCCCGAGCCGTTGGCGCCGATGACGGCAATGCGCTGTTCAGCCAGGGTCAGGGTGAGCGGGGCAAGGATGCCCTTGTCGTGCGTGCTGCGCGGGTCCGACGGCGGAATGCTCACCCCGGCGCCGACCATGACAATCGAGTTTCGTGCGGAAGCATTCACTTGCGGCGGCGCACCAACAGATCAGGGAAGGCGCGGTGGAGGCTGAGTGCAACGAGGACGGCCAGCACGTTTTTGATGATGTCCCCGGGCAGGAAGATCATGTCGGCGACCACGGCGGTTTGGACGCCCATGCCTTTCATGACAAATCCCACAATGCCGAAAAGGTGAATCACCACGGTTCCGGCCATGGCAGCGCGGAACAGGGCTGCGGCGCGCCAGTGGCTGCGAACTGCCATAGTGGCCAGCAATCCGACCACCGCGGCACCAAACACGAAGCCCACAATGTATCCGGCGGACGGACTGGCCAACACGGCCGGCCCGGCTCGGAAACCGCTGAAGATGGGCAGTCCCACGAGCCCGAGCAGCACGTAGAGGCCTACAGCTGCGGTGCCACGGCCAAATCCAAGGACCAGTCCGCAGAGGATCACCACTAGGGTCTGCAACGTAATGGCCACCCCGAGCGGGCCCACATTGATGCCCGGCACGGCGATGGACGCAGCCAAGAGGGCGGCAAAAACAGCGATGAGGGACAGGTCCATGGCACCCCAGCGCTGCCGCCCTCGAGTGTGCTGCTTCTCGCCTGAGCCTTCACCCGGGAGTTCGCTGGGTGTGGTCAAAGTCTCATTTACAGGCCGGGAAGAAGTCATTATTGCTGCTTTCGTTGAAGTCTGAACACACAGGGATTTCCGCTGCCACTGAACCTCGTTAGACTGGATTGGTTGTTCAACGCTGCTCGCTGCCATTTTTGCCGGGAGTTTCGTTTCGCGGCATCTACCCACTTACGTGAAAGGTTACTACGTTGATATCGGTCCAAGACCTTGAGTTACGTGCTGGAGCGCGCCTGCTCATGGACGAAGTATCCTTCCGCATCGACAGCGGTGACAAGATCGGACTGGTGGGTCGCAACGGTGCAGGTAAAACCACGCTGACGCGCGTGCTCGCTGGCGAGGGTCTGCCCGCCGGTGGCAAAGTCATCCGCACCGGCGAGATCGGCTATCTGCCGCAGGACCCTCGCACCCCTGACATGGAGCAGTTGGCGAAGGACCGCATCCTTTCAGCGCGCGACCTGGACAAGGTCATCACGAAGTTGCGCAAGGCCGAGACTGACATGGCCAGCGAAGACGATTCCATCCGTGACAAGGCCATGCGACGCTACGACAGGCTCGAAATCGAGTTCCTGGCCAACGGCGGCTACGCAGCCGAAGCCGAAGCGGCCGCGATCTCCTCCAACCTGGCCCTGCCTGAGCGCATCCTGAACCAGCCGTTGAAAACACTTTCCGGTGGTCAGCGGCGCCGCGTGGAGCTGGCCCGCATCCTTTTCTCCGGCGCCCAGACCATGCTTCTGGATGAGCCCACCAACCACCTCGATGCCGACTCCATCGCCTGGCTGCGCGAGTTTTTGAAGAACCACAACGGCGGCTTGATCGTGATCAGCCACGACACGGAACTGCTGGAAGCCACAGTGAACAAGGTCTACCACTTGGACGCAAACCGGGCCACCATTGACCAGTACAACCTGGGCTGGAAAAAATACCTGACCCAGCGTGAAACCGATGAACGCGCACGACGCCGGGAACGCGCCAACGCGGAAAAGAAGGCCGGGGTCCTCATGGACCAGGCCAACAAGATGCGCGCCAAGGCGACCAAGGCTGTAGCAGCACAAAACATGGCCAAGCGCGCCGAGCGTCTGCTGGCCGGACTCGAAGAGGTTCGGGCACAGGACAAGGTTGCAGCACTGCGCTTCCCCAACCCCTCCCCATGCGGAAAGACGCCGCTCACCGCCGAGGGCCTGAGCAAGTCATATGGTTCGCTGGAAATTTTCACCGATGTCAGCCTGGCCATCGATCGGGGATCAAAAGTAGTCATCCTGGGCCTCAATGGTGCAGGTAAGACGACGTTGCTGCGTATGCTTGCTGGAGTGTCCAAGCCGGACACCGGTGAGGTCATCGCCGGGCACGGACTTAAAGTTGGCTACTACGCCCAGGAACACGACACCCTTGATGTAACCCGCACGGTGCTGGAAAACATGCGCTCAGCTGCCGGTGACATGAACGACGCCGAAGTTCGCGGCATCCTGGGCTCCTTCCTGTTCTCCGGTGATGACGTGAACAAGCCTGCCGGTGTGCTTTCCGGTGGGGAAAAGACGCGTCTGGCCTTGGCGACCATTGTTGCCTCCAGCGCCAACGTCCTGCTGCTCGATGAGCCCACCAACAACCTTGACCCCGCCAGCCGCGCGGAGATCCTGGGGGCCCTGAAGAACTACACGGGCGCTGTTGTCCTCGTTAGCCATGACGAGGGCGCTGTTGCGGCCCTCGACCCGGAACGTGTAGTCCTGTTACCCGACGGTGACGAAGACCTGTGGAACCAGGACTACCTGGACCTCATCACCTTGGCTTAGTTGTTGTTGGCGTCACCCCAGAAAACGGAAAACGTACGATATGGGCAAAGGCGGCCAGGTAGCCTCGGCTACCGGCTTGACGATTGGATCTGGTCGTAGTCTGTCCGTCTGCGTAACGATATGCGGGACGGCGATGAGGCTTCTCATGCTTGTATGCGGTTAGTTGCCGTGAATGTTCCATTGAGGGGTTTCGCCTGCTGGACAGCGGTCCCCACCCCCACCGTTGACGCTGACGCGGGCATCCCATTCGAAGCCGGTACCGAGTCCTTTCAGGTCGTCCAGGGGAAAGTGGGCGGTTACTGTCTGGTTGGTAACGACTGTTGCGGGGGTGATTTTTTTCGGGGTTGAGGAATTTAGGTCGTAGATGAATTGGGCGCTCTCTGTCCCGTCCCTGAACTCTGTGCCGAGCTGGTATCTAATTTTGTAGTCCGGGCTCCTGGCCATGCTGAACAAGAGAATGTCATCCGCGGTGGGCAGGGGAGCGGAGAGTGTATATTCCACCAACAATTCTGCGCCATCGCTCTGTAAGCGGACCTGCTTCAGATCAATCTCTTGTGCTCCATTGCTGGTGGAGTCCTTGCAGATGGATTCCACGATCTTCGACCCGCTGGATGCGGTTGACGCTGGTTGGTGCGAATCCTGTGAAGCAGGGGCGGAACCGCACCCGGTCAGGACCAGAAGTGCTACTGTGCATATAATCCAGAGACGATTCATGACTTCGATTCAACCATGCCACCCATTCCTCGCTGTCAAAGATGGCCATTAAGATTCTGGTGTTTCCCTCGACGAGGTTCAGCGCCCGTTTCAGCGATGACGTGCATCCGAATGGCTAAGTTCCTTTGATTCAGCTGTAGAAAACGATCTTGCCCAGCCGTTTCGCCTTGGTCGAGCGAACTCGTGAAATCCATTCTGCTGGTGTGCTGAATGTGCAGATCAGGCTTATCACTGCGCGGGACATTCGCGGATGGGGAACGTCGTACGCCACCTCCGTGGACTTGACCGCTATCGGATCCACGGGCAGAGTCCTCGGCATGATATTCGATGAGCTCTTAGGGGGCGCTCAGTGGTGATCGACCTTCGCGATGTGGCCGCACCACCGTGGGAAGAGGACCTGCTAGTCACCGCCCAGCCCAAGGGAGTCTTGGAGGTGAGGTCGCTGGTGCGCGGTGCGCGTTGCGCCACGTTCGAGACGGTCTGGGGCTCCGGTGGCGTCTGGCGGGGGGCACTGGTGCCCGGTGAGCGCTCCGTGGTGGTGGCTGGCGCGTGGGAGCGCCACGGCGTGTGCGGGTACGATCTAACGGGACAGCGGCTGTGGCAGGACCGCAGCCGCACGAACGTAGAGGCCGTGACTGCCTTGGCTGGAGGTCGTGTGGTTGTCACTTACCTCCGCAGGGCCACCCGCGTGCTGGAGGCAGCGACCGGGGAGGAGGAGCGTTCCCTGCGCGGGGTGTTGAGGGTGATCGCGCTGACTTCGGACCTCTCGCTTGCAGTGGGTGGCGGTTGGTGCCGACTGCTGGATCGTTCGCTGGATCTGCTGGGGTCCCGGATTGCGACCGGGCTGGGTCAGGTTTGGTTCGCGGCTAGCGACGGGGAGCACCCGGCGGTCACCGACAACGGGTTCTTAAGAATCCTCGACTCCGATGGGCGGGAACGAGCGAGGGTGGCTGAGGACTTCATCCGTCACGTCCTCCACGACCCGGTGACGGGGACCTGGGTCGCGGTCCACGAGACTTCCGAGGGGAAGAACTCCCTGCTCCGGTTCAGCAACGACGGCGAGGTTCTGGAGCGACGTCCCTGGGACCTCCGCGTCAGCGGTACGGCGTCGATGCGCGGAGGCAGGACGTTGAGCCTGATTACCGCTGAAGGCGGGCAGGTCGTGAACTGCGCGGACTGGAGCGTGCGCGGGCTTGAGGCGACGTGATCCTGGGCGCCGAGTAGCCCGTGGCATTTCCACGGTCTGACGGCTGTGCCTGCCATCACCAGCGGCCAGCTCGCCACCAGCACATCGCTCGCTTTTCGATATGACCGAGCCTTCCTCCCTGACATGGGCCAGCATTTCGGGCGGGCGGCCGATCTCGGCGAGTGTCATTTTCTCTAATGGATATTGGCTGGCCCGGGGCTGGCTGGCAGACTGGTGCTACTCCGGCCGGGTGTGACTCGCTCATTTTCTGACCTGCCACGGCAGTGTCCTACTTCTGACATGTCCGCCTGGTCGGGGCTGTACCTTTCTGGCCCGCTTCGATGGCTTCATAGAAGGTTGTCCGGCCCCTTCAAAAGGTAGGAGCCGTGACTCGTTAGAGAACTGCCTCGGCGTGACTCTTCCCGGATCGGCGTTAGGAACAATGCCCTCTCGAAGGGAGAGCCAGAGATGACCATCGTGGCCAACCAATACACCCATGTCGTAGGCGTGGACACCCATGCCAAAACCCACACCTACGCCATCCTTGCCTCGGCGACCGGACAAGTCCAAGACACCGCAACGTTTCCGACCAGCCCGCCAGGCATCGCCCGAGCCGCCGACTGGATGAACAGACGCGCCGGGGAAGGGCAGCTCCTGGTTTCCGTGGAGGGTGCGAGCTCCTACGGTGCTGGCCTAACCCGGGCGCTCCACAGTGCCGGGATCAGCGTCTGTGATGTGCGGCCCCCACGCAGAACCTCCCGGAGGGGCCGGGGGAAGTCCGATGCCATTGATGCTGTGACAGCAGCGCAGTCCGTCCTTGGCATCGAGGTCGCTTCCCTGATCGAGCCCCGCGCCCACGGTGAGAGGAACGCACTGCGGATCCTGCTGGGTACCCGACGGCTCATGGATCGCCAACGCACAGCCGACCGGCTGGCACTGACAGCGATTATCCGCACTACCGAGCTGGGTGTTGATGGCCGCCAGGCACTAACAGATGCCCAAATCCGTGCCATCGCTGCATGGCGGACACGCTCCCGGGACGATCGGGCCGACAAGCTCGCGCGGGAGGAAGCACGCCGGCTGGCCAGAGCAGTCCTTGCCTTTACCGCCGAGCTGGAAACCAACAGGACCCACATATCTGACATCGCCCAGGACATGGCGCCGGGCTTGATGGACCTGCCGGGGCTGGGCCCGGTCAGTTCAGCAGTCGTGCTCGTCGCCTACTCCCACCACGGAAGGATCCATTCCGAGGCAGCCTTCGCGGCCATCGCCGGAGTCAACCCCATCCCCGCCTCTTCGGGCAACACCATCCGACACCGCCTCAACCGCCAAGGCGATCGGCAACTAAACAAGGCACTGCACACGATCGCCAGGACGCGCATGCAGTTCGACGCCGAAACGAAGGAATACGTTCAAAGGCGCACCGCTGAAGGTAAGACCCTCAGAGAGATCCGTCGGTGCCTCAAACGATCTATCGCCTGACAACTATTCAGGAAACTACAAACGCTTATGGCTTGACTCGAAGCATAGAAGGGTCAGAAGACGAGTGCACAAATGACAGGAGTCGTGTTCACTCATCCGTTTTGTCAGAAGTGCTCTACCCAGAATTTCAGAAGACGTTTGCACAGCGCTCCCCATGCCCGCAGGGGGAACGGCGATTGAGACAAGTTATTGCCTTGACAAGTGGTCGACCAGATATGCCGAGGCTTTTAGGGTGAGATGGGGTTGGGCAGTCCGCAGGCATCGTATTGCTGTGACGTTATGGTCTGTTGGATCTACTCCAGCTTCATCAAGAACATTCTTTGCCCATTCGCGTGCGGCGGATGGCGGTCCGGCTAGGTCTGACGAACCGCCAAAGATGCTCTGCAATCGCTGTCGAGGATCTTCTTTATCGCCGAAGACCTTTGCCGCTAGTTCGCTCTGCATAGTTCCATCCCATTTACGTTGCCTTTTGGACAGTCTAAGCAGAGACCAAGCACGTTATCGAGCCTGTCCCCCAAACCGGTCCACCACCGGACACATCTTCCGCTGACCTGCTGCTTTGCAAATGGTGGCTCAGGAAGTGTCCGTCCAGGGTGTCCGGTGATAAGTCCGGTGAAGGGGCAGGCGATATACGGCACACCATTTAGGACGCCCTAGCGTACGGATTTTACATTTTCTGCTGCGAACCCTTGTTCCCCACAAGACTTGATCCCACCAAGGATCAGGGTAGCTGTGTGGTTTGTTGGCGGACGCAGCAGGCTGCCTATTGAGCTCCGCATCATGACGTGGACCATGCGACATCCCACCCAGAGCATTGATGCCGATACCCAGGCGGTGATCAACATTGCGGTGATCCGCGGCAAATCCCACGATGGGATGTGGGGTTGGGCGCTGGCATCCGCAGTCAAGAAGAACGGTGGATCACCGATACTCCGAGGGGAGCGCTCGAGGTGAAATTCGTCGGCCCCAAGGAGTGGGGCATCCTCGATCACGACGTGAGATTTCCCTGACGAGGAGTTTAAATCGGAGGCCGCTCTTGTCAGTGTGGACCTTACCCGGCTGAAGTCGATTGTGCAGGCCGGCTGTCACCGAGACTTCTTCAGCGTACGGCGGTTTCAGTGGCACTGGTGGCTTCCAGCAGCTGCTGGTAACTCATGGACAGCATGGCCTGATGGCTGCCAGCACCTGCCCATAGGACTGGGTATTGGGCCAGGTCGGTGTCGAGAAATGCCCGGATGGGTGAGGGGTGGCCCAATGGGGCGACGCCGCCCACAGGTTGGCCTGCGTGTGCCAGTACAAAGTCAGGGTCGGCACGGTTGATCTTGGGCAGACCATGGTCCCTGGCCACCATCTTAACGTTCACTTTAGCGGCACCGCTGGCCAGAATAAGCAACGGTTCCCCGCCACACTCAAAAATCAGGCTGTTGGCGATCGCACCCACTTCGCAGCCAAGCACGGCCGCTGCCGTAGCCGCAGTGGCCACCGAATCCGGAACTACAACAACAGTGTCTGGCAGTCCAGCCGCGAGCAGAGCCGCTCGCACGGTCTCCACCACGTCACTCGCAGGTAACATCCTAGAACCCTTGCGAATCCAGGAGAGCGTCCTCGGCCTCTTCAGCTGTGGGCCGAGCCCCGGGCTTGCGCACCTTCTGGTGTCTGCGCGGGTGAAAAGCCGAGCCCCTGCCATATAGTTCCTCTGCTGGAATCCCCGATTCTGCCGCCTCGAGGGCGTCATAGTCATCGTTGCGGCGTTGCATGCGCGCTGCGTAGCCAAAGCCGACGAACGCAAGGATGCCAAAAGCAATCCACTGCAGTGCGTAGCTCAGGTGGGAACCTTCGTCGATGGACGGCGCAGGGAATGGCACGGGGTTGCTGGCAGCGGCCGGGGTTTCACTCGCCAGCTGACCATAGGCGCCCGTCTTGATGGGGTAGTTCAGCTGCGCTGCGTAGTCATTGAGCTCAATCGAGGCAAGCTGTCCCTCAGGGGCACCACGATTGAGCTGTGGCTCGGCAGGTTTGAGGCGTGCCACCACCGTGACAACGCCGGCTTCCGGCTGGGGGACTGTATCCGGGTGTCCAGGGACCTTGTTGCCAATGGGCAGCCAGCCACGGTCAATGATGACGGTGTCTCCGTTTTCGAGCCTCAGCGGCACCACCACCTCGTAGCCGGCAGCCCCGTTCAGTGGCCGGTTCCTTACAACGCGCTGGTCGGCCGTTTGGTAGGTGCCCTTCAGACGCACTTGGGTCCATTCCTTGGCGGGGTCCAGCGCGTCAAAGTTCGTGGCCGCGTCCGCATAGTCCACAACGGTGCCAGAATAGTTCTGCTGGATCTTGTTGATGTTCTCCACCACGGCATTGCGGCGGTTCATCTGCCAGTTCCCCAAAGCTACGCAGGCGATGGCAAAAACCAGGGCCATCGCAAAATACCCCAGCCACCGGCTGGAGAACAAAAATTTGTACGTCTTCATGAATTAGGCGGAATCCTTAGAGCTCAAGGGCAGAGTTTCCTTCCACAGGGAACGGCTTTTCAAATAGTCTTCAAGCCAGTGCGCATGGTCGGTGCAGGCCAGCCAAATCTTACGGCGTTCAGCTGTGTGAATCTTGGGATTGTTCCACAGCAGTTGGGTGGTGGCGTGTGCCCGGCAGCCCTTGCGGGAGCAGATAGGCGCCTCAGGTTCCACTGGATCCGCCCCGGGGAGCATGTCAAAGATGTCCATGACCCTCTTTTTCCTCTGTTTCATTTGCCTCGTCGGGAACGATTTCCCCGGTGAGGATGTCGCTTGGGGGGCAATCGTCGTCGTCCGTGGCCTGCTCGGACCCTTTGAGGGCATACATGGGCGCCTCGTCGAGGAGTTCGACGGTTTCCTGATGGTAGATGTCAGCACCTCCATTGGCGAGGATCACAGCAACCCAGGGCAGCACCACGGCGCCGACGACCGGGATGATCTTGAACCAGCCGTCAAAAACAAATATTGCGCCCAAGCAGACCATGCGAATGGCCATGGTCACGGAATACTTCACCAAGCGGTGGTGCATTTCTTCGCTGTGCGGCGCGGCTGCGTTGGTAATGGCCTGAACTTCGGGCGCTGTTGAGCGGTGGCGATACTTGCCGTGCCGTCTGGCACCGAACTTCGGCGTAGCTGATTGCTGATTCATCACACTCCAAGGGACACGTTCATTCTCTCACTGCGGGGTTGTGCTGCCAAAAGCAAACTGTGATCCACTGTGCCTTTCCCCGTAGGATTCCATCATTAGTGTTGTCTTTTTTGTTTCTGTTCTTATCTGGAGGAATACATGAGTGCACCGGCAGTCGAAGAGCACCAGGGCCGCAGTGTCTTGGTCACCGGCGGCAACCGCGGCATTGGGCTCGCCATAGCCCTTGCCTTTCTGGCCAACGGAGACAAGGTCGCCGTGACGTACAGGAGCCCGTCGGAGCTGCCTGAAGGTATTCTGGGAGTTCAGGCTGACGTGACGGACGCTGCCTCCATCGACGCGGCATTTACCGAAGTTGAGGCCGCACACGGCCCCGTCGAGGTACTGGTGGCCAATGCGGGCATCACGAAGGACACTTTGCTGATGCGCATGAGCGAAGAGGACTTCACTTCGGTCGTGGACACGAACCTGACGGGTGCTTTTCGCGTCATCAAGCGTGCATCCAAGGGCATGATCCGTAAGCGCAAGGGCCGTGTGGTGCTTATATCCTCGGTTGTGGGCCTGTACGGTTCACCGGGGCAGATCAACTATGCTGCGTCCAAGGCCGGACTGGTGGGCATTGCCCGTTCCCTGACGCGCGAGCTCGGTTCCCGCGGGATCACCGCAAACGTGGTGGCGCCGGGCTTCATCAGCACGGACATGACGGCCTTACTGCCTGAAGAGACACAGAAGCAGTACCTGGCCACGATTCCAGCAGCACGCTTTGCGACGGCGGAAGAGGTCGCCAACGTGGTGCGCTGGGTTTCCAGCGACGAAGCCGCCTACATTAGCGGCGCCGTCATCCCTGTTGATGGCGGTCTCGGGATGGGCCATTAGCACCTGCCCTGCGGCGCGGGCACAGGTGCCCCTAGTTCTTGTATTGATTAGACGAAAATAAGGATGTTTTTATGGGAAAGCTTGATGGAAAGACAGCCATTGTCACCGGTTCCTCACGTGGGGTTGGTGCCGATGTAGCCAAATTTTTGGCTGAGGAAGGCGCAGCAGTGGTCGTCAACTACCGGCAGAAGGCTCCGCGAGCCAACAAGGTGGTGGCGCAGATCGTTGAGGCTGGTGGCCGTGCCGTGGCCGTAGGTGCGGACCTGACCACGCAGGAAGGCGTGCAGGCCCTTGTCAGCGCCGCACTGGAGAACTTCGGTTCGCTGGACCTGTTGGTGCTGAACGCTTCCGGCGGCATGGAAAGCGGCATGGCAGAGAACTATGCGCTCATGCTGAACCGCGATGCCCAGGTGAACCTGCTCAACGCTGCCTGGCCCGTCCTCACACCCGGCTCACGCGTAGTCTTCGTCACCAGTCATCAGGCACACTTTATTGAAACAGTGCCCACCATGCCCGAGTACGAGCCTGTCGCCAAGAGCAAGCGCGCCGGTGAGGACGCATTGCGCGCCTTGATTCCCAACCTGGCCACCGAGGACATCTCCCTGGTGGTGGTCTCAGGGGACATGATCGAGGGGACGGTCACGGCAACCTTGCTTGACCGCGCCAACCCGGGCGCCATCGAGGCCCGCCGTGCAGAAGCAGGACGACTGTACACCGTGGCCGAATTTGCAGCAGAAATTGCTGCCGCCGCCACGGCAGATGTCCCCAGCGGACACACCGAGTACGTGGGCGGCGCAGACTACTTCAAGTAGCCAACCCGTCATTATCCATCTGGGGCCTGGGCCGGACTGCACAAGCAGTCCGGCCCAGGCCCCAGATGTTTAAAGCGCACGTTTTGAGCACTGCTGGTGCTTTACGCGTTGGGTTTAGCGGTTGGGAATGTTGGCCAGGATCAGTGCCACATCCAAGTTGGGCAAGTTGATCTGCGCATCGGCGGCCGCCCGGACGGCAGGCTTGGCATTGAAGGCAACGCCGAGTGCGGCGGCGGCCATCATGTCCAGATCATTGGCACCGTCACCCAGCGCCATGGTGGCGGTTGGAGCGATTCCAGCTTCGGCACTCCATTCGCGCAGTTTCACAGCCTTGGTGGCGCGATCCACCACATCACCGCGCACTTTTCCGGTGAGGTGCCCGTCAATGATCTCAAGATCGTTCGCGAGGGCGTGGTCCAATCCCAGCCGTTCGGCCAGCGGCGCCAGAATCTGCGAGAATCCACCCGACACGGCAGCTACAACGTGCCCCGCAGCCTTGGCCTCGGAGATGAGCCGTTCGGCACCCACCGACAATTTGATTTTCGCGCCCACCTCGGCCAGCACGCTTTCAGGAAGGCCTGCGAGGGTGGCGACGCGGTGGTGCAGGCTCTGCGCGAAGTCGAGTTCCCCGCGCATGGCTGCAGCGGTGACCTTGGCCACTTCAGCCTCCGTGCCGGCATGCGCTGCGAGCAGTTCAATGACTTCTTGCTGAATGAGTGTGGAGTCAACGTCCATGATGATGAACTTGCGTGTCGCGGTGCGCAGCGAGTCTGGAACGACGGCGGTGCTCACGTTTTGTTCCCCCGACTCGGCGAGTGCCTTGCGCACACGGGCCAGTCGGGCGGCAGCTTGTGCCTCGCTGGTTCCGCTGGGGTTGAGGGAGCCTAGTTCACGCACCACGGCTTCAAAGCCTGGATGGCTCTCCCTGCGTTCCGAGGCAATCGCATAGCCGTGGTCGACAAGAACTTCCCGAACCGTTTCAAGGGCTGCGGGGGAGAGCACTTCGGCATAGCTGACTGCTGTAAATGTGGAGGGCATGCTGTTAATTCTAGCCACTCTCAGGCTGCCATGAACGACTCGTGTAGTCAGCGAGGGCCAGCGCAGGAAACACGCGGACCGGCTGGTTAGCGTTGGCCGCCCCTCGTGCCCTAGGCTCAGTTCTTATGAGTGAAGTTTTGGGACTGGCCGGTGTCAGCGTAGTTCGCGGCACCAAAACACTGTTGGATAACATCGATTGGCGCGTCGTCGAAGGCGAGCGTTGGGTGATTCTTGGGCCCAACGGGGCAGGCAAGAGCACACTGCTGCAAATCGCCGCGGCCCGTATGCACCCCACGCGCGGTGTTGCGGGGATCTTGGACGAGGTTTTGGGTGCTGTTGACGTCTTTGAGCTGCGCCCACGCATCGGCGTAGCCTCGGCCAGTTTGGCGCACCAAATCCCGGAGAATGAAAAGGTCCTCAACGTGGTGGTCACAGCGTCTTATGGCGTCACGGGACGCTGGCGCGAAGCCTACGACCGCGACGACGAGCGCCGCGCCTTCAGCCTGCTTGACGAGTGGGGCGTGTCCACGTTCTTCAACCGCCCCTTCGGTTCCTTGAGCGACGGCGAACGCAAGCGTGTGCAGATCGCCCGTGCACTCATGACCGACCCCGAGCTGCTGCTGCTCGACGAGCCGGGCGCCGGGTTGGACCTGGCCGGGCGTGAAGGACTGGTCCGGCGGTTGAGTGAGCTTGCTGCCGACCCCATGGCCCCCAGCACCATCCTTGTCACACACCACCTTGAGGAAATCCCCCCGGGATTCACCCACGCGCTGCTGCTGCGTGAAGGCGGCATCGTGGCCCAAGGGGCCATCACGGATGTTCTGACCGAGGAAAACCTGAGCACCACGTTTGGACTGCCTTTGGCAGTTTCAAGCAATGCCGGCCGCTACACGGCCACGGCGCGCAGCTAGCCTCCCTTTCACGCTCACAACAGCAACAGCCCACGACAGCACGGCACGCCGAGCCAACGAAGCCCAAAGATCCCGGTGAGGGGCCTGCATGAACGCCATTGAGTCATTCTTCATCCTGCTGGGCGGGCTTTGGGCGGGCACCATCAACACTGTGGTGGGTTCTGGAACCCTGGTCACGTTCCCCATCCTGATTGCGTTGGGGATCACCCCCGTCATGGCCGTTGTGAGCAACGCCATGGGCCTGATCGCCGGGGGAGTCTCCGGTGTTTGGGGCTACCGCAGTGAACTGGTGGGCATGAAGCACAACCTCATGCGCCTCATGCCTGCCTCGCTGCTGGGCGGCATCACGGGCGCCTACCTGCTTCTGCACTTGCCTGAAAAGGTATTTCTGTATGTGGCGCCTGTGCTGATTGTGCTCGCACTGCTATTGGTGATCTTCCAACCCAGGCTTCAGCGTTCCATCAAGGCCCGTCGCGAGTCAGCCCCCTCCGCCCGGTCGCATGAAGCACTCATGTTTGTGCTGATCTTCCTGACAGGCGTCTATGGTGGCTATTTTGTGGCCGCCCAAGGTGTGCTGCTCGTGGCCATTCTGGGCATCTTCATGAGCGGCACGCTGCAAAACGCGAACGCGGTCAAAAACGTCCTGACTCTCACGGTCAACTGCGTCGCAGCCGTGTCCTACCTGATCTTCGCCCCCGACAAGATCATCTGGATCGTCGTCGGCCTGATCGCCGTCAGCTCCCTGGTAGGAGGCTTCATCGGAGCGAAGATCGGCCGCCGCCTCTCGCCACTTGTCCTCCGCAGCGTCATTGTGACCCTTGGACTGGTGGCCCTCTACTTCATGGTCATCAAGCTGATCAACGCATGATCATCCCGATCGAGGATGCTGGCGACCCGCGCCTGAACGACTACCGCAACCTCACCGATGTGCAATTGCGCAAAGTCAAAGAGCCGGCCGAGGGTCTGTACATTGCTGAAAGTGGCAAAGTCATTCGTCGTGCCCTTGCAGCCGGCCACGTGCCTCGCTCCTTCTTCTTGAGCGAAAAGTGGCTGCCGGAACTTTCCGATGTGCTCAGCGAGTGGGAGCACATCCCCGCGTTCCTCGGCACGGCGAACATGCTCGAGGAGATCATCGGGTTCAACCTTCACCGCGGCGCCCTGGCAGCCATGCACCGCCCGGAACCAGCCGACGTCGTCAAGCTTTTGGCAGGTGCCCGGCGTGTGGCTGTGCTCGAGGACGTGATTGACCACACCAACATCGGTGCCGCGTTCCGTTCCGCTGCGGCCTTGGGCGTTGATGCCGTCCTCGTCAGCCCGCGCTGCGGGGACCCCCTGTACCGCCGCAGCATCAGGGTCAGCATGGGCACGGTGTTTCAGGTTCCATGGGCCCGGCTGTCCGAGTGGCCGGCAGGCCTGGACCTACTAAGGTCCGCTGGATTCACGACGGCGGCGCTTGCCTTGGCGGAGAACTCGCTGACCATCCATGAGCTGGCTGCACGCAACGAAACAAGATTGGCACTGATTCTGGGCACCGAGGGTGACGGGCTCAGCGCACAAACACTGGCAGCTGCCGATTTTTCCGTCACCATCCCCATGGCTGCCGGTGTTGACTCGTTGAATGTGGCGGCAGCCAGTGCCGTGGCATTTTTTGCGACGCAGCTCCCGCCAGCCAAACCGGCAGCCCCCACAAGCCGGTAGTGTGGTGGTATGAAGATTGGCGAGAAAGTCTCTGATTTCCAACTGCCCGACCAACATGGCAACACCCGGAAGCTCTCGGAGCTGCTGGCAGCTGGGCCGCTGGTAATTTTCTTTTATCCACGGGCCAGCAGCGGCGGGTGCACCAAGGAGGCCTGCCACTTCCGCGATCTGGAATCGGAGTTTGCCGCGGCGGGTGCTTCACTGGTGGGCATCAGCACGGATTCCCCGGCCAGACAGCTGGCCTTCGCCACCGATAACCGCTTTTCCTTCCCGATGCTCAGTGACAGCCAAGGTGAGGTGGCAGACCAGTTTGGCGTTCGACGTCGCCTCCTGGCCAAGACCCTGCCCACGAAACGAGCCACTTTTGTCATCGATGGCGACTTCACTGTGCGTTTCCAAGTCTCCAGTGAGACCAACATGGACGTGCACGCCGATGAGGCGTTGGCCGCGTTGGCCAGCCGGGCTTGGTGATTTCGCCGAGAACCGGTAAAGTTTCTAGCTGGACCTTGTGTCCATAACATTCATCAGTCTGGCAAAAACCAGACGATTACACTTTGAGGTTTACCGTGAAGCAGAACACCCACCCCAAGTACCAAGCCATTGTTTTCAACGACCTGGCTTCGGACACCAAGTTCCTGACGCGCTCCACCGCGACGTCCAAGAAGACCATTGAGTGGGAAGACGGCAACACCTACCCCGTCATCGACGTGGAAATCTCCTCGGAGTCGCACCCGTTTTACACGGGCAAGCAGCGCATCATGGACAGCGCCGGCCGCGTCGAGCGCTTCAACGCCCGCTTCGCTGGCTTCGGCAAGAAGTAACACTTCTCCACCGGCTTTTTGCAGAAGGACCCACACCGTTTGGTGTGGGTCCTTCTGTTTTGTGCAAGTCGTTTTGGCTATCTGCTCCCTTGGCATGGAAAATGAAGCCATGGCTTCTGAACTTCACGGTGAATACAAGGTCCACGGCGGCAAACTGGTGGTGGTGGATTGCTCGGTCGCGGACGGGGCGCTCCGGGATGTGCGCGTCAGTGGCGACTTCTTCCTCGAACCGGATGAAGCCCTTGATGACATCAACGCAGCCCTCAACGGGCTCTCCCACGAACTTCCCGCCGTAGAGATAGCCAACGCAGTCACGGCAGCCCTGCCGGAGGGGTCGGTGTTGTTCGGCTTTTCGGTCCAGGCCGTGGCCATCGCCGTGCGGCGGGCCCTGACACGGGCCAGCAGCTGGGTGGACCACCAGTGGGATATCATCGCCCCCACCGTCCTGCCAACCGCAGTGAATGTTGCACTGGATGAGGTGTTGACTGAAGAAGTGGGGGCGGGTAGGCGCAACCCCACCCTGCGCTTTTGGGATTGGGAGGAGCCATCCGTGGTGATCGGCAGCTTCCAGTCTGTTCGCAATGAACTGGACCCGGCAGGAGTGCAGAAATACGGCATCAAGGTTGTGCGTCGGATCAGTGGTGGCGGTGCCATGTTCATGGAAGCTGGAAACTGCATCACGTATTCCCTGTATGTGCCGCAGACCCTCGTGGACGGGCTTAGTTTCGAGGACTCCTACAAGTTCCTTGATGCGTGGGTTTTGGCAGCCTTGGAATCCATGGGCATTGAGGCGTTTTACATTCCACTAAACGACATCGCCACAGAGCAGGGGAAGATCGGCGGTGCAGCGCAGAAGCGGCTTAGCAACGGCGCCATGGTTCACCACGTGACCATGAGCTATGACATCGACGCAGACAAAATGGTCCAGGTTTTGCGCATTGGCAAGGAGAAGCTTTCAGACAAAGGCACCCGGTCAGCCAAGAAGCGGGTGGACCCGCTGCGCCGCCAAAGCGGTCTGACCCGCGAAGAAATCCTTGACCGCATGTCCGCCACCTTTGCCAACCGCTACGGTGCGCAGCCATCTACCCTCACCGAGGCTGAACTTCAAGAAGCACGTCTGCGGGTCGAGAACAAGTTTGCCACGGATGAATGGTTGCTGCGGATCCCATGAGAGCCATCAGAATGACAGCGAAGAATCCCAGATCACGGTTGCTGAACCAGCCACCAGCATCCTTCGCGTTTGTCATGGCCACCGGAATCGTCTCTGCATCGCTGCTCGACGCAGAGTGGCCACTGGCCTCCAAGATCCTGCTGTGGATAGCCGTTGCGGGCCTCGTGCTGCTCATTGTGGGATTGTTGGGGCGCATCATCCTTCACACCGCAGACGCTGTGGCGGATTTCCGTAACCCGCACAAGGGCTTCGGCTACCTGACCATGGTGGCTGGCATCAATGTTGTTGGCATCGGCTTCCACCCCGTGGCGCCGGCCGTGACCTGGATTCTGGCCGTTTCCAGCGTTCCACTCTGGCTGTTTCTGGCCTACGGTGTGCCGCTGTCCATGATGCTCCGGACAGAGATCGGTGAAAGCCTCCGTCCCCGCCTTTTGCCAGTTGACGGCACTTGGTTCCTCTGGGTGGTCTCTACCCAGTCCCTGTCGATGGCCGCAGCCTCCCTGGCCTCCGGGGGAAGCAACGTGCGCCTGCTCAGCGATGCAGCAGTGGCTTTCTGGGGCATTGGCATCATGCTGTACTTCACGCTCACCACCCTGGTCATCCTGCGTTTGCTCACAGGAGGTGAAAACAAGGGTGGAATAGTACCCACAAACTGGATTTTCATGGGTGCCACAGCCATAACAGTGCTGGCCGGATCCATGATCCTGCACCTGCCCAACGACCTGCCCGTCGTGCACATGGCGGGACCTACAGTTGGCGGTCTGAGCTACCTGCTGTGGGCCTTCGGACTGTGGTGGGTGCCGCTACTGGTGGCCTTTGGCTTCTGGCGCCATGTGGTCAGACGCGAACCTCTGGTATATACGACGGCGCTGTGGTCCATCGTCTTCCCGCTCGGCATGTTTGCCGTGGCCACCTTCAGATTCGGACGCGAAAATTCCATGCCCCTGGTACAGGTTGTCGGACAGGGTGCCACTTGGTTTGCCGTGTTGGCGTGGCTGATAGTTGCCGGCGGCATGGGAGTAGCCTTCCTGAAGTGGCTGCTGCGGCAGTGGACGAACTCCCGCAGCAGCTGACCGCTCAGCCGGCGGATTGAGCCCGGAGGGAACGGAGCAAGTGGTCACGCTGCTCGATGACCATCCGACGCAGCCCCTTGGCGGCGTCAGTGTTCTCAGCCAGCCAGGCATCCGTCCGCATAATTACGGGGTGCTCTTGTGGCGATGTTCCCGGCGCAAGATCTTGGCGCGCCGGGAACAGTCCGCGAACGATCCGTCCGGCAATCTCCAAGCTCTGTTCGCGCCACACCCCTGCAATTGCGGCAAAGTAGGGCTCCACGAAGGGTTCCAGCGCTTCAACTGGGGCCATGGTGAGCCCCTCAATGGTGGCGCTGAGCAGCTCATTGCTCAACGCCTTGCCACCAACTGCACTGTCCCAGAACTCTTGCCGGCGTCCCGCATCCGGAAAAGCTGTCAGTGCCGTGCGGCGGGCGGCACGGTATTCAGCTGTTGTTTCAGCCGCCAGTTCACTATCAAGTTCTGCCGTATCAGCTGCCCCGCGGGCCGAGAGGGCCTGCCACAGAAGCCAACGCAGATTCCTGTCCACGAGCAAGCCCTCAGGCACGTCCACACCGTCCAGAAGTCCGCGAAGACGCGGCACCAGGGTGTCGCTGCCGCGGCCCAGGACTGTAAGTGCGCGTGCCCAGACAAGTTGTTCATCGCTGCCGGGCGCGGTGCTCGCCAAGTGGCGTTCGACTCCGGCGCTCAGCCGTGCAGCTTCCTCCACCCGATGTTGTGGGGGAGTGTAGCAACCAAGGGCGTACAGTGCGTTGTCCACCAGAGTCTGAAGGAGGCTGATATCGCGTTCGTGGCCTGCTTGCTCAATGACGACTTGCAGGTA
This sequence comes from Arthrobacter sp. E3, assembly GCF_017353415.1. GTDB lineage: Bacteria > Actinomycetota > Actinomycetes > Actinomycetales > Micrococcaceae > Specibacter. Next base: position 23,282 of record NZ_JAFMPX010000039.1, read on the forward strand.
GGCCGTAGCCGGCAGGAGAACATCGCGGCAAGCGTTCCAGAGCGCGGACCAAACAAGGCTTCGGGCCAGCGTGTCGCTGACCGTGCCCACACCGGCGAGCGCCGTACTCGTAGATCCTGCATCAAGCCGGACCTTTGCATAGCTGAGATCCTGGTCGTTGAGCAGCACAAGGTCCGGCGCCGGGAGTCCGGCCGCCGCGTCCACTGACGTCACTTCCCCGGCAACATCGAGAGACAGCGACTGGCTCCGAACCAGGGCTCCGCCGTCGTAGTTGAATAGGCCCACGGCCAGGCGGTGCGGGCGGAGTGACGGCTGGCCGGTGATGGGGTCAACGGACTCCTGGCGGATCCGCAAAGACGTGATCCTGCCTTCGGCCACGGTGAGCTCCGGTGTCAGGGTGGACATGCCGGAGGTTTGCAGCCAGTGGCCCGCCCACGTGCCGAGGTCGCGTCCGGAGGCGATGCCCAGCGGGGCCAGCAGGTCCTGCAAGGATGTGTTGGAGTATGCGTGCGCCTTGAAGTATTCACGCGATCCGGCGATGAAGGCATCCCGGCCCACGTAGGCCACCAGCTGTTTGAGTACCGAGGCGCCCTTGGCGTACGTGATGCCGTCAAAGTTGGCCTTGGCCGCTTCCAAGTCTGGGATGTCGGCGACGATGGGGTGAGTGGTGGGGAGCTGATCCTGAGTGTAGGCCCACGCCTTGCGGCGGCTGGCAAACAACGTCCAGGACTTCTGCGCCCACGGGGTGGCCTCGGCGACAGCCAGGTGGCCCATGTAGTCGGCGAAGGACTCCTTCAGCCACAGATCATCCCACCAACCCATGGTGACAAGGTCGCCGAACCACATGTGCGCCATTTCGTGCATGATGGTGATGGCGCGCAGCTGGTATGCCATGTCGGTCGCGCGGGAGGCATGGATGTAGGACTCCGTGAACGTCACCAGCCCCGGATTCTCCATGGCGCCCAAGTTGTACTCCGGCACAAACGCTTGGTCGTACTTGCCGAAGGGATAGGGGTTGTCAAAAATGCTGTGGAACCAGGCCAGTCCCGCCTTCGTGATGGTGAAGATTTCCGCTGCGTCAAAGTGTTGGGCCAAGGATGCGCGGCAATATGCAGCCAACGGGATGTCCAGGCGTTGTCCGGCGTGTTTACTTTCTGGTCCGAACGTCATGGAGAAATGATCTTCGGCCTTGAAGTACGGCCCTGCCAGCACTGTGGTGATGTAGGTGGAAATGGGCAGCGTGGGGGCAAAGTCCCAACGCACGGCCTCCGGCGTGTCACGTGCTGACCGTGTTCCGGTGCCCGACTTCACTTCCGTGGACGGCTCCGGTGCTGCGTCCCGCTCCGTGGCCGGTGCCGGCTCCGTCTTTTGGGTCACCGATTGGTTGGAGGCCACTTCCCAGCCAGCAGGTGCTGTGACGTGGAACGTGAAGGGGGCCTTCAAGTCAGGCTGTTCGAAATTGGCAAAAACACGCCGAGCATCCGCAGGCTCGTACTGCGTGTAGGTGTAGATTTCAGCGTCGCTGGGATCCATGAACCGGTGCAGTCCTTCGCCGGAACTTGAATAAGCAGCCGTCGCCTCAACCATCACCGTGTTTTCTGCAGCAAGTCCGGGCAGGTGGATTCTCGATCCCTCAACTACTTCCGCAACGTTCAGCTTCACGTCGTTCAGAGTCACCGACCCAACACTGATTCCAATGAAGTCAAGGAATGTCGTGGGGGCCGGATCGGACTGACCTGACGTGGCAGCGGAAAAGGTGATGCTGCTGCGGGTGGGAAACCCTGGGACGGACAAGTCGCGGGCATGGCTCAGGTCGAGCTCCACGTCGTACTCATGGACGGTAAGGAGGGACTTGCGGGCTGCGGCTTCACTGCGCAGCAGATTAAAGTTCGGCACCAATTCATTCAACCACGGCAGCTGCAAACTTCCACGTGCTGCTGGAAACCACTTCGACTTTGCTCTTTGGCGGACTCAGGGAGCTCGAAAGAACAGACGGCTCAGCAGAACCTCGAAGACCTAGATAGACCCGCCTGACCCAGGTTCAGGCGGGTTCTACGCAGACATCAAGTGCACGGCGCCAAAGGCCAGCGCTGCAATCAGAGCCCAGGCACACATTGCCATGACCGTGGCGCGCAGCCCAGTGTTGAGCAGTTCGCGCACTCGGACGCTTGAGCCAAGGCCAAACAGTGCGGCGCCAAGGGTAATGTCCTGGGCCAGGGCTCCTGCTTCTATGACGCCGTCGGACATCCAGCCGGTGGTGCGCAAAGCTGCCATCAGCAGGAAGCCGACAACGAACATGGGTATGACGGGTGGGAAGCGAGGGGCTGCGGCGGCTTCGGGACTGCCAGCCACCATGAGGGCAAGGGCGCGGGCATGGCGCCTGCGTTCAAGGGCTCCGGCGACCCCAACGATCGGTGCCAGTAGCACCACACGCGTCAGCTTGACCACCACGGCAGCGCTGAGGGCGACGGCTCCTGCGGTTTGCGCGGTCGCCACGACCTGTCCCACATCGTGGACACCTGCGCCCACCCACTGGCCAAACTGCAGGTTGGTCAAGCCCAGAGGGTGCATGAGCAACGGCAGAACGCCGATGGCGAGTGTGCCGCAGAGCGTCACGAGAGCCACGGGTAGCACGGTGTCTTCGTGTTTCGTGTTCTTGACGGCAGCCATGGCGCCGATGGCGGAAGCGCCGCAGATCGAGAAACCGGTGGCGATCAGCAGGGGGGTGTCGCCGCCGAGCTTGAAGAGCTTACCCAAAGTGAATGTGCCCGCGAAGCTGAGCAGCACCACTCCCACGATCAGGGCCACACTGATCCAGCCCAAGCCCATGATGTCGCCCAGGCTGAGCTTGAGGCCAAGGAAGACTATGCCAGCGCGCATGAAGTGCTTGCCGGCAAAGTTCAGCCCGGCCCGCAATGGTCCTTGACACCATTGTGATGTCACGGGCAGGTTGACGGCTGCAATGCCCAGCACGACGGCGATGGTCATGGAAGGCAGCATCGGCACCACTGCGTGCAACAGCAAGGAAACGGCGACTGCGCCAAGGGCTACAGCCAGGCCGGGCGCCAGTGTGTGCAAGGTGGCTCCCTTCGTGACAACGCCGCCGTCGGGCTTTACCATGGGCTGACCTTGTAGTCCTTCAGGAATACACCGTACTGGTCTTCCCCGGATTCACCCATCACGATGGGATCGTACACGCGGGCGGCGCCGTCCACGAGGTCCAAGGGTGCGTGGAAGCCTTCTTCAGCCAAGCGCACCTTGGTGAAATGCGGGCGCTCATCGGTGATCCATCCCGTGTCCACGGCTGTCATCAGGATTCCGTCCTCTTCGAGCATCTCGCCGGCGCTGGTACGGGTGAGCATGTTCAACGCCGCCTTGGCCATGTTCGTGTGCGGATGGCCGGGGCCCTTGTAGGCGCGGGAAAACTGTCCCTCCATGGCTGAGACGTTCACAATGTACTTGCGGCGGGCGCTTGACACCTGCATGGCCGGGCGAAGACGGGACACCAGGAGGAAAGGCGCCGTCACATTGCACAACTGCACTTCAAGCATTTCCAAGGGGTCTACCTGTTCCACCACTTGGGTCCAGCTGTTGATGGTGGCAAGGTCGGGAACGAGGCCTCCGGCGTCGATGGCCGTTCCGGCAGCGATTCGTTCAAGTGACGCCGAGCCCATGGACAGGGCCAAGGCTGCGATTTCATCACCGGCAAGCTGCGGGCTTTCCATCATTTGAGTGGCAAGGGCCAATGGGTGCTTGTCGTGGGCGTGGCCGAAGGTGACAAGTTCTGGCATGGGGGAGTGGGTGGGAAGGTCTTCCAACTCTGCGTCCACCAGCGGCTTGTAGGCGTTGCCTGTCCGGCGCACGGTTTGGGCTGCGTTGTTGATGATGATGTCCAGGGGGCCGGCGTCATTGAGCGAGTCGGCTAGGGCGACAACTTGGCTTGGATCACGCAAGTCGATGCCGACCACGCGGAGCCTGTGCAGCCATTCTCCGCTGTCTTCCATGGCCGCGAAACGACGGGCAGCATCTTTGGGGAAGCGTGTGGTGATGGTGGTGTGGGCACCGTCGCGCAGCAATCGCAACGCAATATACATGCCAATTTTGGCACGCCCACCAGTCAACAGCGCCCGTTTGCCCGAAAGATCAGTGCGTGCGTCGCGCTTTGAATGGTTGAATGCTGCGCAATCCGGGCACAGCTGATGGTAAAACGCATCTACCTGGGTGTAGTGCTGTTTGCAGATGTAGCACGGGCGGGAACGCAAAAGCGTTCCCGCCGTGTCGCCAGTCGTTGACGGCTTGAGCTTGTTACCCCGAGTCTCATCGTCTATCCGGTCAGGTGCCGCCGTCGCAGTTTTCGCAATGACAGCCTTGTCGGCTTCATTGACTGCGTCACGCTTTACGTTACGGCGGTACCGTTTGACGGCCTTGAACATCTTTCCCGTGGCCCTGCGGACCTTTATATAGTCAGGATGCTCTTCGTCATAGACATGGATGTTCTCCAAGACTCTCAAACAATTTTGAATCTCTTCGGGGGTAAAGTCGTCGGCAGTCACTGAACAATTTTAGCCTCTCCAGCGGAGCGGGCTTACCCCGTGACTTCGACAGGCTCCTCCACTGCAGTTTCGGCAGTTTCCTGCTCAACGGCTGCTCCGTCCTGCTCAATACGGCGCTGGGCAACGGAGATGAAGAAACCTTCTTGAATTTCCGCAATCTTCGCTTTGGCCAAGGCCCGCTCGGCTGCATCCGGAACAGGGACTACCTGGCCCTTGCTCAGGACCGTCAGGCCTGACTCGGTGATGACAAAGCCCCGAGCCTTGTCCAGTTCCATGTCCACGCCAATGGCTGCGCCAGCCGGGATCTTCACGTTCTTGTCGATGATCGCCTTGTACACCATGGCGCCTTCGCCGACGGTGACCCTGTCCATCAACACCGATTCCTGAACACGGGCGCCGTCGCTGACGAAGACGTCCTGGGACAGCACGGACTTCTCCACAACGCCACCGGATACCACCACACCTTGGTCCACAATTGAATCAAGTGCGGTGCCTGCAGAGTTATGTGCACCGTGGACAAACTTGGCCGGTGCGGACAGGGAATTACGGGTGTAGATGGGCCAATCCCTGTTGTAGAGGTTGAAGATGGGCAACGGCGAGATCAGGTCCATGTGCGCGTCGTAGTACGAATCGATGGTGCCCACATCACGCCAGTAGTTCCGGTCCCTGTCCGTGGCACCGGGGATGTCATTAGTCGTGAAGTCGTAGACGAAGGCCTCGCCGCGTTCCACGAAGTGGGGGATGATGTCTCCGCCCATGTCATTCTTCGTGTCACTCTTGGCGGCGTCCAACTCCAGTGCTTCGACCAAGGCATCAGTGTCAAAGACGTAGTTGCCCATTGAAGCGAGGAACTGATCAGGAGCATCAGGAAGCCCTGGCGTTGTGGCGGGCTTTTCCACGAACGCTGCAATCTTGTGGGCGCCAACAGCACCGGGGACTTCAGCATTGTCAATCTCAATGACACCGAACTGGTCAGCCATCTCAAGAGGCTGGCGCACTGCGGCGACGGTGGCCCTGGCGCCGGACTTGATGTGGCTGTTCACCATTTGTTCAAAGTCCATGCGGTAGACGTGGTCCGCACCCACCACGACAACAATGTCCGGCTCTGCGTCACCAATGAGGTTCATCGACTGGTAGATGGCGTTAGCGCTTCCAAGGAACCAACTTTTGCCACGTCGTTGCTGAGCGGGAACTGAAGCTACATAGTTACCCAAGAGTGTGGACATGCGCCAGGTCTCAGACACGTGGCGGTCAAGGCTGTGTGACTTGTATTGGGTCAAGACAACCATTTTTAAATATCCCGAGTTGGCCAGGTTCGACAAAGCAAAATCAACCAAGCGGAAACCCGCAAAGGGCACCGCCGGTTTAGCCCTGTCTGCTGTCAACGGCATCAGGCGTTTACCCTCGCCACCTGCCAAAACGATCGCCAAAACTTTTTTGACTGACATGATCCACCCTCCGCCAGCTTTAATGGTTCAGTTTGCGGTGACCTCCGAGGGTCACAACAACTTCACACTAGAACAAATGTGTCCCGACAGACTACCTTGAGAGGGTGCGTATAGACATTGTGACAAAAGAATTTCCGCCCGAGATTTACGGAGGGGCCGGAGTGCATGTCGCCGAGCTCAGCCGTGTACTCGCTGCGAAGGCCGATTTGCGGGTGCATGCATTCGGAAAGGAAAGGGAAAAGGACTTCCATGGGGCCACTGTTGCCTCCTACGAACCCCTCCCTCAACTTGACGATGCAAATGCTGCCGTCCAAACACTGGGGGTGGATTTGCAGATTGTGCCAGCCATTGCCGGTTCCGACCTAGTGCATTCCCACACTTGGTATGCCAACATGGCAGGACACATTGCGGCGCTGCTGCACGGTATCCCGCATGTTCTGAGTGCCCACAGCCTGGAGCCGTTGCGCCCGTGGAAAGCCGAACAGTTGGGTGGCGGCTACGCCGTTTCCTCCTGGGTGGAGAAGACCGCTTATGAAGGCGCCGCTGCCATCATTGCTGTCTCCGACGGCATGCGCCAAGACATCCTCCGCAGCTACCCCGACGTGGACCCGGCCAAGGTCAAGGTCATTCACAACGGCATCGATGTTGCTGCGTGGCAGCGCGATGAGAACGACGACGTCGTCCGTTCCCTTGGCATTGATCCGGACCGTCCCAGCGTTGTTTGGGTTGGAAGGGTTACGCGTCAGAAGGGCGTGCCGTACCTTTTGAAGGCAGCTGCAGCGCTTCCTCCGGAGGTGCAGCTGATTTTGTGTGCGGGTGCCGCAGACACTCCGGCACTCGGCGCCGAAGTCAATGAGCTGATTGAGGGCCTGAAGGCACAGCGTAACGGAGTCATCGTCATCGAAAGGATGCTCCCGCGTGCTGAGCTGATTCAGGTCCTTAGCCATGCAACCGTGTTCGCCTGTCCTTCAATTTATGAGCCGCTTGGCATCGTGAACTTGGAGGCCATGGCATGTGGAGCTGCTGTCGTGGCCAGTGCAACGGGTGGAATCCCAGAAGTTGTTGCCCACGGCGAGACGGGATTGTTGGTTCCGTTGGAGCAGGTTGGTGACGGCACGGGAACGCCCTTGGATCCGGAGAAGTTTGTGGCAGACTTTGCCGCCGCGATGATTGAGGTTGTGAACGATCCTGCGCGTGCCCGAGCAATGGGCGAAAAAGGACGTCAGCGGGCAACAGATCATTTCTCTTGGGAATCGATCGTTGAACAAACCTTGGACGTCTATAAAAGCGTTCTTCCTGGGTAAAAGCTTTTCCGTGCTGTATCTAATTGGTATCTATATGGTACTTAGCTACTTCTTTGTGAGGGCCCTGATCTGTAGATCAGGGCCCTCACAATTTTAACGTCCGTCGAAATATTTGCTGCCCGCCCTATCCACTATCACCATTGATTCTTACTGTCTTTTTGGGGAGGCCGTGGTGGTAGTGGTTGCGGCGTGGTGTTTGTTGGGGGTCGAGGGGGTAGGGGGCGGTGTAGTGGGGTGTGCCGTTGATGAGGGTGGCGTGCCAGGTGCTGTTGTGGA
>NZ_JAFMPX010000003.1 GCF_017353415.1 Arthrobacter sp. E3
TTCAACAAAAACGCCGACCCCAAAATTCTTGACCTACCCGGCCCTGCCTGGATAAACCAACCCAAGGAAACACCCGAAAAACAAGCAGCCTAACTCCCGCTGGTACCGCCCGACTTGAAAAATTCCGTACAAGCGCTTCCGGAGAGTCAACTACACTCCGACTGTTATCTCGGAAAATACTGATTTCATTCTGTATGAAGAAACGGGCTTACAGCAAGCCGTCTCATTGCTGAAGGCAGCGAAGCGAGAGCTGGAACTCGCTGAGGAAACTAAGAAGTCAAAACTCTTCAACGTCGTCGAGGAAATCATCGAGGTAAGCGACAAAGGTACCGGCTCGACTGGTCGGATTTTCATTGTTCATGGCCACGATGATGCAAAGAAATTTCAGCTCGCGCGTTTCCTGAAAGACCTTACAGGCCACGAACCCGTGATCCTTCACGAACAGCCTAATAAGGGTGCAGTCCTTATCGAGAAGCTGGAAGCAAGCGCTGAAGTGACTGGATTCGCCGTTGTACTCCTGACCGCCGACGACACAGGCAAAGCAAACAGAGAAGAGAAATACAAACCTCGCGGGCGACAGAACGTTGTATTTGAGTTGGGATTCTTCATAGCTGCCCTGGGTCGTTCCAACGTTGCCGTTCTAATGGAGCCTGGCGTCGAAGAACCGGGCGACGTTACAGGGTTGGTGTATACGCCACTTGACGCCGCTGGTGCATGGAAATCAGCACTTGCCACAGAGATCGACGAAGCAGGGATTCCTGTCGAGTGGAGGGCTTTGAAGCGGTAGCAGTCCAGCCCATCGATGGAACCTACCCGAGCTGAAGCACTAGCCAGGAAACGAAACCCCCGAGTCAACACCATGAGTCGGGGTTTCCTGGCTCTTCCGAATCCAGAGTGTAGTCAGGGCTCAGGGCTCTGGATATGGGAGGGGGCGTGGTTTGCTGGTTCGTTGATTTTTCGGGGAATTTGTCATCAAGAGTGCGCGGAATCAAAGCCTCTTTGTGAGAAAATAAATGTTGGTTGAAAGTCGTCGTTGTGAGCAACGATCCGCGGATTTACGCGGAATCGCGCTGCCAATTTGGTCTCAAACCGCAATTTACCCCACATGTAAAATCTCACCATATCCAGAGTCCTGGGGCTGCCGCGTGAGAATTCTGGGGCGGAAACATCGTTTCGGCGTGAGTGAGAGCTGGGTGGTTTTGGGCTGCTCGGGTGGCTTGGCTCGGTTAGTTTCTGCTTGGAGTCGCAGGATCGTGATCGCGATGTTGTGCAGGGAGACCGTTTTCAATAGTCCAGTGATCTCGGATAAGCGCTGCCCCCTAACAGAGGGACGGGTTGCTGCGTGATCCGCAGACGCCGCTAAACGACACACAAAAGACTGTCCATTATCGGTCGATTCTGAGACGAGTCAAGTGCCCGGCGGCGCGCCGATCAAAAACCGTCCACAACCCGTCTCACAACAGACCGAGCAAACCCCGATGTTGTGAGACGGTTATGTGACATTAGATGAGTAGCAGCCTGTGGCTGTCCGCGGATCCCAGTTTTGCGCCGGCCAGCAGACCCGAAAGCTCGGGGGGCGGACAAGGAGTGCATCAATATGCTCTCAACTTGCCCGCCCCGTGTTACTGGTATTGCTGTGTCCGTCTCCTCCTACTTGACGGTCCGGTACTACTGCTACTGCTGGTGTTGCTCTGGTCCTCTCAAGCTGTCCGAGGACCAGGTGTTGCTGTGTCCGCCTCCTCCTGCTTGACGGTCCGGTACTACTGGTGCTGCTACTGCTGGTATTGCTCTGGCCCTCTCAAGCTGTCCGAGAACCAGGTGTTACTGGTATTGCTGTGTCCGCCTCCTCCTGCTTGACGGTCCGGTACTACTGGTACTGCTACTGCTGGTGCTGCTCTAGCCGTCTCAAGCTGTCAACGGCTAGGAATTACTGGTACTGCTGGTGTAGCTCTGGCCCTCTCAAGCTGTCGACGACCAGATATTACTGCAACGGTACTTCCCCCTCTACAAAAAACAACTACAACCACTGTGGGCGGGGGAACTTCCGTTCACTATTTTCTTACGAGAAAAAATATAGCCACTCTCTGAAATCTCGTCAAGTCAACATGGGGCGGTCTAAGTTAAGACGCCTCTACCCTTGGCACGAGACCTACCTGGTAGCTCCCAGCCGCTGGGCAGCACGTCATCAAAGACCCCTACCTTACCGGTTGACCCCGACCCCTCCCTCGTTCCTGAGCTACTAGCGGCTCCGGCCCTTATGCAGGGGTTTTCACCGCACCGGTTCTCCCGCACGACTTGCGTGCCCTGGACGTCTTCCCGGAGACCTTGACCACCACCGCGCTAGGCAAGATTCCCGGGCCTTGATCGGCACTCAACCGCTTCCTGCGCAGCCTCCCCAAAGGCCACGCCGTCAAAACAGGCAGCCACCCCTTCACCTCGCACGGCCAGGTCATACTTGAGGCCAGCCTCATCACGCAGCACTTCGCATCAACCCGTTCTCTTCGGCCGCGTTCTACTAAAGCCTCTGGTCTCCCGGACGGCTTCAACCAACACCAGAGTTACCTGCCCCGTTACCACCCCTCCCGCAAAGCGTTCACTTGCGGGGCTAGTTCCGCCCCCATCAGGGTGGGTTCGGTCGCAGAGGAACTACTTAGCATGAATTTCAGCAGTGTTCTTCCTCCTACCCCTGGCAGTGCGCCGTCACTGCTGCAGCACCGCATGCCAGCATCGCAGCATCACTGCGGAATCCCCGGCTGCGCGGGTGAAGCGCGGCTACGCCCCGTGATGTTCCGTCAGTAGTTCCGCCAGCGATTCCAGATTTGCCCGGACACTCCGTGCCTGGGCCCGCTGCACAAAGGGGTCTGCCAGTCGACCGAAGACGCCACCTAAGCCCGACGCCGCGTCGATGCGGTAGGTGAACCGGGTCCCACCCTCCACCGCCTCAAAGGAGTTCGTGATCGTGAAGGAAAGTTTACCTTCAACGGACCGGTTGACGACCCGACGGGGCGCTTCAAATTCGGTCACTTCGGTAGTCCAGTCAAAGGAGCGGCCCATGATTTTGCTGGTACCGCTGGAACGAACCCCCATACCCATCGGCTCGCTCCCGATCTGGGCCGCTTGAGCGACGGAGGAGTCCCACACGGGGGTGTTTTTGGTGGCAGTAATAAAGTCGAAGACCTCCTGCTGCGGCCGGGCGATGAATACGTTCTCTTCGATCACAGGCATGGGAACTCCTTGGGAGCGCCTGCCGCTGGCTCGGCTCGGCCGGTGGCCAGGTATGGCGTCATTATCTTCCCAGGCCGACGGCTTGTCAATGCCCCGGGTGCCCTAAGCGAGCATCTTGACGGTGATGATTCCCCGGGTGCCCCGGTGCCCTCGCTACCTTGCTGAAAAGTCCGACCCGATACTTACCGGTCGTGTCACCTTCCGACGCACTTGTCGGTGGAAGTTCCCTCCGTCGGGTCAGGTTAGGGTGGCGTGTGAAAAGTGAAATATCCGACGCTAAGCCTACGCGGCGTCCGGTACGATCGTTCGCAAAACATTGGCTGAGATCTCACCCAGGTCAGCAAATACAAGGGCCCACCATGTAACGGTTGCCGTGGACGCACCAACGCAACGCATGCCTACCTTCGCGATACACGACCCTGAGGCATCCCCCCGGAGGGCAGCGCTTCTTACCTATGAGCGGACCCGATCACCGCGGCCCACGGCTAACTTCTGGTGGCATATTCGCGCTAACGCCGGATATTCCACTTTTTCACAGGCCCCCTCTGGCAGCGGCCCAGCTCTCGCGTGAACCCCCACCGCTGAGTGCTGTGCTGTTCGTGTTGGGAATCCGGTACGAACAGCACAGGCGCAGGGCCAAGTTCCTAAGATGGGAGATGTGGTGGCAGATTCTCCCGGGGTGGTTCTTCAGCAAAATTTTCCAGACGAACCCCGTCGCTACGTCTACTCCCGGCCGGCCAGCCGACCGGCCATACCGTGCGGGAGCCTCTGCGCAAGATTCAAAAGATCATCAAGGAGATAAATCCATGACCCAAGACGAGCAACAACAGCGAGCACTTCTGAACGATCACCTAGAGCGAGTACAAGCCCGCGTGGACAAACTCGAAGCTGACCTCATCGCTGTGGTTCATACCCGCCGCAACCAGTCCGACGATGATGAACACGATCCCGAAGGTGAAACCCTTTCTTCCCTGTGGTCCATGCAGGCAGGCCTCCTTGAAGCCGCACGCGCAGATGCCAGTCAGGCCAAAGACGCAATGCAGCGCCTCGAGGCAGGCACCTACGGCATCTGCATCTCCTGCCTCGAGCCCATCCCCATCGGCCAACTCGAAGTACGCCCCTTTAGAGAACGCTGCGTGCCCTGCACAAACTCAACACCCACCACCGCCCGAACACGCAGAGAGTGAAACCAACTCAAAGTACACGATCGGGCAGCCCAACGCCCAGACATGAACGATCCATCCTGACCCCTTGCACCCCGAGCCATCACTTACGTTCAGGTCGTCTTTGTCCCCGACAGCTCTGCCATAACATCAGGAAACGATAAGTTTGCAGCCTGTACCTATCGACAAGACTTTTCTATGCTCGCCCAACCCCACCTGGGACTATTTGAGCCAGAGATGACGCTAGCAACGCCCCTTCTCGAAACTGGCCCCACCCACCGGCGGCGATACCGCCCTCCAGCGGCGAAAGAACACCACCACTCTTAAACAAAAACCACACACAAGCACCCCAGCCCCAATCAAACTGCCATAATCAGACCTTCAGAGCAGCATAGAGATGACCCGCTTCGTGGAGCAGGTCCACTGGACGCGAGCCCGCAAGATCCGTCGATGGAGTGAGCATCCAAGCAGTGAAATAATTGTGAGGGACCCTCAGTGTCATGGCATGGCCAAACAAACCAACAACTACCGGATGCAGCGAGCCACCAGGCACGAATTGAAACCCAGGACAATAGGTCTCCCCCTCGATGAAAACACGCACCAGTTTCCGCAGCACCAATTCCCAGTCCGCTGCCCTACCTTCATACCTACGCGTGACCTGCACCAAGGACGGCAATGAGAACTCCACATCAATCCGGTGCCAGATCGATGCATCGATCAGCCCGCCCATCACCGGTGTTCGTGGCTGCTCAGCCTTCACAATCGGCACAGTAACTTGCACCGTCTTTTCGGCGAGCCAGCTGTGAGCGGTGGTGGACCAAGAAACAAGATGAACACGTGAACTCGTCACCAGCTAATGGAACAACCTCAACGATAAGTTCTTCATCAATGAACTCCCCTCCAGGGCCTTGGCCTTCCTCGAGGTCATCGGTTTCATCAAGTTCCCGAACAGCACTATGGGCATCCGGAGCTTTAGCAGAGTGGAGGACTGCAAGGGAACGCTCCTGAGATTCCTTAACGTCAGATCGTAATTCATCGTAATCAGTAGCCACAGCAGCCCATCTCATTTCTCACACACTATTAGTCGAGGGAACGATACATGATGTTGGCCGCATTCCCTAGCCACCAGCGGGCTGTCAACCCACCACCAAGATACGCGCCACCGAACCCGGCATCAAAAGGAGACGCGCTTGCTCAATCAGACTCTTATTCGAGTTTTGCGTTCATGCGTGTCTTACTCGCCGTAGCGTTCGGTGAGTGCCGGCCAGATGATACTTTCCAAGAGCTTCTGCTGGCTGATGTCTTCGACTTCGGCTGCTTGGCTAAGGAGTTGCTGCTGGCTAGCCGTCATTCGGAAGTTGTATCCGGTAACTTTAGGTTCTTTGTGCTTGCGGACGACTCGGGCAGGTGGTGTTGCCGCCGTCTCGCGTGGTTGTTCTGCCATGTTGCCGAATGCTTCAATTTCCTGCTCGGTTGCTTGTGTTGGGCGAGGGCGGGGCTTTACCATCCCATGACCTCCTGGGTGAGAAGCTGAATTTCAGCTTTGGCTTTCGGGTCTTTCATTTCCACCACTCCCCTACCGTCGTCCAGACACTTTTGGCCCAGTACTCCTGAACGTGTCGCCAGGGGCAATCACGCGTCTGGTTGGGGTTCACCCCAACCAGAGGTCCAATATGGTGCCAAAATCCGTCAGGTTAGACTCCATATCTCGTTTTCTGGACACCGTAGCCCACGAATCTAAGAACTCAACCTGACGCAATGACAGACCCGAAAAATCCCTTGAAGTAAGCGGAGTTTTTCACAGCATCGCCCCTCATAGCAGCTATAGGAGTACTGGGCCCAGTATGGATGTGGTGACGACCAAGGGCGAACCGGCCACGCCGTCAACGATCATCAGCGAGGACTTGCTTCTGCGAGTCTTCGTGTACGACGAGCAAATTGGGTTCTGGCTCTATCCGCCCGAAGATACCAACGGATTCATAGCCCGTTTGCGTAGAGAATTGCAGGATTTCGTTGCGGAGAGTGGGTTTGGTTGGGGAGAGCTTCGCGGGTAGTGTCCCGCAGACCGTTCCGCCAAAAGTCATAGAGTTGGGTTATCCCCAAGTGCGGAAGGCGACATTTCGTTGACTAATAGTTTGGTGCTTCTACTTGGCAGATTGGCACAGGTTCTGGACGACTATGCGGTTGTATCTGGTGAGGATCGTCTAGATGTCTCCCGGCTGCTCATCTCCCCCTGCGACAGCAGTGAGCAGTTCGTGTTTATGGATACTCCGGCCCAAATCGTTGATCACGTCCTGGCATTCGAACACGTACCGTTGTGGGATCCCAAGGTTGATACTGAGGACGACGGTCGCTGGAGGTTGTTCGCCGCTCACATCAAAGAGGCTATCGAAACGGCAGACACAAACCAGCGCATGCTCGTTCTCGTTGAAGGCGGCGTGTCCGCTCGACGAACGGCGTGATATGTCTGTCACTACATCGCAGAAACTGCCGGCCCAACAGGATGCTGCGGCGGGTGGGTCGTCCTGGGGGCGCAGCTCTGTCCCGGTTATGCTTCCCCTGCGGGAATTCTCGCGATACCGCAAATAGTCCTGCTGGACGGACCAGGTGTCAGAATTGCAGTTTTCCTGGAATCAATCGTCTCCCGATGGCCGTGAGATCGAACATGAGATTCACGACTTCGCCCAACGGATCACGCGGGTCAGGGACAAGCCATTCACGCATCCTGCTCTCCAATTCGCGACCGCGTTCCGGCCACTTGTTGAGCCCCTGAATATCGTAGTTGCCTACTTCTAGAACGCCTTCGCTGCAAAATCTGAGCACCCACAGAATTGAGTCTTCTCGGGGCGCCGCCGAGCCTGCTTCACGAAATAGTTGCATAACCTCTGCGAAGCGGATCCAGTCTCTCCAACCTCGAGAGAGTAGCTCTAGATCAAATTCTGAAGTATGCAATTGCTCCCCCAACTACCTCGGTTAACGTAAAACATGGTTCCGCAAAGCCTACAACGCGACTATCTCCAGTTTGAGCACAGCTTTTCGCACGTCGACACCCCATAGGTGGCACAAGAACTTGCACTGTCCCGCAAAGCGTTCCCCATGCGGACAGACTTTGACTAGATCCAATCAACAAGCCGCAGGTCAGGGTCTACCGGATACACACACCCTTACCTTAAGATTTCGTCCGTAGGCGACCCTTTTCTTCGTCATAATGAAGCTCTTCACGGCACGGGCATCAGTTCAGTGCGCTACAACGGGCCAAAACTTCGATTCCCCACCGGATCAACCCAGCTCTGTGACATGTATTCGAGTTGTGCCCGCAGGGATGGAGGCCGGTCAATGTGGTGGCGGAAATCTCGGCGTGCATAGTGGGAAAAATATCCAGGAAGCACAAAGACGCTGGTCATGAGGATAAGAACCAACACATAAACGGCTGCGGCGCTGGCAATTCCTTTGGCGCCCATATGAAACCAGGGATCCAGCGCAAAGCTGGCAAGAGCGATGAAAATTGCTGAAAGAAAAATTGCCGCACCTACGCCGGCAGAAATGGTCACTGCAGCACGCGAGAGCATGGGCGATTTTCCGCTGGCAACCTTTGAAATTTTGAGCTTTGAAACCAGTGGGCACAGCACCATGAGCAAAATGGCAACAACGATCAGGAGCGCCCATAGCCAGATGATCTGGGGCTGCCACACTGCGAGCAACAAGGCGATTGGGCTGCTGCGTGAATTTCGGACAGCGGAGTTAGTGTTTTCTCTTACGCTGCCTGGTGCGGCTGTTGGTAACTGTAGTGGACATCGTTGGGGTATTGGTAATCGAGGGCCGAATGGCGTCGCCGGCTGTTGTAGAACCCTTCAATGTAGCGGATAACGTCCTTGCGGGCCTGCTCTTTCGTGGCATACACGGTGCGGTAGACACGCTCGTTTTTCAGGGCTGAAAAGAAGGATTCCGCGGCGGCGTTGTCCCAGCAAACCCCGGTCCGGCCCATGGAAGAAAGCATGTTCAAGTCCTTGACAAGGGTCCGGAATGAGGCGGAGGTATAGACGCTGCCGCGATCTGAGTGCCAGGTCGCGCCGGGGGTGATCAGGGTGGTTGCTGCCGCGTTGCGCAACGCGGTCTCGACGAGCTCGGCGCGCATGTGATCGGCGATGGCCCAGCCGACGACACGTTTGGAATAGCAGTCAATGACGGTGGCCAGATATACGAATCCCTGCCACGTGTGGATGTAGGTAATATCGCCAATAAATTTGAGTCCGGGAGCGGTCGCGGTGAAGTCGCGCTTGACCAGATCCGGGATCAACGAAGCGGCTTCGGCATCGGCTTCTGTGGTCTTTCTGAAGGGCCGCGGCTGACACGGGACCAGCTTTTGATCGCGCATGATTTTGCGGACCAGCTCGGGGGAACACTCGATGCCGGCAGCTGCCAGGTCGGCGTGAATGCGCTGGTAACCGTACGTGCCGTCGGAATCCTTGAAGAAGCCCTGATACGGGCTGCAAGCGCGTCCCTGCGGGCTGCTGTGGCCGATTGTGGGCGTTTGAGCCAGTGGTAGAAGCCGGAGGTGGAGACGGCCAGCCAGGCGCACATCTTCACCAAGGAGTTCGTCTCAGCGGGGTCGTTTCGTTGGGATTCAATGTATTCATACTTGCTCACTATCGCTGCTCCCTCGCGAAGTAAGCGCTGGCTTTTTTCAAGAAAAGATTCTCTGCCCGCAACTCCTGATTTTCCCGCTCAAGCTCCTTCAACCTGGCCAGCTCGGCACCGGTGGCCGCGGTGTCAGGATCGGCATGGGTTTCACGGTATTTGATCAGCCACCGGCGCAGGGTCTCGGCGCCGACCCCATAGGACTTGGCAACATCCACCACGGGCTTGGAGGTACTGATGACTTCACGGCAAAGCTCATCCTTGAAGTCCTGGGTATAGGAACGACGCGATCTTGATGCAGACATGCTGCTGGTCTCTCTTTCAGTAGAACCCCCATTTTAAGAGGGCCCACTGTCCTAAATATCCACAGCAGTCCAGATGCCAAGTCCAACGACGCCCACGCCGGCGCACGCTGCAGCGAAACCGCGCCACTGTCCAAAACTCCAGGCCATGTCACGGAGGGCTGAAGGAGTGTCTCGGGGGGAGAACTTGGCCACATCCGACTCAAGCCAATATTGAAGTGACCGTTGAGGGGTTGATGATTGCAAATAGTTGAAGCTCAATGAACGTCCTTGGTTGTCGCAATATGTTCCGGAGCGCGGTGGTTTGCTGCAGCTTCACCCTATCCGCTGTGTACCACCCCTCGTCTCCTACCCATTTACAGCACGCTTCAAACATTGCGGGCCGCGTTGGCCGAACTCGAGCGCTACATGATTCGTCGACGGACCATGGCCGGCCTCGCAGCCGCCCATACCAGACGAGCCAAAGGAGAAAGCGACACCCAGATCGCCAAAGCACTTGGCATCTCCCGAGCATCCATCTACCGTCACTTCCCATCAGCACTACCTGAACCATCCCACCAAACAGATTCCTTAGCGCCAATCACCGTTCCACTACACACCAGACCCCAAGGCCCCGTTCTGATCCATACTCGAGACGGAGTTCTCCAACCGCAGCACCTGGCCCATCTTCCAGGAAGCCACGAGAGCTACAGGATGCTGGATTGTGGATTTCTACAAACAGAAACGGCTCCTCTGCGCCCTGAACTACCTGAGCCAGCTAGACTTCGAACACAAACTCAAGCTCGACCAACTTCGGCCGGTAAAAGCCGCCTCACCAACCACCCACGATTCGCGGAAAACCTCCCAGGGGCACCCTTAACAGGTGTGTTCATGTGGTCCATCCTCTGGATTAGATAGAAACTAACTGCTTCTAAGGAGGGGCTGTGTCATGGTGATCTTCGTGCTTTCCCTCAATGCGCTGGTCTTGATCGCTGTCCTACTAGGCATCCAACTCTTCGGCCAAGTCGCCTTTAATCCGGCGCTTCGGGCGGTCGACGCCACCGTCTACATCCAGATAAAGCAGTCCTTCGACATCACTGCGCCAAGAATCGCCAAGCCAGTGATGCTGTTGTGTCTTGCAGCCGCCTTGGCCACCCTCGTCACCGCCTTGGTGAGCAGTTCGATGATGGTCATCGGCGCTAGCGCACTGTCCCTCAGCGCCCTCGTCATAGCCCTTCTTGCCGTTGTGCGGGGCGATCTGCCTATCAACCAAACCATGGCCAACTGGTCAGCTGAGGAACCACCGGAAAACTGGCGCGCTGTACGTACCCGCTGGGAGCGATTCTTCGCTCTACGAACCGGAGCCACCTGCCTGGCCCTAATCGCGACTGTGGTTGCGGCTCTCGCCAGCGCGACAGAGCTGAGCTGATGCCCCGGGTGATCCGCACTACGGTGACAACTTCCTGAGTTGTATTACTGATGGGGGACGTTCCTGAAAGAATTGTTTCCGTATCTTTTCAACCCACTCATTCCGGCGAGTTCAAGACCGATGCTGTTGCCTTGGCTGATTCCTCCGACCGCCCATTAGCTCTTGTAGCCGCTGAACGATCTGCCATTTCATCAGCTAAGCCAGATGTGATGCTCAAAATTTCAACGCCGTACCTACCTAGACAAGCGGACGCTTCGCGAACGCCGTGCCTTGGGTTCCGGATTTACCGTCGCTCACGCACCGCTTCAGGCTCGGGCACCCTTCGCCAGTTGACCGGCCAAGGCCAGCCAAGACAAACCCGCCTCAGCTACACCAAACTGCGCAGCACTGTGGCAACGCCGTCGTCGTACACGGAGGCTGTCACCTCATCGGCGGCGGCCTTCACATGGTCTTCGGCCTGCCCCATGGCCACGCCACGGTTGGCCCAGCGCAGCATTTCAATGTCGTTGCTGCCATCGCCAACGGCCACCGTCAGCGACAGGTCGATGCCCAACGCCACACGCAGTGATTCCAAAGCGGAAGCCTTGGTCACCCCGGCTGCGGCAATGTCCAGCCAGGCACTCCAGCCAATGGCGTACGTGACGCCGCTGAGCCCGACTTCGGCGATGGCGGCCGCGAATTCCTGCGTGCTGGCCTCGGTGCTGTTGACCACAACGCGCACCGCCTTAGCGCTGAGCAGGTGGTGGAAGTCGACGCCACGAGCCTCAATGCCAAAACTGTCGTCTTGGAAGCGGGAAGTGGACAGGAAGTTCCCCTCCGCGTCCTCCAAAGCAAACCGGGCGCCGGGAACTCGCTCCTGCAGGGCTGTCAGAGCCGGCGCCGGGTCAAACGTGACTCGGTCAATAATCTCCCATCCGTTGGCCAGTGACGGGTCCAGGCGGATCGTCACGCCACCGTTGGAGCACACGCCATAGCCTTGGCGCAGTCCAATGGCTTCCACAATGGGAACCAGCGCACCCAACGAGCGGCCCGTGGCAATGATGACCTCGTGGCCGGCGTCAACAACCGCGCGGGCTGCAACACGCACGGCGTCGCTCATGATGCCGTCGTGGTCCACCAGTGTCCCGTCAACATCGAGGGCAACAAGGTATTTGGTTGTTTCATTAACCCGGTCATCGATGCCGGGGATTGCACTATTTACTGTAATTGTCATACCTCTAGTCAAACAGATGTGCCCAACAAAGGCCCAAGTGTTGGCTGTTAATACAGTGAACGCAGGATAAACATCTGTGTTTGGAAGCTACAGAACCGGGAATACTTCCATGCCGCCGAGGTACTTGCGCAGGGCTGCCGGGACCGTCACGGAACCGTCCGCATTCTGGTGTTGCTCCAGAATGGCAACGATCCAGCGAGTCGTGGCGAGCGTCCCATTCAGCGTTGCCACGGCGCGTGTGGTGCCTTTGCCGCCGTCGTCCGCCTGCTGACGCTCACGGATGTTCAGGCGGCGGGCTTGGAACGTGGTGCAGTTGGAAGTGGAGGTCAGCTCGCGATAGGCGTCTTGGGTGGGAACCCACGCCTCGCAGTCGAACTTGCGGGCCGCTGACATGCCCAGATCGCCAGCCGCCGTGTCGATGACTCGGTATGGAAGTTCCACCTTCGCCAGCATTTCCTCTTCCCAGGCGAGCAGGCGGGCGTGCTCCTCGGCTGCCTTTTCCACCGTGGTGTACACAAACATTTCCACCTTGTTGAACTGGTGGACGCGGATGATCCCGCGTGTATCCTTGCCCGAGGCGCCGGCCTCGCGGCGGTAGCAGGAGGACCAGCCCGCGTAGCGTACCGGCTCCCCCACGTTGATGATCTCATCCGCATGGTAGCCGGCCAAGGCCACCTCGGAGGTGCCCACCAGGTAGAGGTCGTCCTCTGCAAGGCGGTAAATTTCGGCGTCATGCGCCACGTCAAAGCCGGTGCCGGCCATGGTCTCCGGACGCACCAGGGTGGGCGTGATCATGGGGATGAAGCCAGCCTCTATGGCCTGGTCCATGGCCATTTGCAGCAGTGCCATCTCCAGTCGTGCGCCAACACCCTTCAGGAAGTAGAAACGTGAACCGGAAACCTTGGCGCCGCGTTCCATGTCGATGGCGCCGATGAGCTCACCGATTTCCAGGTGGTCGCGTGGGGTGAAGTCTGGGAATTCGCGTGGCGTGCCGACGGTCTTGACCACGACGAAGTCTTCCTCGCCGCCTACCGGGACACCCTTAGACACCAGGTTGGGCAGGGCCCGCACCAAGGCGTCCTGGATCCCGGCAGCCTCATCCGATGCCGTTGACGCTGCCTTGACTGCGGCAGCCAGTTCTTTCACTTCTGCCAGCAGGGCCTGCTTTTCCTCGCCCTTGGCCGCAGCTACCTTCTTGCCGAAGGCTTTTTGCTCGGCGCGCAGCGCTTCAAAGGAGCTGATCGCAGACTTGCGGGCGGCGTCGGCTGCGATGATGGAGTCCACCAGGGACGCATCGGCACCACGGGCACGCTGGCTGGCACGGTAGTTTTCGGGATTTTCGCAGAGGTCTCGTACATCGATCACCACCTAAGCCTATCCAATCAAAACAAGTTCACGAGCTAAGGTTGGAGAATCATGCCAACTGAAATTCTCGTCATCATCATTGTGGTCGTTATTGTGCTGGCCGTTGCCTTCAGCTGGCTGGGTGTGCGCAAGCTCGCGCAGAAGCACACCCGCAGCGCCGTGGCCGATTCCCCGCACAAAATACATCTGGCAAAACAGCAGGTGGTGTTTATTTACAACCCCACGAAAAGTGGGGCCGAGGCCGCCAAGACCCTCATAACGCGATCGGTCTCCAAAGCGGATTGGCCCGCGCCCATCTTCATGGAAACCAGCGTTGAGGACCCGGGCTACTCCATGGCTGCCGCTGCGCTGGAGGCCAAGGCCGACGTCGTCATTGTTGGCGGAGGCGATGGCGCAGTGCGCGCTGTGGGCCAGGTCCTGCGACACACCGAAGTGCCGCTTGCCATCATCCCCCTGGGCACTGGAAACCTGCTGGCCCGCAACCTCAAGCTTGACATCACTGACATTGCCGGCTGCGTCCAGACCGCCTTGTTTGGACATCAGCGCCACATCGATGCAGGTTTGATGGAAATTGAGGACGGGGTCACCGGTTCCACTTCAAAACATTCATTCATGGTCATCGCCGGGCTCGGCATGGACGCAGACGTCATGAACGACACCAGGTCCAAGCTCAAGGAACACGTGGGGTGGCTGGCCTACAGCGAAGCGGGGCTGCGTCATCTTGCCGGGCCGCGCAAAAAGGTCAGCATAGCGCTCGACGACGAGCCGACCCAGCA
Organism: Arthrobacter sp. E3; assembly: GCF_017353415.1. GTDB lineage: Bacteria > Actinomycetota > Actinomycetes > Actinomycetales > Micrococcaceae > Specibacter. The sequence continues at coordinate 14,091 of NZ_JAFMPX010000003.1, forward strand.
GCGCAAGGTCCGATCAGTGCTGTTCGCCAACTGCGGTCTGCTACCGGGTGGCATTGACTTTGTGCCCGGCGCCTTGATTGACGACGGCGTGCTGGACGTTGTGGTGATCAGCCCCCGCAGCGCCTTTGGCTGGATGGCAATGGCCGGAAAGGTAGTTTTTCAGCACAAGAACCATCTGCCGGTCATTGACTTTTACCGTTCCAAGAAACTCATCATCCGCACGGTTATGCCGGTGGAGACACAGATTGACGGAGACCCAACGGGACCTGCCACGTGTGTCAAGGTAAGCGTGGAGAACAAGGCCGTGCTGGTGCGCGTGGCCTCGCCAGACGCCCTCCTGTAGAAACCAGAGGGCTGCGCCGGAAGAGGATTAGTCCGTTTCGGGGCGTTTCGACTGCTCCTGAATGAGGCGTTCCTCTTCGTCAAAGCGCAAGTCATTGGCGTCGTCGCCCTCGTCCCCCACAGAGGTGTCCTTGTCATCTCCCGTTCCGGGGTTCACGATGGTTCCCTCTTGGCGTTCATTCTTGCCTGCGTTCACATCCATGGTTGCCTCGCCTCTTCCTTGCTGGGGCAGTTTTCATCTCTCCAACCGAATGTTTTGTGGAGTTATGCAAAGCATAGGCTCGCATGTGCCCAAGCGAAAGGGATTCTCCAGATGAGAATGCACTCCTGGATTGGACGATCCGGTACTTAGCCGGTCAGGCCGTCAACCCATGCTGTGGCGTCGGCGAAGGCGGTGTCCGAGTTGTAAGAGCGGATCAAGGGCGGTTGCTGGTCAGCGCGGGGGTAAGAGCCCAAGAAGCGGATGCCCGGGCTCACCCGATGCAGTCCGCGCAGCGCATCAGCAACCCGGGCGTCACGGATATGCCCATCCACGTCGACACTGAACGTGTAGTGGCCCAGGAACTGGCCCGTGGGCCGGGACTCGATCCGGCTCAAGTTCACCCCACGGCTGGCAAATTGTTCCAGAATGGCCATCAACGCGCCGGGATGGTCCTCTGGCAACGGAATCGCCAACGTGGTCTTGTCCGCCCCTGTCGGCTCGGGCAGTAAGCCGGGCTGGCCCACCAGCACAAACCGGGTGACTGCACCAATATTGTCCTCAATGCCGGCGGCAAGGATGCTGAGCCCCGTCTGCTGGGCCACAAGTGGCGCACACACTGCAGCCTGGAAAGTGGGGGTGCCGGTCAACAGCTGGTGGGCGGCAGCCGCCGTCGAATTTGCCGGAACATGTGCGGCCAGTGGCAGGTGTTCGCCGAACCAGTCGCGAGTTTGTGCCCATGCATGCGGATGCGTGCCCACGGCAGTGATGTCTGCAAGACCTACCCCCGCCTTGGCCACCAGCACGAAGCTCACCGGCACCACAACTTCATGGAGGATCCGCAGTTCCACACCGTTGGAAATGGCGTCCAACGTTGCAGGAACCCCACCTTCAATGGAGTTCTCGATCGGCAGCATGGCCGCAAACGCTTCCCCGTTGCGGACTCTGGCGAGGGCAGCCGCCGCACTAGTTGAAGGAATCCGCTGAGCGCCGGCGGCACCGGGGACCTGCAACAGGGCAGACTCCGTGAACGTCCCCTCCGGCCCGAGGAAAGTCAGGGGCAGGGCGGAGTCAAGGGGCACAGAAGTCATGGGTGGCCTGTCAGTTGAAATGGGCGAAGGGCTAGAGAACGCGCGGGGTTTCACCGTTTGAGGAAATCATCGGCTTGTCTGCTTCAAACCATGCCCCCATGCCGCCAACCACGTTGAACGAGCTGTAGCCGTTTTGGGTAAGCCACGTGGCGGCGCGGAAGGAGCGCCCACCGGTGCGGCAAATGACGTACAAGTCGGTGTCGGGGTCCAGCTCCTCCAGGCGTTCCGGGAGCTGCTCCAACGGAATATGGATGGCCCCGTCCACATGCCCGGCCTCCCACTCGTAGTCTTCGCGGACATCCAAAATCACAGCGGTTCCGGACAACTCGGCAACCGTGGCATTCATGACTTCTGACATGTGTTTTCTCCTCGCAACAAAAAGACGTATTGAGTTCAAGCGTATCCCTCGCGGGGCCCGGCGCGAGCGAAGCGAGGGTTGGGAGAGGAATGCGCGGCAGCCTTGTCCAAGCAGCCCAAATATGACGAACCGTTGCAACAGTGCAAAAATTGACCCTGTGAGCTCACAAAAAAGCCCCGCCGAACAGGCCAAGGCACCTCAAATGACCCGCGATACAGCATTCTTCGGACAACCCAAGATGCTGCTGAACCTCTTCAGTGTCGAGCTGTGGGAACGGTTCTCCTTCTATGGCATGCAGGGCATCCTTGCCTACTACATGTACTACTCCGTCACCAAGGGGGCCTTGGAATTGACGAGGGCACAGCCTTGGGGATCGTTGGAGCGTACGGCGGTGGCGTGTATCTTTCCACCATCTTGGGTGCATGGGTTGCCGACCGCCTTCTCGGCTCGGAAAAAGTCTTGTTCTACAGCGCCATCTTGATCATGGCGGGCCACCTGTCACTGGCGTTTCTGCCCGGTGCGGCAGGCCTGGCAACCGGTCTGATCCTCATTGGGGTGGGCTCAGGCGGGTTGAAGGCCAACGCCACATCGCTGGTCGGAACGCTGTACGCCAAGGACGACGAGCGACGCGACGCCGGTTTCTCCATCTTCTACATGGGTATCAACATTGGCGGCTTGATTGGCCCGTTGGCCACCGGATGGCTGCAGGTCACGTGGGGTTTCCATGTTGGATTCGGTGCAGCCGCCGTCGGCATGGCCTTCGGCCTGCTGCAGTACGGGTTGACCCGAAAGAACCTGCCGGAGTCCGCACACCGCATCGCCAACCCGCTGCCCAAGTCAGAGTGTGGCAAGTTCGCGGGGGCGGCTGCAGCAGCAATCGCCCTGATCGTGGCGGCCGTGGCATTCAAGCTCATCACCGCCGAGAACCTCAAGTGGGTCATCGTCGCCGTCGTCATCATTGCAACTGTCGCCTACTTTGCCGTGATTCTGGCGAACAAGACGGTCACTGGCGAGGAACGCAGCCGCGTGTACTCCTTCATGCCGCTGTTCCTGGCCAGCGCCGTGTTCTGGTCGCTTTTCCAGCAGCAGTTCACCGTAATTGCCTTGTATTCGGACAAGCGTCTTGACCGCACCATCCTTGGCTGGGAAATTCCCGCCAGCTGGGTTTCCTCGATCAACCCGGTGTTCATCATCATTTTGGCTGGCGTGTTCGCCGCGGTGTGGACCAAGTGGGGACCGCGTCAGCCGGGCACGCCGGTGAAGTTCTCCGTGGCCTTGGTCGTCATGGGATTGGCGTACCTGTCCTTCATTCCGTTCGCCGGGATGGCAGCGGTGCCCATGTTGGCCATCGTGTTCATTTTGATGCTGTTCACCGTCGCCGAACTGATGCTCTCCCCCGTGGGGCTCTCCTTGGCCACCAAACTGGCCCCGGCCGCGTTCCAGACGCAGATGGTGGCCTTGTTCTTCCTGTCGGTCTCCCTCGGCACGGCCATGTCAGGCGTGTTGGCCCAGTGGTACAACCCTGAGCACGAGACCCCGTACTTCCTGGTCGTCGGCCTGGTCTCCATTGGCTTTGGCGTGCTGCTGTTCCTGGCGAAGAAGCCCATCAAGACGTTGATGGCCGGCGTGATGTAGTTCTTTCTCCAAGAACGACGGCGGCACCTGTCCTTTCGCTTGATCGAAAAGGACAGGTGCCGCCGTCGTTTGCGGACGCCTAAGGCGGGTGTTCTAAAGCTGGCTGAAGTCGCTTCCGGAGCTACCCGCCAAAACAGCGAAGATGAAGATGTAAAACAGGTAAATGCCACCCCACACCAGCAAAGCCAGGTAGTTGGTGACGAGCCCGGTGATCGAAAATGCCCGGCCTTGTGGACTTTCTTTTTTCAGGCCCAAGTGTCCCAGCACGATCCCCACAATCTGGGGTGCGATCATCCACCCGAGCAAAAACAGTGAGGTCAGGCCAATGATCATGCTCGCAAGGCTCAGCCCGCGCGGGCCGCTGATGGGCATCACATAGCCTTGTCCACCCTGATAATAAGTGGGTGCCGGGTACTGGGATTGCTGGTATGGCTGCCCGTACGGGGGAAGCGGCGGATTCTGGAACTGCGGATTCTGGAACTGCGGGTTTTGGTACGGCTGGTTTTGATGCGGTGGGTTTCCTCCGCTGTACACATCCTGCGGCGCTTTGGCCGGGTACAAGGGCGGCACGGCGGGCGCGTTATAGCCCGGAGGCGTGCTGCCGGAAGGCTCCCCGCTGTAGGGCTGTGGCTGGTCCGGATGATTCGACACTCCTGGCTCCTGCAAAAATTTGTGCCCCTACGCGCGGGGAAAGAATGGCTTGGGCTGTCTTCCATCGTAATGCAGGGCCCTGAAGGGTTCACAGTTTGGGCAATGGGTGCCAATCTGCCCCTTGCTCTGGCATGCTGTGATCATGGCTAGTCGCGCGGGCACTGTTGCCCTTCCCCAGGACCTTGTTGATCTTTCTGCATTGATGGATGCTTACTATGATCTGTCCCCGGATATGGGTGACCCCGCACAACGTGTAGCCTTCGGCACGTCGGGGCACCGAGGCAGTTCATTGAAGTCATCCTTCAATGAAGGCCACATTGCCGCCATTACGCAGGCCATCGTTGAATACAGGGCCGGCCAAGGCATCACGGGGCCGCTGTACATGGGCAAAGATACCCACGCACTCAGCGAGCCTGCACAGAACACTGCCCTAGAGGTGCTTGCCGGCAATGGGGTTGAAGTGTTGATTGACGCGCGCCACGGTTACACGCCCACCCCGGCCGTCTCACACGCCATCCTCACCCACAACAAGGGCCGCACCGATGCATTGGCGGACGGCATTGTCGTCACCCCTTCGCACAACCCACCCGGTGACGGCGGCTTCAAGTACAACCCCCCGCATGGCGGCCCGGCCGATTCCGACGCAACGGGATGGATCGCCAACCGTGCCAATGAGCTGTTGGAAGCGGGCTTGCGCGGTGTGCGCCGCGTGCAGCTGCCCGAGGCCATGGCCGCATCCACGACAGGGAAGTTTGATTTCCTCTCCAGCTATGTTGACGACCTCCCCTCCGTCCTTGACCTGGACGCCATCCGTTCCGCAGGGGTGCGCATCGGCGCCGATCCCATGGGTGGGGCTTCGGTTGACTACTGGGGCGAAATTCGTGAACGCCACCACCTTGACCTGACAGTGGTCAACCCCACGGTTGACCCGCAATGGTCATTCATGACCCTTGACTGGGATGAGAAGATCCGCATGGACTGTTCCTCTCCCTCAGCCATGGCTTCCCTGATTGGCAAGCTCAGCGCGGGGGCACCGTATGACATTGCCACGGGCAACGACGCCGACGCCGACAGGCACGGCATTGTCACCCCGGACGGCGGGTTGATGAACCCCAACCACTACCTTGCCGTGGCGATCCAGTACTTGTACACGCACCGCTCGCAGTGGCCTGCCACTGCCGGAGTGGGCAAAACTCTTGTCTCTTCCTCCATCATTGACAGGGTTGCCGCAGATCTTGGCCGCAAACTCGTCGAAGTGCCGGTCGGATTCAAGTGGTTTGTTCCGGGCCTACTCTCCGGTGAGGGCGTGTTCGGCGGGGAGGAATCCGCAGGTGCCTCCTTCGTGAAGAAGGACGGCTCCGTCTGGACCACCGACAAGGACGGCATCCTGCTGGCACTGCTGGCCTCGGAAATCACCGCCGTGACGGGCAAGTCACCCTCGGTGCACTACGGTGAGCTGACCGTCCGCTTCGGGGCGCCGTCGTACGCGCGCATTGACGCCGCTGCGACCCGCGAGCAGAAGGCTGCGCTGGGCAAGCTCTCCGCCGCCGACGTCACCGCCACCACGCTGGCCGGCGAAGAGATCACCGCCAAGCTGACCGAAGCCCCCGGCAACGGTGCCGCAATTGGCGGGCTGAAGGTCACCACCGAAAACGCCTGGTTCGCAGCCCGCCCTTCCGGCACCGAGGACGTGTACAAGATTTACGCCGAGTCCTTCAAGGGCCCGGAGCATCTGGCCCAGGTCCAGGCAGAGGCGAAGGCCCTCGTGGACGGCGTCATCTCCTAAGCTCGGCGTGTTCTGGCTGGGCGGGAGCCAGCATTTTTTGTAGGCGACGTAAAGGAGACGCCCAAGGCCGCTCGCGGCCGACGCGTCGGATAGTCGCCGGAAAAATGTTGGGCCCGTCCAGCGCAACACTGACGGGAGATTAGTGGTGGGCGCCGAGTTCGTGGTCGGCGTGCCCCACCGGTTCAAGCTGAAACGTTGAGTGTTCGATGCTGATCTCGAAGTGATCGGCCACGCAGCTTTGGAGTGCGTCGAGCATTTGCGGTGCATGACCGTCGTAGAAGCATCCCGCGTCCACCACCACGTGGGCAGAGAGGATCGGCAGGCCCGTGGCAATTTGGCTGGCGTGCAGGTCGTGGACGTCGCGCACATGGTCAAGCTCCATGATGTGCTCGCGAACCTCGTCCAGGTCCAGCCCCGACGGCGTTGACTCAAGCAGCACGCTGATGGTCTCGAGCAACAACCTGACGGTACGCGGCAGGATCAGCACGCCAATGAGCATGGCCACGACGGCGTCTGCCTGCACCCAGCCCGTTGTGGAGATCACGATCGCCGCCACAATGACGGCCACGGAGCCCAGCGCGTCGTTGACGACTTCCAGGAACGCAGCCCGCATGTTGAAGTTCTTGCTGCGACCGCCCATCAAGACGAACATCGAAATGATATTGCCGGCCAGCCCGATCGCTCCGAAGACGATCATCTCGTTGGAGGCGATCTCCGTCGGATTGAACAGCCGCTGAACTCCTTCCACCAAAACCACCAGTCCCACGGCGAGAAGCACTGCGGCCTGCCCTGTTGCGGCCAGCACCTCGGCGCGGGCAAAGCCCCACGTGCGCTTGCTGGTTGCGGGGAGGACCATCAATCGCGCTGCCAGCAGAGCCATGGCAAGCCCGCCGGCGTCAGTCAGCACGTGGGCCGAGTCAAAGAGCAACGCCAACGAACCAGTCAGGATTGAACCGATGATCTGGAACACGAAAACGAGAAGGGTGATGCCCAGCGCTACGGCAATGCGCCCCTGGTGACTCTCGCCAGGAGCACCTGCATGGGAATGGCTGTGGTTATGACCGGACATGGTTCAATAGTACATTGAAGACTGAATTCATCAAATGCTGTATGGTATTGAGAATGAAGCCCATTAGCAATGCAGCGGTGCTTGCCCGCTTTGGCTACGCACTCTCGGACCCCACCCGTGCCGAGATACTCATGAAACTGGCTGCACAGCCGCAATACCCGGGAGAACTTGCAACCGAGCTGGGCGTCTCCCGGCAGAGCATGTCCAATCACCTCTCGTGCCTGCGCGAATGCGGGCTCGCCGTCGCCGTGCCTGAAGGCCGCCGATCCCGGTATGAGCTGGCCCATCCGGACTTGGCCCACGCACTCAACGACCTCCTCGGCGTCGTACTTCTAGCCAGCGAAGGCCATGTGCCGCACCCGTAGACCCGCATGCTCCTATATTCTTATCCGCGGGCCACTTACAGGCCCTGGGCGAGAGCGGAAGAGACGTAGATGAGTTTGCTGGGCACAAAATGGACAGTTCACGGGGATGGCAAGAGCATCACCCCCGGACAAGTGGTCACCCCGGATGAACGGCTGAGCTGGCCGCGAACCATTGGCATTGGCCTGCAGCACGTGGTTGCCATGTTTGGCGCCACGTTCCTGGTCCCACTGATCACGGGCATGCCGCCGGCAACCACGTTGTTCTTCTCCGGCATCGGCACCTTGTTTTTCCTGATCCTTACCCGCGGGCGCGTCCCCAGCTACCTCGGCTCAAGCTTCGCCTTCATCGCACCCATCATGGCCTCACAGCAACAATTTGGTGTATCCGGTGCACTCGGCGGCGTTGTCGTTGCAGGTGTGACACTGGCCATTTTGGGCTTGATTGTGCAAAAATTTGGCGCTTCTTGGATCAACCGACTCATGCCAGCCCCCGTGACCGGAACCATCGTTGCCCTCATCGGCTTGAATCTGGCTCCGGCAGCACGCGACAACTTTGAAAAAGCCCCCATCACGGCGCTCGCCACCCTGCTTGTGATCATTCTGGTCAGCGTGCTGTTTCGTGGAATTCTGGGCCGCTTGGCCATTTTGGTCGGCGTACTTGCTGGCTACCTCGTCGCGGTGCTGCGCCATGAAGTCGACTTCTCCCAGGTCAACGACGCCGCTTGGATCGGTCTGCCGCACTTCCAGACCCCCACGTTCCACCTAGCCGTGCTGGGACTCTTTGTTCCCGTGGTGCTGGTGCTGATTGCTGAGAATATTGGGCACGTGAAGTCGGTTGCGCTCATGACGGGCGAGGACCTTGACCCCTACGCCGGGCGTGCCATCATTGCCGACGGCGTAGCCACCACCTTGGCAGGTTTTGGTGGAGGTTCCGGCACCACCACCTATGCGGAAAACATTGGTGTCATGGCCGCCACCAAGGTGTACTCGACCGCCGCGTACTGGGTGGCTGGCATGGCAGCGCTGCTGCTGAGCTTCTCCCCCAAGTTTGGCGAGCTCATCGCCACTGTGCCCGTCGGCGTGCTCGGCGGCGCTGCAACCCTTCTTTACGGCATGATCGGTGTGCTGGGTGTGCGGATCTGGGTGCAGAACAAGGTCAGCTTCTCCAACAACATCAACCTGACAACCGCCGCGGTGGCCCTCATTGTGGGCATCGGCAACTTCACCTGGACCACGGGAAACCTCACCTTTGAAGGCATCGCTTTGGGCACCGCGGCAGCACTGATTGTGTACCACGGCATGAGTGCTCTCGCGAAGTGGCGCGGTACGGCCCCCAATCCGCTGGATCCTGAAACAGCCCAGCCGGAACCACACCTGGCAAAAGGCAACTAACCGCACCCTTTGGAAGGTTCGCAAGCGCACCTTCCAAAGGGGCTAGATGCCGTTGAGCGCCTCTGCTGTTGCCAGGGTCGTGTACTTAGCCGCCTCGGCCAACGCTGCCTCGCCCGATCCAGCAACGTCGGTGGCGCTGACGGAAGCTACCACGCCGTGCTCAGCCAGTTGCTCGGCTGTCACCGTGATTCGCCCCGCTACGACAACTACTGGAATGCCACGCACGTGGGCGGCGTCAGCCACCCCGAGGGGGCCCTTGCCAGATAGCGACTGCACATCGAGTGAGCCCTCGCCGGTGATGACGAGGTCCGCATCGTCCAGATGGGTCTCCAGATCGATCAGTGCGGCCACAAGATCAAAACCACGCTCGACGGTGGCATCGGCACAGGCCACAAACATTGACGGGAAACCGCCCGCAGCTCCTGCGCCCGGAATATTGATGTCGATCCCCATGGATGTCTGCACCACTGCCGCAAGGTTGCGAAGGCCTGCGTCGAGCAACTCGACGGCCTCTGCATCGGCACCCTTCTGCGGGCCAAACACGTGTGCGGCGCCATACGGTCCATGGAGCACATTGTCCACATCCACTGCCATGCGAACTTTCACGCCCGCTAGGCGCGGGTCCAGGCCGGTGACGTCCACGGACACCACATCCACCAGGGATCCACCGCCCAGCGGGACAAGGTTGCCTTGGGCGTCGAGCAGCTTGAGCCCCAGCGCACGCAAGGCGCCCGTTCCGCCGTCGGTCATGGCGGATCCACCCAAGCCGATAATGATTTCCACTGCGCCGGCGTCCAGCGCAGCGGCCACCAATTGGCCTGAACCGTAGGAATGTGCTCGCAGGGAATTCTCCACAGTTGGTTCACTGAGCAGGTATCCGCTGGCCTGGGCGGTTTCAATGACAGCTACTTTGCTGTCTTCGTTGAACCCCCAAACGGCGCCAACAGGCTTGAGAATGGGGCCGACCACCGAGTCCAGCCGCTCTGAAAAACCAGCAGCCACGGCGGCCTCTACCGTTCCCTCCCCGCCGTCGGCAATAGGGAGGGCCGTCACCACGGCCTCGGGATAAACCCGCAAGGCACCCTCTGCCATGGCAGCAGCGGCCTCCTGACCGGTCAGGGTTCCCTTGAATTTATCGGGGGCTATCAAGATTCGCATAAGTCCATCCTGCCATTGCGCGCCGATTGGGATGAATCATTACGCCCAATAGCCGCGTTGTCGCATCACTTCGGCCAGAATATCTGCCCTGTCAGTCATGATCCCGTCAACGCCCAGATCAAACAATTCATGCATTTGTGCGGGATCGTCAATGGTCCACACATGGACTTTCAGCCCCAGGCCGTGTGCACGGCGCACCTTGGCCGCAGTGACAAGGGCGAGGCCCTTGAAGCTGACCGGAATCTGCAACACATCCACGGTGCGCATCAGGGACCGCACAAATCCATTGGGCAGCCACGGGCTGAGCAGAAAATAAGTCACCAACAGCCATTGCCCTGGTGAGCTCGCAACCGGCTGGCTCAACCCTGCCAGCACACGACGGCGGCGTCTTTCCGAGAAGGAGGCAATGCAAACGCGCTCGTGCAGGCCCAGTTCCTCGATGGCGGCCACCAACGGCCCCACAGAACCGGCGTCCTTCACATCAATGTTGAAGCTCGTTGTGGGCAACGCAGCAAAGAACTCGTTAAGTGTGACAATGGGCTCCCGGCCTCCGATGCGTGCTGTGCGCACAACGGAGTATGGCAGTTCAGCGATGATGCCGTTCTGATCCGTGGTGCGGCCCAGCGTGGGGTCATGGCAGACCGTGGCGACCCCGTCAGCCGTAGCATTGATGTCCGTTTCGACATATTGAAACCCCATTTCACTGGCGGCTTTGAAGGCAACCAGGGAGTTTTCCAAACCAACTTGGGAAAACCCCCTGTGTGCGATGGCCAGCGGGAAATCAGCAGCCAGGTATGGTTTGGCGGCTTTGGGCACAGGTGCCGACGCCTTGGACGGTTTGGCATTCATGCCAAGTGCAGCGCTGCCAGACGGGATTCGATGACTTGGGCAACGCCGTCCGCCTCGAATGCTGGCGCCCGCAACGCAGCGGCTGCTAGTGCCTCGGGGTGGCCGCTGGCCATGGCGTAGCCCGCCCCGGCCCAGCCCAGCATTTCAATGTCATTGGGCATGTCACCAAAAGCCACAACATCAGCGGCATCGATCCCCCGTGCCGCGGCGTACTGTGCCAGTGTCACAGCCTTGTTCACCCCATGCGGGCCCATCTCCAGCAGTGCCAGGTCAGGCGCCGAATGAGTCACGGCAATCAGCGAGCCCACACTGGGGCCAACCAGCTGAAGGAATTCATCGGCATTTCCGGAGTGCAGCACGGCAAGCATTTTCACGATCCCGCCGTCAGCCATGTCACGAGTCAGCACGGCGGGCACAACGTCTGCGGCGCCAGCTGGGGCACGTGAGCCAAAGAAACCTCTTTCCACGTGGAAGCCGGTAAGGGACTCCAGCGCGAAGTACGGCTCCGGGGCCAGGTCGCTGATGATGTGACGGACTTCGTGAACGGTCTCCCAGCTCAATACATGGGAATCAAGCACTTTTTCGTGCCCAAGATCGTAGCTCACCGCACCGTTGGAGCAAATCACGGTGCCCTTGTGGCCGATTTGCTCACGGATGGGATCCAGCCAGCGTGGCGGGCGTCCAGTCACAAACACAACGTCGATGCCTGCTTGCGCTGCCGCGGCAAAGGCTTCCACGGTGCGGGTGCTTATTTTTCCATCGTGGCCCAGAATGGTTCCGTCAATGTCACTGGCAATTAAACGCATACTCAAGGCTATCCAACTTCGCGCAGATGTGGGTTGAAACCGCCGCTGGCCCGCCCGGCCGCACCCAGCCCGCAAAACAGCTGTTGCTCAGCAGCGGTCTCGCGGCTCAGGCGCAGGCATGCAGGCCATAGGCGGGCCTTGCAGGGTCCGCGAAGGTCTGAACGGTCACCTGGGTTGCTAGACCTCGTACAAGCCCGTCAAACGAGCCCTGGCGAGTGTGTGGAAGTGCAGGTTGAAACCGAGGGTGGCCACGCTCGCATCAGCAGACAGCCCCAGGGACTCCACGTCCACGGCATGCACCACCACCATGTACCTGTGCGGACCGTGCCCGGCCGGAGGTGCGGATCCCATGTAGCCGGGGAGCCCGCCGTCGTTCTTCAAGACCAGGGCCACATCAGGCAGAGTTGTCGTGGCGGAATCGCTGAACGTCCCGGCCCCTTCAGCCAACGCCGTCAGCGAAGCAGGCAGGTCAGCCACCGCCCAATGCCAATATCCACTGGCGGTTGGAGCATCCGGATCAAACATCGTGACGGCGAAGCTGCGCGTCCCGGCCGGGAAACCGCTCCACGACAGTTGTGGGGACAGGTCCAGACCGCCGGGATGCGCGTCGGCATTGACTTGAGCCGGCGCGAAAACTGCGCCATCAACAAACGACCTGCTGGTCAGCTCGAATGCGGGGACGGTCTCCAGAAACGAATAGGGGTCATAGTCAAACATGGCGTCACCTTTCACTGCGGCGGTCCTGTCACTGAGGTCGCTCGTATCTCGGAATCACTCTAATCCCTAGATCATTTTTGAAGTTCTGCGCGGGTGGGCGGGTTGGCTCCGGCACGGGACACGGTGATCGCCGCTGCCCTGGCTGCGTAGCCAATCACGTCCGCCAACATTGATGTGTTCATGGCGCGCAGGTCGGTGCGGCGCTGAGCACCATCCAGTTCCCTGTCCACCAGAGCCGAGAGCAATGCAGCCATGAAGGAATCCCCCGCACCCACGGTGTCCGCGACGTCAACCAGTGGCGCGGCACAGGATATTTCGCCAGCGGCACATACAGCCCACGGCCCTGCACTCCCCTGTGTCACAACGACGACGGCGGGGCCTTCCGCGCCGCCGAGGGCAAGCCACTTGCGGGCCGATTCCTTCGGGTCCACACCGGGATAGAGCCATTCAAGATCCTCATCCGAGGCCTTGACGACGTCGGAGAGGGCAACAAACTTTTCCGCCTGGGCCCGCGCATGATCAACGTTGGTGATGATGCTCGGACGGCAGTTGGGGTCATAGCTGATGGTGGCGCGGGGGTGCGCGTCAATGACTGCGTCCAGGACCTGCTCAGCACCGGGATCCATCATGCTGGCAATGGAGCCGGTGTGCAGAAGGGTGGTGGCCGCGACCATGAAGTTAACCGCGCCGTCATCTGGACGAAGGTCGGGCAGGGACCAGCTCAGAGCGAACTCGTATCTCGCAGCACCGTCGGAATCCAGCACTGCCCGGGCCACGGAGGTTGGCTGCGAGTCCGGTGGAAGTGGCACCATGACGTCGTTGATGCGCAGGTGCCCGGCCACCATGTCGCCATAGGCGTCCCGACCAAATCTCCCGAGGAACTGCACGGGGTGTCCCAGCCGCGCCAACCCCACAGCGACATTCATGGGGCTGCCGCCCACGTGGGGGACGGGATCCTTGCCGGGAAGCACGACTTCGTCAACCAGGGCTTCACCAATAACAGTCAGCATGGCTCCAGCCTACGGTGCGGCAGCGCGGGAAACCCACCGGCGTCGCGCGTGAAACGGTGCACCTGGTACACACGAAGCAGTCCCGGCAAAGTCGAGGAAAGATCTGATGGTGTCGTTTTCGAAAAAAAGCTATCTTTTTATGACATTAGGTGCCTATGATCAATCACGTTATCCGTATCATTTACATCAAATACACACCTTTTAGCACTTTTTTAGGTGAAAATGATTCACAGTGCTCCTGCGCAATCGCGGGAACATATCAGTCGAAGGGTTCAACGTTCATGACGAATCCTTTACTGACCTCGTCGAAATAAGTGCTTAGAAACTTACCGCTCCCGGCGCTGCGACTCGCTTGAGCGCTGCCCGGGAGTTTAGGCTCATGGACATGGGTACTAACTGGGATCGACTCGATGAATCGCTAAGGCCCTCAGTCAGCGCTTCTGTCGCTGACTATGAGCGAACACTTCCGGCATTGGAAAAGCTCACAGCGGAACTTGAATCACTTGTCCGCAAGGTGCTGACCGAGGCCGAGGACAAGCCGCTCTTTGTCACGAGCCGCACCAAGTCCGTGGATTCGTTCCGGGAAAAAGCATCCCGCATGGTTGCCGAGCCGGATGCGGCCCCGGCTTTGCAGTTCCTCGAACCACTACGGAATCTCACTGACATGGTCGGTGTTCGCGTCATTACGACACTGCCGGGAGAAAATGCCCAAGCAGCGAACTTGATCAAACGGCAACGAAGTATTTTTGACTGCCGCGGCGACACAGAAAAGGATATTGGCTCCATCGAATCCGGCACGTACGGGTATTCCAGCCGGCACTTGATCCTGCGCACCATCCAAAATGATGTTGTGCGCAGCTACCAGGAACTTCTTGACCCCGAAGCCAAGGCCAATGGCAGCTATTTCTTTGAGTGTCAGATCCGTACAATTTTCGCCCACGCATGGAGCGAGATTGAGCATGACATTCGCTTCAAGTCCCAGGACCCGCGTGCTTGGAGCCCGTACTTTGACAGACAGTTCACCGCAACCGCGGCAATGCTTGAGACTGTCGAGTCGGCGTTCTCCGAGCTGCACGACCGGTATGAAACCGTCACGAGCTATTGGGATGCCGAGGGCGAGGGAAAAGTGTCATTGACGCCCAATCGCATCAAGGCGGTGTGGCAGACACTGCTCCCCCATGTTGACAGGAAAGCCGACGACGATTGGGGCTGGGCAGCGGAGCTGGTCGCCGCGCACGGTCTGGGAAAGACTGTAGATCTCGCTGCGCTGCTGCAACCGAAGATCATCTCCAACGTGCGAAAGGCACTGGACCACAGGTATTCCCCTGGCCCAGACAGGTTGCTAGATGACCTGTTGTTGTGGCAGTTCGGCCAGAGCCATATTGAGCTAACTGCTGAGGACGCGGGGGCGGAACAAACGCCACGCCGCGACAGCCTGAACCGCCGGCATCAGCAAATGCAGCGCTACCGCAAGGCGCAGGGGCTGTAGACTGCTCGCGCCTACGCCTTGCGGGACACCGTCAGCAAGTACCTGGAGGCACACTAACGGCGCATTAGCACCAGATGAACCCGAAGAAGTTGCACGGTAGATAACCTATTCCATATGTGCTGGCCACGGGGGCCTGTGCCACCGAGGAGGTGGTGCTGCTGGTGACGCCGGTACTGGCTTGGGCTGGGGAAAGGCCCGGAGCCAAGACAAGACTGGCAGCCAAGACTGTTGCAGCACCGATGGAAACTAAGGGTGATTTCACGAAAAGAGCCTCTCGCAGGGGTTTCGCCATCACGATGGCATGGATACCCTAAGCATATGTCGGCGAAGCCCGAGAGGATAGACTTAAAGACAGTCCTTGCCTGTCTTTTTGGACAGTCTTTTTTTTGAAGCTTGACCTTTGCGTTCAACTTGTTCTATTTCACCACTCCTGTCCGCAGGGCGATAATGACGAGCTGCAGACGGTCCCTGGCGGAGAATTTCCGGCCCAAGCGGACCAAATGGTATTTAACCGTCGACTCCGACAGATACAGGGCGGAGGCGATCTCGCTGTTGCTCTGGCCGTCACACAGCAGCTTCAGCACATCTGCTTCCCGGTCCGAAAGCTCGATGGCCGCAGGCTTCCGCGACTCCGGAAGTGTTTTCCGGATGTCATCCACAAGCACGTGAGTAACGGCTGGGTCTATGGGGCAGTCCCCTGCATGCACCTCACGGACTGCCGTCACTATCCGTTCAGGTTCGGCGTCCTTAACAACATATCCGCTGGCTCCAGCAATGAGCGCCGCCTTGAGGTAAATATCAGAAATGTGTCCAGTAACCACAAGAATACGAATTTCCGGCAGCTCTACCACAATTTGACGAATTGCAGCAATACCGTCCATAACAGGCATCTGGATGTCGATAAGTATGACGTCAGGGTGGACTTCGTGTGCCAAGCGCACTGCGTCCGCACCATTCTCGCCCTCAGCCACCACCGAGATATCCCACGCTTGCGAAAGGTAGGTTCGCAATGCCCCCCGAACGAATTTTTCGTCGTCAACGATAATGACGCTGATTGTTTCGGTTGCCGCCTCATTCGCATTCATGAGGACAGTCTACGTACCCGGAATCATGCTGCCGGGCATCACCATGGCGTCGCTGCGGCCAGAATTGCGCAGAACTTTAGTGGGCAGGTGCGGGCGAGGATCCTGAGGGCCAGATGCCGGCAGGCTTTGTCTTGGTCTGCTTCGCCGAGGCGTAACCAAGCAAGTGCAGTTCGTTCATGGCGGACTCCTAGCGTTTAGAAGGGGCACGCACACTTCGGACTTTCCGGTGTACGGACGGTTTCCCGACCCTTCATCCCTTGACGCTACGCAGCCGATTAGCGGCTCGCAATAAGGTTGGTCCGGGTCTGTCCGATGGGACCATGAAATGGGCTCCGAATGGGGAAATACTATCCAATTGGTCAGTGCTCCAGCCCAGCTGCACGACGCGCGAGAGGGGTTCTTTACTGGAGAGTTTGCCGCCCTTGGAATGGCAGGACCGCACGGATGACCCACCACCCGTCTACCGGCCCGGTGTAAATTGTTCCGCCGAGCCTGGATACCCGTTCCCGCAAACCAACCAGCCCTGTACCTGAGACGGGCAGACGCGGCGTCCCGGTGGTCATACGGTTACGAATCGCTACCTCAATCTTGTAGCCCCTGACATCCATGGAGATCTCGCATTCACTGTTTCCACCTGTGTGCCTGACCACATTGGTGGCACCCTCCTGCAGGATTCTCTCCACCGTGGAGCGGAGGCCGTTGGGCGTCTCAGTCAGATCCCCCGACGTGGTCACGCGGGTGGGTACGCCCAGGTTGTTGAGCCGCTTTTGGGCATCCCCTACGCTCTGGGCCAAATCGATACATGCAGAGCTAGTCGAGACGCTCGCATCCAGTTCAACCGCACCCGCCGCAGGTTCGTCACCGCGCATGGTTTGGAGCAGGCGTCTGAGGTCATCGAGGGACCTTCTGGCCATCGAGCCAATCTCGGACAAGGCATGTTGTTGAACCTCGGCGTCCTTGGAAAGCGTACCCAGATTTGCCTGCACGGCAATCATTGTCAGACCATGCGTCACCACGTCGTGCAGTTCCCTGGCCAGTTCGGTTCGTTCCTCCAACGCGGCTTTTGCCACCGCTTGCGCAGACATCTGCCGGGCACGCTCGGTGTGGAGGTTCCTTTCACGCAACAGCTTTACTCCCAACCCAGGGGTGACGAGTAGCAATGTGAAAGGGATTGAGCCCCACAACTGTGCAGGGCTCGGGCCGGTGACGGAAAGGGACCAAGCAAGCTGCCACAGAAGAAAGCTGCCAACGACCACCATCAAGCCGCGGGTTGACACCCGGTAACCGGCCACCGCCACAGCTGTAAAAGCCAGAAGCAAGGTACCGCCCGGATGCGGGTTGGGGTACAGCGCTCCCAGCATCAGCACAAAGGTGATGGCAGTATACTTCGGTCGGAACGCGAGCGCCATCCATACGGCCCAGTAGGTCACGAAGGAGGCCAACTTCCACCAAGGCGGTTCCCCGCCGTGATCCGTCTGGAAGAACACTCGTACATCATCGAACGCAGAAACCGTCACGACAAGTGCCATCGCAAAGGAAACCCACGGAGGAATCGGCGAGCTGCCAACCTTCAAGACATTTGCAAGTGTGAACGATGTCCCCTGGCCGCGCGTCTTAATGCGCACCTTAGAAAAACCCGTTCGAGGGTGACAAGGAACGCCCACCGCAGCTGGCAGTGCGCGGAGTATGCATGGTGCAGCTGAATTCAGTCATAGACCAATCGTGCCAGCTTAAGCAACGGCCTGCTCGCCTACTCACGCGCACGCCTCACCGCAGCACGAATCCCAAGCCAAGTTCGTCGTCGGCATCCAACGTGAACTTTCCTTCCCCCATGGGAAACGATCGCCCACTGACCTCCACCACCAACCCGCCCTCAGGCCCTGAAACGTTGTCAACAACGCGTGCGCTGAAATGCGAGTCAATCATCGAGTAATGTTCCAGCACCTCACTTTCGGCCAACTCCCCGGAATCGGTCAGGAGCGCCACCCGGGCTGCCGTTCCCGAGCCACTGGGCGATCTGTCCACCTGCCCATCAGCAAAAACGCTGACATTGCGCTGCGCCAAACCTGCTCCGGCATGATTCATGGGCTCATGGAAAATAGTGCCGAACACGCCTTCAAGCCGTGTGTCCGAGGGGTGGTGTGCTGCAGCATGGTTCGCCAGTCCCGCCGCCACCTGATGTCCCGCTGCCACTACTTTTGCCAAGTTCGACGGCGTGACCTCCAGCCCCGCTGATGCGGCAGGCAGTGAAGCGTACAGTGCCCCACTCCAAGCCAAGTCCACTCTTAGCCGGCCAAAGTCCGCCGTCTTCACCTCTACGCCCCGATCCACCACATACGACGGGACATTGTGGAACGCCACGTCACTGACCTTGCCTGAAACCATCCTGACGCGGGCTGTGACCCGACCAGAAGGTATATCAATGACAACGTCTGTCTCCCCGTCTTCGGGGGCACGCACCAAGCCACTGCGCACTGCCCACGTACCCAAGGCCATGGTTCCGTGGCCGCAAACGGTGGAGAATCCCTCACGGTGCCAGAACAAGGCCCCAAAGTGAGCCCCCGAGTCATTCGGGGGGATTACAAATCCGCCATACATGTCAGCATGCCCGCGGGGTTCATTGACGAGGAGCTTGCGAATATTGTTGGCGTCCCCAGCCTTGGCGTTCTCACGCCGTTCAATGGCTGTTTCGCCTTCGATCAGAAACGGCAGGGCTGGCACGATCCGAAACGGCTCCCCGGCCGTGTGATAGTCAAAGGTTTCAATTTCCCACAATGCGGCTTTCATGGACGTCTCTCCTTTGAGCTGGCAACCCTTCCCCGAGGCGAACCCTTGGGCCGTTGTTTGTCAATATGGCACGGCGAATATGGCCTGTCAACGATTCAGGCAGATCGCTCTTCCCAAGAGGCCACGGTGCGGGTCCTGTGGGGTTGGGCCGCATGGGGAGGACTACATGGGGAGCCCACCCCATCGACGGTCTTGGCAAAGCCGCGATAGATTCTTATCAGTCGCTTGGCCGGAACTTCCCGGACACGGCGAAACAAGAGCGGCAAAGCCCGCAAATTTCTACGAATTAAGGATGTGCATCATGGCCGGTATGCTCGGTAGCGATCCCCAGGACATGGCCGATTTGGCTTCAAAACTTGGCAATGCCATTGACCAGATCACCCAGGTCATGTCAACCCTTGACAGCAAGGCCAGCTCGGTTCTCTGGGAAGGTCCTGACGCCAAGCGCTTCAAGGGCACCGAATGGCCGATGTCCAAGAAGGCACTGGCTCGCGTCATCGCCGACCTGGGCAACGTGAAGACCGTTGTGAACAAGCAGATGAACGAGCAGATCACCGCTTCACGCTAGATCCGCTCGCTGGATCAACGCGCTGGATCAGCAAAGAAGATGCAGGTTTCCACCTTGGGGGCGGAAACCTGCATCTTTTTGTTTTCGACCAAAGATTGCCCTCAGCGACGCCCGCGTTTTTGCGCCCGGGCCTTGCCGCCGGGCCGCCCGCCGCCGCGCAGGTTCGGCCCAGCCGCCTTTCCGGCGCCAGACTTTCCAGCACCCGACTTGCCGGGGACCGTCTTCCCGCCTGCCGACGTCGCGCTTTTGGCAGCTTTGGAGCCCTTCTTGGGCGTCGCATCCTGCTTGGCCTGCACCGAAGGCTGACGGGAACTTTGCGCGCTGCGACCGCGCACCACGCCGATGAATTCCTGAATCACGGCTTCGTCCTCGTCAGGCAGCGGGATCTTTGAATCAGGCCAGGCCAGGGCTATGCCGGAATCAGGCACGCCGTGCAGCAGCCGCGAGCGCAGCGTCTTGCGGCTAAGCTGCCTGGCCACGGACATGGGAAGGATCAGGATGCCCAGCCCGGCCTCGACCAGGTCAAGGGCTGCTTCAATCCCTGCCATGGGCGGCAGTGGTTTACGGGTGCCCGCCGCTATTTCGGAGGAGATGTCCCGCCAGGCGGGGAAGTCGTCGGGGTCGGCCAGCAGGTACTCGTCGGCCAGATCAGCCACGTCGAGTTCCTCGAAAGCGGCAATCGGGTGGTCCTTGGGCGCCACCACAACAGAGAGCTCTTCGTAGAGCGGAATGACGTGCAACCCGGTCTTGTCCACGGGCAGCCGGACAAACGCCATGTCAGCCTCACCGGCACGCACAGCCCCCAGTTGATTCTCCTCGGTCACGGGTTTGGACACGAGCGGGACGTCGGGCATGCGCTCCTGCCAGCGGTGGATCCACTTTCCGGGGGTCACGCCCGGGACAAAGGTCACTGTAAGTTCGCGGGATTCAAGCACCTATTTACCCTAACTCACCGCACCGCCACCGGTACCCTTGAGAGTATGAGCATTAAACCTTCCCCTCAAGCCATGAAATCCGCCACTGCGGCCAAGAAACTGGGCATTCACCTGCCCTCCGCCCCCGCAGAATTCCAAGAGAATGCACTCAGCCGGGAGGAATTCAAGGTTCTGCAGGAAAACCCGCCAGCCTGGTTGGCTGACTTGCGCCGCAACGGGCCCCACCCGCGCCCTGTCATCGCGCAGAAACTGAACATCTCCATCGGCGGGCTGAACCGTTCAAACATCACCGAGGCGCTGACGACGGCGGACATCACCGCATTGCTGCAGGCTCCCCCCGCGTGGCTGGTTGAGGAGCGTGCCGTCCACGCGAAGGCCCGTGCCGAAGCCAAACTCGCCAAGGAACGCCAAGCTGAGCGCCGGCCCAAGAGCTAGGACCGCTGCAATGCCAGCGGCGTGCCATGCGGGCGGGGGCTGGTGAAATTTCACGCCCCCCGCCGGCATGGCACGCCGTCGGTTGTTTAAGTGCGGATCAGGGGTTGTAAGGCTCGCTGGCGCGGCTGAGGACTTGGCCCTTGAAGAACTCGGGGTTGCGCCGGTACATGAAGAACATGAGCACCACACCCAGTGCAATGACACCGGCACCGAGGATGAACACCAGGCCCAGCCCGCCAATGTTGGAGCCGGAGCCGTAGCTGGGATCCATGGAGTCGTAAGCGGTCTTGAAGAACATGACCAGCAGGATCACACCACCCACCAGCGGGGCAAGGAACTTGAACAGGAAGTTCTGCACCCCGCGGAATGCCTGCGCCCGGAAGTACCAAACACAGGCCAGCGCCGTGATGCCGTAGTAGAAGCAGATCATCATGCCCAGAGCGGTGATGGTGTCCCACAGTGCGTTCTCCGACAGGGTCCTGGTAATGATGTAGAAGCCGGCTGCAGCAATGGCTGCCGCAATGGTCGCGTAGCCAGGGGACTTGTGCGTGGGGCTGATCTTTCCGAAGCTCTTGGGCAGCGCGCGGTAGTGGCCCATGGACAGCAGGGTCCTGGCCGGGGAGACAAACGTCGACTGCAGCGAAGCGGCCGAGGAGCTCAGGATGGCCAGTGACATCAGGATCGCAAACGGTCCCATGACCGGTCCGGCCAGGACAGCGAAGATGCTTCCCTGGTTCTCCGGGTTTCCAGCACCCAAGCCGGTGGTGCCGATGCCGGCAAAGGACAGCGTGGCCAAGGAAACCGTCATGTAGATCAGCACAATGACAATGATCGTGACGGTGGCTGCACGGCCCGGGGTCTTCTTCGGGTTCTTAGTTTCTTCATTCATGGTCAACGTGACATCCCAGCCCCAGAAAATGAAGATGGAAAGGGACACTCCGGCTGCGAATTGGGAGAAGGACTCCACGGCGAAGGGGTTGAACCAGTCAGCCTGGATGGTAGTGGCGTCAAACGCGCTGCCGTTGGCCACGTGGGTAAAGGCCGCCACGGCGAACCATCCCAATACCAGCAGCTGGAACGCCACCAGAATGTACTGGAATGACTTGGTGGTCTCCATGCCCCGGTAGGAAATCCAACAGGCTCCTGCTATGAACACCATGGTGGTGGCGAGGTTCAGCGGCAGGTTCCGAGTCAGATCGGCAAGGGACGGGTTGGAGAAAATCTGGGCCAGCATGAGATAAAAGAAGTCCACCGCCACTGCTGCCAGGTTGGAAAGCACAATGATGGTTGCCGCAATCAAGCCCCAACCACCCATCCATCCCAGCCACGGACCGAAGGCGCGCGTGGCCCACGTGAAGGAGGTGCCGGCGTCGGGCATGGCATTGTTTAGTTCCCGGTATCCCAACGCCACAAGGAGCATGGGGATGAATCCGACGAGGAAGATGGCAGGCAGGTGCACGCCCACTTCGGAGACGGTCGGGCCCAGTGCTGCGGTCAGCGTGTAGGCCGGGGCAATACATGAAATACCAATCACGACGGCGCCAATGAGTCCCACGGAACCGGCCTTGAGGCCTTTTTCGCTGAGGCCGTGGTCTCCAGTGGCGTTTCTAACAATGTCTGGACTGCTCATTTTTCCGCCTCTGCGATTTCCTCGGCGTCGATGACGGGGATCTCAGTTGTAGGGAAGAGTTCTTTGGCTTGCAGTACGTAGTTGCGTGGAACCACGATCATGGGAACCGGAAGTGCACGCAGAATTCGGTTGGCGGTGGAACCCAGGAAGATGGAATTGTTCTGCGCCAAACGGCTGGAACCGATCAGCAGAATCTCCCCCTTTTTCCACTTGAGGTTGTCGACGGCGTCTTCAATGGAACGCCCTGTTCCCACCACAATTTCCATGTCCAGAGTGTCCAGGACGTCGGCGCTTGCCCCGTCCCCAGTGGCCGCGACCTGAAGAAGATGCTTTTTCGCATCTTCCACGGTGGCGGTCGATTCACCGGGGCCCACGGCCACCAAGGACACCAACCGCAATGGCAGTGACCTGCGCTTGGCCATCGCGATTCCGGATTGCAGCACCCCCTCCGCCCCAGCCCTGGTGCCGAGGGCGCAGGTCAGACGCGTAATCGGCTCCGTTCGGCTGTATCCGGCGGGCGCCAGCACCACGGGGATCGTGGACGCATGTAGCAGCGAGTTGGCGACGGCGCCGATGGAGAACCGCTTGAAGATGCCGGTGTTGCTGCCCCCAATGATCAGCAGAGAGGCACCCAGTTCCTCGGCCGCAGCGATGAGTTCCTCTGCTTCGGACTCCCCGCTGCGTATGTGCGCCTGTGCCTGAATGTCTTCCGGAATCAAGGCGAGCCCTTCATCGAGCCACTGGCTGACTTGCTCGGCCAGGATGGTCTCAAAGCCCGCTTCATGCGGATAGACCCCGTTATATTGGGAGTTCTGTGGCATCACCATGACAAGGTCCAAGGTGGCTCCCTGCCGCCGGGCCATGGCCACTGCCAAGTTGACGGCATCGCTGCCACGGGGGTCCGCTGTATATCCAGCTACATACCGCAAATGGTTCCTCCTAGGGACGTCATTGTCACTCGTGATGCTGCTGCGGAGAGGCCGAGGCCCGGACCGCCATTTTTTGTAGGTGACGTAAAGGAGGCGCCAAAGGCCGCTTGCGGCCGACGCGTCGGATAGTCGCCGGAAAAATGCCGGTCCGGGGCGCTGAAAGCCCTCCAGTGAGTTTCTACTTCAGTTCTGCCACCAATTTGGCCGCAGTGTCCTGGCCCATGCGGACCGCTCCATCAACGTGCTGGTAGCCTTCGGCGGCGAGGTCTGAGCAGGACCAGTGGATGGGACCCACGGGGGTGAGCTGGTCGGGACCATAGCGGTGAAGCCCGCCCAAGTCATAGCTGGTGGCGTAGGCTCCACGGGTCCACTCCTCCGAACCCCAGTCGGATTCGTAGTACACGACCGGCTCTGCGGCTGCATCGCCAAGGAATTCGGCGAGTGCAGACGTGATCTCTTTTTTGCGCTGCTCTGCGCTGAGTGTGAAGACGTAGTCAGCTTTTTCATCGGAGACAAAGCCCACGAGGGTGCCGCGTGTGTCTTCGTGGTTGGTGTTGTCATAAACTTCCTGCACCAGCGAGGAAGCGCTGAAGCCTGTGCCTGAAAGGCCGTCTTCGCGCCAGAACGGGGTGTCGTAGACGGCATGGACCTTGATGACAAAGCCAAGCGATTGGTGCTGGTGCATCTGATGCTGGCGGCGCGGCAGCGGCGGGTCGAAGGAAACCCGGCTGTAGAGGTTCGGCGGAACTGCCATGACTACACGCTTGGCACTGACCGTGGCGCCGTCGGCAATGACGGTGGCCCGGAAGTCGCCGTCATGCTCCTCCCAGCGGATGGTGCGGGCCGGGGAGTTCAGGATGATGTCCCCGCCCAGCTCGGCAGCAATGGCCAGAGACAGGCCTTGCATGCCGCCGACCACACGCTTGTCGAGGATGAAGTTGTCATCAACGAGGTTGGTGAACGATCCTGCTGAGGAGGCCATCAGCACCGCTTGAAGGGCGGAGAACGCGTGGGCCGGCTTGGTGAGCATGCCGCCGGCGATGAAAAGGCCAATGTTGTTGCAGGCTTCTTCGTTGTCCGACTGGCTGCGCAACCAGTGATGGAAGGAGATGATGTCCAGTTCGCGGGCGTTGGGGTGCTCCCAGGGGCTTGCCGGGTCCATGGCTGCGGCGAGCGCATCCAAGGTTTCGATGAGCTTGTTCATCTCTGCTTCAGTGTCCGCGTCGACAGGGAACATTTCCCCGGTGTAGCGGGTCCGGTTGCTGTCAGGACCGATGTAGACGCTGTCGCCGTCACGGTAGCGGGAGTAGGTCTCCAAGCCAAGTTCGCCCAGCAGGTCAATGAGTGCTGTCTGGTCAGGTGAAACCCACTGGCCGCCTATTTCCAGCCATGCGCCGTCGACCGTATTGGACCATGTGCGGCCTCCCACGCGATCACGGGCTTCAAGAACCGCCACGCTCAGCCCGGCTGCTTTCAGCTCGCGGGCGGCAGTCAAACCTGACGGGCCAGCACCAATGATGACCACATCGCGTTCGATGACGGAAGAATTTTCGACCGTTGTCATGTTTCCCTTTCCCGGAAAGCAAAAGTGACATGCTTCACTAAATGAATGACGTTCATTTAGAATAGACTGTAACTGGCATCACAGCCCTATGTAAAGAGGCGAGACGAAAATTGTTGCGTTGGCAGCGCTGAGGGAGGGAACACGCTTGACCGAGTCTTCAATGCGCCAACTGCGTCGCCCGGCCGGCCGGCCGCCGCAGCCGCTCCTCAGCTCGGCAAGGATCACGTCGGCTGCACTGAAGCTGATTGGGCGTTCCGGCTACAGGGGATTGACCATGGCAGCGCTGGCTAAATCCTTGAACGTGGCGACTTCCGCCCTGTACAACCACGTGAATTCCAAACAGGATGTGTTGCTGCTCGTGGAGGACCACCTCATGGGGCGGGTGGATGTTTCAGCGTTTTCCAACCAACCCTGGGAAACAGCGGTCAGTATGTGGGCGCACTCCTACCGGCAAGTTTTTGCCTCTCATCTGCCGCTCATCCCTGTCATTGCCTTGTTGCCGGTGACGGATGCGCCTAGGACCATCACCATGTATGAGGCCGTCACTCAAGGTTTTCTGACAGCCGGCTGGCCAGCGGAACGCATCATCGATGCGATCGTCGCTCTTGAATCATTCATCTATGGGTCGGCCTATGACGTCAATGCGCCCACAAATATTTTCGACGCCGGAACCCAGGTGCCGCATTCACCCAACTTCAGCGCCGCCGTCGCCCGCCGCGGCAACCTTGCGGGCGCGAACAACGCCGACGCCGCCTTTGACATGGGACTCAAGGCGCTGATCCAGGGCCTTGCGGCAGGAGTCAGTGCCGAGATGGGCGCAGCCACCGCTGGTCTGCACTAGCCACACAGGGCTGACAACCCTAGGCTGAAGCACAAACGTCCTCAGAACCAGCAGGAGATTCACCATGGGATTCAGCATCAGCAACGCATCACTTCGCCTTGTCTCCGGAGCCTTCATCCTCAACTCAGGCATTGGCAAGCTCAGCCTGACCCCGGAGCAGGCCGGTGGTCTGCAAAGCGCGGCGCAACGAGTGATCCCTCAATTTGCAGACCTGAAGGCGGAACAATTCGGCAAATACTTGAGCTACTCGGAGATTGCCCTAGGCTGCCTTATTTTGGCGCCCTTCATCCCCACGAGAATGGCTGGAATGGGTTTGGCCGTATTTTCCAGCGGCCTGTTGGCCACCTACATCAAGTCGCCCGGCATGACCGAACCCGACAGCATCCGACCCACGCCGGCAGGCACAGCCATGGCGAAGGATTTTTGGCTAGCCGGCATTGCCGTATCGCTGATCTTCAACCGGAAGCGCCGCTCACGCAGCAACTGACGCCAGGCCCGTCGTAACCTTGTATTTTGGTCTGCACCTTTTTGGC
Organism: Arthrobacter sp. E3; assembly: GCF_017353415.1. GTDB lineage: Bacteria > Actinomycetota > Actinomycetes > Actinomycetales > Micrococcaceae > Specibacter. Next base: position 40,315 of record NZ_JAFMPX010000003.1, read on the forward strand.
CCAGACCCCCTTCAAGCTCGGACAAGTTCCCACGCGATAGGCTCACTGCAGTGCTGGAAAATCAGTCACCTTCGCCCCCAGCCCGTAGGAGTCCCTCGTGCCGCCATCCGTGCCCCGAACCGAGTCCCTTTCGTCTCGTGGGGCAGCCATCTTTTCGCGAAACGATGTGGTCATGCGCCGCGGGCGGCTAGCACTTCTCAACAATGCTTCGAGCAAGAACCCCGTCACGCCGCATGGGGCAATGCTTGCTGATCTGCTGGCTGTTCGTGACGTCTTGGATTCGTACTCCATTGAGTATCTTCTTGTCCGTGGCAATGATGCACGCCCGGTCCTTGCCGTCGACGCAGCCCTGCGAGGGAAGCTCGAACTGGCTCTGACTACAGCTTTTGCCCACGAGCCTTTCTACGCAAGGAGCATTGATACGACGAAGTCCACCATTCTTTTGGCTGATGGCAGTCTGAGCAAGTCATCTTCCACTCGGATCTTCAGACTCTTCCGACCGCGCGTGGAACCTCTTGGTGGGTTATATTACGGCGCAGCGTGGGGTGTCCAAATTGAGTTGTGGATATTTACCCCTGAACGCATCGACCTACCGATCGAGAACTCACTTACCCGACGCAGCATCGACCCACGCTTGGCAGCGCCGCGCACCGTGGAGTTATATGGACACAGCTGGCCAAGCATCGAGAGCATGTTCGTAGATCATGTCTTTGACATCCGTTTCGACATTGACATGGTTTTTTCCTGGATTGACGGTAGCGGCGTGTCCTACCAAACGGCGCGTCGTGAGCTTGAAGCCGGGGCGGTCCTGGGTGATGGCGATGACCATGACTCCCGCTTCCGGCATCTGGACGAACTGAAATACGCATTGCGCTCAGTGCACTTGTTTGCCCCGTGGGTCCGGCGCATCTTTATTGCCACCGACTCGACAGCTCCCCCTTGGCTGGCAGAGCATCCCCAGGTCACTCTTGTGCGCAGCGATGAGCACTTCGCCGATCCGTCGGTGCTGCCCACGCACAACTCCATGGCGGTGGAATCACAGCTTCACCACATCGACGGACTCGCCGAGCACTTCTTATATTCCAACGACGACATGTTTTTTGCTCGGCCACTGTCGCCGGACCTGTTCTTCACGCCAGGGGGCATCACCCGCTTCATGCTCTCCCCCAACCGCATTGGCTTGGGGGAAAGCGATGTTGAACGCAGCGGCTTTGAAAACTCGGCCCGCGTCAACCGTCGCCTATTGTGGGATCATTTCGGCGTGTTCACCACCCGCCACCTCGAGCACAGCGCCGCACCACTGCGGCGGTCCGTCCTGGCTGAGCTGGAACAGGAATTTGCCGCTGATTTCGCCGCCACAGCAGCCAGCACGTTCCGGGCAGCCGGAAATATTTCCGTCACCAACTCCCTCTACCACTACTACGCGCTGTTGACCGGGCGCGCGGCCGTGCATGCCGACGGCAAGGGTGTATATGTCGACACGACCAGCACGGACGGTCTGGCTTCCTTGGCCCCGGTGCTGGCCCGGAGGAATGCAGACTTCCTGTGCTTGAATGACGGCAGCGCCGGTGATGCTACGGCGGAGCAACGGCGCGAGCAAGTCACGGAGTTCCTCGAAAAGTACTTTCCTTTCAAGGCGCCTTGGGAAAAGTAGGCAGCGCACGACTGGCTCGACCGCCGTCCCTCAGGTGGTCGAGCCAGTCGAGGCTCTTTCAGCTAGTCCAGATAGCCGTTGGGGTTCAGCACGTACTTCGTGGCCGCCCCGGCGTCGAACTCGGCATAGCCACGCGGTGCGTCAGCCAAGGTAATGGCCTGGGCGTTGACGTTCTTGGCGATCTGCACCTTGTCGTGCAGGATCGCCATCATCAAGCCCCGGTTGTACTTCATGACCGGACACTGCCCCGTGGTGAAGGCAAGCGACTTCGCCCAGCCAGTGCCCAGGCTCAGCGACAGCGAACCCTTCTGCGCAGCCGCATCAATGCCGCCCGGGTCACCGGTGACGTAGAGTCCTGGGATACCCAGGGAACCACCGGCCGCCGTGATGTCCATGAGCGAGTTGAGCACGGTTGCCGGTGCCTCGCTGGCACCGTGGCCGTGCCCCTTGGCCTCAAAGCCCACAGCATCGACGGCACAGTCGACCTCGGGAATGCCGAGCAGCTGCTCAATCTGCGGACCCGGCTCGCCATCCGACAGGTCGATCGTCTCGCAACCAAACGCACGGGCCGCAGCCAAACGGTCGGCGTTCATGTCACCAACAATGACCACGGCTGCACCGAGCAGGTGCGCCGATGTGGCTGCGGCCAGCCCCACGGGTCCGGCCCCGGCAATATACACCGTGGAGCCCACGGTCACTCCTGCCGAGACCGCTCCATGGAAGCCAGTGGGGAAGATATCGGAGAGCATGGTCAAGTCCATGATCTTCTCCAGCGCCTGGTCCCGGTCCGGGAACTTCAGCAGGTTCCAGTCGGCGTACGGAACCAGCACGTATTCCGCCTGACCGCCAACCCAGCCACCCATGTCAACGTAGCCGTATGCGCTTCCGGGGCGGTCGGGGTTCACGTTCAGGCAAATGCCGGTTTTCCGCTCCTTGCAGTTGCGACAGCGTCCGCAAGCAATATTGAAAGGGACCGAGCAAATGTCGCCGACCTTGATGAATTCAACATCCGGGCCCACTTCAACCACTTCTCCAGTGATTTCATGACCCAGGACCAGATTCGCCGGTGCTGTGGTGCGGCCTCGCACCATGTGTTGGTCTGATCCGCAGATATTGGTGGCTACGGTCTTCAGAATGACGCCGTGGGGCACCTTGCGCCCCACGTTGGCGGGGTTGACACCCGGCCCATCCTTGAGTTCAAAGGTTGGATAGTCGATGTCGATGACTTCAACAACACCGGGGCTCTTGTATGCAACTGCCTTGTTTCCGGACATAATTTATTTGCAGCCTTTCCAGTCAGTTCAGAGAGCGTCAGTTGGCGCACTCAATTGCAACGAGAAAACACCCCGCCCGTCTGCCGCGGAATTCTCCGTAGAGCGCGGCTCCACCGGATGATGGTGCCACAAAGTGGGGTTAAGGCAAGTCTAGATTGGGAAGAATTGATATGTAAGGGGCCATAAGGCCCTACCCTGCAGTTTCCTCGGACCGCGGCCAGAGGGCGCCTTCAAGCCGCTCCACTTCCTTGTTGAAGGCTTGGAGCATGCCCACAAGCTGCGAACGCCGCTCAGCGGGCCAATCGCGAACAACACCCTCCAGCCCTTGCTCGTAGATGCTGCGAGTGTTGGCCAGGGCTGCGGTTCCGGCCAAGGTGGGCATGACTCGGCGTGCCACCTCACCGCCGTCACGCGGGGCATAATCCAACAATCCGGCGCGCAAGAGTGCCGCGGACTGGCGATGCACGGTGGACCCATCGAGTCTTAGCGCACACGAGAGTTCCTTCAGCGTCATGGGCGGCACATTTTCCAGCCGACTCAGCAGGACCATGGCGGAACGGTCCAGCACCTCGTCTTGCCGGTGCTGTGGGCGAAGGGCATAGCGAGCCAGCAACATGAGTTCATATTCGAGTTGCCCAAGCACGTTCGTTTCGTGTAGCACAGTTCCCATTCCACCATTCTTATGTATGATACATATATATTGCATCATACATAAGAAATGTTTTGACGTCATCAGGAGCCCGGTGTTCAGTAGTAAAAATCCAACCCGCACGCCCACACCAAGGATGGTTGTCACCACCTTGGCGTTTTGTGGCATAGTCGTCTCGCTCATGCAAACCTTGATCATCCCCTTGATCCCGGAACTGCCCAAGTTCCTGAACGCCTCGACCACCGACGCGTCATGGGCCATTACAGCGACCTTGGTGGCGGGAGCCGTTGTCACGCCCATCAGCGGACGGCTCGGCGACATGTTCGGCAAGCGCCGCATCCTCATCCTGAGTTTGCTGGCCATGGTGGTCGGGTCAGTGCTGTGCGCGCTCAGCGACTCGCTGACCATAGTCGTGGTTGGCCGCGCATTGCAGGGCTTGGCAATGGGTGCCATACCGCTGGGCATCAGCATCATGCGCGACGAGCTTCCGCCCATGAAGGTGGGCCCGGCCATCGCCACCATGAGTGCCACGATGGGTGTTGGCGGGGCCATCGGAATTCCGCTTTCAGCCTTCATTGCGCAAACGGCTGACTGGCACATGCTCTTCTGGGTTGCCGCCGCGCTGGGTTTGGCATGCGCACTGCTCGTCGCGTTCGTCCTGCCTGAATCCCCAGTTTGCACGCCGGGCCGCTTCGACGGTTTAGGTGCAGCCGGATTGGCCGTGGGCCTTGTCGCGCTGTTGGTCCCGGTGACCAAGGGCTCGGAATGGGGATGGGGCAGCCCCTTGACCATCGGCATGTTCGCCACGTCAGTGGTGGTACTCCTGATCTGGGGCACCTACCAGTTGCGGACCAAGGAAGCCTTGGTTGACCTTCGCGTTTCCGCACGTCCCAAGGTGCTGCTGACGAACCTCTCCTCCGTGATGATCGGCTTCGCCATGTATGGCATGTCCTTGATCTTCATCCAGCTGCTTATGGCACCAGCGGCAACCGGGTACGGTCTCGAGCTCACTATGATTCAGGCCGGCCTTGCCTTGGCACCGGGCGGCTTCGTCATGATGGTGCTCTCCCCCGTCTCCGCCAAGCTCTCGGCTCGCCGTGGCCCCAAGGTGACCCTGACCTGCGGCGCACTCGTCATTGCCGCCGGTTATGTGGTGGCATTGCTGCTCAATGGCAGCGTGTGGGAAATCATCCTCGCCTCCATGATCATTAGCGGCGGCCTGGGCTTGGCCTTTGCCGCCATGCCCGCATTGATCATGGGCGCCGTGCCGATCACCGAGACCGCCGCAGCCAACGGATTGAACTCCTTGATGCGTTCCATCGGAACCTCAAGCTCGGCCGCCGTCATCAGTGTGGTGCTGGCCTCGATGACCATGCAGCTGGGCCCTTACGAGCTTCCCACCATGGACGCTTTCCGGATAACGTTCATCATCGCGATCGGTGCCGCTGTGGCATCGGCCGCGCTGGCCGCCTTCATCCCCACCGGCGGAGCGGCACCAGTCCACGGCGCGTCTTCCATGAAGGCACATGCCGTCAGCACGACGCCGGCCGTCAAGGAGCGCATGCCCGTCGCCTGACGCTTGGCGTCTCGAGTTATTTCACGGCGGGCAGGCCCTTCACATAGGCGGCCTGCCCGCCGTGCTGGATACAGTCATCAACTATGCTGACGAGCCGCACACCCAGTGTGACGGGCGGGTTCCAGCGCTTATCCACGATTCTGTCGAGTGCTGCGCCGTCTAGCTGGCGCACAAATTTCAGGCTCCGATCCAGCACGGCCTCGTGATATTCACGCAGCAGTTCAGTGGAATCCAGCTGCACCGCGGAAACCTGCGCGTGAGAGTGCCCATAGCCAGTATCTGCAGGGTCTAAATCGAACCCGAACCGTTCGGCGTAACCCTGTGCTGTCCACACGGATTCAGTACCGGCAACGTCCGCGACCTGCTCATCCTGGGCACGGCACAGGTGCCACAGCAGCCACGCGATGGAGTTCCCCGTCTCTGCCGGGCGCCAATTCAGCTTTTCCGGCTCCAACCCATCCAAGACGGCCGCAACGATGGTGCCGATCCGGCCAAACGAATCTTCCCACAACTCTGAAGTTTTCATGTTGGCCATGCTTCCACTATGACCTCGGCTTGGGAACCCCGCACACCGGCGTTCATAGTGCAGCTCCTGCGGGTGCCCGAGTGAAACACGCGCAGGAGCTGCAGTATGGATTCGCGAACACCGGTGGTTCGCGCCGCCGGGCTACGTCAAGATGATGACATCAAGGATGCGCGGGCCGTGGACACCTTCGACACGTTCCAGCTCAATGTCACTCGTGGCGCTCGGCCCGCTGATCCACGTCTGCGGCCGGGTTGCTTCCAGACGGGCGATCGCCTCGGGCAGCACCTCCACAATGTCACCAGCGCGCAGCAGGCAGATGTGTCGGTCGGGAACCAGCGAGATAATGCGCCGCCCTTGGTCCTCACTGCCGTCAAGCATGATGGTTCCCGTCTCGGAAACAGCTGTTGCGGCAGCTGTCACCACTGCGTCCACAGCGTCCAGTTCCGCCACGGTGAGGCGACGCTCAGGCGAGTCAACGTGGACCGCCAACGACCCGGCGTCGTCCGTCAGTTCGGCAAGCCATTCCTTCGGCAAGCCGTGCGGGACCACAATCGAGGAACTGCCAGCGAGTAGTTCGGCCAGCTTCGCCGGAGCCTTTGCGGCCGGCGTCACAAACACGTTGGCCTTGTAGTCCTCTAGCCGGTCAACCAGCTGCTCCAAACGCTGCTCAGCGCTCATGTTCGAGCTGCGCCGATATTCGCGCGGCACCACCGGAGTTTCCGGGGCATCTCGCAGGGCCGACTTGATCCGGCCCATGATGTCTTCGCGGGCGCTCATGCCTGCTCCCCTTCGCTGTTTTCGGCACTGTTCCCCGGCGTCATTCCAGGCACGACGGCGGTGCCCGGCGTGTGCTCCTTGTCCCACCACTGCCGGAAGGACTGGCTTGGCGGGGCTGGAATGTCCCGGGTTTTTGTCCAACCGCCAGCGATGCCGGGGAGTTTCTTGATGACTTTGTCGCGTCCTGCAGCGAGCTTGCCCAACGGCAGTCCGCGTTCCAGCAGGTTCAGCTTTGTGCCGCTGGAGAAAGCCCACTCGGCACCCTTCATCAGCAAGTCCATCTGGGTAGGGACCTTGATTTTTGCACGCTGGGAATCAATGTCCTCACCGCGCAGGTGCACAAGGATTTCCGGGATATTGATTTTCACTGGGCAGGCGTCAAAGCACGCTCCACACAATGAGGAGGCATACGGTAGCGAGTTGTTTTCCTCGCTCTTGATGCCCGTCATCAGCGGGGAAAGAATGGCACCGATGGGACCGGGGTAAGTGGATCCATAGGCGTGTCCACCGGTGCGTTCGTAGACAGGACAGACGTTCATGCACGCCGAACAGCGGATGCAGTTCAGCGCCGTGCGGCCCATTTTGTCAGCCAAGGCGGCGGTGCGGCCATTGTCCAGCATGACCAAGTGGACGTTTTGTGGGCCGTCACCGGGGGTTACCCCGGTCCACAAGGACGTGTAGGGGTTCATGCGTTCACCGGTGGAGGACCGGGGCAGCAACTGCATGAACACTTCAAGGTCACTCCAGCTGGGCAGAAGTTTTTCAATCCCCATGACGGTGATCAGCGTTTCCGGCAGCGTCAGGCACATGCGCCCGTTGCCTTCGGATTCCACCACGGTCAGGGTGCCGGTGTCCGCCAAACCAAAATTGGCGCCGGAGATAGCCACCTTTGCTGTGAGGAATTTCTTGCGCAGGTGCTTGCGGGCGGCCTCGGCCAAACGTGCCGGCTCATCCGTGAGGAGCGGGTCCACGCCCGGCATTTCACGCAGGAAAATCTCGCGGACCTGGCTGCGGTTTTTGTGAATGGCGGGGACCAGAATATGGCTGGGCTTGTCATGGTCCAGCTGCACAATGAGTTCGGCCAAGTCGGTTTCATAGGCGGCAATGCCCTGCTCTTCAAGGTATTCATTGAGACCGATTTCCTGGGTGGCCATGGACTTGACCTTGACCACTTCAGTTTCACCGGTTTCGCGGATCAACGCCGTGACAATCTCGTTGGCCTCCTGGGCATCCCGGGCCCAGTGGATGATGCCGCCGCGTTGGGTGAAATTGGCCTCGAAAGCCTCCAGCATGCCAGGCAGGTTTGCCATGGTGGCGTCCTTGATGGCACTGCCGGAGTCGCGCATCTGTTCCCAGTCAGGAAGTTCCGCCACCACCTTCAGGCGTTTGTCCCTGATGGTGTGGGTTGCGTGGCCCAAATTGGCGCGAAGCTGGGTATTGGCCAATTCCCTGCGCGCGGCCTGGGGAAATGGTTCGGTAGCGTTGAGGTTGCCGTGGCCAAAAACGGGAAGTGCGGGCATGCCCAGAAAAGTGTTGCTCATCGCTTGCTCCCTGCCAATGTGACGCCGCCGGTGACCGTTACGGGGTTTTCCAACGTGCTGGCAAGAATCTCCGCGAAATGCAGCGTACCTACATCACTGCCCTGTCTGGAGAGCCCACCGCCTATGTGCATGAGGCAACTGGCGTCCCCTCCCGAGCACAGCTCAGCGCCAGTGCCACAAATGTTTGCTGCCTTGTCCTGGTTCATGGCCGCCGAAACGTCTGCATTTTTCATGGAGAAGGTGCCACCGAAGCCGCAGCACTGGTCAGCCTCGGGCAGTTCCACCATTTCAATGCCACCGACACTTTTGAGCAGATTCAGCTGCCTGTCCTCAAGTCGCAGCAGGCGCATACCGTGACAGCTGGGGTGGTACGTGACCTTGTGCGGGAAGTAGGAGCCGAGCTGAGCAGCCGCGTCCGTAATTCCCAGAACATCGGTCAAAAGTTGGGACAGTTCATATGTTCTAGCTCCCACGGACGCAGCCCGCTCTTCAAGGGGAGCATCCCCGCAGCGACGCGCCACCAGTTCATGCTGATGCTTCACACTGGCAACACAGGAGCCCGAAGGTGCCACGGCGACGTCGTAGTCGTCGGTGTCAAAGGCCTTCACGTGGTTGGCCACCACCGTGTGGGCTTCCTTGAAATAGCCGGAATTCACATGCATCTGCCCGCAGCACGCCTGTCCGGCAGGGAAGACAACCTCGTGACCGAGCCGCTCCAAGAGGGCCACTGTCGCTTGGGCAGTGCGCGGATACATGGCATCGACGATGCACGTGGCAAAGAGCGCAATTTTCATGCTTCCCACTGTAGAGCAAAAACGCTCCTGTGTGGACTGACCACACCACTGAACGAAGGTTCTTGGGCCGCGCGCTCTTGTTATTGACCAACGCTCTTACATCAGATGTTTACTCAAACAAGGGCTGCCGTGGAGCTGACAACACGCAGAAAGATGCTGTTGTTCGCCGTAACATTCAATAAATAGTGGGTTATCTCACTTCGTACCACTAAATTGGACTCTAATCATCCGATGTTTCATGGGGAGATGGCTGCCTCCCGTTATGGGCGGGCTGCGACTTCGGGGAAGTTACGACTACAAGGGAGTATTCATTTCATGGTCTTACCCAGTATTGGCGTTGAATCGCGAGGCGAAGGCCGGCGACGGCGCCCAGCCTCGCCACAGAAGCGCCTCAAAACCACGGCACTCGCCAGCCTGGCGGCAGCGGGCCTTATCGGCACACTTTTGGTGCCGGCACTGGCCGCTCAGGCCGCAACCAGCGACTCGTTGAACGTGGGGTTCAATGGCTCACTGGTCGGCACCAGCGCTTACACCACCACGGGCGATGAAATCATGCACGGCGTGCTCCAGCGCGTCAGCGGGGCCGAAGAGCAGGTGCCCCTTTCAGGCGTCAAGCTCGCCGGGGGCACCCAAGGTCTCCGCTATGCACCCACGGACATGACCACCGGGGCCGACACGGCCGACCAGGGATTCATGGGCGAAGTAAAGTTCACACCCACGGGCGCAGCTGACATGTCCACGATCTTCTCTGCCGGTGGCAACTTCTACATCCGTGCACAGGCAGACGAGCTTCGCTATGGTTTCGACTCCCTTGCCGGTGCGAAGTGGACGTCAAACAAGGCATCAGTGGCATACCCTGCCTTGAACAATGAGCATGCTCTCTCCTTCCACTACCTGCCCACAGCCTCCGGCGCCACGCTCACGGTAATGCTCGACGGCGTTGCGTTGCCTACCGTGACAAGCGCTTCTCCAGCGAAGAACGGAGCCAATCTGGGCTCGGTCTTTGGCTTTGGTTATGAAGTGAACGCCCAGGCAACCACCCGCGGCTTTAGCGGCACCCTCCACGAGGTCCGTCTCGCCAAGGCAGCAACTGCCTTCAACGCCGCAGACTTTGAATTCCAGCCGCGTCCAGCGTCGACTGACCTGCTGGACGTCACCTACGACGGCACGCTCAACGCCAACCAATACACCCCGTCCAGCAGCGAGGTTATGGCCGGGACACTGGCCCGGCGCGCCGGCACAGAAACCATCGCCAACGGCGTGGCCACGCTGACACCAGCCGGGCAAGGACTCGATTTCACGGCGGGCGACTTCCCGCTGGGCACAGCGGCTCTGAACAAGGGATTCGTGGCCGAAGCTGTCTTCACGCCGTCGGGAACCCAGGTAGCCCAAGGAACGGTCATTGCCGTGGGCGGCAACTTGTTTGCCCGCTACACCAACAGTGCCACCGGGTTCGAGTACGGTTTCAGCTCCAACGCCAGCGGCAAATGGGTGACCGTCGCTGAAACCATTCCGGTTCCCGAGGTCAACAAGGCCCACACCTTCTCCATGGTGTATGTGCCCAAGAGCGACGGTACTGCCGAGCTCATCGCCGGCATGGACGGGAAACTCCTGACCCCCCTCAAGGGCGCTCAGGCCGTCAAAAACCAGAGCGCAACCTCCACCGTCAGCTTCGGCGCAGAAGTCAAGGAAGCCAGCAACACCCGCACGTTCAAGGGCACGCTGGACAAGACCCGTTTTGCCGCCCTGACCGCCGGCTACGACGCCGCAGCAATCAAGTACCAGGAACTGGTCGAGGCCGAACCTGAAGTTTGTGAGCCACTCCTGATTGATCCGGCCAACTACGTTTCGGTCAGCACAGGCGACTGCGAGGCCAACGTACTGGCCAAGTCCGCCTTGGTCCGCCCCACAGTGCCCCAGCTCGAATGGCAGGAAGCCCGCCAAACGGCCTTCGTCCACTTTGGCATCAACACGTTCTACAACCAGGAATGGGGCCACGGCACCGAGGATCCTGCTCGCTTCAATCCCACTGACTTTGATGCCGACAGCTGGGTCAAAACCCTGCGCGACAATGGATTCCGCTACGCAGTCCTGACCGTCAAGCACCACGACGGCTTCATGTCCTTCCCTTCGCGCTACACCGACTACACGGTGGCTTCCTCCCCCTGGAAGGGCGGCAAGGGCGATGTGGTGAAGGAATTTACCACGGCAGCGCACAAGTACGGCATGAAGGTTGGCCTGTACATGTCCCCCGCCGACTCCAACCAGGAGGTTGACGGTGTTTTCGGCAACGGCAGCGCCAAGAGCGAGCGCACCATCCCAACCCTCGTTGCCGGCGACGACCGCGCAGGCAAGGACCTTCCCCAGTTCAAGTACCAGGCAACCGACTACGGTTCCTTCTTCCTGAACACGCTCTATGAAATTCTCACCCAGTACGGCCAGGTTGACGAGGTGTGGTTTGACGGTGCCCAAGGCAACACGGCAAAGCACGAAACCTACGACTACCCCGCCTTCTACGACATGATCTCCAAGCTGCAGCCGCACGCCCTAGTGGCTGTGGGCGGCAATGACATCAAGTGGATCGGCAATGAGCAGGGAACCGCCCGCGACAACGAGTGGGGCGTGCTTCCTGTCAAAACACCGGACGACGGCGGCAAGATTTCAGCCATCACCCCGGACGGCAATGCGAGCCTTGGTTCCACCAAGTCGATGCTTACAGCTGTCAAGACCGGCGCGGCCAACAGCCTGCACTGGTGGCCGGGCGAAGCAGATATGAAGCTGACCCAGGGCTGGTTCGCTCACCCGAATGATGCACCAAAGTCACCGACCGAGATGCTTGGCAAGTACCACGACTCGGCTGGACGCAACGCGGTGCTGCTGCTCAACGTTCCGCCCACCACAACGGGCAAGTTCGCGGAATCCTCCAATACGGCTTTGGCTGGCTTCACCACCGAACGGGCAAAGGCATTTAGCCAGGACCACGCCTTGGGCCAGCCGGTTTCCGTCAACGGCGAGGCTTCGGCACTGCTCACCGATGGGAACTTCCGTTCTTCTGCAACGCAGGGTCTGGCTGCTGGCCAGAGCTTCGAAATCAATTTGGGCTCGGCAAAGGCTGTTGACCGGATCGCCTTGTCTGAAGATGTTTTGAATCACGGACAGAACGTGGATGGCTTTCTTGTTGAAGCAAAGGTCAATGGAGTGTGGACGAAGGTCACCGAAGCCGGCACCGTCGGCGTACTGCGCATCCTGAAGTTCAACACCACCACTGCACAGGAATTCCGTGTCACAGTGAAGGGCACGCGGACGCCCGCGTTCTTCGCCAACGTTTCCCTGTATGAAACCTTGGCAGCGGCTCCGGCCCCCCTCATGGACCTCTACGTTGACTGTAAGGCCCCTGTGGCAGGGATCGGCACAGAGGCCAGGCCTTTCAACTCGATGGAACAATTCCGTCAGACTGAAATCGCCACAAGTGCAGCCATTCATTTCAAGGCTGGCACTGACTGTGCAGCGTCCGACACCCCATTCTGGGGTTACGGCACCGCTGCTGCACCCATCACTGTCACCACCTATGGCGCCGGCACACCTGCATTGATCGGCGGAAAGTCCTTGGCGGACAACTTCGCCAAGCGCGCTGATCAGGGCTGGGTAGTTGACGAGGGCATGGCACCTGCCACTCCCACCGTCACAGTGGAGACTGGTACCGTAACTGCCGGAGAAACCAACAAACTCACGTTGACTGGCTTCACTCCCGGTCAGGACGTCACTGTTGAATTGCGCCCTGGTGCAATCAACTTGGGCAAGGCAACCGCCGATGCCCAGGGCAGCGCCACTTTGACCGTCACGATTCCGGCCGATACCTCGGCAGGAGACTTCACCATCGTTGCCACTCAGAGAGCAAGTTCAGCTTTAGCTTCCCTCAAAGTCAACGCGGCCGTAGTGACGCCCACAGCGACTGCTACGGCTACGGCTACGGCTACGGCTACGGCAACACCCACGGAGACGCCCACTGCTACTGCTACGGTTACTCCTGATGCCACCACCCCTCCGGCGGCGGAGGAGCCTTCAGGTACGCTGAGCTCGACAACAGTGGCAGCAGGTGCTGATCTGACAATCACCGGCGAGAACTTCAAGTCGGGCAGCACTGCGACGTTCACGTTGCATTCAGATCCCGTTGTGCTGGGTACCTCCACTGTCGCGACGGACGGGAGCGTAGCCCTCACCACGAAGGTGCCTGAAACGGTTCCGGCTGGTGCGCACGCAGTGATCATCACCGGCACTGACAACGCTGGGGAGAGTGCCACAGTCAGCATCTCGCTGACGGTGACCGCTGCCGCAAATGCCACAAGCACGGCAACGACCAGCGCAACTGCAAGCAACTCCGCAACTGCGTCTGCAACAACCAAGTCCGGGGCTGCTGCAGGGGCCGGAACAACGAAGGACGATCTAGCCCACACGGGAGCCAATGCCACATCAAGCCTCTTCTTGGCTTTGGCATTGTTGATCGCCGGCGGGGTCTTCGTCGTGGTGGTCCGCCGCCGTGGCAAGCGCGCCTAGTTCGACTGCAAAATGAGTAACTGAATAAAGGCCGTGCCCGGTGCCTCTGAGGTGCCGGGCACAGTTGTTTAACGCCGTAGCCGAGACGCCGCCGTCGACATGATTCACGGGATGGACCGTTGCTGCCGGAGCGCCACACCCAGCAAAGCAAACATCAGACCATTAGACTGTTGGTATGGCCGTAACAGACGAAGCAATCACCAAGATCAAGGACATGATCATTTCCGGAGAGCTCGCCGCAGGAGATAGGCTGCCTCCCGAGAAGGAACTCAGCGAGAAGCTGGGCCTTTCCCGGAGTTCACTGCGGGAAGCCGTCAAAGCGTTAGAGATCATACGTGTCCTGGATGTGCGTCGCGGCGATGGCACCTACGTGACCAGTTTGGAGCCGAAGCTGCTTACGGAGGCCATGACGTTCATTGTGGACCTGCATCAGGATGAAACCATCCTGGAGATCTTTGAGGTCCGCCGCATGCTTGAACCTGCGGCTGCAGCCACAGCCGCAAGGCTCATCACCGCGGAACAAATCGCCACCCTGCGTGCCACGATGGACAACATTGATGAGCAAACCAGCGTTGAATCCCTGGTTGAGCACGATCTTGTGTTCCACGGACTGATCACGGCAGCCGCAAACAACTCCTACTTGGAGAGTGTGCTGGACTCACTGTCAAGCAGCACTGTCCGTGCCCGTATTTGGCGTGGCCTCACCCAGGAAAAAGCTGTGGACCGCACTCTCTCGGAGCATGCGGCCATCATCGAAGCGCTGGAGCGCGGCGACATTGAACTCACCAGGGCCCTGGTGACTGTTCACATCAGTGGCGTAGAGCACTGGCTGCGGCAGGCGCTCTAGGCCCCGCCACACGCAGCAACAGGCGCGCTGGGCGCCGTCGTGCTTGGGATAATCCTTAGCAGGCTAGTGCTTAAACGAAACCGGCCCGCACCGATGGCAGGAGAACACGCGAACGTGTTCTCCTGCCATCGGTGCGGGCCGGTCCAGTGAAGCCTACTCGTACAGGTTCGCGGCGATCTTGGGATCGGCGATGTTGGTCTTGTCGTACCAGTAGAAGCCGGTGTCGATGACTTTCTCAACCTTTTCGCCCTTGATGGCGGCAACGGCGGCCTTGACCGTCTCGTAGCCGATGCCCACGGGGTTCTGGGTGACTGCACCAGCCATGAGGCCGTCCTTGATGGCGTCCATCTGGGCCTTACCGGAGTCGAAGCCGACGATGACCAGCTTGCCGGTCTTGCTCATCTCCTTGACAGCATTGACAATGCCGATGGCTGCGCCTTCGTTGGTGCCGTACATGCCTGCCAAGTCCGGGTTGGCAGTCATCATGGCCTTGGCGGCATCGGTGGACTTGGCCTGGTCGCCGTCCGCGTACTGCACGTCAACGATCTTGATGTCCGGTGCGTTGGCCTTCATGTAGTCCACGAAGCCATCGCGACGGTCGGTGCCTGAGGTGGCCGTCTGGGAGTGGCTGATGATGCCAATCGCGCCCTTGTTACCGAGCAGTTCCGCCATGTGCTTTGCAGCTTCAGCGGCAGCAGCCTTGTTGTCAGTGGACGCAGTGGCAATGGGGATGTCGGAATCAACACCGGAGTCGAAGGCAATGACGGGGATGTTCTTCGCCTTGGCATCCTGCAGTACGCCTTCTGCGGCTTTGGAATCCAAAGCTGCCAAGGCCAGTGCCTGGGGGTTCTTGGCCATGGCGTTGTTCAGCTGGTCCATCTGCTGCTGAACGTTGGTTTCCTTGTCAGGGCCTTCGAAGGAAATCTCAACATCGAATTCCTTGGCTGCCTTTTCCGCGCCTTGCTTCACTGACTGCCAGAACTGGTGCTGGAAGCCCTTGGAGACAATGGCGATATACGGCTTGCCGCCGGCGCTGGCGCCACCACCGGCAGGCGCAGCGGCCTCCGTGTCACAGGCTGCAAGGCCCAGGGATACTGCAGCCACCGAAGCCAGGGCGAGAAATTTTCTTCTTTGCATGGGTCTTACTCCTTTGTATAAACAATTGGACAAATCTGTTGCGGGGACCGCGGTTTTTGAAAAACTATTTGACGGTTTTTTTGCGTCGCACCATGTCCAGGTAGACGGCGAGGATAATGACCACGCCGACGGCAACTTGCTGCCATTCCTGCGGGATCGACATGATGGACAGGCCGTTGGTCAGCACCGACATGATCAGCGCACCAATGACGGTGCCGATGATGGAGCCCTTGCCGCCAGCCAGTGACGTTCCGCCAATGACGACGGCGGCAATCGCCTGAAGCTCCAAGCCCATGCCACCTGCGGGCTGTGCCGAGTTGAGGCGGGCTGCGGCAATGACGCCGGCCAGCCCGGTGAAGGCGCCGGCAAATGTGTAGATCATGACGGTCCACTTGGTCACGTTGACACCGGAGAGGGCCGTTGCCTGTTCGTTGCTGCCGATGGAGTACGTGTAGCGGCCAAGGACGGTCTTGGACAGCACCACTCCCGCCACGATGGCGGCAGCGAACAAGATGAAGACGGCATTGGGGACGACCAGGCCCGGGATCGACTTGCCCAGGGCAAAGATCGACTGGAAGCCCTCAACTTCGTTGGTGTAGATCGGCTTCGTGCCGGAGATGACCAGGGCCAGGCCGGCAGCTACCATCATCATGGCCAGTGTGGCGATGAATGAGGGGATCTTCAGCACCGCAACGAAGAAGCCGTTGGTACAACCAATGAGGACACCGAACAGCACGCCGCCGAGCACGCCCACAATCATGGGCAGGCCCAACTGGGTCATAAAGTAGGCCGTCATGACCGAGCACAAGGTCATGCCCGTTCCGATGGACAGGTCGATGCCGCCGGTGATGATGACAAAGGTGGTTCCCAATGCCAAAAGTCCCGTTACCACTGTGGACAGCAGAATATTGGACAGGTTAGCCGCTTGGTAAAAGTTTGAGCTGGCCACGGAGAAGAAGAGCACCAACGCCAACAGGCTTGCAAACGCAAGTAACTGCTGGAAACTGGCCCGAATCCGGGTGTTGAGTTCTGATTTTTTGTAGCTGGCAACCGTGGCGGATTGCGCATCTTCCTTGGTCAGTGTCATCAGTTTGCCGTGCTTTCTTGCTTTGAGGCGCTCTGCGCGCTGGACGGTGGGAGGGGTGTCAAGACGGCACTTTCAATGTTCTGAGTAGCCAATTCCATAATGTTTTCCTGGTTGGCATCCTCATTGGACAGGAAGCCGGTGAGCCTGCCCTCGCTCATCACGGCAATCCGGTGCGAGAGCCGCAGCACTTCCGGCAACTCCGAAGAGATCATGATGATGGACTTGCCTTGTGCCACCAAGTCATTGAGCAGCGCGTAGATCTCTTCCTTGGCGCCAACGTCAATTCCCCGGGTCGGCTCGTCAAAGATCAGGATGTCGCAGTCCTTGACCAGCCATTTGGCAATGACGATCTTTTGCTGGTTACCTCCGGAGAGGTTCTTGGCGATTTGTGCGCTGGACGGGGTCTTGATGCGCAGTTTGTCGATGTAGGTGGTGGCCGTTGACTTCATGGCCTTGTCATTGATCACACCCATGCGCGAGAACATCTTCAAGGAGCTCAGTGCGATGTTGTCTTTGACGTCACGCTCCAGCAAGAGGCCCAAATGCTTCCGGTCTTCGGACAGATAGCCCAAGCCCATGCTGGCTGCCACTGCAGGGTTGCTGATGGTCACGACCTTGCCATTGAGCTCAATGGAACCGGCCGAGATGCGGTCGGCCCCCACAATGGCACGTGCGATCTCGGTGCGTCCTGCTCCCATGAGCCCGGCGAAACCAAGGATTTCGCCCTTGTGCAGGTCGAAGTTGATGTTGCGCAGGAAGTCCTTCGTCTCCAGCCCGGTGACCTTCAGGACAACTTCATCCGTTGGCGCATGGGTTTCCGGACGCTGGTTGCCGGAAATTTCGCGGCCCACCATCAAGTTGATGACTTCGCGCATGGTGGTGCTGGCCGTGTCGACGGTGTCGATGTACTGACCGTCGCGAATCACTGTGATGCGGTCTGAGATGGCCTTGAGCTCATCCATGCGGTGCGAGATGTAAATGACACCGGTGTCTTCATTCGTGAAGTTGCGGATCAAATCATGGAGGGTGGCCACTTCAGCGTCGTTCAAAGCAGCGGTGGGCTCATCCATGATCAGAATGCGTGATTTGTAGGAGAGCGCCTTGGCAATTTCCACCATCTGCTGTTTGGCAACCGTCAAATCGCCGACGCGCGCCTTGGGATCAAGATCAATGTTGATCTGGTTGAACAGCAGGCGGGCCTTGCGGTTCAGCGCGCGCTCACTCAGGAAGACCCCGCCAATGCGGGGCTCGCGGCCAATGTAGATGTTTTGGGCCACGGTCAGATCCTGCATCAGGTTGAATTCCTGGTGGATGATGCTGATGCCCAGTTCCTGGGCGTGCTTGGTGCCGTTGATGACCACTTGGTCACCGTCGATTTCAAAGGTGCCCGAATCCGGCACGTAAATACCTGAAAGCAGCTTCATGAGCGTGGATTTGCCGGCGCCATTTTCGCCAACTAGTGCCAAAACCTCGTTGTGACCGAGATCCAACTGCATCTCGGAGAGCGCCTTGACCCCCGGAAAGCTCTTGTTCACCCCGGATATCCGAAGAAGTTTCTTACTCATGCTGTCCTTCCAAGCCTCATTCAAAATGATCCGACATCAGACCTCTTTTGAAGCCATTCGCCATTGACCGAAAACTGCATACTTCTACTAATTCGTGAAATATCCGGCATTAGCCATGTACATCGGGGCTTCCGGCGAACGTGACTTCCATCATGTTATTTTATTTAAAACACAAACACACTTGTTTGGTGCCAATACATCCGATGTTTACGAAACCGTTACCGACGGTACGTACGCTGCGCCGTTCCAGCCCAAACCATTTGTGCATCCGTGGACTCCAGCGAGTTGATCAAGGCGGACAGGACGCCCACGGTATCCCCGTAGCTGGCACCAAGCAGGCTCACCGGCCAGTCTCCGCCAAACATCAGCCGTGCCGGGCCAAACGCCTCCAGCGCAGTCTCCCAGACCTTGTTCAGTGCTGCTGTTGAAAATTCTGCCGCGTCGGTATGCAGCCCGGATACTTTTGCCACCGTGTTGGGCAGCGAAGCCACGTCGCGCAGCTGTTGCGCCCAGAGTTTCATCGACTCCGGTGCACCGCCTCGCGGTGGCTTGCCGAGATGGTCAACAACCACTGTAAGTTCCGGCAGCGCACGGGCCAGGTCGGCCACCTGCCCGAGGTGACGGGGAAAAGCGTCAGGAACATCAAACGGGAGCCCGGCCTGCGCTACCAGGGTCAGAGACTTCCTGACGGACTCCAACTCCAAAATGTCGGGCCGTGGATTGTCATGGATCAAGGTGCGCACCCCGCAAAACGCCCGGCTGGCCGTCCACTTTTCCAACAAATCCGCAGTGGCAGCTGGATCTTCCAACGGCAGCCAACCCACCACTCCAACAATCCAGTCATTGGCTGCGGCCGCGTGCAGCATCGCTTCAGTGTCGGCGGCCGTGTCATCTGCCTGCACCAGGATCGCCTGGCTCACCCCGGCCACCGAAAGTGCCTGCCGGGCCTGTTCCGGTGTAAACGTGTCGTAGAGGACCCCATGGGCCGGTGTCAGCCACGAATATTGACCTGGAGCGGGCTTCCACACATGCAGATGCGAGTCGATGCGCAACGTTGCTGCTCCCAACCTCTCGGCAACAGCGTCATCGTCCCGACCGGCGTCGGACGCGCAGCTAGACATGAAGGAGGCTTTCATCCAAAAGGCCACGCTCAACCAATGCCGGCCACAAGCCTGCTGGAATAACGGCGGCCATGCGTTCAGCCGTCTGCTTGATCTGCTTTGCGTTGGAGGCGCCCACCACCACAGTGCAGACCGCCGGGTGGCTCACCGCAAACTGCAGGGCAGCCGCGGGTAACTCCACGCCGAATTCATCGCAGCAGGCAGCGAGTGCCTTGGCGCGGGCCAGAACGTGCGCCGGGGCGGGCTCATAGTTGTAGTGGGCGTCATCTGGCACCACCGGCCGGGCCAGCAGGCCTGAGTTGTAGACACCACAGTTGGCCACCTGAACATTGCGTTCCAGGCACAGCGGCAGCAGATCTGCGGCAGCCGGCTGTTCCAACAGTGAGTAGCGGCCAGCCAGCATAATCACGTCAATGTCGGCACGCGCCACACATTCTGCCAGGGCGTCCGCGGAGTTCGAGCCCACGCCAATTGCCTTGACCAGACCTTCTTCGCGCAGCTTTTCAAGCGCGGGCAGTGCCTGGTTGATGCCTGCTTCGAGGTCGTAAACATCGGGGTCGTGCAGGTAGACGATGTCGATGCGGTCCAGGCCTGTGCGCTCAAGGGAGTCCTCAATGCTGCGGCGAATCCCAGCTTCGGAGGGGTCCCAGTGCCGCACGGTGTCTGCCGGCACATCAAAGCCCTGCGAATCCCGGGCACCTTCGACGTTCTCCGCCGGCTCCAAGAGCCTGCCAACCTTTGTGGAAATCACAAATTCGTCACGGGGCTTGGTGGCGAGGAATGCACCGAGGCGGCGCTCCGACAAACCCAGCCCGTAGTGAGGTGCGGTGTCGAAATAGCGCAGGCCTGCGTCCCAGGCTGCTGCCAAGGTGGCGGCAGCAACGTCGTCGTCCATGGCGCGGTACAGGTTGCCGATGCCTGCGGCACCGAAGCCCAACCGGCCCAGTTCAGGAAGGCTCATGGCAGTTCCCACACTTTCGCCAGGCCCATGTCGTCACCAGAGTAGTCGTCTTCAACTTCGAGCAGTTCGGCCATGACGGCCTGCCAGGCGATGTTGACCGGATTGGTGGCAAGTTCCTTGCGCATGGCTTGGTAGTCGGCCACCTCCACCACGTGGAAAAGTTCGCGTCCGCTGCGCCAAATGTTCCATCCGGTAACGCCTGCGGCGCGCAGGGCGGCATCCAGCTCATCGCTGATGCGGGCATGGACGGAGTCGTACTCCGCCTCCTTGCCAGCTTTCAGACGTGTGTGCAGGGCAATTTTCTGGCTCATGCCAACTCACTTTCATCGTTGAGGAACAGTTCGATGACGGGTACCGTCACGTTGGGGCGCTGGACAGGGAGCACAAGTGTCAAGGTGTCTGCGGGCTGGCCACCCGGCCGCGTATTGATGGCAAGCTGTGCGGGATCCAGTTTTTCAATCACAATCTCAGAGGCGTCATTGAGCAACTGGGCATAGCTGACGTGCTCGGCCAGCCCGGGCAGGTGCACCACTTTCAGTGGCCAGGCGAAAAGATGAAGGTAGAGCCGGTTCCCGGAGCGGGTAAAGCGGCAGTCCGCTGGCGGCACGAGGCTTGTGCTGTGCGCCCCGCGGATTGACCGTCCATGGGCGCGCATCCACTCCCCCAAGCCAGTCAGGGTGGCGGAGGCACGCGGATCAATCTCGCCGCGGGCCGTGGGCCCCACGTTCAGCAGCAGGTTCCCGTCCTTTGCGACGCCGTCGATGAGCATGCGCACCAACAACTCCACGGACTTGTAATCCATGTTGTCACGGTCATAGCCCCAGCTGCCATTGAGAGTCTGGCACGCCTCCCATGGCACTTCCTTGCCACCGCTCATCATGGCGCCGGTTGGCTGGTACTGCTCAGGGGTGACAAAGTCGCCGGGAACATCCAGCCGGTCGTTGATGATGATGCCGGGCTGCAGTTCTCGAATCATGTCCACGAGCTCCACCGAGCCCCAGGCTTCCTTACCCTTGCCCGGGTACCTGACGGCCATGGGCCCCTCAGGATATGAGAAGTCAAAGAACAGGTAGTCGATCTTGCCGTAGTTGGTCAGCAGTTCCCGAACTTGCCCATGCAGGTACTCCCGGTAGACGTTCATGTCACGGCTGGCGTTGAGCTCCTCCACGTTGGGTGCGTCCCGCAGCGGATGGATGTCATCGATAGTGAAGTCCGGGTGGTGCCAGTCAATGAGGGAATGGTAGAAGCCAACCTTGAGTCCGGCTTCACGAAGAGCCTGAACGTACGGAACCAGCAAGTCCCGGCCAGCTGGGGTATTGGTGGCTTTGTAGTCCGTCAACGCCGAATCCCACAGGCAAAACCCCTCGTGGTGCTTGGTGGTCAGCACCACGTATTCCATCCCAGCGGCCTTGGCGGACTTGGCCCACTCGCGTGGATCGTAAAGATCAGGGTCAAAGCGCTCAAAGTACGCAGCGTAGTCCTCCACACTGGTGCGCTCGAAGCTCATGACCCATTCATGCCTGGCCGGCAATGCATAAAGTCCCCAATGCACAAACATTCCAAGCCTGGACTCCGTGAACCACGGAGCATGGTCAACATGTACCTGGGATGGCATTTATTTAGACTGCTTCCGTTGCCAGGGTTAGGTTGGCTGTGGAATTGCCACTCTCAGCCGCGTCAGCGACCCAGAACGCACCGTCCGGGAACGTGTATTCGGCAACCGAGGCTGCATGCATTTCGCTGCCGCCGCCTGGAGTCAGCGGCGGCCAGTAGCAGCCGTCATGCACGTCAATCGGGGTGATGAAGTGCTCGTGGAGGTGATCGACGAACTCGATCATCCGGTCTTCCTTTTGGCCCGAAACGGCAACGAAGTCAAACATCGACAAGTGCTGGACCGCCTCGCACAGGCCCACACCACCGGCGTGGGGGCAGACGCGAACACCGAACTTGGCTGCCAGCAGCAAAATGGCAACGTTCTCGTTGACACCGGCCACGCGGGCTGCATCAATCTGCAGGACCTGCAGGGAGTTGGCCTGCAGCATCTGCTTGAAGACAACACGGTTCTGGACATGTTCGCCGGTAGCTACCGGAATCGGGGCGACCCCGCGGGAAATGGCAGCGTGTCCCAGGATGTCATCCGGGCTTGTCGGTTCCTCGATCCAGGCGATGTCGAACGGAGCCAGGTGCTTCATCCATTCGATGGCCTGGGCCACGTCCCAGCGCTGGTTCGCATCCACCGCAATTTTAATGTCAGGTCCGACGGCGGCACGTGCGGCACGCAGCCTGCGCACGTCATCTTCGAGGTCGGCACCGACCTTGAGCTTGATCTGCTTGAAGCCGTCCGCCACTGCCTCATGTGCCAGACGGGTCAGCTTCTCATCGGAGTACCCCAACCAGCCCGGCGTGGTGGTATAGCCCGGGTAGCCTTCAGCCAGCAGCGTCGCCGTACGCTCTTCGCGTCCCGCTTCCGCGTTGCGCAGAATTTCCAGCGCCTCCTCGCGGGTCAGGGCGTCGCTCAGGTAGCGGAAGTCGACCAGGTTAACGAGTTCTTCGGGGCTCATGCTGCCCAGCAGCTGCCACAGCGGCAGGCCCGCACGCTTTGCCTTCAGGTCCCACAGTGCGTTGGTCACGGCACCGATGGCCATGTGCATGACACCCTTTTCCGGGCCAAGCCAGCGCAGTTGGGAATCGTTGATGAACTCCTTATAGGTGGCACCCATGTCCTGCAGGAGTTCCTCGGCATTGCGGCCCATCAGGTACGGGGTCAGCGCCTTGATGGCAGCCGTTTCAACGTCGTTGCCACGGCCAATCGTGAAGACAAAGCCATGCCCCTCATGTCCGTCGCTGCTGTCCGTGACGATGCGCAGGTACGCCGCCGAGTAGTCGGGATCCGGGTTCATGGCATCAGAGCCATCCAGATCACGTGACGTTGGAAAACGGACGTCGCTGGTCTCTACGGCAATGATTGTGCTCACGGTGCTGCTCCCTGTAGAAAAGTTTCGAAAAGCTAGAAAAGTCACTACCAGCTAAACATCCGATGTTTCACATGTCAATACTAGGAGATATGCTGAAATTACCGCATAATGTGAGTAAAGTTGCCTAAAAGCTCAGATGTTAAGGCCCTGCCATGGGCCTTCGAGAACAAGAACCGCACTTTTGGCGGTTGCAGAGGACATAAATTTCATGAAGATTGCACGCCTTGGTGAGCTTGGCCGGGAAATTCCCGTGGTCATTGCCGCCGACTCATCCGGAACCGAGCAAAGCTACGACGCACGTCCGCTCACTGACACCATCGACGGCGCATTCCTGGCCAACGGAGGCGTGGCCGCCCTGCGGGTAGCGCTGGAAAACGGCACCCTGCCGATCCTTGAAAACGCTGCTGAACTGCGCATCGGCACCCCGCTGGCCCGCCCCAACAGCGTGGTCTGCATCGGCATGAACTACGCCGCCCACGCAGCAGAATCAGGGGCACAGCCCCCCGCAATCCCCGTCGTGTTCCTCAAGCCGAACAACACCGTTGCCGGCCCCTTTGACGACTCCCCCATCCCCCCGGCAGCAGCCAAGTACGACTGGGAAGTGGAACTGGGCATCGTCATCGGCCAAGAAGTCAGCTACCTCTCTAGCACCGAGGAAGCAGCCCGCGCCGTGGCCGGCTACGTCGTGGCCAACGATCTTTCCGAACGGGAATACCAGCTCCCCGGCGAAGCAGGCCAGTGGACCAAGGGCAAGTCACTGCCCAAGTCCACACCCCTGGGCCCGTGGTTTGTGCCAGCCGATGAGGTCGACCCCAAGAACATGTCGTTGAAGAGCTGGGTCAACGGCGAGCTCCGTCAGGATTCAAACACTTCAGACCTGATCTTTGACGTCCCCACGATCATCTACCACCTGAGCCAGTACATGGTGCTGGAACCAGGGGACGTGATCCTCACCGGCACCCCCGAGGGCGTAGCCCTCTCAGGGCGTTTCCCCTACATTCAGGACGGCGACGTCGTCGAAATGGAAATCGGTGGCCTCGGCCGCCAGCGCCAAACATTCTTCCGCGCAGACACAACCACCCAGGAGGCATAAATGAGCCAGGAACTTTCAACCCTTACAGCCGTCGTCACAGGCGGCGCATCAGGAATCGGCGCAGCCATTGCAGCCAAATTGCAGGCCATGGGGGCGAACGTCTCCGTGCTGGACTTGAATCCCAAAGACCTCCCCGAGGGCCAGCTGGGCTTTGTTTGCGATGTATCCGACGACGCCTCCGTCAAAGCCGCAATTGAGGGTACCGTGGCAGCACTGGGACGCATTGACATTGTCGTGAACAACGCAGGAATTGGCGCCCAGGGCACCGTTGAAGACAACGACGACGCCGAGTGGGCGCTGGTGTGGAACATCAACGTCGTCGGGATGGTCCGCGTTTCACGGGCAGCCCTGCCGCACATGCGAAAGTCCCCGTCGGCAGCCATTGTGAACACCTGCTCCATCGCAGCCACCGCCGGCCTCCCCCAGCGTGCCCTGTACTCGGCCACCAAGGGCGCAGTACTCTCTCTGACCCAGGCCATGGCCGCGGACCACTTGCGTGAAGGCATTCGCGTCAACTGCGTCAACCCCGGCACAGCCGACACCCCGTGGATTGGGCGCCTGCTCAGCTCGGCTGACGATCCCGCTGCCGAACGCGAAGCACTGAACGCCCGCCAGCCGCACGGCCGTCTCGTGACAGCGGACGAAGTGGCAGGCGCCGTGGCCTACCTAGCCAGCCCGTTGTCCGGCTCCACCACGGGCACCTCCATCGCGGTCGACGGCGGCATGCAGGCACTGCGCCTGCGTCCAGCCGGTCAGTAGCCCTGCCCTGCACGGATTCATCGAGACAGGGGCCAGCTTGCGAGATGGTGCGGAAGACACGCCTTTCTCGCAGGCTGGCCCCTTCTTCGCCGCTCAATCAGCCGCGAAATCAGCTCTGTGCGGCCCGCCATGCCCGAATGTCCGCTAGCATCTCAGCTTTTCGCCCCTCTGAGGCAAACGAAGACCGTACGGAGTTGCCCGCCAGCTTCTCCACGGTGTCTGCATCCCAAGCAAACTCCGCCACCAGCGCTGCAAAGTTGGCATGCACATAACCGCCAAAATATGCCGGATCATCAGAGTTGACGCACACGTTTAGGCCGGCGGAGATCATCTGCGGCAGCGGGTGTGCGGCGAGGGTATCCACGGCGCGCAACCGCACGTTGGACAGCGGGCAGACCGTCAGCGGCACCTGCTCCGCCACAAGCCGCTTGACCAGAATCCTGTCCTCAACAGCCCTGATGCCGTGGTCGATCCGCTCAACACCGAGCAGGTTCAAGGCGTCCTCAACATAGCTGGCCGGCCCCTCTTCTCCCGCGTGGGCCACCAGCCGCAGTCCAGCTTCCTTGGCGCGCCGGTAGAGCCGAATGAACTTCGACGGCGGGTTGCCCACCTCTGCGGAGTCCAACCCAATGCCGATGATGGGCGCCTCCATGTCCAGCAGCTGCTCAAGAACTTCCAGTGCGGAAGCCTCCGGCTGGTCGCGCAGGAAAGCAGCAATCAGTTCGGTCGTGATGCCAAAGTCAGCCACGCTGGAAGCCAGGGCGGCCGCAATGCCGTTGACCGCCGTCGAAAGTTCCACGCCGCGGGCCACATGGGCCTGCGGATCAAACATGATCTCGGCGTGCTGCACCCCCGCCTCTTGTGCACGGGCCAAGTAGGCCCGGGTCATGTCAGCAAAGTCGGCCTCGGTGATAAGCACGGCCATGTTGGCGTAGTACAGGTCCAAGAAGGATTGCAGGTCGCTGAACTCATACTGCGCCCGCAGGGAATCCAATGTGGGAAACGGTAGGGTCAGGCCGTTTCGGGCAGCCAGTTCCAGAATCAGCTCTGGCTCAAGCGTGCCTTCAATATGCAGGTGCAGCTCGGCCTTGGGCAGTGTGGCCAGCGCGGCGGGATCAACGGGATTTTCAGGTGCTGTGGTCATGGGGCCAGTCTACTTTCGCAACGGACCGGAGGCGGGAGCAGGCCCGCGATCGGCCTTGAACAGCTTGGCAATCAGCTTCGGGTCCACAATTTCGGTGCGGATCACCTCGCTCAGTGCCTCCACGGTGGTGGCCGTTCCCGTTCTGCGCTTCACTTCCTTGCGCAGCTGGTCAAGCATCGGCTCCGACAGGAGCATATCCAGCACCGCCCCTGGCTCGATGGCTGCCCGGTGACGCCACACTTCGTCGATGCGCCGGCGTTTGAGCGCTTCCCGGTGCAGCAGGAACATCAGCTCGGTTTTCTCCGCCAATGAGGCCGGCCCCAGCAAGTCCACCTCGAAGGCCATGTCCACCACTACCGGTAGACCACCAGTGAGGTGATAGGCCTGCCACACGGCACCGTTGGTGAGTACCATCCACTCCACACCCTCGTTGACCGCGTACATCAGCACTTGGCGCAGGTGGCGTTCATTGAGTTTCTGGCTGATCCGCTTCACCTCGATGAAGGCCACCATCTGCTTGTCGATCCGCACCCCGTAATCCGCGAAGTCCTGTTTCACCATGTATTCGGTGGTGAGGTCCGTGAACTTGTCGTAGTCCAGTCCTTCGCACAGCATGTCGGTGACCACCATGCGGGTGTCGCCTTCTTTGGCGTCCCGGGCACGCAGGGCTTCAAGCGGCTTGATGTAGCGTTGGATGGCGTCGTGCACCTGCTCAATGGCCGCAAGCTCCCACTTGGGGGTGCGCGACACTGCAGCCGCTCTCGCCCGTGGTGCCAGTGGCGGTTCAGCAGGGACCTGCTTTTCCACAAGCACGACGGCGGGAGCCTGGGTTTCGCTGTGTGCCCGGGTTTCGCCACCCACGGGGTTGAGCAGTTCATCCGGAAGGTGCCGGTATGGTTCCGCGACGCCAAACGCGGCTTGCTTCAACATCCAGCTGATGGTGGGTTCCCACAGCTCCACGACTTTTGCCCCCGGACCGTCCACCTCGACGATTTTCGTGTGGGCAATCATTTCCAAGTGACAGTGGTCAGGCACCTGCTGCCCCGTGCGGGCAACTTCAGCTGCCCAACCCACCAAGATATTGAGTCTGTTTTGGCCCTTGGCGTCAAGCGAAATCTCGTTCATGGTTCGGCTCCTTAAATCGCTGGAAATTGGCTATTCGTCACCCGCTTGGCACTGTGAAGCGATGTCCTGCTCCGCGACTCTACTGCGCCGAGACGTTCGTGTACCCAAGTTTCACCACATTGCGTGACAAGTTGGAACCCTTCGTTCGGTCCAGCCGTTAGGAATGTGTAGCGTGATTGGAGACAATTGAATTTGCAGGTTCACTGCGTGGGTCGTCGGATCGCGTGAAGTTCCACCTGCAACAACCGCAAACCCTGCCCACACATCGCAGGGAACTTTCGAGGAGTTTGTCAGCGCGTGTTCTTTAAAACTTTTGGCTGGTCCTTCGGGATCACCGCCGTGGCCCTTGTGGTCGCGTACTTCTACGGCGGTGTTCAGGCGCTGATCCTCTGTGCAATTCTTGGCGTGTTGGAAGTCAGCCTCAGCTTCGACAATGCCGTGGTCAACGCCCGCATCCTGGAAAAAATGAGCGCCTTCTGGCAGAAGATCTTCCTTACTGTGGGCATCTTGATCGCCGTGGTGGGCATGCGCGTCGCCTTCCCCTTGTTGATTGTTGGCGTCACTGCCAACCTCAACCCGGTCGAGGCGATCCAGCTGGCCCTGGAAAAGGGTGACATCCACACCCCCGGCAGCTACGCCTACCTGCTCCACGATGCACACCCACAGATTGCAGCCTTCGGCGGCGTCTTCCTGCTGATGCTCTTCCTGGACTTCATGTTTGAAGAACGTGAACTGCACTGGCTCAGCTTTCTGGAAAAGCCCATGGCCTTCATTGGCCGACTGCATGGGGCTTCCATGGCCGTTTCACTCATCATTTTGCTCGCAGCCGCCGCCATGGTCCGTCCGGGCAAGGAAGTTGACGTCCTGATTGCCGGCATTCTCGGCATGGTCACTTACATGCTCGTCAATGGGCTGGGCGAGATGTTCGACGTTGACGGAGACGGCGACACCGATGCCCAGGACACCGACGCCCAGGCGGCAAAAATTGCCAAGAAGAACAACCAGGGCGTGGGCAAAGCGGTGGGCCGGGCAGCGTTCATGCTGTTCATCTACCTCGAGGTCATTGACGCATCCTTCTCGTTCGACGGCGTCATCGGCGCCTTCGCCATCACCTCGGACCCGATCATCATCGCCCTGGGCCTGGGCCTCATCGGTGCACTGTTCGTCCGCTCGCTCACCGTGTTCCTTGTCCGAGAAGGCACTTTGGACGACTACGAATACCTTGACCACGGCGCACACTGGGCCATTGGTGCCTTGGCCGTCATACTGCTGCTGACCATCAGCTTGGAAGTCAACGAGGTGGTGACAGGCCTGATCGGCGTGTTCTTCATCGGCGCAGCCTTCCTGTCATCGATCGTTCGCAATAAACGATTATCGGCAGTGGAAGAGTCAAAAGTTGACCAACTTTCGCATTAATTAACAAATAACCCACAGCCACCAAATATTTTGTTATCCAATTCAAGGGAGAACCACTGACATGGGACTTAGTTTGCAAAAGGGCCAGGCCCTTTCACTGAAGAAAAACGACGGCGCCGCCCTCACCCGGGTGCGCATGGGCTTGGGCTGGGACTCCGCAGCCCCAGTAAAGCGCGGCTTCTTTGGCGGTGTAAAAAAGGCAGCGGAAGTTGACTTGGATGCCTCGGCCATCTTCTTCGATGGAGCAGGCAAGGCTGTCGATACGGTGTTCTTCAACCAGCTCCAAAGCAAGGACGGCTCCACCCAGCACACCGGTGACAACCTCACCGGTGAAGGTGAAGGCGACGATGAGACGATTTTGGTGGACCTGGCCAAGGTTTCCCCCGCAGTCTCACAGATCGTGTTCGTCATCAGCAGCTACAGCCGCCAGACTTTCGACACCATTGAGAACGCGTTCTGCCGCCTGCTCGACGATTCAACGGCTGGCTCCCCCGAAGTGGCCCGTTTCCAGTTGACTGAAGCCGGAACGCACACCGCCATGATCATGTCGAAGGTGTCCCGTGATGGAAACGGCTGGAAGTTCACGGCCATCGGTGACCGCGCCAACGGCCGCACTGTGATGGACTTGATCCAACCGGCAGCCAACGCACTGTAGGGTTTCGCCACAAGCATTTGTTCGTATGAGCTGAATTTAACGACGCTTCGAAGAATTAGAGGAGTTATCTTTCCATGGCATCTTTGACACTTTCCAAGGGCAGCAACCTTTCCCTGACCAAGGCCGATCCCGGCCTGCAAATGGCCATGGTCGGCTTGGGCTGGGACCCGCGCACCACCAGTGGCGACCAGTTCGACTTGGATGCATCAGCCATCCTTGTCACCAGCAGCGGCAAGGTCCGCAACAATGACGATTTCATCTTTTACAACCAGCTGGAATCCAAGGACGGTTCGGTCGTTCACCAGGGCGACAACCGCACAGGTGAAGGCGATGGTGACGACGAGCAGGTCCTGATCAATCTCGCCACGGTCTCACCCGACATCGAACGTGTTGTCATCGTTGTCTCGATTGATCAGGCCGAAGCCCGCCGCCAGAACTTTGGACAAGTCCGGGACGCCTACTGCCGTGTGGTGAACCAGCAAAACGAACAGGAGATTGTCCGTTACGACCTCTCCGAAGATGCCGCGTCGGAGACAACCATGGTGTTCGCCGAGATTTACCGCAACGGTGCCGAATGGAAATTCCGCGCGGTTGGCCAGGGCTATGCAAGTGGCTTGCACGGCATCGCCACCGACTACGGCATCGTTCTGGACTAAACTCCCCGACTGGCCTCCCTGAGGTGCCGGTGCGCGGACTCAACTGCGTATCGGCACCGATAGGGTATTCACCCCGCTGACCGTTTCACTAGGTAAGGACAAGACTTCATGGCTGGATTGACACTTGCAAAAGGCAACAACCTCTCTTTGACCAAAACCGACCCGGGCCTGCAGAAGGCGCTGGTTGGCTTGGGCTGGGATCCCCGCACCACCACCGGCGACGCATTTGACCTTGATGCCTCCGCACTACTGGTGGCGTCCAACGGCAAGGTCCGGTCCGGCGAGGACTTCATTTTTTACAACCAGCCAGCAACCAAAGACGGTTCGGTCACCCACCTTGGCGACAACCGCTCCGGTGAAGGTGAAGGCGACGACGAACAAATCCTGATCGACCTGACCAAGGTGGCGGCCGACGTCGAACGCGTCGTCATCGTGGTCTCCATCGACCAGGCCGATGCTCGCGGCCAGAACTTTGGCCAGGTTCGCGGAGCGTACTGCCGCGTGGTCAACCAAAGCAGCGATGCAGAAGTGGTGCGCTTCGACCTGAGCGAGGACGCAGCACCGGAAACGTCCATGCTGTTTGCCGAAATCTACCGCAACGGTGCAGAGTGGAAGTTCAAGGCAGTGGGTCAGGGCTACGCCTCGGGCTTGGCTGGCATTGCCACCGACTTTGGTGTTCCCCTGGGCTAGTCCCCACCTCCTGACCAGTTCCAGCCGCTGCCGCGTCTAGAATTGGGGCCCCTCGGAGGTGTGGGCCCACCCACCCGCTCCTTCCTGGCGGATGTGGGGCCCGACCCGCCCACGGCTACGTTTCCTGTTTCCTGTTTCCTGCTATTCGAAAATTGGATCTCACAATGACTTCACCTTTGACACCTCCCACAGAAGCCGAAACAGCCCTTGTCCTCAAGGCTCCCGACGCACCGGAAATTGTTGCGGCGGACGAAGCTCCCGGCATGGTTCCAGTACCGGCGGAGCGCCAGGCCCAGATCAACGTCCAGGCCAGGGAATTCATTGCCGAGATCGCCACTTTCGACGCCCGCAGCCCCGAATTCACCACAAAGGTTGATGGGATCTCCAAGCTTGCTGGAACTGAAATGACCTCCTCCTCGGATGCCTCCAGCCGCATGTTGGAGCGTTCCTCCACGTCGGTGTCCGGTGCCAAGAAAAGCGGTAACAGCGCCCAGGCACAGGTGGCCGGCACGTTGAACGACCTGCGCAGCACCGTTGAAGACCTCACACCCAACAACGCCGATTTAGGCGTTGGGCGCAAGATCCTCGGCTTCATTCCCGGCGGCAACAAACTGGCCAAGTACTTCCAAAGGTACGAGTCGGCCCAGGTTCAGCTCGACGCCATCATCAAGTCCCTCATGGCCGGCCAGGACGAACTCCTCAAGGACAACGCCTCCCTTGCTGGGGAAAAGGTCAAGATGTGGGAAGCCATGCAAAGCCTGAGTGAATACGCCGTTTTCGCGAAGGCTTTGGACGCTGCCTGTGTTGAAAAGATCGACGCTACCCGCGCCTCCGGCCAGATTGAGCAGGCCCAGAAGCTCGAGGCGGATGTGCTTTTCCCCATCCGCCAGCGCCATCAGGACATCCTGACCCAGTTGGCAGTGTCGGTGCAGGGCTACCTGGCCATGGACTTGATCCGCAAGAACAACGTTGAACTGATCAAGGGTGTCGACAGGGCCCGGACCACCACCATTTCGGCCCTGCGCACGGCAGTTATCGTGGCCCAGGCATTGGCCAACCAGAAGATGGTTTTGGACCAGATCGATGCCATCAATACCACCACTAACAACATGATCTTGAAGACCTCTGAGATGCTCAAGGATCAGACCGTCCGCATCCACCAGCAGGCCGCCAGCTCCGGCGTGAGTGTGGAAACCCTGCAGAAAGCCTTCGACAACGTCTTTGAGACCATGGACGCCATCGACACCTTCAGGGCTTCGGCCGCCAAGAACATGGAAAGCACCGTGCACGCCCTGGAAGCCGGACTCGCCAAAGCCAAGCCGTATCTGGAACGTTCACGCCAGTCTGAACGCGAGTAGTCTGACAAGTACTTACGACGAAGCTGACGACAGGACAAGGGTAGGGCAATGATTGGCCGTTTCTTGGGGGGCAGGTTTGGTGGAGCACCCGCTCCTCAAGCCCCTGCATTCCCGAGTGTTGATCCGGTGGCGGAGGAAATCGCCCAGATGGGTGCCTCCGTGGACAATTTGCGTGCTGCCGTGCGCAGGTCGGGAAGCAAGCTCCCGCCCCTGCTAACGTCCCAGTTGCGCCATTTGGGCGACCTCATGCGTGACACCGTCGCCGACATCAGCATCCGCGGCTGCTCCACGGAGCAAAGGGTGCTGCTCAACGCAATGATCTGCAGCTACGTGCCCACGCCCCTGCAGGCCTATCTCGGGTTGCCGCCAGCACACCATGGCGAGGAGTCCGCTGCCACATTTTTGTTTGCCGAGCAGTTGGCCACCCTGGAACTAACCCTTGCGGACCTGTTGAACCAGATTCGCATTGGTGCCGTCGAGGAGCTCTCCACGCATGGGCGTTTCCTGGCGGACAAATTCTCAGCACAGGACGCCGCCTTGCAACTTCAACAACCTGTTTCAGAAAGAGACCCATTGCGTCTGGAGGGCCAACCTTGGCAGCACTAGTGGCAGGGGCCAATGCGGCCCTCACGGTAGAGAATCCCGGCCTTGACCACGTGGTGGTTGGCATGGGCTGGGACACCATCCCCAGCAATGGCCCACAGGCGGAGCTGGTTCCGTTTGTTGTCATGTGCGACGGCGACGGCAAGGCTGTTTCCAATGACCACCTTGTGTTCTTCAACCAGTTGGTCAGCGCTGACTCCTCCGTCACTTTCATTGGTGACGGCGACCAGGAGCAGATCGATGTCCAATTGAAGCTGGTCCCCGAGGACGTTTCGAAGATCATTTTCCTGGCTTATGTAGATCCGGAACTCCGCGGCCACGGCAGCTTTGCCTCTGTGCGAAGCGCCCACATTCGGGTGGCGACGGATGAAAACAGGGAGCTGGTGCGTTTCAACATGTCAGTTCTCAAGCTTGAGTCCGTCACGGCCATGATCTTTGGTGAGCTGTACAGGCACAGAACCGACTGGAAGTTCCGCGCCTTGGGCCAGGGCTACAGCACGGGCTTGGCCGGCGTCGCCAAGGACTACGGAATTAGCCTGTAAGGCCCTGACATGACTGCTCCCTCAAATCCACGCACCGACCTGGTTTTTTTGCGTCGCCGCATCAAGCCCGGGCGCACCCAGCCTGCAGCTGCCGCATCCGGGCAAGCCACTGCGTCTGCACCAGCACCTGCGTCCGCACCTGCAGCACCATCGCTGACACTGCGTCCGTCAGCCTCAGCTCCAGCAAGGCCTGCTCCAACCAACGCTGCAGCAACCAGTCCTGCACCCGCACGTCAAGCCCAAAATTCTCAAACTCCTCAAACTCCCCCGGCCAACACCCCACGCTCTGCCGGGCTGGTGCTGGGACGTGGCACCACGCCGTCGTCCACGAGCGCACGTGCGCAAAGGCTGGCCGCCCGGCGGCAAAAGGCCGCGCTGGAAGACCAAGAGGTCAAACTGTTGTTCCCCGCCCCGGGAATTGCGGACGTATACGAACTGAACCTGGTTGACAGGGTGCTGCGCTTATCGGCGCTTCAGTCCTGCGTCGGCACCATGGTGGTCAGTGGAAGCACGGCCATAGCCTGGGAGAGTGTGCGCGGGGTGACTGGCGGGAAAACGGTGGACGGCCACAAGGCCGGCACCCCCGTCGAGACTTCCGGGAACCGGGAATTGGTCGGGTACAACGGCCGCGAAGCCCTCGTCTCGTTGCGCCATGTACGCGAGTTGCGCCGCGCTATTTTCATCAACCGCAGCAGTTCCCCCATGGGGGTGCAGTTGTTCTCAGGCGACACTGTGGCGCTACCGCCTGCCGCCGACGGAACGCAGATGGTGCTGCTGGCGCACAGGATTGGCAATGTTCTAGAACTGCGGGCCGAGCCTGTTCCCCACGATTGGCCGGACATAAAAATCTGGCAGGAGTTCGACTTTTCCATGACGCACAGGGCGCCTGTCTCCTCCTACGGGCGCTAGCGTCTTTTGCCGGCGGGCCACGTTCCGCTATTCATCAACAGCTCGAAAGGGCCAATGCGACATTTTCGTTCCCTGACCGACTCCGCAGCCGGGCAGCTTTTCCATCGGCTGCCCCTGGAACTGACTGCCGAAAGCACCCCGGAGCTGCTGGCTGTGGCCCTGGGCGGCACCCTCTATACCCCGGCGAACCGCAGTGATCTTGTCAAGGATGTGCTGCGCCAGCGCGATCTTGGCTGCGTCTCCATGGTGCTCTGCCTGGAGGATTCCATCCCCGACGCCGACGTTCCAGAGGCTGAAGGAAACGTGGTTGCCGCACTGGCCTCACTCGCACGGCACCAACACGACCTGCCGCTGCTGTTTGTCCGGGTCCGCACCCCCGAGCAAATGCTCCGGGTGGCCCGGCGCGCGGGTGCCGCAACGGCCCTGCTCACGGGTTTTGTGCTGCCCAAGTTTGACAATGAAAACGGCACTGGTGCGGCGTTCTTGTCTGCACTCCACGTGGTGCAGCAGGAGCTGGGGCTTGACGGCACCCCCTCAGCCGACGGCGCACCTTCGCATCGGCTGCGTGTGATGCCAATTCTGGAATCATCGCCCATCATCCATATCCAAACGCGTGCAGCAGCGTTGACAAACATCCATGCCCTGCTGGCAGCCCATCGGGAGGACATTTTGTCGGTGCGGATCGGCGCCACCGACATGTCCAGTGCCTTTGGGCTGCGACGTTCCCGCGACCTGACCATTTACGACGTCAATGTGGTGGCAGGGGTCATCGGGGACATCGTCAACGTGCTGGGCCGGCCCGACGGCGGTTTCGTCATCTCCGGCCCCGTCTGGGAACACTATTCCAACACAGAGCGCGTGCTGCGTCCGCAACTGCGCGTCACCCCCTTTGTGGGGCCCCATGAGCAGGAGCTGCGTCAACGCATCATGACGGCGAACCTTGACACCTTGATCCGTGAAATAGAGCTGGACCTGGCCAACGGCTTGCTCGGCAAGACTGTCATCCACCCCAGCCACATCGCCCTGGTCCATGCCATGAGCGTTGTCAGCCATGAGGAATACCTTGACGCCGTGGCGATCGCTGGAAACACGAACGGTGGCGCCGCTGCGTCCCCGTACGGGAACAAAATGAATGAGATGAAACCGCACCAGGCATGGGCTCGGCGCACTCTGCTCCGGGCCGACGCCTACGGTGTTTCCGCCGCCGGTGTCACCTTCGTCGACCACCTCGAAGCGAGCATGGGATGAGCGTTTTCGAGCCCCGCCTGACCGCGAACTCGAACTGGACTGGCGACTTTGTGGCCCGCCAGCTGGACGTCCGCATCCGCACCGCCCCGGACAGCGCCTTCGCCGTGGAGGATTTGGTGGGTCTGGCACTGCGCCGCAACCCGAAACGCGCCCATCTGCTCGTCTCGAACGTGCTCGCCAAGCATGTACCCACTGAACCCGCCCTTGTTATGGCTGCTGGCACGCTACTGGGAGCCTTTGTTGCCCGTGAACTGTGCTTGCCAACGCACGACGCCGAAACCAGCCGCTCGCTGGCAGCGGCCTCCGCGGCGCTCACCACGGCCCTGCGCACCAGCGGAGCGGACCGCCGTCACGCCATTACCGGCCTTGGCGACGCACTAGCCGGGTTGCGCACCCGGGTTCCGGGCGCCGTCGTGCTTGGCTATGCCGAGACTGCCACGGGCCTGGGCCGGCTCGTCGCCAATGCCCTGGGTGCCTATTACATCCACTCCACCCGGCATGCCACCCCCGGAATTGAGTCCGTGGCCGGCTTTGAGGAGGGACATTCGCACGCCACCTCTCACGCCATGGTGCCCACTGATCCGCACTGGTTCGACGGTGATGGGCCAGTGGTTTTGGTGGACGACGAGTTCAGCACCGGTTCAACCGTCATCAACACCATCCGTGAGCTGCATGCCCTGGTCCCACATTCCCTCTATGTGGTGGCTGCCCTGCTCGATCTACGCAGCACCGCCGACCGTGTACGGTTTGATGCTCTGGCCGCCGAGTTGGGGTGCAGGATTGTGGTGACGGCGTTGGGAGCCGGTGAGATCAGCTTGGGGGACGACATCCTTGACCGTGCCGCAGCGCTGATCGCGGAGCTGCCGCCTGCCGGCGAGGCTGCGCCAGCTGGTGCGCGCGGCCGCCTGGCCATGCTCGAATTGACGGATGCGGACATTGCGCCCATACGGAGCGACCGCTATGGCAACACGGCGCCACCAGCGGACGAAGACGTTGCTGCGGTCGCTGGGCAGGTGGCGGCACTGCTGGCAGCCCAGGAGTGTCGGGGCCCCTTTGTAGTGCTGGGCTGCGAGGAGAACATGTACCTGCCGGTGGCTGTGGCCAATGTGCTGGCCGGGTTGCTGCCATATGAACAAGTGCGTTTTTCCTCCACAACCCGTTCCCCCATAGTGCCCATCAACAGGGCAGACTACGCCATTGCCGGGGCGCTGACCTTCGCCAGCCACGATGCCACCCTCGACGGTCCGGGCATCCGTTTTGCCTACAACCTCAGCGGAATGCATGGGCGTCCGGGCACCATTGTGCTGTTCCCAGAACCCGGCACCGGCCGCCACGACGTCCTCGCAGGCAACCCCGCGGCGGGGCTTGACCCGCTGGCCGTGGCGATGGCCAAGGCAGCCGACGACGTCGTCGTGGTGCTGCTGCCAGCCGATCTCCCGCCTGCCACTGACGGCAATTCAACAAAGGACGCACCATGAGCCAGTTCCCGCTTCCCACACCGTTGAAGGGTCCGGCGTTTGGTTCCTACGCACCCGATGAGGTCAGCTGGCTGCTGAAGGACCTGAGCCACATGGCCTTGGAGGCCCCCACCGCGGAGCGCGAACGCGCCATCCAGTCGGGGGCCGCAAACTATGCCGAATCATTGCCGGTGGAGTATTCGCCCAGCACGGAATATCAGGCCCTGTACACGGAGGCCGTGGGGCGCTCCGCCGTGCGGATCGCGACAGCGGTGGGCGTGGTGACCGAATTGGCCCTGTCAGCCCGCGGACACCAGCCCGTGCTGGTGTCGCTGGCGCGTGCAGGCACGCCCATCGGCATCTTAATGCGCCGCTGGGCCCAGCAGGTCCACGGTCTTGACCTGCCGCATTTCACCATGAGCATTGTCCGCGGTGTGGGCCTTGACCAGACAGCGCTGCGCCACCTTGGCGCCCATTTTGATCCGGCGCGGATACTTTTTGTTGACGGTTGGACGGGCAAGGGAGCCATTGCTGGCGAACTGAGCAGCGCGCTGGACAAGTTTGCAGCGAGTGACGGGGTGCGTTTCCCGGCGGACCTCGCCGTGCTGGCGGACCCCGGCCATTGTGTGTCCATGTTCGGCACCCGCGAGGACTATCTGATCCCCTCAGCCTGCTTGAACTCCACCGTGTCCGGCCTGGTGTCCCGGACGGTCTTCAACACCGACCATATTGACCCGCATGATTTTCACGGCGCCAAGTTCTACGCGGAGTTGGCGCCCAGCGACGTCTCCAACGACTTCCTGAACGCCATTTCCGCCCACTATGGCAATGTCCGCGCGGCTGTTGCCCAGCGCGTGGCCAAGCATCGTGCGGCCGCCCCCGCGCCCACGTGGACGGGGTGGAAGGCCGTCGAACGGATCAGCACAGAGTACGGCATTAACAACGTGAACCTGGTAAAACCCGGCGTGGGCGAGACCACCCGCGTGTTGCTGCGCCGCGTGCCGTGGCGGGTGCTCGTCAACCCCGCGGCCCGGGCCGATGTGGCGCATGTGCTGCTGCTGGCCGAACAACGTGGGGTGCCTGTGGAGGAAGTTGCAGATCTGCCGTACAGCTGTGTGGGTCTCATCCACCCACAATTCGACAAGAGCGCCGTGGGTGCCGACGGCAAGGCAGTGCACAACGCATGAGTCCCACTCTCGTCGCCTGCGATCTTGACCGCACACTGATCTACTCCAAGAACGCACTCTGGCTCACCGGCGCGGACAAGGATGCCCCGGCCATGGTGGTCGCTGAAGTGTACGACGGCGCCCCGCTGTCATACATGACCCGCGCAGCCCAGGAACACCTGCTGGCCGTCAAGGACGCCGCAACGTTCGTGCCTGTCACCACACGGACCCAAGCCCAATATGAGCGGGTGCAGCTCCCCGGCCCCGTGCCCGAATATGCCATCACCTCCAACGGAGGCGTACTCCTGCACCATGGCGTGCCGGATGCTGCGTGGAACGAGCAGCTCACCGCACAACTCGCCGCGGCGTGTGCGCCACTGGAAAGTATTGAAGCACACCTGGCCAACTCTGACTTTGCCCCGTGGATCCTGCGCCTGCGCCGGGCCGAGGACTTGTTCGTTTACGCCATCATCGACAGGGACGCCATGCCGGATTCCTTCCTGACCGAGCTGAAACAGGTCTGTGCGGATGCAGGCTGGAGCGTCTCGGTGCAGGGCAGGAAGCTCTACTGCGTCCCGTTGCCCATCAACAAGTGCGGTGCCCTCGCCGAAGTTTCCCGACGCACCGGCGCAGAAACAGTCATTGCCGCGGGGGACTCTCTCCTGGATCAGGACATGCTCGCAGGCGCCCACCTTGCCTTCCGGCCCCGTCACGGGGAACTACACGACGCCGGATACCTCGCCTCCCACCTGCGCCTCACCTCGGTGCGCGGCATTTTGGCAGGGGAAGAGATCCTGCGCAGCATCCTGGCTGAGATCAGCTGATCAAGCCCGTCGGGCACTTAACTTATGCGTCCGATTCCTCTTCGAATGATGCGCCACTGACGCACTGGCGCATCATTCGCCCGTGAATCCGACGCATAAAAGAAGAATGAGGTGGCCCAGCGGAGCCTGTCCCGTCGTCACCGCATGTCAGCGCTCCGCGGTAGGCTGGAAGTTCACTACACATCATCATCTTGGGGGAGATCTCCGTCTTGTCGCCTGCCCGTAATACCCGCCCTTTTGGGGCCACCGATTTCATCATGGGATCGATTTTTGCCTCCGTCCTGGTGCTCACCACAGCCTGCGGTGGCGCAACGGCACCCCAGGCAGCTCCGGCGTCGGACGTGGCAACGCCGGGTCCAGCAACGACCAGCGCCGTCCCAAGCCCCACAGCCACTAGCGCAGCACCCTTGGACGGCCAGGGCGGGGTCGACCTAGCGGCAAATACGACGTCGGTCGAAGCAGCGAAGGCCCTGATCGTATTGGAAACGCTTCCCATCAAGGGCAGGGCGCCCAAGACCGGATACAGCCGTGAAGAGTTCGGGCAGGCTTGGGCAGACGTGGACCGCAACGGCTGCGACACCCGCAATGACATTCTGAGCCGAGACCTGACGGCGAAGACGTTCAAGCCGGGCACGCGCGACTGCCTAGTGTTGACGGGAATTCTGGACGATCCCTACACGGCAGACACCATTTCCTTTGTGCGCGGGCCCGAAAGCGCAAAGGTGCAGATCGACCATGTTGTGGCACTCAATGACGCCTGGCAAAAAGGAGCCCAACAGCTGACGGCGGATCGGCGCAGGGCGTTCGCCAACGATCCACTGAATTTGCTGGCCGTTGACGGTCCCAGCAACCAAAGCAAGGGTGCTGGTGACGCTGCCACGTGGCTGCCGCCGAACAAAAGTTATCGCTGCGAATATGTGGCCCGGCAGATCTCCGTCAAGGCCGGCTACGAACTGTGGGTGACGCAGGCTGAGCACGATGCCATGGCCAAGGTGTTGGGCACGTGCACGGATGCTCAAGTTCCGAGCAGCGAGGCTCCCACGGCTGCCCCGGAGCAGGCTGTTGTGCTGCCGCCGATCGCCCCGCTGCCCCCTGTTGCCGCCGTTGAGCCAGCACCGGCGCCCGCACCCCCGGCCCCACAGCCCGCACCCCCGGCTCCAGCCCCGTTGGTTCAGCTGCCGGTAGCCGAGGTCTTCTACCAGAACTGCACAGCTGTGCGAGCTGCAGGGGCCGCACCCATCCGAGTGGGTCAGCCTGGTTTCCAGCCCAAGTTCGACCGAGACGGCGACGGGGTCGGCTGCGAGTAGCCCTGCCGTTCACTGCTACCGATCCCACCTCTTCCAACTGTGCTGGTAGTCGCTAGCATTGGAGTATGGGTTACCGTGGCAACCGACCTTTGGTCCCAGCAGTGTGGCAGCGTCACGATACGGAGATCTTGCCGTTATGGCGCGAACGCCTGTGCGCGGAAATGGGTCCGACGGTGGCAAGCCGTTATGCGAGCGGGCTCTTTTTCGAGGACCGGCGCCGTCCCATTGCCCAGTGGTTCAATCCGGCCTTGAACGCAGCGTTGCTGGTGGGCATTGAGACGTCCGCCGAATGGCCGGTCCAGCGCTTTGGGTTGTTTTATGCCCCAGCCGGCGGTGGTGCCGTGATCAAGGTTCACACCAACACGCACGAGTGGTTCACCCGCACCCCGAAGGAATCACCCACCGAGGAAGAGGCATTCGCCGCGGCCCTTGTTTCCGCCGAGTCCTTTCTGCACGTGGAGATGGATTTCCTCTAGGGTTCGCCTCGAAACCGGCTCCACCGCGAACAAGCTATTTCGCCAGCGAAGCCGCCATATGTTCCACGATCCGGCGCAAGATGGGTGCGGGAGTGGCAAAGTTCAGCCGAATCCAGCCGGCGCCCACATCGCCGCACAGGCCGCCCTCGGTCAGCGCCACCCGGGCATGTGCGGCAAAGAACTCGGTGGGTGTGCCCGTAAAATCCCCGAAATCCAGTTCCGTGCAATCAACGAACGCCAAGTACGTCCCTTCCGGCACCACAAAGCGGGCTTGCGGCAAGTGCTCCTGCAACAGGCGCTCGAGCAGGCGCCGGTTGCCGTCCAAGTATCCAATGACGCCTTCCAGCCATGGCATCCCCTGCGTGTAGGCAGCGATGTTGGCCGCCACCCCAAAGGTGCTGGCACCATGTTCCGCAAACGGTTCCTCGGCGACCCACAGCTCATAGTCGGCAGCATTGGAAAAGATGATCTGGGCAGCTTTGAGCCCGGCCAAGTTCCAAGCCTTCGACGCAGACGTGGCCGTCACCGTGTGGCGGGCCGCGGCGTCACTGACCGAGGCGTACGGTACGTGCCTAGCGCCGTCGTACACCAGGGGCGCATGGATCTCATCGGAGAACACCCGAGCCCCGCGCGCTTCCACAATGGTGCTCAGCCGCAGCATTTCCTCACGGGTATAGACCTTTCCAATCGGGTTGTGCGGATTGCAGAGCACCAACAGGTCGCCGGCGGACAGTGCCTCTCCAAGGGCAGCAAAGTCGAGTTCCCACGTCGCCTCGCCCCGGATCATGGGAACCTGGACAAGTTCACGCCCGTACATGGCCGGGAGGATGATGAACGGCATGTACGCGGGCGTCGGGACCACTATCCGCCCCTTCGCCGGGGTGAAATGCCTGACGGTGGCTTCAAGTGCGGTGAGGACGTCAACCACGGGGCGGATCCATTCCGCGGGTACGTCCCAGCCATGGCGCATAGCCAGAAAGTCCCGGCAGGCCAGCCCTAGTTCGTCCACCAGATGGCCCGGCAAATATCCCACCTGCCCTCTCGACACCAGTTCGCGAAGCCGCTCCGCGATGGGCGCGGCCAGGCCAAAGTCCATTTCGGCCACCCAGGCTGGCAGCTGCCCGGGGAACGCGGACCACTTCAAACTACCCGCAGCACGCAGATCCGCTTCGCTCACGGCGTCGAAAGCGCCCTGCCGGGGTGACGTGTCCGCGGACGTCTGTAAGTCTGAAATTGTCATGCTCGGGTCCTCCTCTGTCACACTGGTTACGTCTGCTTCCACCTTAAGCCACCCCATGGGAGGGCCGTCGGCGCAGTGCCCGCACCACGACTCTGCCACTCTTAGGACTTTCCCGATGAGCACCATCTCCCTCCAACGCCGCAACCAAGCCGTACTCGTCGTTGGGCAGCTGTTGTCGGGGGTGGGTGTGGCCTCCGGTGTTGCCGTGGGAGGCATCCTGGCTGCGCAACTGGCAGGCACGACGGCGGCATCCGGCTTTGTGCAGACAGCGTCCGCCTTGGGTGCGGGGCTGGTGGCCGTGCCGTTGGCGAACCTTGCCGTGCGGGCGGGGCGCCGCTGGGCGCTGAGCACTGGCATGGTCTTGGGCGCCATGGGAGCCGCAGTGGTTCTACTGGCGGCAAGCCTTGGCCAGTTCTGGCTCATGGCCGCCGGCATGCTGTTTTTTGGTTCGGCCACTGCGGCCGGATTGCAAGCTAGGTATGCGGCAGTTGACGGCGCACCCCCGGAGAAGGCCGGCCGGGCCATGGCGATCGTCATTTGGGCCACGACTGTGGGCTCGGTGGCTGGACCCAACCTCTCCGAGCCTGGCCGTTTGCTGGGTATTCGGCTGGACATGGTGCCGTTGGCCGGCCCGTTTGTGTTCTCCCTGGTTGCATTTTTGACCGCAGCTCTGGTCATCGCGCTATTTTTCCTGACCCCTCCCCCTCCCGCACATAATACCGGTTTGTCTGGTGGAGCCTCCGGTGACACCGTCGATGAGGCTCCCAGACAAGCTACAAAACCGGCCAAACGGCATGGTGCCTGGCGTGCCCTGCGTCTGGCCAGCCACAATCCACGGGCACTTTTTGCCCTGGCGGCGGTCACCGGCGGACACGCCATCATGGTGGGCGTCATGGTCATGACCCCTGTTGCCATGAATGAGCACGGTCACGCGCTGGAGATGATCGGCATTGTCATCAGCCTGCATATTCTGGGTATGTACGCGGCCAGCCCGATGTTTGGTTGGCTGGTGGACAAACTGGGCAGCGTGCCCGTCATTTTCATCGGCTACGGAATTTTCCTGGCGGCCATCACCATTGGCGCTATTGTCTCGGATAGCAGCGACCCCCTACCCATGTCCATTGCCTTGACCACGCTGGGCTTGGGCTGGTCGGCGTGCCTGATCGGCGGCTCGTCCCTGCTCAACGAATCGGCACCGGACCACCTTCGCGTTCCGCTTCAGGGCGCCAATGACATGATGATGAACTTCGGGGCAGCCGGCCTGGCAGCATTGGCAGGCCCGGTTCTAGCGCTGGGCGGCTTCTTCTGGGTGAACATGATGGCCCTCGCCGTGCTGGCCGTTATGGTGTTCTTTGGCCTGCGTGCCGTACATCCGACACCCAGGGACGTCATGCCTGAAAGCGTTTCTGACACGGTCGGCTAGCTCGCTGTTACCAGTGAAACAGGCTGGCCGCCTGTGATGCACCAGTTCAGGTCACTCGCAGTATCGATTTTCGTGTCGCTTTGCTCCTATCGGCACCCGGCATGGGTGGACACAAAAGCTTCCCCGATCGCCCGTTAGAGGTCAGGATTCAGTCATGACAGAGAAATCCGTTCGTCGCGTCATCCGTCTGTTTCCTGACTACGGCCATCGGTGGCCGCTGTGGGAGAACAGCACTGCCGAGCGACCAACAAAATACACAATGGAGCCCGCGGACTTTGGGCTGTCACAGAATCTCACACTCCGACTTCGCACATGGTACGACGCCTGGGATGCCGAGAACTTGTACGACGGTGGTTGGAGCTCGCCTGACAACGAAGCAGCTTGGAACGCGGAAGGCGCCAGTATCGCCGAGCAACTTCGTGCAGAAGTCAAAGCCTTCGCTGACGTGGAATACCACGAGTAGAAGCCGGCGTCTGTAAACGACATCGTCAGCGCCCGTTCAAGGTTCCTTTGTGGGACGTTAGTGTCTCTTTTAGAGACGTGTGTGATAGTCCTCGTACTTTGGCCCTAGTCAGGTAATAGGCGAGCTAACAATTGTTCTTGGTAGCCCCGGATAGGCTCTGTTGATGAATAACCTCGAGCAGCGCAAACCCTCCATTATTTTGCGCGTGGACTGGGCCATTGTCTGCTTCTCGGCGTCATGGTGGTCATAGCGTCTGGGATGGGCT
Organism: Arthrobacter sp. E3; assembly: GCF_017353415.1. GTDB lineage: Bacteria > Actinomycetota > Actinomycetes > Actinomycetales > Micrococcaceae > Specibacter. The sequence goes on from NZ_JAFMPX010000003.1 coordinate 84,172, forward strand.
GGATATTTGCCATTGGATCGCACATCGGGTGGGCCAATGGAAGGTTTTGGAGGGGCCACCAATCAGCTCGATCCGTCTCGTTCAGGGGTTCCCGGGTGGAACGGTGGACACTGCGTGCTCAGACACTTGGGAATGCGACAGTTGGCCCAGATGCTGCAGATCGCCTCGCAGACCATGACTGCACGCATGGATCTCACGCACGCCGTTCCCACACGGAACAACCACCCGTTCCATTCAGTCCGGACCCACTAGGTCGCGCCAGCGGCGGGCGCCGGGCACTGGGGATGCATCGGCTACTCCCCGAGGATGTGGCGCAGGGCGGTTTCCAACTCCGCGTGCCTGAAGCTGTAGCCGGAGGCCTGGACCTTATCCGCGGACACCCGTTGGTTGGCCAGCGCCAATTCGGCGGCGCCTTGGGCCCCCAGCAGCAGCTTTGGCCCCAGCTCCGGGACCTTGAACCCGGAAGGGCGTTTCAGCACACTGCCGAGAACACGCGCAAATTCACCGGCGGTCACCGGATGCGGGGCCACGCCGTTCAGCGCCCCGGCCGCACTGTCCGTCAGGGCAGCGTGCGCGAAGATGCCGGCAATGTCATCGATCCCCACCCAGCTCTGCCATTGCTTCTCACCCAACGGCCCCCCAGCCCCGGCCAAGTACAGCGGAAGCAGCCGCTGCAGGACCCCGCCACCCGCGGAAAGCACCAGCCCGGTGCGGACGTTCACCACCCGCACACCCGCTTGAACAGCAGGCGCGCAGGCAGCTTCCCAGTCCTGGCAAACAGTGGCCAGAAAATCAGTGCCGGGCGGGTCCGATTCCACCAGTGGGCGCGGATCTTCTGCAGAATCATGCGGTTCGGCACCGTAGTACCCCACGGCGGAACCGGACACCATGGTGAGTTGCACGCCGTCGGACGCCAGCTCTGCCAAAGTTTGAGCCAGCAGCCGCGTGCCGAGAATCCTGCTTTGACGGATGGCCTCTTTATTGGCGTCGGTGAACCGCCCACCGATGGGATGGCCGGCCAGATGCACCACGGCGTTGCATTGCGCCAGGGCCGCGGAGTCAACCAAACCGGCATCGGGATCCCAAAAGATCTCGTCAGCGGCCTGTGGCACCCTACGCACTAGTTTCAGCACCTTATGCCCGCCACCGCCCAACAGCGCGCACACTTGGCGGCCAATCAGCCCCGACGCCCCGGACACGGCAATCTTCAACGGCTCAGCGGAATGGGCGTTGTGGAAGGCCAAATCCCCGAGCAGCTGCCGTTCCCGGAACGCAAACATGCGCTCAAGCTCCGCATTCATTCGCTTATAAGCCCACTCGCCGCGGGCCAGGGCGGGCAGCTCATAGTGCACTTCGTCAACCATGACTGTGGTGCCCGGTTCCGGCCCGTCACTAAATTTATGGGTGTGCGTCCACGACGACAGCGGTCCCTTGTCCATGACATCGGTAAAGCTCGACCCGGGCACCAGCTCGGTGTGCAGGGCGTCCCATCTCAGCTCGGGCCTCGTCCAGCGCTTGCCTGCCAACGCAGCAGGGAGCAAGCCGCGCAGGCTGCCTGCGGCCGATCCCAGCCACATTCCAATGCCGCCTGGCGCGCCCACACCCATGGCCGCCGTCGAGCCGACATTGATGCCGTCGCTGGGTTCTGCCAAAACCGCTCCAAAGAACGACGGAGTGAGACGCACCAAGGCGCCTGGTCTGGTAAACCACGCGAACACCTGCTCGCGCGGAAGGGGGATGGATGTGGTGTAGCGAAAAATGCCCATGGCAGCCTCCAAAGTGGATTTGAAGTCCATCCTGCCCTATCGCGGGGACAAAGTGTCAGTGCGGCTTGCTAGATTCAAGGTGCTGCACAATTCGTATGGAAGGCAACACCATGTTTCTCCTTGTTTCCCCCGCTGGCGGCGATGCCCCGCTGATCTTCTCGGCGTCGGACCTGGTGACGGCCAGCGAGTGCCAGTATAGGTCGCTGCGGATCCTTGACGAGAAGTTGGGGCGGACTACGAAGCCGGGTTTCGCCCAAGACGAGATGATGGAACGTGCTGCAGAACTCGGCGACGCATTTGAGCACAAGATCCTCGATGAATATGTGGCCAAGTTCGGTGAATGGAACAAATCCACGGGCACAGGTGTGAAGGTCGTGGAGCGCGGGGATCTGACGTGGGCCGGCCTTGAGTCGAAGCGTGAGGAGACCCTTGAAGCGTTGCGCGCCGGGGCCGACGTCGTTTTCCAGGCCACTTTCTTTGACGGTTCCTTGGTGGGGTTTGCGGATTTTCTGGTGAGAGCGGCAGATGGCTCCTACGCCGTCCATGACACGAAACTGGCCCGGCATGCGAAAGTCAGCGCCCTGCTGCAGCTGGCCGCCTATGGGGATCAGCTGCAGCAGTACGGCATTCCGCTGGTACCTGTCACCAAGCTGATCCTGGGCAACCGCAATGAAAGCCCACACCCCATGACCGATCTGCTGCCGGTCTTTCGTGAACGCCGGGATAATTTCCTGGACTTCACGGCAGCCCATAGGGCACAACCAGAACCCGTCTCGTGGCTGCAAGAAGGCGTCAGTTACTGCGGACGCTGCGATTATTGCACTGAGCAGGTCAAGGCCACCGGCGACTTGCTGCTTGTCAACGGCATGACAGGTTCCCAACGCCGCAAGCTCATGGCTGAGGGCATCGCCACGATCGATGCGTTGGCGGCCATGCCAGCAGGCAACGCAACGGGGCCGCTGACAAGATTGCGCGACCAAGCCCGCATGCAGCTCGGGTTGGAGCCTGATGTCAAGACTGTCACTGCTGGCGAGGGGCCCGACTCGCATGAGATCAGCTACAAGGTACTGGCCACTGTCAGCACAATTCCCAAACCCAGCGCAGGCGACATATTCTTTGACTTCGAAGGGGACCCGCTTTGGCAGGACCCGGACGATGACACAAAGTGGGGCATTGAGTACCTGTTTGGCTCCATTGAGGCCCCTGCTCCGGGTACTTCCGACGGTACGCCGGAGAATTTTATGCCATTTTGGGCGCATTCGCGGGCCCAGGAGCGCGAGGCGTTCTTGAAGTTTGTGGCCTACGTTGAAGCCCGACGTGCCCACCACCCTGACATGCATGTCCACCACTACGCACCCTACGAAAAGTCGGCATTGCGCAACCTAGCCGTCCTGCACGGCAACAAGGCAGCCGAGGACACCGTGGACGACTGGCTGCGCAGCGGCCTCCTCGTGGACCTGCTGGACACCGTGCGCCAATCTGTACGAATCTCCGAGTCCTCATATTCAATCAAGAAGCTGGAACCGTTTTACATGCCTTCCGGCCGTGTGGGCGATGTGACCAATGCCGGCGCCTCAGTGGTGGCCTACGCGCATTACTGCAAGGCGCGCGACGCCGGACTGGCCGGGGACGCTGTTCAGGCAGCCGAGGCGGAGACCATCTTGGCGTCCATCTCCGCCTACAACGAATACGACTGCCTTTCCACGCTGCGCCTGCGTGATTGGCTGCTGAAAATCGGTGCCGCAAAGGTGGTGGGCAGCTGGACCGAAGGCAGCGGAAAATTGCCCAACCCGGAAGCCTCGGCGGCCAAGCCAAGTAGCCACGAGCCCAGTGAGGGCGAGCTCAAACTGGACGCTTACATTGCAGGGCTCCAGGCACAGGGCACCTCTTACAAACTGACGAATGATGAGACCACCATTGCCATGGTGTCCGCGGCCGCCAGCTACCACCGTCGTGAGGACAAGCAGTTCTGGTGGGGCCACTTTGACCGGTTGGAGAAGGGGCCGGAATCATGGGCTGAGGAACGCAATATGCTCGTCGTTCAGGAAGCTGAAGTGCTCCAGGACTGGGCTAAGGCGACGCCAAAGGCAAGAACTGAAACCCGAACCCTGAGGCTCACCGGCACAGCAACTGAGGGATCAGACTTCCGGGCAGGCACATCATGGTTTGGCATGATAGGGGCCCCGCTTCCAGAGGGCCTGGGCGGAGATGCGCAGATGCCGTCGCTGCGTGATGGACTCTTCAACATCACCGTCGAAGAAGATGTGTCAGACCCCGCCACACCCGAGCTCACAACCCTCATCGTGAAGGACAAGTCCTCCCTGAAGGTGCCCGCCTACAACCAGTTGCCCATGGCGCTGACCCCGAACCAGCCCATAGCGACCAAGAGCATCCGCGAAGCACTCGCAACTTTGGCGCAGACCGTGGGAAGCAATCTGCCGCACCTGCCCCGGCACCCGGGCATTGAGATCCTGCGCAAGGCAAAGCCGCGGCTGGCCGGCGGCGGCACCCTGCCCTCCGCCGTCGTGCATGGCGACGGGCACAGCGTGCGGGAACACGACTACATCACCGCCATCACTGCGGCCGTGCAACTATTGGACCATTCCTACCTTGCGGTCCAGGGGCCGCCTGGGACGGGGAAGACCCATGTGGGCTCGCATGTCATCGCGTACCTGGTAGCGCTGGGCTGGAAGATTGGAGTGGTGGGACAGTCGCACGCAGTCGTGGAGAACATGCTGCGAGCCACCATCGAAAAGGCCGGCGTGGATCCGGAACGGGTGGGCAAGAAGCTTGCCATCCCGCATGACGTGCCCTGGAAAATCACCGATGACAAGCAGTTCGGCAAGCTTCTGGGCTCCACGCAGGGTGCGTTGATCGGCGGAACCGCATGGACCATGACGGGCGCCAACGTGCCCGCCGGGTCCCTTGACCTGCTCGTGATTGATGAGGCCGGGCAGTACTCCTTGGCCAACACGCTGGCCGTGGCGCAGTCCACCCAACGCCTGCTGCTGCTGGGCGATCCGCAGCAATTGCCGCAGGTCACGCAGGGCTCCCACCCGGCCCCCGTGGACGAGTCCGCGCTTGGCTGGCTCTCCGCCGGCCACGCAACACTGCCACTGGAGTTGGGATACTTCTTGGCCGACTCGTGGCGCATGCACCCAGCATTGTGTGCCCGCGTATCCACGCTCAGCTACGAGGGAAAGCTGCAGTCCGCGCCTGCTGCAAGCGAACGGCACCTCGACGGCAGGCAGCCCGGTGTGAAAACTGTCTTTGTTCAACAGGACTTGGCTGACAACAAGGAGAACAAGCAGTCCTCCCCCGAGGAAGCCGCCGAGGTGGTCAGGCAGGTCAATGACCATCTCGGCCTGCGGTGGACTCCGGGGGCCGGTCAAAAACCACGTCCATTGGGGCAGGAAGACCTTCTGGTGGTCGCAGCCTATAACGCCCAGGTGCACTTGGTGCGCGGCGCTTTGGACAGCGCCGGATTGTCCGGCGTCCGGGTGGGCACCGTCGACAAATTTCAGGGCCAGGAGGCTCCCGTTGTGCTGGTGACCATGGCGTGCGCGGATCCCACAGCAGCCCCGCGCGGCATGGAATTCCTGTTGAACCGGAACCGGATAAACGTCGCTGTTTCCCGCGGCCAGTGGCGGGCTGTCATCATCCGCTCCCCTCAGCTAACGAACTTCATGCCCGGAAAGCCGTCGGGCATGGCTGAACTGGGCGCGTTCATCGGTTTGTGCACAAGCGCGGCTGACACAGGTCAGGGAGCCATCGTGGCATGATCGCACCATGGACCACGTGAGTACCGCCCGAACGCGGAACCGCCAGCTTCGTCTCATCGGCATGGTGGTGTGCGGCGCCGCCGCGATGGTGTTGACGGGACTGCTGGGCGCATGGATTTACGCACCAGCGGTGGGCTGGGCTGTTGCGGCGCTGATTTACAACACCTGGGTATGGCTGAAGATCGCCCCCATGGATGCCGCGCAAACTGCAGCCCACGCCCTCCAGGAGGACCCGGGGCGCCGAACGTCCGATCTGCTGATTCTGCTGGCAGCGCTGGGTTCCCTCGCCGCCGTCGCGCTCGTCATGGTGGGCAGCAAGGACGTGGCTGGAACGGCGCGTCTGTTGTTGGCCCTGCTCGCCATTGGCTGCACCGCCATGTCCTGGCTCATGGTCCACACCTTGTTCACGCTGCGCTACGCCGAGATTTACTACAGTGACGAACCCGGTGGCATTGGCTTCAACCAGGATGAGCCGCCCCAGTACACGGATATTGCCTATATGGCGTTCAGTGTGGGCATGACGTACCAGGTTTCTGATACGAACATCACCACGCGGGCCATGCGTTCGGCGGTGCTGCGGCACAGCCTGCTGGCCTTCGTGTTTGGCACGGGCATTCTGGCCACCACCATCAACCTCGTGGTCAGCCTCGTCGCCTAGGCGCCCGCACCGAAACTAAACGGCCGAGCTGAAGAAAGTCTCCGCGATGCGCGCCAGGTTGTGTGGATCGGCCACACCACACAGCTCCCTGGCGGAGTGCATCGACAGCAGCGGCGTTCCAACATCCAAGGTGCGGATGCCCAGGCGGGTGGCCGTCAGCGGGCCAATGGTGGAGCCGCACGGGACATCGTTGTTGGAGACAAATTCCTGGTAGGGAGCACCCGCGGCCGCGCACAGCTTGGCCCAAACCGCGGCTCCCACCGCATCCGTGGCGTAGCGCTGGTTGGCGTTGATTTTTAGCAACGGGCCACCGTTCAGGACAGGATGGTTGGCGGGGTCGTGGCGTTCCGAATAGTTGGGGTGGACAGCGTGGCCGGCGTCGGCTGAAATGCACAACGAATTTGCAAAGGCACGACGGCGGTCGCTGACACTGGCTCCCAGGGAGTCAGAGATCCGAACCAGAATGTCTTCAAGAATGGGTCCGCACGCCCCTGAGCGGGAACCGGAACCAATTTCTTCATGATCGAAGGCCGCCAGGACGGGGATCACAGGACCCTGTGCCCCTTCTTTGTTGTTTGCGCCACCGCTGGCGGCAGCAATGAGCGCCACCACGCCGGCATGGACGGATGTCAGGTTGTCCATCCGTCCGGAAGCAAAGAACTCATTGTTGGCGCCGAAAACCTGGCCGGGAGCAGTGTCCGCCACCATGATGTCGTAGCCACCAATGTTCTCTGCCTGAACCCCGGCTTTTCCCGCCAACAAGCCAAGCAGGTCTTCATCGGCAGGATTGCCCTGTCCCCAAATCGGATTCATGTGAGCCTGCCGGTCGAGCTTGAGCCCGTCGTTGGCACTTCGGTCAAGGTGGATGGCCAATTGTGGGAAGCGCAACAAGGGACCCGTAGCCACGAGCGTTTCCGTGCCATCGACATCCACCAGCCTGCCGGCAAGTTGCAGTTCCCGATCCAGCCACGAGTTCAGCAGCGGCCCGCCGTACACCTCAACGCCCGCCTGCAACCAACCGAAACGGCCTGTGGTGGGTTTGGGCTTCAGCTTGAAGGAGGGCGAGTCCGTGTGTGCGCCAAGAATGTTGAAACCTGTAGTTGCCGTTGCCGCTTCCGGCACCACCCAGGCGATGATGGCGCCGTCGCGGATCACGAAGAACTTGCCGTGCGTTGGCCATGCCTCGTCTTCGGTCAACTGTGTGAATCCGGCCAGGGCAAGGCGCCGTCCGGACTCGTGTGCAGCATGAAAACTTGAAGGCGAAGCGGCAATGAAGTCGCGCAGGTCCAGGATGTGCTCACCGAAGGTCATGACTTGATTCAATCATGAAGCCTCAGTAGTCAGGGTTGCTGGGGATGACAAGGCCCGTTTCATAGGCGTACACCACCACCTGCACCCTGTCCCGCAGGTGCAGCTTCGTCAGAATCCGGCGCACATGCGTCTTCACGGTCGCCTCGGAGAGGAAGAGCTCGTGTGCAATTTCTGCGTTGGAGTGCCCTTGGGCAATGCACTGGGCCACCTCGAGCTCACGCGGTGTCAACTCGCCCAGCAACGGATCGGGATGAGGCGTCGGGCGGGGCGGCCGGTTGCGGACAAAGTTCTCCAACAGCCGCTGGGTGACACGCGGTGCCACGACGGCGTCCCCGCTGGCCACCAACCGCACGGCTTGAACCAGCTCCGCGGGCGCAACATCCTTGAGTAGAAAGGCACTGGCGCCTGCCTGCAACCCGGCAAAGGCGTACTCATCAAGGTCAAAAGTGGTCAAGATGATGACCCGTGCCTCAGAACGGGATGCACTGATGCCCTCTGTCGCGGCGATGCCGTTCATAATAGGCATACGGACGTCCATGAGCACCACATCGGGGTCCAGCCGTCCCACCGCTTCGAGGGCTTCGCGGCCGTTGGAAGCCTCTCCCACCACGTGGAGATCTTCCTCCCCCTCAAGAATCAGCTTGAACCCCATGCGCAGCAGCGGTTGGTCATCGACAAGCAGAACCTTGATCGTGTTCCTGTTCACGGAATCCTGTTCCATACGTCCTCCCCAAAAAGCTCACTCATGAAGTGCCAACGCCTGGATGCAGCACTGCCTCAACCATCCAACCACCCTGCGGCATCGGGCCGGCCTCAACAGTTCCAGCGTATATTCCGGCACGTTCACGCATGCCGGCAATGCCGTTGCCTGTCCCCATATGAGCATTCGCGCCTATGGACTCACTCAACGACCCGTGCCCGTCGTCGTTGATCCGAACGAAAAGTTCATCACGGTTGAGGTTGTTCTCAATTTCCACCCGTACCCGCGACACGGCGGTGCCGTAGCGCAGAACGTTCGTCAATGATTCCTGCACAATCCTGTAGATCGTCAGCGCCAGTGCCGGGTCATGGGGCATTGGCGGCCCGGACTGGCTGAAGGTCAGGGGCAAGCCCGCCTGCCGAAAGCCTTCAATCAAGGCTCCCATGTCACTTTGATGCGGCTGTGGGCTCAAGCTGGTGCCACCTTCAGCACGCAGCACACCCAGCACCCTGCGCATGTCGGTTAGAGCCGTGCGCCCGGTTTGTGAGAGCTGCCCCAGCACCTCCCCCGCCTTGACCGGGTCACGTTTGAGAACGACGGCGGCCCCATCTGAAAGTGCCACCATGACGGTGAGCGAGTGGGCCACCACGTCATGCATTTCACGGGCAATTCTGTTGCGCTCGGCCACTGAGGCAAGTTGGGCGTTCCTGACAGCCCATTGGCGAAGCTCTGCATCGTGTTGGCGCGCGCTTCGCACGGAAGCACCTATTCCTGCGGCAATGATGTTTGCCAGCAGCATCATAATGGCAGAAATGATCTTCGTTTGCTCCGCCGTGGGTCCCTCGGACACCAGCAGGTCGTTGGGGAATCGGTAGAAAAAGAACGTGAAAATGGTCAGCGGGATGCTCGCCGCGACCGCAATGGGAAAGCTGAGCAACGGACGGTAGTGGACTGCTGTGGTGTACAGGGCAAACCAGATGCCAACGCCAATGTTTCCCGAACCGGTCACCAGTGAAATATTGAGTAGCTCAAAAACGGAAATAATGACCAGCACGGTCAGCGGCTTGTCCCGGCGGAATATAAGCACCACGGCTGTGGCCAGCACGATGACTGTGTGCACGCCGAGGTTGGTGACCGTCCAAGCAACGCTGATGAGGCTTGCTGAACTGATCAACAGATACACCAGCACCACAAGCACATCCATGATGCGCGGATGGTGGTAAAAGTAGGTTCTGAAAACACCGCGGCGGCGGGCCGCGAACTCATCGGCCCGCCGTTCTACGGATGGTGATTCGACGGGGGGCGCGGCCGTTCGTTGCCCGCCCCCCGCCTGGCTTTGTGTACGCATGGGCCGGTTCCTAGTTACTCGGCGCCAAGCTGGGTTTAGATGTCACGGTTCTTGAATGAGACGATGGCCGGAACTGTGATGACAACAATCCACGCGAGGAAAATCAGTCCGCCTGACAGGGGGCTGATGAAGGCAGCCTTGTCACCAATCTCCAGCATGCGTCCGCCAGCCACACTGGGTATGTACTGGCTGACGTACTTCCAGAAGTCTCCAGGGACCAAGCCCAGCAGTGAGGTGGCGATTTCCAGCAGGAAAAACAACGCCACCAAGACCACGATGCCAGCGGCTGCACTGCGCAAAAGTGTGCCCAGCGACAAGCCAATGAGAGCTACTCCTGCGACGTAGACCCCGCCCAGCAAAATACTCCGCAGCACACCATCCATATCCAGCGACATGTTGATGTCATAAATCCCCAGAATGGGCATTGACACCAAGAAGGTGACAAAGGCTGCCACCAACGTCAGAATGTAGGACACCACCACCAGAACAATCGCCTTTGCAAAGAACACCGGCAGGCGCTTGGGTACCGCCGTTATGGTAGAGCGGATCATGCCCGTGCCGAATTCTGAGGCGATCAACAGCACCGCGAGGGCGCCAAGGACCAGGATCCCCAGTTGCAAACCGGCAATGGGCGTGCCGTAAATGTTCAAGCCTTGCTGATTGGCTGCGGCTATGGCCTGGTCAATGGTCATTTTGGGAGCACCAGTGGTCGGCAACTCACGCCCGGGCGGACCGGCTGCACCAAATTCCATGATGCCCTGCACCACCATCCCGCGCACCCATGCGGCAAAGGCTCCCACGCCCACCATGGCGACAAAAGTGAACAGCAGCAACAGCTTCGTGCTGCGCAGCGAACGGAACTTGATCCACTCGCTGCGCAGCACTCCCATGAATGTCAGGGAACCGCCGGCAACGTGTGCAGGTGCGGAAATTCTCGTGGTGCTCATCGTTGGGGCTCCTTCGCGGTGGCCGGTGCTGACGCGTCGTTGGAAAAGTCCTGCGAGTGGTACTCCACCGCATCCTTGGTGAGGTTGAAGTACGCATCTTCCAAGGAGGTTGTCAGTGGCGTCAGTTCGTAGACCAGCACCCGGTTCTCCAGTGCTGTAGCGGCAATCTGACGTGAGTCGAGCCCCGTCACCTCAAGCGTCTCATTTTCAGGGCACTCAACGCGGACACCATTGTTACCCAGCAATTGACTCAACTTGGTCACCTCCGGCGTGCGCACACGGACCTTGGCCTGTTGGGTGCCTGCAAGGATCTGGGCGATGGGGGCATCGGCAATGATCTGCCCCCGGCCAATCACAATGAGATGGTCTGCCGTTAGCGCCATTTCACTCATCAGGTGCGAGGACAGAAACACCGTTTTGCCCTGCCCGGCCAAGTGCTTGGCCAGATTACGCACCCAAAGCACGCCCTCGGGGTCCAACCCATTAACCGGCTCGTCCAAGATCAGCGTCTGTGGGTCGCCCAGCAGTGCCGAGGCAATGCCCAGCCGCTGTCCCATGCCGAGGGAGAAACCGCCAGCCTTCTTCTTGGCGACGGCGGCCAGCCCCGTCATGTCGATGACTTCGTTAACGCGTGCGGTAGGGATGTTGTGCGTCGCGGCAAGAGCCAGCAGGTGGTTGTAGGCGCTTCTGGAGGTGTGCACGGCCTTGGCGTCAAGGAGCGCGCCTACCTGGTGCAATGGGTTGCGGTGGTCGGCATATTTTTTCCCATTGACGGTGACACTGCCTGCGGTGGGCTTGTCCAAGCCCACGATCATGCGCATCGTGGTGGACTTTCCGGCGCCGTTCGGTCCCAGGAATCCAGTCACAATGCCCGGCTTGACGGTGAAGGAAACACCTCCAACAGCCATCACGGCCCCGTAGCGCTTGGCCAGATTTGTTGCCTCAATCATGTGGACTTCCCCTTTTGGCGGTCGCCGGGTTCTTGGGGCCATGATTGTGGCCCTCGTAGCGAATCTACATCCACGGTACGCAATAGCGGCGCTGTTTTCTTCTACCTCAGGGATGAATCAGGGTTCATTCAGGGTAGTCCAAACGGATGACCCAGTAGTTTTGGCCTTTACACTTGCCGCAGCTGGTTGCTGGCATCACTCAGGGTAAATACCCTGAACTGCATACTTCCACGCCTCAGCGGGTAGCCCGGTCCAGGCCCGGATGAGGAAGCGGCTTGGCTGCAGGAACCGTCAGAATAGATGCCACAATCGCCACCACGATTGCCAGCAGTGCCCAGCGGATCGTCACATGGTCACCTAGGAAGCCCAACAGGGGCGGGCCACCAAGAAACGCCACGTAGCCCACCGTGGACACCACGGATACACGTGCGGCGGCTCTGGCTGGATCATCGGCAGCCGCGGACATGCCCAGTGGGAATCCCAAGGCCGCACCGGCACCCCAGAAAACCGCGCCAAGACCTGCCAACAGCATGTTCGGGGCGACGACAAACAACACAAGGCCCAGCAATGCGGCCCCGAGGCTGCCGAACAACACCCGGACTCGGCCATAGCGGTCAACAAAGCGGCCTCCGAAGAACCTGAACAAGGTCATGGAAGCGACGAACACGGCGAACATGATGGCCCCGCCAGCTTCTGTGGCACCCATGCCGTCAACGGTCGCCTTGGCAATCCAATCATTGGCAGCCCCTTCCGTCAGGGCAGCCCCGAGCACCACCAATCCCACCAGAAGGGTGCGGCTTTCGCGCCAGGCACTGAGCGTCTTGGATGCGCCAGCCGGTGTCCGGGTTACTCCATGCACAACGGTCTCCTCCGGCAGGAACATGCTGGGCACAAAAATCATGGCCACCACCACGGCGATGACAATGGCCAATAAGTGCACTGACATGCTCACATGCAGCGCAGACAGTCCGGCACCCACAAGGGCCCCAACGAGGGCGCCTCCGCTAAAGCCACCGTGGAACTGCGGCATGATGGTCTTTCCCAGTTGGCGTTCAACAGCCGCACCTTCAATATTTTGCGCGACGTCCCACAACCCGATGCCCACGCCGAAGAAGAACAGCCCCACAGCAGTGAACGGGACATGGTGCTGTGAAAGTGCCGCAGCAATTATGAGCCCACCAAAGGAGGACGTGAAGCCGCCCACCCGGATGGTGCTTGCCGTTCCTATCCGCCCCACGACCGTGCCCGCCAACGGCAGGGCGATCACAGATCCGGCGGCAATCGTTAACAGCAGCAGGCCCATTTCCCCGGCCGTCAACTCAAGAATCCTTGTGACAGCTGGAATTCGGGCAGCCCAACTGGCGAACACGAAGCCGTTGATCGCAAATACGGTAAAGGTGGCAAAGGTCGCTCGGCGTATTATTTGCTGGGTCATGGTGCACTTACTCTTTAGTTCAGGAGATCAAGGTGGCAGGGCAGAGGCTTAGCGGGCGCGCTCGACCCGTTTTTCGTCCCAGACAGGCTCTTCCGACTCGTAGACTTTGCCGTCGGTACCAAAGACCAGGAATCGGTCGAACGATCGGGCAAACCAGCGGTCGTGGGTCACGGCTAACACTGTACCTTCGAAGGAGTCGATGGCCTTTTCCAACGCTTCGGCCGAGTGCAGATCCAAGTTGTCGGTTGGTTCGTCCAGCAGAAGCAGTGTAGCCCCGGAAAGTTCCAGCAACAGAATCTGGAACCTTGCCTGCTGTCCGCCTGAGAGGGAGTCGTACTTTTGCTCGGAACTGGACGCCAGGCCGTAGCGGTCAAGGGCCCCTGCGGCAGCTTCGCGACCCAATCCGGAACGGTGTTCATCGCCGCGGTGCAGGATGTCCAGCAGCGTCCGGCTCAAAAGGTCCGGCCGGGCGTGGGTCTGGGCAAAGAATCCCGGGCGGATGCGGGCGCCAAGTTTGACCGAACCTTCGTGGGGCACGTGCGCAATTTCGACGTCGGACACCGGCTCATGTTCTTTGTCGGGGTCGGATCCCCCCGCAGCCAACAGGCGCAAAAAGTGTGACTTTCCGGAGCCGTTGGAGCCCAGCACGCCGACCCTGTCACCAAACCAGACCTCGGTGCTGAACGGCTTCATGAGCCCCGTGAGTTCAAGCTTGGTGGCAATGATGGCGCGTTTGGCGGTGCGTCCGCCCTTGAGTCGCATCTTCACGTTTTGTTCGATGGGCAGGGCCTCCGGCGGGCCCTGTTCCAAAAATTGTGCCAGTCTCGACTGGGCTGCTTGGTAGCGGTTGGCCATGTCGGAGCGGAAGGCGGCCTTGTTTTTGTACATGTTGACGAGTTCCTTGAGCTTGATGTGCTCTTCGTCCCAACGCTTGCGCAGTTCCTCGAAACGCGCATTTCGGTCCTCACGCGCCTTCACATAGGATTCGAAACCGCCTCCGTGCGTCCAGCTGGAGGCACCGTTGATGCCGGGTTCCAGCGTGACAATTCTGTTCGCAGCATTCGCCAGCAGTTCACGGTCGTGGCTGACAAACAACACCGATTTGTTCGATGCGCCCATTTTTGCTTCAAGCCAGCGCTTGCCCGGTACATCAAGGTAGTTGTCTGGCTCATCGAGCAGAAGCACCTCGTCAGGGCCAGCAAACAAGGCTTCCAGGACCAAGCGCTTTTGCTCCCCGCCGCTGAGGGACGCTGCCTTGCGGAACTGGGCCGTGTAGAAGTCCAAGCCCATGGCAGCCATGGTGACCTCGTCCCAGGTCGTTTCCATTTCATAGCCGCCAACGTCGCCCCAGTCGGCAATGGCTTGGGCGTACGCCATTTGGGTTGGTTCGTCGTCGCGCTCCACCATGGCCAATTCCGCGTCGTCAACGGCTTTGCCCGCTGCGGCAATATTCGGTGAAGCGACAGAGAGCAGCAAGTCGCGGACCGTGCTTTCATCGCGGACCTGACCCACGAACTGGCGCATGACGCCCATGCTCCCGGAACGCGACACGGCACCCTCATCTGCCTTGATGTCCTGGCAGATAATGCGCAGCAGGGTTGTTTTGCCCGTGCCATTCGGGCCAATCAGGGCCGTCTTGGTGCCGTCGGAGACGCGGAAGTTCACCCCGTTGAGGAGCTGGCGGCCGTCGGAGAGAAAATAGTCAATGTTTGCAACGTCAATGTGTCCCACCCTTTAAGTCTCCCATCCCGGGAGGCCGACGTGCACCGCTTGTGTAGGGACGCATGACGGCGACTCCAGTTGAAGCACCAGGGGCCCCTTCCGCGTTCTGCAGAAGGGGCCCCTGGTCTTGCTACCCGGCATTTGCCGCCCGGCCTTCACTTGCCTCTCAACACCGGGCTGTGCTGCTTCTTATGCCCGACGGCGGCGGGTGATTACCAGCGCCACACCACCTCCGAGCACCAGCAGCAAGGCGATGCCTGCCGGAAGCAGGACCTTGGCACCGGTGCTGGCAAGGTCATCGCCCTGCCCGGCGTTGCTGCTGCCGGCTTTATTGCTTCCGTTGTTGCCAGCGTTGTTGTTGCCAGCGTTGTTGTTGTCGGCGTTGTTGTTGTCGACCGTTGCCGCCGTGATCGCAATGGCGGTACGGGCCACAACAGTGCCCACCTGCTCCAGCGTCAGCTCATGCGCACCGGTGGCAAAATCAGCCGGAATGCTGGCTTTCACTGAGGCCGTGCCGTCGGCAGCTGCCTTCACGGTAGCCAGTTGGACCGGTTTCGAATGGATCCACAGCTCGTAAGCTTCACCGGCAGCCAAGCCCTTGGCCGTCACTGTGACATCCGTACCGGCAGCAGCCGTAGCCGGTGCCGACAAGCTCGGGGTAGCCGGTTCCGGGGATTCACCCGGAGCAACCACAGCATCCACGGTGGAGGCCGCCATCAAGCCGGCCTTGTCTGTGGCACGGTAGGCGAGCGACACGCCGTCGTCCCCTGCCTTGACGACACCCGTGTACGCCTGCCACGTCGCACCACCATCGGTGGAGAACTCCACCGATGCAACGCCGGAACCGGCATCCGTTGCATTCACCGTGACGGTGCGCGCATCAGCATCAACACTGGCCGAAACGGCAGGCACCTGCGTATCCACCTTGAATCCGATGGTGGACTTGTCTTCTTCGATGTTGCCTGCGTCGTCGCTGGAGCGGTACGTGAAGCCGTTCTCGCCCTCGGGGAGGGTGACGGTTTCGGTGTACTCCGTCCAGGGGCCGGCACCGATCCGGTACTCGGTCTTGGCAATGCCGACGTTGTCGGTGGCGCTCAATGTGACGGTCGGAGCCGTCGTGTACCAGCCGCTTGCGGCCGGAGTGGCCGGATCCACGGTTGCCGTGGTGACAGGGGCAATCTCGTCGGCTGGCTCGGCCTCCGAGCAGGAGATCTTCGCATCGCCCCACACGCCGTGGGCGCCGCTGATGGCACCTTCGGAGATCGGGTCAACACGTAGTTCCAGGTAGGAAACGCCCGTCAGGTCAAGATCAATCGACTCGGGAGCAAAGCCACTGACATACGTACGGCTCTGGTAGAGGACCTTTCCATCGCCGACGACGGAGAAGATGATCTTGCCGGCAAAGTCGCCTTCAAGGCCAATTTCACTGGTGAAGCGGCTGCACTGCCCACCCACGTAGTAGCTCACATTGGATGGCGCGTGCACACCAAGGCCCTTCTCGTACGTGTGGACGACCGTCTCTGCACCGGACTTGTCAACAACGGTCAACGGAGCATCGGGTGAGTTCGCGGCATCCTTGTTCGCCACGTCTTTACCGATGACGCCGTAGCCGTTGCTGGCCGATACCCATTCCAGGTCCGAGACAAACGCGTCGGCACTGGGTGCATCGGGCAAGGGGAAGTTCGCCACCTTCCAGTCAAACACCTTCACGGAGTTCACCTTGGGCATGGTCACCGAGGCCAGTGTCTTGGCCGGCAGTAGGCGCACGGTTCCTGAATAGATCTGGTATCCGTAGTCCTTGTATTCCGGGTTTGCCGCATTGGACTGGCTGTTGCGTCCGAACAACTTGATCGCAACCTTTGCCCCTTGAGTGTTGCCCTGGGGCAACCAGTTCGGGAAGTAGGTCGATTGCTTCTGGACGGTGCCATCCGTGTACGTGATGGTGAACTCGGGGGAGGCACCCGAACCGCTGTTGGATGACCCCAAAATCGCCAAGTCTGTCCCTTGACCGGAGAGGGCAATGGTCTGCCCGTCCAGGACGACGGCATTGTTTTTATCTGCTCCCACCTCGGGCCACGTGTAGTTGACCTCGGTGGCCAGACCGGCATCCACGGTGACGGTGGATCCCGGTGTGACGCCACCGGCGGGAATCGGGGCCGTCTTCAGCTGTTCAATGCTGTAGGACGCGTTGCCACCGTCGAAGTTGCCCAGCTTGTCCCCAAACGATCCGTTGGCAGTGGTGACCGAGATATTGTTGAACGCCCCGGCGAGTGAGCCGTAAGCAACATACATCTGGTTCGCACCGGAAACTTCCTGGCTGGCACCCTTGGCGTCCTTGTAGCTTGCCTTGGCACCGACCGTTTGCTTGCCGGCGGCAGAGTCCGCCCCGGGCACTAGGTCAAACGTTGCTTGGACGGTGGCACCGGGAGCAACCGAGGCCACTGTGGCACCCTTGGCGTTGCCGACGGTCCAGCCCGTGGGAACAACAGCGCTGATGACAACATCGGTCTTGGCATTGCTGCCGGTGTTCGTGAATGTCGCCGAAGCTGATGTCTTGTGACCTTGGAAGACCTTGTCCTCCAAGGTCATGGCAACTTGTGCAGCCAATGCATCGGAGTCGGTGCCGCCAACGGCGGAGGTGGCCTTCAAGGTCACCGTGGCCGAGGCGGCCGAGGGGACCTCTCCAGCCTTGACATGTACCGTGCCGCCAGCGTCAGCGGCGTCGTAGTACCAGCCTGTCGAGGCTGTCGTGAACGCAGCCGCATCTGCAAGCTTTGCCAAGGTCGTGGCGCCAACGATCACGGCCGAGGGCTGTGAGCCGCTGTGGACTTCGAGCTTGTACGGACGGGCGCCAGCCTTGCCCGCGTAGTCGCCGTCGCGCTTGCCAATGGTGACAACCACGTCGCCGCCATTCTTGGCCGGGGCCGTGACGTTGAAGTTCTGCGTGCTTGACTTGCCAATCTGGTACTCGCGGGTAACCTTGTCATCCTCGTTCAATGTGAAGGAGGAATCGCCCGAGGGGTAAACATCAACCGTGAGGGCGGAGTTTTCCGGTACGAGGGAAGCGTTGCGCTCAATGAGGCCCTTGGGCACCACTGCACCGGCACGGACGAACATCGGGAGCGTCTCCAACGGCGCGTTGTAGCCGTTGAGAACCTGGCCGCCTTCGTAGAGGGTGCCGGTCCAGTAGTCCACCCACTGGCTGCCGGAGGGTAGGACAATTCCGTTGCGCACATCGCTGCTGGTGGAAACGGGTGCCACCAAGTAGTTCCCGCCGACCATGAACTGGGTTTCGGATTCCTTGGTGTAGGAAAGCGGATCGTTGGGGAATTCCAACGGCATGCTTCGCATCATGCCGACGCCGGTGTTGTGGGCATCAACTGACAAGGAATAGATGTAGGGCATCAGTTCCTGGCGCATCTGCAGGTACTTGCGGTTGATTTCCGTTGCGGCGTCACCATAGAGCCACGGGCGCTTATCCACGGCGGCCCAGCCACTCATGGAATATAGTTCCGGGGCTAAAGCCTTCCACTGCAGATCACGGACGTAGCTTTCCGTGCTGCCGCCGAAGATCCCATCAATGTCAGAAGTGGTGAAGGCCTGGCCGGAGTTGGTTGCGCCGGCCATTGCCGGGACTCCCCAGCGCGCCTGATCCAGGTTGCCGGAGTGGTCGCCCGTCCACTGGACACCACAGCGCTGCGCACCGGCCCACCCCTCAACCATCAAGGTGTTGGCACGTCCGCTGGAGTACTCCTCGATACCGCCCTTGGCACTCTCACAGCCCGTCAGCGCCAGACGGTAGCCTTCACCGACCCAGGCAACGTCAAGCTTGCGCATGGCAATGCCGTCGGCGCCAACTTCCTGTTCCTGTTTGGTCAGCGACCGTTGGGTCCACAAACCGGTTTTGAGGTCGGCTTCGGCCTTGATGGCCTTGACCGTGTTGCCTAGGCCCTTGTCGGTGCTGTTTGCGTCGTAGGGTGCGTTTTTGTCGTAACCAGCCGCGTCCGGGGTGTACTCACAGCCGTAGCCGTCATTGACGATCATCCAGCCCGCGGGCATGTCGTTGGCCTTGAATTCCTTTGCGGTTTTTACTGCGTCAAAGGTGACCTGCTTTGGTGCATCCGGGTTGTTGAAGCCCGAGGAAGAGTATGTGGGGCTGGAACGGTTGTAGCAATCGGCGTCGCCGTACTCCAGGCCGTATATGGGTGGAAGGTTGGGGCGCCCGGTCAGCTTGGTGTAACCGTCCAAGCTCTGCTTGTAGTCACCGACGAAGTAGTAGGCGTCAAAACGCTTTTCCTTGTGTGTAGTGGTTTCATCGTTGGTGAACGTGTAGGAACCCTGGGCAAACGTGTTGCGCAAGACACCATAGCCGGCGCTGGTCATGTAGTACGGCACGGCGTTGGGGTGGCCTTCGTCATCCCAGTCATAGTTGTTGGAGATGTTGATGGAGGAGCCCGTGTGGACCACACGGCCGTTCTGCATGCCGCCGCCCAGGAACTGCTCACCTGCGAGGGGCTTCAGGTGCTGTGTCGTTGTTGCTGAACCGAAACTCAGTGCGGAAGATTCCTGCCACACGACGGAGCCATCGACGCGCTTGAGCGTAAAGGCGCCCGTCGATTTCTTGACTTCAAGCTTGACCTTGGTAGTGGCCACCGTAATGACTCCCCCAGTGTCGCTCACGGTGACCGTGCCGGCGTCAAAGTCGCCCTCGCCCACCACGATGTTCGCAGAGCGCTGCACGTCGGCCGGAGACGCTGGAGTGTTGGCCGGATCGGTAAAAGTTCCTGTCGGGGTCGCCTCCAGACGGAAGTTTCCGTCATCGAGGAAAGTCACACGAACCGCACCGGTTGCAGGGCTCAGGCTGACAACATTACCGGCCTGACTGAACGTGCTGATGGCTCCGAGGGTGGTTCCGCTCTGGTCCACCAGCACTTCCGGAGTGATGTTGGACGCCGAAATGGGTATTCCGGGAGCTGCCACTGCGGCTTGGGACAGTGCCAATACAGGTAGAGCGCCTACTGCAAGCAGCCCGGCAAGGGCAACGGCAACGGCACGTTTGCCCATCTTTCCGCTGTTGGGCGGCTTTGCCGGTGACCCTGTTGGTTCCTCTATGTGTTGCAACGGCATTCGAACTCGCTTTCGACCGTGACGAACATATATGACTAAAAGATCAAAGAAATGATCATTAACGTTCATCAGAAAATGTGACGTGGCTCAAGTCTAGAGGAGTTGTGATCCATAACACACAATATTTCTGCAAAATTTCAAGTTGTTTTCGCGGGTCATCGGAGCGAGTTCCGTCCATTGAAGTTATCCATCACAATGACCCGGTCTTCGGCACACTAAAGCGTGTCAGGCGGCTGCGGGCAGAAATGATCGGCCTGTCTCCGCAGGATGGCGTCTGGGAGAAGGGCGCAAGGTGCCACCTCGATTGTTCTATGGGCGTTGGCGCTTCTGCGTTGTTCTTAGAGCGGTTCAGCCACACCAGAACTTGCCGAAAATCTGCCGCGGCCGCGCAGCACTCTCGCTACGTCGGCGTTGAGGACAACACCGCCCCCTCAAGGTCACTTATCAGCACGCACGGCCAGTCGCGGGGATTGGTGCCTTAGCTCAAGGGGTTGTCGACGCGGGGAGAGCGGACGACGTAGTGGTGGCAGCCCACGACGCGTCCCCCGTCCCTGTAGGAGTGCCCGATTCCGTCGTCCAAGGCTCCACTGCGGCAGATTTCGACGCCCCGGTGATGGCCGCCGGGGCGGCGGGCTCCGTAGTTTCCGGGGCGGGTGTTACGGGTGCCGTCGTTCCAGGTTCCGATGTATGCGTCGACGGTTCGATGGTCGGCCCAACCGTCACGTCAGGCGTCGTCGGGTCAGTCGGCGTCGGCGTCGGCGTCACAGCAGGCGTCTTCGTCGGTGACGGCGTCACAACAGGCTTCGTAGTTCCCGGCGTCGTCGTCCCGGGTGCCGTAGTTCCCGGCACCGTCGTTCCCGGAGTAGTCCCCGGCACTGTGCTGGGCTTCGTTGACGGGCTGGGAGCTGAGGAAATACTCCCTGCCGCCTTGATATCGCTCGCTACCTTGTCAGCCTTGTCCTTGGCAGCCTGCGCCTTCGCATTTTCATCGGCAGAAGCAAAGCCTGGCATGGTGAAATATGTGGACGAGTTGCTGACGTCGCTCGGAGCGTGGATGAACGTGCCTACGGACGGATTCAGCGCGCTGATCATTTTTCCATTGCCAATATAAATGCCAATGTGCGACCAGTGGTTTGGGCCGTCAGGATTTTGCACCACAATGTCCCCGGGCTGAGGATTGGAGGTTTCCACCATCGGCATCCACTGCTCCGTCCGAGGCAGCGCAACGCCAGCCTGCGCGTAGGCCCACTGGACAAAACCAGAGCAGTCCCAACCGTATTCAAAGCTGGTGCCGCCCCAGACGTAGGGATGGCCCAGGCCTTGGTAGGCAGCAGCAAGGATGTCTTTGCGCACCTGAGAGATGAGTTCCGCGGAGATTTCCGGGATGGCTCCTCGCATCGCATTGACTGAACGCGCAAGATGGGGGGTGTTGCCGTTGGGATCCGTCAGGTCGAATATCTGCTTGGCGGCCGGCTTGTTGGCCTGAATCAAGGTATTTGCGAAAGACAACTTCACGCCAAGACCCTGAGCGGCAAAGGAATCGAATCCAGCTGGTGAGGCCACTTCCACAGTTGCGGCGAGCCGAAGACTCTCCTGGGAGCTGACCGCTGCTGCAGCGTCCCCCGTGGAAGTATCAGCGTACCCAGCCCCCACAAAACCACCCGACGCAAGCAGGGTGCAAACGACCGCCATGCTCAACTGGTACGTCCTTGACTTGCCTCGCGAAACCTTCACCGAATTTCCCCCTGCTTCCTTGCACGCGGTAATCATGAGCGTACGTCATTTTCCTGAAATTTCATGGCATTTTTTCGAACGAACACAAAGTTTCAGAATCACGCACGGCATCGCCCCGTACGCGACATATGTTATCCATATCACAGTGTAGGGGAAGAAGATCTTGGCCGCATCCACATGACACAATCTTGACGCTCCATGACGCTGAGCTGTTGTAGCTACCCCGCGCTGCGGATGATCCGGCGCGAAACAGCGACGGAAATAGCTGCTGTTCTGTTATCAACGCCCAACTTGTCATAGATGTGCACCAGATGCGTCTTAACCGTTGCCTCAGAGATGAACAGTTGTTTCGCGATCGCCTTGTTGCCCATGCCTGTGGCCAGCAGCTCCACCAGTTCAACTTCCCGGGCGGACAAAACAGGAGCTGGGTTGCGAATCCGGCCTATAAGCCGGGCAGCCACTTCAGGAGCCAGTGCCGTCTGCCCGGCAGCCGCAGACTGCACAGCCGCACGGATCTGCTCAGGTGGGGCATCCTTGAGCATGTAGCCACTAGCTCCAGCCTCAACTGCCGCCAAAATGTCGGCATCCGTGTCATAGGTTGTCAAAATCAGCACGGGAGGGGCATCGGGCAGCAACTTGATGGCCTTCGTGGCACTCACACCGTCCATGCCATCCCCCATTTGCAGATCCATCAGGACAAGATTCACCGGCTCACCCAAGGCATGCAGGCGCTGCACCTCTTTAATGGCCGCCCCTCCTTCAGGAGCCTCGGCCACCACCGTGAACCCCTCAAATTCAGTGAGCATGGCACGCAGGCCAGCCCGCACCACGGGGTGGTCATCCACCAATAGAATCCGAATTTCGCTCATGCTATTTCCCCCTGCCCTGCATTGGTACCCATCCCCAGCGGTAGCCGGATGGCCACCACCGTCCCTTCCCCTGGGGCCGACTCAATGGCCAGCGTTCCGTGCTGCGCCAGGACGCGCTCGTGCAGCGACTGCAAGCCGAAGCCGCTCCCATCCGCCCTTTCGGCCACCGTGTCCGCAAGCTTTTCCGGCTCAAAGCCACGCCCGTCGTCGAACACGTCAAGGGTCACTTCGCTGCCCAAAAACGCCAGACTGACTACGGCGGACCCCGCCTTCGCGTGCAACCAGACATTGGCGAGGCTCGCCTGGGCAGCGCGCAGCAGCGTCACTTTGTAGGGTTGCGGCAAATCGACGGGCTCGCCGTCGAGCCTGAAGCTGCAACGCAATGAGCCCCCGCGCGCGGCAGCCTCACGCTGGGTTTTGGTGCATAGTCGGGACAAACTCTCCACCAGGGACGCCTCGGCAAGGGCCGGGGCGGACAGTCCGCGTACGAAGTTCCGGGCCTCGGCCAAGTTCTCCGCGGCTGTCGCCTCAATCATGTCCAAGCTCTCCTTGCTCGATTCAACATCCCCGGAGTTCAGGCTGCGCAGGGCAGCCCTGGAGACCAGAATGATGGAGGAAAAGCCTTGGGCCAAGGTGTCATGGATTTCCCGCGCCAGCCGGGCACGCTCAGCCAGCACCCCGGACTCGTGTTGTGTGGCCGCCAGTTCTGCACGGGTGCGTCGCAATTCGTCTGCGGCACGGCGCTGCACTTCACCCTCCTGGTACAACAACAGGTATGCCTTTGACGTAACCACCGCGAAGGCCGCCCCAAATAGTGGACCCACAATGACCGGTAGCGGAGGAGCGCTCGCGCCGGTGGACATCCACTGCGCAAGGATTACCCCCACGGTCATAAGCACCACCATGCCGGGCCCCACCCATCGCGGAAGCAGGTGCAGGTGCAGGAAGAACAGCGGGAAAACAAGCCAGGAAAAGTCAACCGAACCGAGCATGAGAACAGCCCATATGAGTGTGATCAACGCCAGCCACACGACTGCGAAGCGCCGCGGATTCCTTTCCAGGGCACCAGTTGAAAAACGCTTCTCTGCCACAGTTCCCACCAGGTAGACCACGGCAAGCAGAACGGAAAGTGCAATGAAGAAGTAGCGCCCGTTCCGCCCTTCCGGTTGGATCAGAAGGCGTAGAACCCCTACTGCCAGCAGCCCGGCAAAGCCGACATGCAAGGTGACGCGCAGGAATCGAAGGATAGTGCCACTCGTCACGGGCGAGGCATCCACGGCAGACATGCCATCAGCTTATGTGGTGGCATGCCCTTGCGGATCAACCAAATGGTTGACGAGCGGCTCAACCCTTTCGCAGCGACCGGATCAACCAACCCTGCGATGGATTCGGCTGCGATTCGCGAGATCGTGGAATTACAAGTTCGTCCACCCGGAAAGCAACCCTTTTCGGCCCATGAAAGTAGCTGCACATGTTCCTCGCGATCCGAGACATCCGCTTTGCCAAAGGACGGTTTGCCCTCATGGGCGCCGTTGTGGCCTTGATCAGCCTGCTTCTTGTGCTGCTTTCCGGACTCACAGCCGGGCTGGGCAACCAATCAACCTCGGCGGTAGCTGACCTCGGCAAGGCATCCGGCACCCCAGTGAGCCAGTTGGTGTTCGGAGCACCAGCAGCAAACGATGCCAAGGTCTCCTTCACTGAGAGTCAGGTCACCCAAAGACAACTCAACACCTGGGCAGGAGAAAAAGGCATTGCTTCGGCCGTGCCGCTGGGCATCAGCCAAAGCCGCTTCCAAGGCGCAGGCAACAGCAAGGGCATTACCAATGTGGCCGTGTTTGGCGTTGGGGAACCAGCTGTCGGCGAGCAGGGCGCGCATGCCGGGATCGCGCCGTCGGACATCAGTGACTCAACCGTTGTCATTGGTGAAAGTGTAGCCAAACAGCTTTCGCTTACCACCGGGGATGCTGTCACGATTGCCGGGAACGCGCTGAGCGTGGGCGTTATTGTGCCCGACCAATGGTATTCACACAGCTCCGTGGTCTGGACAACGCTTTCCACGTGGAAGAAGATAGCGCATCTCAGCGATCCGGAACAGCTGGCAACGGTGCTCGCGGTGACTTTCGAGAAGGGTACCTCCGTGGATACGGCGCAGATCAACGCAGCAGCGGGCACGGCCAGCACTACCCGCAGCGGCTCGTTCCAAGGGTTGGGCGGTTACAAGAGCGAAAACGGCTCCTTGCTGATGATGCAAGCATTCCTCTACGGCATTTCTGCCCTGGTGATCGTGGCATTCCTGACCGTCTGGACCGTCCAGCGCACCCGTGATATCGCCGTGCTCAAGGCCATGGGCGCTTCCGGCAACTACCTCCTGCGCGATGCCCTGACGCAGGCCGCCATCGTGCTGCTGGCAGGGGCCGGCATTGGCGGATTGGTGGGAGTGGCCGGTGGAATCTTCGCCACACAGGCCGCCCCGTTCCTGCTCACACCGGCAACCACAATCCTGCCCGTTGCCGGCATCTTCGTCTTGGGGCTGGCGGGGGCGGCACTGGCCGTCCGCAAAGTTACCCGAGTCGACGCCATGATCGCCCTGGGCGGGAACTGAACCGCGGACCACAAGCACCGCCTGCCCCCACTCTCCCACTCTGAAATATGAATCGTTAAGGAATCAACCATGACTGCCCTGAACCTGATCAACGTGACGCTGCAATACCCTGACGGTGAGGGGCTCATGACGGCCTTGGACGCCGTGGACCTCGCCGTCCAACCTGGTCAGTTCGTTTCCCTTGTCGGACCTTCAGGGTCAGGCAAGTCAAGCCTGCTGGCCGTAGCCGCCACCCTGATCAAGCCCACCTGCGGACTCGTGATGATCGACGGCGTCGACGCCACGGCACTGTCTCAGAAGGAGCTATCCATCCTACGCCGGGACAAAGTGGGCATCATCTTCCAGCAGCCAAATCTGTTGGCCTCGCTGACAGCCGCAGAACAGCTCATCATTACTGACCATCTGCGTGGAAAGTCCCTCCGCAACGCTGCCGCCAGAGCCACCGAGTTGCTGGAGTTGGTGGGGCTGGCCGATTCAGCTGGCAAGCGGCCACACCAGCTTTCCGGGGGCCAGCGGCAACGCGTGAATATTGCCCGCGCTCTCATGGCCCGGCCCAGGATCCTGCTGGTTGATGAGCCCACGGCTGCGCTGGACCATGCTCGCAGCGACTCGATTGTCCGTTTGCTGCGCGAGGTTTGTGACGAGTTCAACGTGGCCACCGTCATGGTCACCCATGACACAGAGTTCGTCCCCCTCACCGACGCCGTGGCCAGCATGCGCGACGGCGTTCTGACGGCCCCTGTCCCGGCTGCGGCAGGTGTCGGCACGCAATAGGAAGAGCCGGTGCCCAAATGCTCTTGGCAAGTGTCTCGGCAAGCCTGCCGCCACGAAGGGCGGGAATGCCTGCCCATGCAATAACATAAGGGAAACGCACGTCTAGACCAGCGCGATCGGAGCCACCCTCATCATGAAACGCATTGCAGCCCTTGCCGGCGGCCTTCTTCTAGCCCTTACCATCTCCTCCTGCGGCGCAGCAACGGGCCCCGCGGGCACATGGGGCAATGGGTACAACACGGACAAGCAGCCCTACCTTGAGTTGGCTCTCGGCCAGGAACAAGACGCCAACAAGGCCGGTTTCCTCACCGGCAGCGATGGATGCAACCGCCTGTCCGGTCAGTGGCTCATGATCGACGGCGAACTCACGTTCCCGCAGCTCGGTGGCACCCAGATGCACTGCGAGGGTATGGACACGTGGCTGTCCAAGGCCGCTGGCGGCACCATTTCCGGCGACGTTCTGACCGTCACAAACTCCACCGGAGCAGTCATCGGCACGCTGGACCGCCGCAACTAATGCTTCACTACAAAAGCTGCCTGGCCCTGTTGTAGGGACCGGGCAGCTTTTGGTTTAATCACAACGACTAATTAGCACGCTTACTCACAACCCAAGGCTGGGCACAGGCAGGGTAAAAGTGTTCTTCAGTGCAGACCGGGCAGCAAACCAGCCCGCCATGCCGTGCACCGCGGGGCCTGGCGGGGTTGAAGCGGACCCCAAATACAGTCCGTCTGCAGGAGTCCGCCACGGGTCGGTCGAGACGACGGGCCGCTGGAGCAACTGCTTCAGCGTCACCGCACCTGAAGCGATATCCCCGCCAATGTAGTTCGCGTTGTAGCCAGCCACATCACGAGCGGTTTGTACGCTGCTAGCCAAGATCAGGTCCCGGAAACCGGGGGCATGCCGTTCCACTGCGCGGACAATGTCTTCCGTGCAGTCCCGTGTGGAGCCTGCAGGAACATGGGTGTATGCCCAAAGGGTGTGATGTCCTGCCGGAGCACGGCTGGCATCAATCACACTGGCCTGCACTGCTAGCACATAGGGATTCTGCGGGTTCCGTCCAGCCAGCACTTCTGCTTCAGCCAAGGCTATTGCTTTTCTTGATCCTCCCAGGTGGAGGGTGGGCGCCTTGGCCAGTTCTGCTGCCGTCCATGGCACGGGTCCTGACAACGCAAAGTCCACCTTGCACACGCCCGCCCCGTATTTAAAAGATTCTAACTTGCGTATATATCGATCCGGTAATTCTTCGTGAGCCATGGCAGCTAATACTCGTGGTGTAGTATTGCAGATGATGGCCTTGGCACCCGTGGCAGACCTCAACTCGGCGATGCTTTGTACGTGCACACCCACCTCAATCCGACCGCCATGGGCTGTGAAGTCCTCGCCAAGAGCCTGCGCGATCGCAGCGGATCCACCTCGCGGCACCGGCCATCCTTGTGCATGGGCCAGCACTCCCAGGAGCAGCCCGGCCCCGGACGTGGCCAAAGAAGGCAGTCGGCCAATGGCGTGCGCGCCAACTCCTGTCAGCATGGCCGGTGCTACGTCACCGCGAAACCCGAGGTTCCAGGCGGGCGATCCTTGGGCGAGTGTGCGCAGACCAAAGCGCAGGGCCGCCAACGGATCTTGGGGAACGCGCAGGAGCCCGCTCTGGGTGAAGTCAACGACGCCCCCCAGACGGCGCAGCAACGGTTCCATCAGGGCGCGCCACACACGGCCATCCACACCCAGTCCAGCCACCGTGCGGTCCAGATCCCGATAAGCGATCCCGGCGCGTCCACCGTCGAGCGGGTGCCCGTAGGAAATCTCCGGCACCAAAAGCTCAATTCTGCGCTCAAGCTCGAAGGCTTTGAAAAAGGGAGATGCCAGGGCCATGGGATGCACGGCTGCGCAAACGTCGTGAAGGTAGCCGGGAAGGGTCAGCTCCTCAGTGCGGGTGCCGCCGCCTATCGACTCGGCGGCTTCGAAAAGCTGCACCGTAAGCCCTGCACGGGCCATGGTCACAGCGGCCGCCAGTCCGTTGGGGCCTGAACCAACCACTGCGACGTCACTCATGTTAGCCGCGCCCCACGCTCTTCAGCAGATTCACATCGGCACTGTTCCCCAGCGCTGCCTTACCGTCAACGAGCGAACCCTGCGGGTCCGTGGGCGGCCCCATCAGGTCCCCACCCTGAGGATCCTCGAGACCGCCGCTACGCACCACGTCATGGCCCGGATTCATCATGTCGCGAATGGTCAGTCCGATGAGGCTACAAGTGGCCAGCCCTGCAATCAGAGCTGCGAACAGGAAATATGGGGTGTCGATGGCATGTTGGTTGCTGATGTCGCCAAGGACTTTGCTACGGAAGAGCATCAAGGCGATAAAGTGCGCGATAACTGCCCCCTGCCACAGCAGCACCGGACGCCAGCGGGGCAGGGCGAGAGCAACCAGCGGCAGTATCCAAACGGCATGCCATGGTTCGGCGTTCTTGCTCAGTACAACAAAACCTGCAACTGCCACGAAAGCCAGTTGTGCCACACGCGGCCGTTGAGGCGTATACAAAGCGAGGGCCACAAGGCCCAGTATCAGCAGCACCAGCAGGACCGCGGCGGCAGTATTGGTGGTGGAAACGTCCATGGCCGGCCAGCCCAAGCGCCCGGCAACCAGGTTGTAGCCGCCATACAGGGAGGATTCTGAAGGTGCAGCGGCCCACAAATTCTTCACATGGTCAGGGAACGCCCTGGGGTTAATGGCCATGACGGGAGCCAAAACCAGCAACCATGCAATCAGGGAAGCTGCGAACATCTCCAGCATTTTCGTGACCCGGCCGGCACGAATCCCCAGAAAAACCAGCGCCAGCACGATCAGGATTGGGTACGGTGCGGCCATGCTGGCCACTCCCAACACCGCTCCCGCCAGAAGTGTTCGACGTCGGGCAAAAAGGTACAGCGCAAGGCTCACCAGGGCGGCAGCCCAGAAATCCCAGCTCACATAGGCAACGAGGATGAGCAGGGGGCTGGCAGCCACAATGGCGGCATCCCAGATACGGCGCCCCGCCGTGCGGGCAACGACGATGACCGTGAAGATCCATGCGACTGCAACCAAACCTGCGTTCAAGTCAAAGAATGCCAGCTGACGCAGTGCTCCGTCACCGGCCCCCTGGGTCAGGGTTGCTGTGATCCCGGCAATCCAACCAGCAACCACGGAATGTTCAAAGGGGGAACCTTGGCTGAAGAACGGGAACAAGCTGCCTAATTTGTCATCGCCAAAAGAGTTGGGAAACACCGACCAGCAGACAGTTGAATACTGGTCAGGCGTGGTCCAACCCGAAGTCCGGCAGTGAGATTTCGTCATGACGGCGATGATCGCCGAAACAGCAGCCATCAAGACCAACACGCGCTCCACAGTGAAAAATCCGGGGCTCACCGACCCAGGTGCTGTGTGCTTTCCCAGCGGACCGCCCACTGGCTCCGTCATGGTGCGCAAAAGTGGGTCACTGCGTGAGGGCACCACTATGGGATGCCGGGTGGAGGTCCCCGAGGCCTGTGATTCGTGCATGCACACGAGCCTACCGGTTCACTGCCTCCTGGCCCATCGCCTCACAGCGAATCCCGTGGCTTTCAAACTACAGGCCCCACTGCTCCACGGCAGGAGTTTTCTTGTCCCAACCCAAAGTGCACACTTTGGCCGTGCCCAAAACAAAGTGGCGGCCTTCCCCGCCCGGTAGTCCTAGCCAGCGTGCTGTGAGGATGCGCAGGAAGTGGCCGTGCGCCACCAGCAGGACGTTGGCTGGTTCGCCGTCTGCCCGCTGTACGGCCCGCACCCGTGCAACAATTTTGTCGGCGCGCGCCTCCACCTGTTCCAGCGTCTCACCGTTGGGCACGCCGTTGTCCCAAATCAGGTATCCGGGATTTTGTGCCCGAACCACCCCGCTGTTGATGCCTTCATAGTCGCCGTAGTCCCATTCCACGGCGTTGGGTTCAACCTCCGCCTCGGGGAAGCCTGCCAGCGTGGCTGTCACGTGCGCCCGCTGCAGTGGCGAGGTCAGGACCAAGTCAAGGTCGACGTCGGACAAGGCAGCCCGTGCCGAGCGGGCTTGAGCTTCCCCCACCTCCGTCAACGGCAGATCCGTCAAGCCCGTGTATTGGCCGCTGCGGGACCATTCAGTCTCACCGTGGCGCAGCAGCCACAGCTTGGGGCCTCCCGGGACGGGTGGTGCCGGGGTGATCTCTGTCTGGCTCTGGCTCATGGTGTTATATTCCAATCGACGAATATTTTTGTAATGTGCTCTCAGGCGGGCTGGGATTCGGGTTGTTCCGCCCACCATTTCAGCAATTCTTCCCCTGCTTTGGCAGCACCCAGCGGCCCGTGTTCCATGCGCAGTTCAAGCAGGAAGTTATAGGCACGCCCCACCACGCGGCCAGGTTTGATGTCCAGCAGGGCCATAATGGCTTCGCCGTCTAGATCCGGGCGAATGGCATCGAGTTCCTCTTGCTCGGCCAGCACGGCAATGCGCTGTTCAAGGTCGTCGTAGGCGAAGGCAAGCCGTTCGGCTTTGCGCTGGTTGCGGGTGGTGACATCGGAACGCGTCAGCCGGTGCAACCGTTCCAGCAGTGGCCCGGCATCCGTTACGTAACGGCGCACCGCCGAATCAGTCCAACCGGCTTCGCCATAACCATAAAAGCGCATGTGCAGCTCAACCAGGCGGGAGACGGCCTTGATCGAATCATTGTCAAAGCGCAGGGCCCGCATCCGCTTAGCCGTCAGCTTCGCACCAGCCAGGTCGTGGTGCCTGAAGCTCACAGCGCCGCCCGGTTCAAAACGGCGGGTCTTGGGCTTGCCGACGTCGTGCATCAAGGCAGCAAAACGCAGCACAAAGTCGGGGCCTGGAACGGGACCATCAGGCCCGCTCTCCAATTCTGCCGCCTGCTCCAAAACCTGCAAAGAGTGCTGATAAACGTCCTTGTGGCGGTGGTGTTCATCCGTTTCCAGCTGCAGTGCAGGTATTTCCGGCAGCACCAGGGCGGCCAGCCCAGTCTCCACAAGAATGTCCACGCCAGCGCGTGGGTGTGCCCCGCAAATCAGTTTCACAAGTTCGTCACGGATCCGCTCAGCGGAAATGATGCTGATCCGCCCCGCCATGTCAGTCATCGCCGCAACGACGACCGGAGCCAGCGTAAAACCAAGTTGGGAAGCAAACCGTGCTGCACGCATCATGCGCAGCGGGTCGTCCGAGAAGGAGTCTTCGGCCTTGCCGGGGGTACGCAGCAAACCTGCTGCCAGATCCTTTGCACCGCCAAAGGGGTCTATAAGTTCCATGGCGGGCAGCCGCAGCGCCATGGCATTGACGCTGAAGTCGCGGCGCTGCAAATCCTCTACAAGGGAGGTGCCAAAGGCCACCACGGGCTTGCGCGACTCAGGGTCATACGCTTCAGCACGGTAGGTGGTGATCTCAATGAGCAGCACCTGCTTGTTCCTGTTGCGCTTACGGAAGCCGATGGTGCCAAAGTCGCGGCCCATCTCCCAGTGCGAATCCGCCCACTTCTTTGCCACTGACAGAATTTCTTCAGGGGAGGCATTGGTGGTGAAATCCAGATCCGGGGAAGTACGCCCCAGGAACAAGTCACGGACAGGCCCGCCCACAAGGGAAAGCTCGTAGCCGGCGTCGGCAAAGAGCCGTCCCAGTTCGAGAACTACTGGGTCAAATTTCGAAGTATCGAGCACTAAATCCATGGTTCCTTAACAATGCCAGACTTTTGCCGCTGGACTAGTGCCGCTGCCGTGCCGCACCCGGTGACACCCCCAAAAACTTCGGTTTCCGACCTGTCATCATCCGTGGACAAAGATAGCTAGAGTGGACTCCATGGTTCACCCCGTGCCCCGCGCGCCGAAGAGGAACCCGTTGCCGTCGGCAATGGGGCAGTCTTCCGCGCCTACAGCGCCCAGTGTTCCAAGCCAGCTGCCCACGATTGAGGAAATTTCCGCAGGTGGCGTCGTCGTTGAAATGCACGACGGCGAACCCCGGGTTGCGATCATCGCCCGCATCAACCGCGGTGGCAGGCTTGAGTGGTGCCTACCCAAGGGGCACCCAGAGGGTGCGGAAACCCATGCGGAAGCTGCTGTTCGTGAGATCGAAGAGGAAACCGGCATCGCAGGGGATATTTTGGCCCCGCTTGGCAGCATTGACTACTGGTTCACTGTCAGCGGCCACCGGGTCCACAAGACAGTCCACCACTTCCTGCTGCGTGCCACCGGTGGTTTGCTCACCATTGAAAACGATCCCGACCATGAAGCCGTCGACGTCGCCTGGGTGCGCATCGATGATCTGGCCAAGAAGCTCTCCTTCCCCAACGAGCGGCGCATCAGCGACCTGGCCCGTGAACTGCTCCCGGAATATTTCTAGGGAACTTTCCTCCTACCTTTGTGAGCCCTTGCCAGCAGTCACTAAGCCAGCAGTGAGATGATGGGACACAATGTCTAACGATGAACGGCTCAGCAACTCGCCGAAACCCGCAGCAGCCCCACCTTTGGCTGCCCAGCCCAGTACTAAGGCACACGCCTTGACCGTCACCTCGAACCGCGGCCAAACGCCATCGTCCGTGGTTGGCCCAGTTACACCCACCATGGATGTGACAGGAGCCACCGGAACCAAGGCAGGCACACTGGCACCCAGCAGTGCCAGGTCCAGTGCAACCATGGCTATCGGCACGCTGGCGTCACGTATTTTGGGTTTCATCAAAGCCATGATGCTCGGTATTGCCATTGCCGGCACCGCCATCGCCACGATTTTTGAAGGCTCCAACTACCTTCCAAACCTGATTTTCCTGCTTCTTGCCGGTGGCGTGTTCAATGCCGTGCTGATCCCGCAGATCGCCAAGGCCAGCAAACAACCGGACAAGGGCACAGACTTCATTTCACGGCTCCTCACCTTGGGGGTTGTGGGCCTGCTGGGCATTACAGTCGTGGTCATGCTACTGGTGGGGCCCATCCTGGGGCTTTTCACCTCTTTCAGGGGAAGCGAATTACAGCTGGCTATCACTTTTGGTCTGTTCCTGCTGCCCCAAATCTTCTTTTATGGGCTGTTTTCGCTATTGGGCCAGGTCCTGAACGCCCACAATGCCTTCAAGGCCTATGCCTGGGCTCCCGTCGTCAACAATGTGGTGGCCATTGCCGGGCTGCTCGTATTTATAGTCATCTCCGGCAGTGCCGTCTCAACACCTCACACGGTGGAAAATTGGACCATCGGCCAGACATGGATCCTTGCCGGAACGGCCACGTTGGGCATTGTGGCGCAATCGGCTGTGCTCATTATTCCCGTCCACCGGCTCGGCCTGAACCTGCGGCCCAAGTTCGGATTGAAGGGCACCGGCTTGGGGGCCACTGCCAAGGTTGCTGGCTGGACCATGGGCACCATGATCATCGGTAATTTGACGTTCCTTGTTATCCTCCGCGTTGCCACCATCCCGCTGGGCGGCAGCACAGGTGGGGACCCGGGAATTCCGGATATTTTCGTTCTGAACCGGGCCACCGAGTTGTACATCATGCCGCACTCAATTATTGCCCTCTCCATTGCCACGGTGATGTTTACGGCCATGGCCCACGCTGCGGCACGCAAGGACATGTCTGGGTTGCGCACCTCGTTGGCGGGGGCCTTACGCACCACGGGCATGGCCACGGTGTTTGCCGGGATTGCGCTCGTGGTCCTTTCAGGTCCGCTGGGCATGCTCTTTAGCGGTAATCAGGAAACAGTGGGACGCCACGTGGCGATCACACTGGCCATTCTGGCCGTCGGGGCACCTTTCTACAGCATCAACTTCATCCTCAACAGGGTCTTCTACGCACAGGAAGACGCCCGGACACCCTTCACCATCCAATGCATCATGGTAGGGCTGGGTCTCACCACCGCCCTGCTCGCAAGCCTGCTCCCGCAGGAATGGATCATTTACGGGCTTGCAGCCAGTTACACTCTTAGCAACGTGGTGGCACCCATAGTCAGCCACATCTTCCTCAAGCGGAAGCTCGGCAACTACGGCGGCGGATTGATCATGCGGGCCCACATGCGCTTCCTAGTGGCGGCCCTGGTGGCCGGAATAGCCGGGGAGCTGACCTTGCGCCTGTTTGGCAGTGCCTCAAGTACCGGTTTCATGTGGACGTCCATTGCCGCTTCCGCCCTGGCGTTGGCCGTGGTGGGGACGCTGATGGCGGTCATCTACATCCTGATCCTCAAGCGCCTGCGCGTCGACGAGGTGGACGCCCTTCTCAACCCCCTGCTGGGAAGACTCCGA
The DNA here is from genome assembly GCF_017353415.1 of Arthrobacter sp. E3. Classification (GTDB taxonomy): domain Bacteria; phylum Actinomycetota; class Actinomycetes; order Actinomycetales; family Micrococcaceae; genus Specibacter. The sequence goes on from NZ_JAFMPX010000003.1 coordinate 118,157, forward strand.
AACCGCCTCCCCTAGGCTAAATTCTGCCTGAAAGGTGCAATGCACGTCCACGGGTCGAGACAATTTGAAGCCAACAGCACCCGGCCGATGCGGCAACCATGGTTCTCGCAGCGTTTTCCTATAGAATCAGTCCAAATATGGCTTCGTGTGTATGACTTGCACGGGCCCCATGCATGTAAGAGGAGGATTTGGTGCCACAACCCATCGATGTGGGCTCCATCCTAGGCGGGCGCTACAAAGTGACCGGCCGCATCTTGGCTTCCGCCGAGAATGACATCATTCTGGATGGTCTGGACCAAATCCTGAATCGCCCTGTCAGCATCTTGGTTTCTGCCGTTGAAAATACAGCGAACCTGACCCAGAGCGCCCGAGACGTTGCGACGGGAACACGTCTTTCCAACGTCTCAATTCTAGATTTTGGCATTCAGGACGATGCCACCTACCTCATTGCTGCTCGGACCTCGTCAGCGGATCTGCTGGACCTTGTTGTCCCCACTGAACCCCAGGAAGATGTCTACCAGGAACCGTTCTTCACCGACACGCTTGGTACCGAAATTTTTGGTAGGGCACGTGACGCCGCACCCGCAGGCGGAGCATATGTCTACGATGACAATTCTCCGCTAACCCCGGCACACCCGCTGCCCAAGGTCGTGCACGACGCACCCCATTTCGCGCCCCCACCCATGCCAACCAAAGCACCGGCAACACCGAAGACCACCCCGGGTGCCGCCGTCGTGATTCCAGTTGCCCCTGCACCACAAGCGGCCCCCACACCGCAAACGGAACCGGAAGCACCTGCATCCAAGGTGACTTTGTGGGCTGAAGAGGACTACGGCTTCATCAACGAAGACTCCCAACGGGACGCAGCGGATGCCCGCCGCCCCGGCACCTTTCCAGCGGAATTCCTCAGCGCCAGCGATACTTACGGCCAAGATGACGGGCCCTCGGAACCAGATGATGATCTGGAAGAGGACGACGGAAACGCTCCCCGTTCGGGCGGACGCTGGCTGACCGGGGCAATCGTGGGCGTCCTTCTGATTGGAGCCCTCATCTTCGCTGTGCAACACATAAGTGGACTGTTCAACGGTGGTGAAAATCAGGCTGCTACTACTACCTCCGCCCCTGCGTCACCGCAAGCCAGTGACAAGCCAGCCGCCACGGATGCACCACCACCGCCGGCAGTTGTTGCACCCGTCATCACAGGCCTGACAGATACTACAGTCTTCGCCCCTGGTGTCCAGAACTACGCTGAGACGTTCTTCCCACGCCTCAAGGACGCCATCGACGGGAACAAGGGCACATATTGGCCTACAGTGGAGTATTCCAACGCCGACTTCGCAGGTCTTAATGACGGCATCAATTTAGTTGTTGCATTGAAGGAAGAGTCCACCATCAGTTCCGTGAGTATCAGCCAGCTGGCCGGAACGGGTGGGCAGTTCAACATCTTGACCAACTCCGCACCTGAGCTGCAGGGCGCCACGAAGATTGGGAGCGGCTCTTTCAGTGCCCCCGACTTTACACTCACAGCTGCCCCCGGAGTAAAGGCGAAATATGTGATCATCAACTTCACGCAGCTTCCTAAACTTCAGCCGTTCGTGACTTATCCCTATGGTTTAAAGATCACCGAGATTAGCATCAAGTAACACGTCTCATTCCTCCACGCTTGCGTGAAGGAATATCCGCATGGTTGAACCAGTTGTGGATAGCGAAGGTCCAAACGAGCCGCACCGCCGCGGACAGTCAATGTAGGAAGAGGAACACTTACCCGTGAGCACGCAAGCAACCCCCGCAAGCGACGTCCGTGATGTCATCATCGTAGGTTCTGGGCCTGCCGGATACACTGCAGCGATCTACACAGCCCGCGCTGATCTGAAGCCGTTGATGATCGCTGGCTCCGTGACCGCTGGTGGCGAACTGATGAACACCACCGATGTCGAGAACTTTCCCGGGTTTCCCGAAGGCATCATGGGCCCGGATCTCATGGAAAATCTTGGCCAACAGGCCGAGAGGTTCGGCACGGAAGTGATGTACGAAGACGTTACATCCGTCGAACTCGAAGGCGCCATCAAGACTGTGACACTTGCTGACGGGCAAGAATTCAAAGCCCGCACAGTGATCATTTCCACAGGATCCGCGTACCGTGAAATGGGTGTCGAGGGTGAAAAACGCCTCGTGGGACACGGTGTGAGCTCATGCGCCACGTGTGACGGCTTCTTCTTCAAGGGCCACGACATCGCCGTCATTGGTGGTGGTGATTCCGCCATGGAAGAGGCTATCTTCCTGACGAAGTTTGCGGAGACCGTCACTGTTGTCCACCGCAGGGACACTCTGCGCGCCTCCAAGATCATGGCTGACCGGGCCTTGAACCACCCGAAGATCAAGTTCGTTTGGGACAGCGCCGTTGACGCCGTTCTCGGTGATGCAAAGGTCAGTGGAGTTCGGCTCAACAACCTCATCACCGGTGAGAAGAGCGAACTTGCTGTAACAGGCGTATTCGTTGCTATAGGCAACGATCCTCGTGTCGATTTGGTCAAGGGGGTTCTTGACCTCACTGCAGCAGGAACCATTGCCGTTGAAGGCAGAACTTCCAAAACCACCCTTCCGGGCGTCTTCGCAGCTGGAGACGTTGTGGACCCCACCTACCGTCAGGCAATTACCGCGGCCGGTTCCGGATGTGTTGCTGCACTTGATGTAGAGCACTACCTAGCCGACCATGATTCTTAAGAGAAAGTAGTTCATTATGAGCAACGCCAAGAGCGCAACAGATGCAACATTCAGCGATGAAGTTTTGAACTCCGAGAAGCCTGTAATTGTGGACTTCTGGGCTGAGTGGTGCGGCCCCTGCCGCAAGCTCGGGCCCATCCTGGATGAAATCTCTGTGGAGTATGCTGACAAGGTCGACGTCGTCAAGGTTGATGTTGACGCCAACCCGGCCATTTCAGCCAAATATGGAATCACCTCCATTCCTGCCGTATATCTCTTCCAAGGTGGCGAGGTGCGGAGCACAGTTGTTGGCGCACGTCCCAAGCAGTACTTTGAAAAGGAATTTGCAGAGTACCTGAAGTAGGGTCTTTTCTTTGATTTTTCGGGTGTGGATCGGACCCAGTCCGATCCACACCCATTTAACCAACCTTTAGGGCTTCTCCCAGAATGATTCTAAGCACAAATATTCTGGGCGACATTTTCTGAGAACAGACCCCAAAGGCTTCCATTCCGACGCTTTCGGTTAAAATCATGCTGTTCAAGATCTGCATCTTGTTTCACGTGAAACAAATTTTGGTGGCCTGGTGAGTAGAGACCCAGATGGTGTGTCAGCCTGTATTTTCGGATATTGTTCTCACAATCGAAAATCCGCACTCCAGCCCAAAGAGCGGACTCTCTCGGCATCACCCAAATTGCAATGGAATCACCAGTAGCGAATGGCTAAGGAAACAAATGCCCTGGGTGTGTTTAGTCCCCACCCACCTCCCACCGTCGTGAAGATCCGGATTCCAACTTAGGAAGCGACGACTACAACTATTGATCAATCCCAAATAACACTAGATGCATGGTCACCAACTGAGAGTGGTGCCGCCTGACATCATTGATGGTGATCAATATGGATGACTGGGTAACTATGAACTGCCGCTATGCGAACGGCAGATTTCGACATGGGAACTGATGAAGCAGCTGGATCTTCTAGGTGGGACCGTGGATCGGATATTGTCGGAAGAGACCATGACACGGAACGAAAGCAGGCCAGCTCGATTCTCTTTCGACGTGCTAAGAATGACGTGCGGCGTCTGCTAGCCAGGATGCCGCGGATGCCGCCGACGGTAATGGCCGAGCAGGTGGGCTGGTTCGGGTCCTCTTCTCATCGTTGAACCGGGGTTAGGTCGCCGCGATCCGGTTGGAGAACGCCCTATACGAACTCACAGCCCGGCGCGTTCATGAGCCAAGCAAGGCCTTGAAATATGTTCCCCAGGGTACAGAGCACTGAAATCAAGCTGCTGTCCCCGTGACATCCAGGTTCAAAAGGCAGAGTGGAGACAGTGAACGGGTTCTTCCAGCGCGTTGCCATGCCCGGGCCCGACTTCATTGACCTCATGACTTCAATCAACAACTCGATGCGTGGTTGCCGCACGCCAATGACCGCTACACATGCACCCGCCACGGTACGCAGGCAGATGTGGTCATAGCGGACCGGGCGGCGATGCATCCGCCGGGCTCGAGAGCTCCCGACTTTGTCTTCCGGAAGAAAGTTCGCCTACCTTCTATCTCCTACGTGCGCGTGCTTTCCAATGACAAATCCGTGGATCCTTCCACAATCGGGCGGCTCGTGCAGGTCACCGCCGGGCCCACGGTACTGCCCAGGCATGAACGCCACTGGGCCAGACACCAGATCTATACCGACCCCGACCCCGTCAAGCGAGCCGTTGAACTACGCAGGGACTACCGCACCTCCATGACCACGAAACCGCCCAGACAGGCCGTAGTTGAGGAACACGACCTCTGTGTTTACCATGAAGCTTTCGGTATCCCCGCCGAGACTGGAGCGGAGTCCGCTGATCATGCAAGGGCGGTGCTGTAAACGCGGTAGCAGCCACTGATGATAACGACATTGAGGGAATATACCCGCGTCTTGCGGGCACCACGTATCGGGGACAGCCGGCACCTAGCTGATACCGCACGCCACAACGGGTGGAGCCACGACGAATACCTTGCCGCCGTGCTCTCCCGAGAAGTCTCTGAACGGGAAGCTTCCTGTGCTGCGTTGCAGATCAAGGCCGCGAAGTTTCCCTGCCGCAAACCTTTTGGAGGAGTCCAATTTCGACCATCAACCCGCCGACGACCGTTCCTGAGTAGCCCACCTGGGCAGCGGTTAAACCCTTCCAAGCGCTTCGATTCCAAAGGATATTACTGCTGAGAGCCGCACCCTACCTTGCGGTTCTGCTGGCTGGTTGTGCGGATGCCGTGACTGCCCTACCGACCCATCAATACTGGTGTAATGCCCCGAGACAATCACTGCACGAACTCCTGAAAACCTTCACCCCCATTACCTCTTTACTAGCCCCAAAACGAGAAAGAATGGGGGTTGTTGGCCTGTCGGTCCCGGGATGATTAAGTCACCCAGTCATTGATGATCCGAGGGGATGTTGTCACCGGAACTCGATAGGCGCCAGGGGATCGCTGATGGGGACCAGATCAGCACAACGAATGAGCGTGTAAGTGAGCTGTAACGAAAGATGCCGAGCCTTGCCGCCGTAGGACATGCCAACACAGTTTCACAGAACACTATTTCAGGGAGGTTTGCGTTGATCAAGGAGCATGACCAAGTCGATATCTTCATCGGTGTTGATGTCGGCAAGTGAAATCATCATGCGGTCGCCATCGACCACAATGGCAAGAAACTTCTTGACCGGGCACTGCCCCGGGACGACGCAAAACTACAAGCAATCATCCGCTCCGTTGCCAAGAAAGGCACCGTGTTGTTGATCGTGGATCAGCCCTCGACCATTGGCACCTTGCCGGTAGCGGTGGCCCAGGGGCGAGGATATCCTGGTCGGCTACATTCTAGGTCTGGCGATGCGTCGTATCGCTGATCTGCACCCCGGTGAGGCGAAGACAGACGTGTTAACCGAACTACCCAAGTCCAGCGGGGGAAACCATAGCCGGAGCCACAGTGCGTCAGCTAGGTTCTGTTCCCATGGACAACGAAGAGTACGTCCCACAGGATCTGGCCTCGTTGGAGGTGGCTCTGGCGGGTTCCCTGGTTGCGACTGGCGAACCCTTCGAGCCGTATCGGCTGGTTGACGCTTCAGGGAAGGGCATTGGGCCGGCGGCGGTCTACCTCGCCGAGTTGCTGGCCTGTGGTCGGTCGGTGAAGACGCTGCGCTCCTACGGCATGGACCTGTTGCGGTGGTTTCGGTTCTTGTCTGCACTGGAGGTGGAGTGGGACCAGGCGACCCGGGTCGAGGCGCGTGATTTCTGTCGGTGGTTGCAGGTTGCCCGGAAACCGGTGCGGCCTCACTGGCGATATCCAGGTGGTGACGGGCCCGCTTCCGAGGCGAGGCGTGGGACTGAAATGGCGGATCCATGGCCGGGAGGGGTGCCGGACGCTGACCGGTATGCCGCGGTGACGGTTGCGCATTGCGAGAGCGTGTTGCGCAGTTTCTACGATTTCCATTTGGAGGCGGGCTCCGGGCCGATGCTCAACCCCTTTCCGCTAGCACGGGCCCGGGCAGGTTCCGGGGCCCGCGCGCAGCACAACCCTAATGAAGGATTTGGTGGCAAGCGCGGGGGCCGGTATCGGCCCAAGGTTGTCACCCGGGCGCCACGGGCGATTCCCGATAGGCAATTCGATCAGTTGTTTGCCAAGCTGGGGTCCCATAGGGATCGGGCTTTGGTGGCGTTTTGGGTCTCGACCGGCGCCCGGGCCTCGGAATTGCTGGGTGCCACGGTGGCTGACGCTGATCCCGGGCAGCAGCTAATGACTGTGATCCGCAAGGGCACCGGCGCGCTGCAGCCCTTGCCGGCTGCACCGGATGCTTTTGTTTGGTTGCGCCTTTATCAGGTGCAAGTGCAGGGCCTGGTTCCGGCGGGCCGGGATGAACCGTTGTGGTGGACGTTGCGTCGTCCGTTCAGGGCTTTGAGCTATGACGCGGCGCGGGCGATGTTTGACCGGGCGAATACGGCGTTGGGCACGCATTGGTCGCTGCACGACCTTCGGCACACGGCTGCGTACCGAATGGCACGGGATCCGCTGATGCCCCTGACCGACGTGCAATGGGTTCTCGGCCACGCGTATTTGTCGACCACCCAGCGCTATCTGAACCCGGTGACCGAGGAGGTGATTGCCGGTGTGTTGGCCTTCCACGCCCGGCAGCGCCTGCGGGATCCCGGTCCCACTCCCGCCCCGGATTACCGGCCCGAGAGCATGCAGATCCTCTTCGGGAATGACCCCTGATGAACAGCAACGACCAGTTGACCGACACACCGGCGGTAAGCATCCCGGCTGCGGACCACGCAGTGGCAGGCAGGATGGTGGCGCTAACGGGCGCGCAGTTGAAGGTCGGGTTCCCCGCCCGCGAGCTCGAGTCCTCGTGGCTTTCGACGTGTCAGGATCGTGTTGCGGTGCTTGAACGTGTCTTCGCGGCCCCGTTCAGGCTGGAGAACCCCAGCAGCCAGCGACCCCGGGATGCTGGGGTTCGGTCGGTGCTGGGCTGGCTCTCGTCATTCCCCGGCGAGACTTGGCAGCAGCGATGGCAAGCCAGCGGGGCCGAGGCCGCCGGTGACTGGCGGGACCTGTTCAACGAGGAATCCGTCAGCCGGGGGCCAGCCGGTTCCCCGGTACCGCATCCAAGTGTTGGGTTGTTGGTCCTGATTTGTTCCGACGTGATCCGGCCGAGTCTGGGTTGGCTCTTGCTCTTCGCCCCGGTCCGTCGATCGTTGGCCAGTGAAATGGCTCGCACGCGTGATGGACAGGCGTTTTCTGCCATGAACCGCACGTGCGTCGACGAAGAGGTTGGCCTGCAAGCCGGCCAGCAGGCGCTGACCCATATTGCGGTGATCATGGCGGCGAAGGGAGGGCTTGTTGCCAACGTGGAAGTCGGCGATTGCGTTGAGCTGCTGGAGCTCACGGCGGGACTCCCCACGCGTTCCAACGGTTTTATTCGCAGCCCGCTGTTCTATCAGCTGCTGCGCTGGCATGGAGTCTTGGGCCAGGAGGCGCCCGCCGCGATTGAAATGTTCTCCGGCAACGGCCAGCCCACCTGCGAACAGCTAATCGACCGCTACAACATCAAGTGCCATCCGGTGAGGGACGTGCTCGTAGATTACTTGCGGGAACGCCAGATCGCCATGGATTTCTCTTCATTGCAACGCACGGCCTATTTGGTGGGTAAGTTGTTCTGGGCCGACCTCGAATCCCATCACCCGGGGATCGATTCACTGAAGCTCCCACGCGACGTCGCGTCTTCCTGGAAAAAGCGGGTCATGACCCGCACCCGCACCAGCACCACCCCCAACGGCCAACAGGTGCAGCGGACCACGGAGCGGCTCGATGGCCGCAGCGTGCTATCGGCGGTGCGGGTCTTCTACCTGGACCTGGCCGAGTGGGCCGATGAAGACCCTGCACGGTGGGGTCCGTGGGCGGTGCGTTGCCCGGTCAATGCCACGGATGTCTCCCACAAGAAAACACGGTTGGCACGCAAATCCCGGACAGACCAGCGGACCCGCGAACGCCTGCCGGTGTTGCCCGCACTGGTCTCGTGGGTCTACTCCGAACGGGAACGCACCAGCCAACTGCTCGCGGCCGCCAAACGCACCGACCCCGGCGAACTCTTTACCGCTGAAGGCCAACCAATGCGCCGCTCGGAGATGAAGACACCCGGTGGCAAGCACACCTGGGCCGAGCCCCCGGACGGCGGGAAACGAGTTGACCTCATGTTTGAAGAGCACCGCGCATTCTGGACCTGGGCCATGGTCGAAGTGCTGCGTCACACCGGCATCCGCATCGAGGAACTTTGCGAGCTCTCGCACCACAGCCTGATCCAATACCGGCTGCCCGACACCGGTGCACTAATTCCCCTGCTGCAGATAGCCCCCTCCAAGACCGACGCCGAACGAATCCTGGTCATCTCACCCGAACTTGCCGATGTCCTTTCCCAGATCGTGTCCCGAATTCGCGCGGGCCAGCCCCACGTACCAGCCGTAGTCTCCTACGACAAGAATGAACGCGTCTTCAACGCGCCCCTGCCGCTGCTGTTCCAATGGCGCCGACGCCTGGAAAACCGGGCCGTCTCCGAAACCGCCCTGCGCCACTACCTCGACCACGCTCTGGACGGGATCGGCATCAAGGACGGTGGCGGGAACCCGATGCGCTACACCTTCCACGATTTCCGCCGGCTCTTCATCACCGATGCGATCATGCACGGCATGCCACCACACATCGCCCAGCTGGTCGCCGGCCACCGCGACATCAACACGACCATGGGATACAACTCCGTCTATCCCGAGGAAGTCATCAAGGGCCACCGGGAATTCATTGCCCGCCGCCGATCCCTACGTCCGGTCCAGGAATACCGCACCCCTACCGACGCGGAATGGGCCGAGTTCATCGGCCACTTCGAACACCGCAAGGTCGCCCTGGGTGACTGCGGCCGCTCTTACGACACACCCTGCATCCACGAGCACAGCTGCCTGCGCTGCCCGCTGCTGCGGCCCGATCCAACGGCCAGGCCACGGCTGATCCAGATCCGCGATAATCTCATCGACCGAATCAAGGAAGCCGAGGCCCACCGCTGGCTCGGGGAAGCCGAAGGGCTGAAAGTCAGTCTCGCCGGCGCCCGGGCCAAACTGACCGAAATGGATCAAATCACCGCCCGCCGCACCACCACCACCCAGCTGGGCATGCCAACTTTCACCCAAGCTGCCGGCCGGACCAACATCCAGCAAAACCATGAAGATGAAAGCTCGCAATGACGCCGGATAGCCCTGAAATTCTTAGTTCGGAGAAGATGTCCGGGATGCTGCCATCGTCACCGAAGCCGCCCGCACATTGCCGCACACGCTGCGCTCCATCGTGCTCGCCGATAAACTAACTGCGGAGCTCACCATGTTGTGTGGCTTTGATGACGATTTGGCCAAGCAGGCCATCTCGACCTCGAACAGGATCCGCGGACTGCTCACCCAGATCCATCCAGCCCTGGAACGGGTCGAGGGCAAGCAGGTGGAGCACCCTGCCATGGCCGAACTGCTGATCAAATACCCTACTCCGGACAATCTGTGCAAAGCGGGCCAGGCTTGCGACGCTGTTGTCGCGGTACGCGCCACGGGCTGGAAAGGGCTGGGTGGCAGAGGTGTTCAACGCGTTGGGTGAACAGAGCGTCGTGGTTGCCGGCACGAACGCTGCCGGGACGGTCCTGCAGCAACTCGCGGCGATGTCCAAGCAGCTGCGCACCTCCAGGGATCAGATGCTCACCCAAATCGAAGCCCTGGTGGAGGCCCACCCTCAAGACCAACGTCCAGTCCTACATGCCTGCAGTCGGAGTCAGCGCAGAAGCACGCATCCTCACCGAAGTTGCGGGCAAGGAATTCAAGACCTCCGGCCACCTCGCCTCCTACGCCGGACCCGCACCAGTGACGTGGCGATCAGGAACCTCTACCCGCAGTGACCACCACTCTAGAAAGGGCAACAAGACACTCAAACGGGCGTTCTTCCTCTCCGCATTTGTCGCCCTGAAAGACCCTCTACGACGCACCAGCCACCAACCCGGCTAACCAATCAAAGACAGCAGCTGCCGGACACACATCTGCAGCCACTTTCCCTTACCAAAAATAGTTGTTCATTATTTTAGGTAGCAGAACGGATAAACCCCTTGAGGATGAACATAGGAATACCCTCCGGCAAATAAGTATAGGCGCCGCCCGGGTCTGACTGTCGCGACTGAACCTGTAGCCCACGCCCTCGTCACCAATCAACGGCTCCCACCACGGCAGCACGGCGACGGCAAACGACCAGGAGAGGTCCACCGTAAAATCGGCAGCAGCAATAACCATGGCGACAACACTGATGTCTACGGAGGGTCCACTGCCTGCTCATACTACTTCGGCGGGGACCCGTGCCCATGAGTTGAAGATCCCCTCTTCGACAGTCCATTCTTGTGCCAAGTCCCCTAACACTTCGGCAAGCCTGCCACCCTGCTACCTTTCGCTCCACCCGCACTCAGCTGCGCCTCACTGCCAGGGTCCCGATCGAGAATAAGAAAGCTGAGGGAACGGTGGTGTGCGGTGGCCTAAGCCAACCACAGGAAAATTTGCTACCGGCGGCAAAAACTGGCACTATTGCGCCCACTAGAGCGCTAGCTGGATGGAGGGGACCGGAGCAATCCTTATCGAGTTCACCCGCAAACTCGTGGCAAACGCTCATACTCCTAGTGGATACTTACATCCCACGTGAAAGCCCTCGAGCACGACAGAACCGCCAACGCAGACTATACACCCAAGGGCCAAACACCAGAATGAGCAGCAGGCCCTCTACGCGGCTGCACACTCATCCCCATCGACAATAGAAGCATATCCGGGACCACTCCCCTGAACGGATACAACCCTCCAGAAGCCACCGACAACCACACCCTCGCCTTGCCCAAGCATGCTTTGGCGCCCCGAAAAGTGTTACTCGATTTGTTTAATATGCTGAAGAAGAGCCCATGCGAATACGCCAGATCGTTTCACGTGAAACAACTGGTACGTCCTAAGGTGTTGGACCAGGTTGATCTGCAGCATTGTTCGCTTTCCTGCATCTCGAGTTCCCCATTTAGTGTCACGGCTCACTTGGGAAGCCGCCATGACCGCCGTGACTATGGTCAGTCACACTTGAACCCAACTCCTCTGTGAGCCAAGGTGCAGAGGAAATCCCGGCCACAGGATGCCATTCACACTTCTCTGGGAGTGTATTCGACGTATTCTCTGGTCTTGGACTCCACTTATGATCCTGAATGTTGCTTAGTTAGACCCACAGACCCCAAGCCGCGCGCATACAAAATTTGGCCCTCTCCCAGTCAAACATCTGAGTAGTTCACCCTTGCGACAGTCCGGCACTGCTACATCAGGAAAAAGGAGACCAGAGGTTCTCCCCACAGGTCGAACTTTTCATAGCCAGCCAAGGAGCCAGTTGCCGGCGGGTTTCGTCCGCAGGTGGTTAGTAGGCATGGTGTAGGAACGTCTGGAACGGCTCGGCGCTTGGGTGTCAGTCTTCCACTCAGGGCGGCGTAAAAACGCTGACAAGTCTGCTTGTCAAGGGCCATGAGTTTGTGCCCACCAGCGGCCACTTCTTCTGCCCGCTGGTGGCCAGCAAAACTGCCCGGATATGGCCATGAGATCTGCCCACAAATATAGATGCGTGGTTGACCATACCGGTGCGGTGTTTTAGCTCAGTTGGGTCACTCCCTTCCCTGCTAGGGCCTGGGTCAGCCTGACGGAGTCGCCGCTGGTCTGACAGACATGTGCATGATGCAGCAGTCGGTCCACGGTTGCCGTGGCCAGGGTCTTGGGCATGAGCTCGTCGAATCCGGCCGGGTGCAGGTTGGAGGAGATCGCGATGGAGCGTTTCTCGTAGGCAGCGTCAACGACTCTGTAGAGTCCTTCGGCGGCGTCAGTTCCCACAGGTAAAAGGCCAATGTCATCAATCACCACCAAATCAGCGCGCAGCACCCGGGTTATGGCGCGGGTAACGCTGTCGTCGGTGCGGTGGGCGCGGATGAGCTGTCCGAGGTCCTCGAGCCGGAACCACGCGACCTTGAGTCCTTCTTCGACGGCTTGCTGGCCCAGGGCTTCGAGGAAGAATGTTTTCCCGGTGCCGGAGGGGCCGCAGACGACAAGGTTTTCCCCGCGGCGGATCCATTCCAGGGTTCGCAGGGCTTGCTGGGTCGGGGTTGGGATCGAGGATGCCTCCGGGTCCCAGGCATCGAAGGTTTTCCCGGTCGGGAACCCGGCGGCCTTGCGGCGGGTGGCGAGCGTTGAGGCGGCACGGCCACGTATTTCCTCGGTGAAGAGGGCCTTGATGATCTCGACTGGTTCCCAGCGCTGGGCGCGGGCGGTCGCGATGAGTTCCGGTGCTAGGGCCCGGGCATGGGGCATCTTCAAAGACCGCATCATCGCCTCTACGTCATCGGGCAGTGCCGGGGTGGTGTTGAGCGGGTTCACGGCTGTACTTCCTTGCTGCTGGTGATGGCGGCCCAGGCACTGGTGCCCTGGGTCAGAGACGCGTCCTCGCTGGCGGCGTGGGTGAGGGTACTGGCCCTGCCTGCTTGCAGGATTGAGGAGAGATCTCCGTGGGCGAAGCGTCCGTGGATCGCCGCGGTACCCAGGGCCCGGTCAACCTCGATGACGCCGGCGATCTTCGCCAGGGAGACGGCCTCAGCCATTTTCTGGTTCATCCGTGAGGTGCCGATGGCGGCGGCTTCCTTCAACCAAGTGACGGCGCCACCACCGATTGCCAAGAACTCCGCCTCGGCCCCGTTGCGGGCCCGCGGCGTGTAATCGCCCGGGATCTTCTCCACATAGCCAGGGAAATGCTCATCGTTTATCGCCGGACTCCCTGGCCGGGCCCTGCCGTGGCGGGCGACCTCCACCGGGCCGGCGGGCCCGTGGTGAACGATGACGATTTTCTCATCCGGACCAGCACCGTGGGAACGGACAAACACCTTCTGCCCCAGCAGGTGGGACGGGACGGAGTACATGGCGTTGTTGAACGTGACCATGGGCGTGTTCGGCGGCACCGTACGGGCCAGCCCAAAGGAGACCGTGTGGGCGTCATCCGGAACCCGGTGCAGGCGTAGGACTTCCTCGGCGAGCATCGCCGCCGGTTTGCGCTTCGTTGCCCGGTGTTCACGGGTGTTGATGTGGGTCATGAACTCCTCACACGCGGCCTCCACCTCGGCGAAGGAGCCGTACGCCTCTCGCAGGTTCGTATTCCTGGGCACGATGTCAGCCTTGGCGACCTTCACCGCGTTCTCCACCCCGCCCTTGGAGGCTGGATCCGCCGGTTGACACGTCAATACCGTCACGCCGTAGTAGCGGGCAAAATCCACGGTTTGCAGGTTCCGCACGGGCACTCCTGCCACATGGGAGACCGTCACCGTCTTCTCGTTATCTGTCAGGACGTAAGTCGGTGCCCCGCCAGCGATGCGGAAGGACCTATCCAGGGCCGCGAACACCGATGGCGCCGTCCTATCCCGCAGTGCGATGACGATCCGGAACCGTGACCAGGCCAGCCAAGCAACGAACAACACCGTCTTCACGCCGTCAATGTAAGGGCCGTCTCCGAAATCATATTGTAGCCAGCCGCCAGGCTCGGTGATCCAGGGCCGGTGCACGCGCACCCGTCCGAGCTTCCACTCGGCTTTGACCTGGGCCATCGCGCGGCGGGTGGAACGCTCAGACCCCGTATAGCCCATGCCCACCAGCTTTTGGTGGGTGACATCGGCCCGGATCCGGCCCCGTGTCTTTTCCACGAGCTCCTCGATCTTGGGCAGGTACTCATCGGTGATCTTGTCCCGGGACATCGGTTCCGCCAAGGGCCGCCCGGCATCGCGGGCGGCGACGTGCTTGGCCACGGTGTGATGCGAACAGCCCGTCAGCTGGGCTGCGGCACGCAACGACTTCGTAAGATCGTACGCTTCAAGAATTTCCATGATTTCTCCGTCAGACTTCATACAGAGCCTCTTCCTGGTTTGGTTTGGTGCGACTAGACACCGACATCAAACCCCAGGAAGGGGCTCCCGCCGTTAAGAACACGGCGATGCTAGAAAATAAGAGTGGGCAGATCTCATGGCCACCAATGGGCATTTCTGCTGGCCATCAGTGGGCAGTTACGTGGCCGCCTATGGGCAGTTTGCCATGGCCGCTAACATCTGCTAGCGCTGATCCTAGATCACCGTTCCTAAACGATGTACCACTAGGGCTTCGAAAGCACACCTCCATGGATACGATGAAGAAGGTATTTTCTTAGCCTGGCTCCCTCATTCTGAGCCTGAAATCGCAGTCTGAATCTAAATCGCACTCAAAATGCACTACAGCGAGCAGCTCAGTCCCCATTTAGACCCTTTGGGCGCTATTGGTGGGGCTCCAACATGTGTGACGCCAGACGGTAAATAGATGTTCGTTGTCTTGCATGTGGCGACTAGTCGGTCAGCATTCCACCAGCGACAAATATATAGGTGGTTACAGCCTGAACTTTTCGCCGTGCCAACTGCTGCCCTCTTTGTTGGGTTTAGGCTGTGATCGCAAAACCTCTGGCTATGGTCGATGTCCTTTCCATAAGCGCCTAACTACCCCCTGTCCGTCTTCCAAGGCGGCTTGCATCCGCATCGCATTACGCATGTCCCCTATGTTGGTCGCACACGGTGTCCCGTGGGGCATATGTGTCGCGCGCCGCATTATTTGGTGATGGGGGTCATCCTGGATGACTATATTCGCTCTGGGGTCTAGTTTTCATTGGATAGGAAAGCGTGAAGACCAAACCTACTATTCCTGCCGAAGCCTAAGATTTTTTGCAATATGGGTGGCAGCGTATTTTTTACGGCCCTCTCGGTGGGTACTATATCCGTTGCCTGTCGTTGCTGATTCCACACGAAGTGGTACTTTCCCACCGGCAGGCCTGACAGACGAAGGTATTAGCATGCACGGTGATCTGGCGAACAAGAGCGGACAAGCTGTTAATCGTGGGCACCGTGGAGGAACCCGAGGTAACCTTCCGGGCAGTGCAGACAGCATGCCCAAAGTTCAAGGCGCGATTGCGCCCTCACTGGAATGCCCGCAACTGGACCGTGCGCGGCTTCGACGAATCACAGTTTCACATGCGTTCACGGCACGTCCGCAGTTCCAGCTGCTGTCACACCCAGGTACTGCTGCCAGGGCGCTGTCGGTGCGAAGTTTCTACGCTGTGGAGTTCATCCGGACCAAACTGGCGTCCAAGGCTGCCGGCAACAGCCACCACACCGTCGCTCTAGAGCTGGGGCACCCCTTCTCGCCGATGCAGCATCACCTACCGGCACCCAGTGACCACTGATCCGAAGTTTTAGGCCGCGAAGGGGCACTTCACGCGAGGTAAACCACACAGGTTGCCACTCCTCGCCCAAGGGGTGAGACGACCGTACCCTACCTTGTCCTGTCATACCCGAAACAGATATCCCATGATGACGACGGGAACGAGGCTGCCTATGTTCGCGGCAGCATACCGATCACATCTTCATGATGACGAACAAACCCACCAATCTCATCGTCCACTATGAGCGACGTTTGACAGGCCGCCCTTATTCGCCCCGAAAAGCTCTCCGTATTCTCTGCAGTCCTATCCGCTGAAAGAGCATGCCGTCGACTGTTTCCCCGTGACGGCACAATAGTTGGATCGTTGTTGTACCTCATGCCCTAGCCTGCCTGACTGAGATGGTGGGCAGACACGCAAAAGCACTGCATGTATTCCCGACAAGCAAAGACAAACCTTCCCCCGGCTAGGCTAAAAGATCGCCCCTCGGTGCTTACCCTCGAGCTGGCCACGCTGCGAGCTTGGCCATCGGTGGTGGATCCGTGTAGTCGATCAAAGGATAGTCGTCCCGATGTTATCCTCAAGCATGAACAAGAAGAAGTCTCAAGCAGCCCTGGTGGGTCACGACAGAAACGTCATATTTGACTAGGAGACAACTCTTTCCGTGCTCCATACTTTGATGCGAAAAGGCCTGGGATCTCAGCCAGCCTTGAAAACAAGGCCGACGGCAGAATGTGTGCCCTCACGGATCCTTGACCATTCGATAACGGAACATCCAATGCCTATCAATAGTGCTGTGGGAGGTCTTGTTTCACGTGAAACACAAAGTTTTCCATTGTGCTTACTCCTGCTCTCATCTACACGGATGGCCTACCTCTCATCTGGCAGAGTCATACCTACGCTTGTTTAAGCTGCGCTTCCACTTGAATCGTGGAAACCCCCATCTTCGCCTTCGCTGGTTCAGACATGACACGTATGACCTCCTAATACGTTCGGAATAGAGTCTCACGGATGGAATCTTCAGATTCGATGACAATTACAGAGACTCTTCACTACTCGAGCACATCGTCCAGTGGTATTTCCGTGCGCTGTCGTTCCGTGCGCTACCGAATCTTGATCTTCTTGGTACTGGCCATGAAATTCTCGAGCTTCCTCACTGACGGACTATTCTATTCATCGAGTCGGCCGGTTCGCCCCACATTCTGATAAGCAACTCACACCAGAAGGATCCATTCTTCGCATTCTCGCTCTGCTACCTAGGGATGGGTGTGTATGTGACGTCCTCGATTTCAATGATGCTGCGCTGGCAACTCTGGAGCGCCAAGGGTTCAACTTCAAACGCTATTTAGGCATTGATTTAGGCAGATAGCTGGCGACCCTGGACTGTTCCAGGGTCGCCAGAACCTAAGCAGCATCAACAAGCCCTGTGTGTCCATCTCGCGGCCTCCTATCCCGCCCGTGGCCATCGACCTACCGGATACCATATGACTCGTTGAGCAGGCAGCGGGGCAAACTTAAACACAACGCTCATAGTCTTCCAAACAGTTGCTTAGCGAAATCCTTAGGGTTCTGTTAGGACACAAATGAGCGAGTGATGTTACGGACTCCCTCCTACTAATGGCAAACCGTCTTTAGACAATCAAGACAATAGGCTATCCACACATTGAGGGCACCAGGCACCTAAGGAGTCAGGTGCTCCCTAATCTTCTGGGCCAAGAATGAGCTACTTCTGCACCAAGCACACAGACGTTCCATGCTCGGCAACCCAGCAACAAGATTCATTTGGCCTGGATCAACGTTGCTATATCGGATCATCGCAAGTCCCTTCATGATTCCTCTGAGATGAGTCGGTACGGTATCAGGGCGATATATCTGAAGAATTGGGCCAATCAGTGACACACCTAATATGGCACTTTTGCTGTATCAGAGACGATGACTACGTCTCTTCCTTTGTTCTCGTTCAACTCTCCGCTTGACCGAAATCGTGACACTTTTCCGGAAGCTTACACGGAGTATTGCCACTCAACGCGACCTAGGGTGAGCGCACGGACTTATGCTTTCCTCTACAGAATGGAGTGTTCCAATTTCTGACTCGGTTCTCCCAACAGGAGGTCATGCTGATGCTAATGGAGGACTCAGACCCAGAGGACTGCACAGTATTCTAGTCCCAGTGTTTTCGCCGAATCTTAACCACGAACTTTTTCCAGACTGACAGTCCTAGTAATACGTCCCCTGTTCCCAGCTTCATACTGATCAGGAAGTGGACTGCTGCCCAGTTTCTATCCAATTCTGAGCAGCTAGTCCAGAGTGACTCAATACATGCCCGGTGTCTCCACAAGGAGCTATTTGGATCTTTTGAATTACGCCGCCTAGCCTACCAGCGGTAGCTTTTACTCCTGGTACGGACCTCGCTGCCCATGAATCCGGAATCGCTGGTGCCGGAAGTAGATATACAAAGTCTTACAGGAATCACGAGCTCCGGTGCGACCCACTCGCCGGCTTCGCTGAACCCTAATCGGTCCATCTTGTTTCACGTGAAACATTACGCACCAATGCTGGGACCGATAATATGTACATGAAATTGGGTGGTCAAGACTTTACTCTGTCACGACTATTGCCCTTACAATGATTCCTGAAGAAAACACTCTAACGAACTATCGGCTGTGTTTCACGTGAAACACAGCCGATAGTAAGATACTAAAACTAGCTACCGCCTGGACTCAAAACATCCATGATCCGATTTAGATCTTCAACGGACGCGAATTCGATGCTTACCTTGCCCTTACGAGCTCCAAGCGAGATCTTAACATTCGTATCCAATCGGTCAGCCAACGTACCAGCCAGAAAATCCAGTCTTTCGTGGCGGGGACTGGGCGTCTTACTGCCAGGCTTATGCCCTGGAACCGGTATATGGTAGAGCTGAACGGCTTCCTCTGTTGCTCTTACAGACATGCCTTCAGCAACAATCTTCTGAGCCAGCAGCTCCATTGCATCGGAATCGGGCAATGCCAATAGTGCACGCGCGTGCCCCGCCGACAAAACGCCGGCAGCAACTCTTCGTTGAACGACTGGTGGCAGTTTCAAAAGGCGCAGTGTGTTGGAGACCTGCGGCCGCGAGCGTCCAATTTTGTCCGCAAGCTGTTCGTGTGTTGTCCCGAAATCCTCCAACAGTTGCTGGTAAGCAGCAGCCTCTTCAAGTGGATTCAGCTGACTGCGGTGCAAGTTCTCCAATAGCGCATCGCGGAGAAGATTGTCGTCCGTCGTTTCACGAACAATTACGGGGATAGTCTCAAGTCCGGCGGCTTGGCTTGCTCGCCATCGACGCTCGCCCATGACCAGTTCGTAAGGCTGATCGCCAATCTCCGTTGATTCTCGAACAACGATGGGCTGCAGAATACCGATTTCTCGTACTGAATGTACGAGTTCTGCCATTTCGTCTTCGTCGAAAACTGTTCGTGGCTGTTTTCGGTTTGGATGAATCTGCCCCACAGGAAGTTCCATGAACCTCGCTCCAGGTACCTCTACAAGTTCCGGTGGTACATCGACAACCACCTTTTTCTCCTGTTGCGCAGAGCTTACACTGGGCTTACGTCCTTTGGGCTCGGGAAAAAACAAATCAACCGGTCGTGTTGGCTGAGAAGAACCAGACTCGTCTCCTGAAGAATTGGGAATCAAAGCACCCAAACCACGACCAAGTCCCCTGCGCTTATCAGTCATTGAGACATCCTCCGTTGAATGAACCCCACCAACGTCGGGTTCTGCTGATCATCATTGTAAATTTCAAAAGTACTCTACCCGTGACTTTCTAGGTACTGGGACGCTCTGCAAGCTCAGCGGCTGCCTCAAGGTACGATAAGGCTCCAGTAGATGAAGGGTCATACGTCATAACGGTCTGCTGATAGCTCGGTGCTTCGGAAATTCTGACAGAACGCGGAATCATCGCCTGGAGCACTTGCTTCGGAAAATGCTCTCTGACATCTGCAGCCACATGAGCCGCAAGATTCGTCCGTCCGTCGTACATGGTCAACAGAATAGTTGACATCACCAGATCGGAATTCAAGTGCTTTTGAATCATCTCGATATTCTTTAAAAGCTGACTCAGGCCCTCTAGTGCATAGTACTCACATTGAATCGGGATCATAACTTCATTGGCCGCACAGAACGCATTAACCGTCAACAAACCAAGACTCGGGGGGCAATCAATGAATATGAAATCCAACCGTTCCTGGTTGTTCTGATCACGATGCTTCACATATGCATCAATGGCGCGACGAAGCCTTTGCTCGCGTGCCACGAGAGAAACGAGTTCTATCTCTGCACCCGCAAGATGGATAGTGGCAGGAACGCAGTACAATCTATCGATATCCGGGCATTCTGCGACGACTTCAGCCATCGGTATATCATTAATCAGGACATCGTAGATGCTATCAATTTCAGCATGATGTGGAATGCCTAGGGCTGTAGAAGCATTTCCCTGGGGGTCAATGTCGATCACCAAGACGTTGAGTCCAGCAGAGGCTAAGGCTGCAGCAATATTTACAGTAGTCGTTGTCTTGCCAACGCCGCCCTTCTGATTGGCGACTGTCATCACTCGGGTCCTGATAGGGCTTGGAAGACTTCGCCCCAGCAACTTTTCGCGTCGCTTGGTTTCACTCACCAATTGGCTGGCAATTGGGCTGCCTGTGTCAAAATCATTGTCTAGAGCACCAACAGCCGGATCCTTGGTTTCACGTGAAACATTACTGGCTTTCGTGCGACCAGCTTGAACAACCACTTTAGGTTGACTTGAGGTACTAGAACGCGCCGACCCCAACGACATGAACGGAGGTATCCGTTGCGAAGCTGCTTCGCTACTGGTCACGCTGACACTCTCACTTTCCTATGGCGATGGTTGCCAACCTCTAGCCTATCGGTTCAAACCCACACCAGTGGTGCTCAGCGCTACTTCACCCTTACACGGACCACGGTTGTAGGTTCCTCCAAAACATCCTGTCCAACTGTGAGCACCTCGGTGCTCACGCCACCAAGTTTCTTCAGCGTCTTCGCTGCCTTGCCAATTTCTTCCTTGGCACTCCGCCCCTTTATTGCCAGCAGTTCCCCTTGCCCCCCCAGGAGCGGAATGGTGAGCGGGGCGAGGGTGTTCAGCGCCGAGACTGCACGTGCTGTCACGACGCTGCATTCGACTTTGCCAATAGCAGCTTCCGCACGGGAACGCACAATTTCCACATTAGAAAGACCTAGATCCATGACCACCTCCTCAAGCCAGACAACCCGGCGTTCCAAAGGCTCAATGAGTGTCAGGTAAAGATCAGGCCGAGCAATTGCCAGACACAGACCCGGCAAGCCGGCTCCACTACCCACATCGGCAACCTTCACGCCGTCGTCAATCAACTCAGCAACCACGGCACAGTTCAAGACGTGGCGACTCCACAAGCGTGGAACTTCCCTAGGACCGATCAAGCCGCGTTCAATGCCCGACGTTGCCAAGTGCTCCACATAGCGTTTGGCCAGATCAAGGCGATCGCCAAAAATATGTGCCGCGGCAACGGCCTCTTGCGCCGTAAGTTCCACCACTGTTTATGTCCTCTAAGATTCGGTTTCCGGCCACTCCCGTCAGGCGGCAGCCGGCACCATTCGTAAACCTTCTTTACAGCCACCCCTAGTGGGCAGCGGTCACCACAATGTGGCGTTTGGAGCCTTCGCCCTCTGATTCGGATTCGAGTCCCAATTCAGCAATCGCGTCGTGCACAATCTTGCGTTCGTATGCTCCCATGGGAACAAGCGCAACCGATTCGCTTCCTGATTTGATCTGTTCTGCAGCGTCTTGGGCAATGGTGGCAAGCTCCACGCTGCGGCGGTCACGGTACCCGGAAATGTCCAGTACCAATCGAGAACGGCTGTCGGTAGCAGAAAGGACACTCAAGCGTGTCAGCTCCTGCAGGGCTTCCAGCACTTCGCCGTCCTGGCCAACAAGACCTTGCAGCACATCGGATTCCTCGTCAGCAACGATGGAAATATAGGTGCGACCATTGCGTACTTCAATGTCAATATCGCCATCGATATCGGCAATGTCTAGGAGTTCCTCCAGGTAGTCAGCTGCGATGTCACCTTCTTCTTCCAAGCGGCTGGCACCTGAGCCTGCAGGGACGGGTGCTTCTTCAGGGACAATCGGCGTTTCTTCAGGCATTATTTTTTCTTCCTGTTCTTGCGTTGTGGCTGGCTCCGCTGGCCCTTGGGGTCAGGAATCTCTTCGATCACTTCTGCTTCGACCTTCTTCTTTGAAGCACCTAGAAGAGGCAGACCCTTGGCCTCGCGACGCTTCTGGTACTCCTTGTAAGCAGGCGATCCGGGGGTAGGCATCCTCCGAATTACGAAGAACTGCTGTCCCATGGTCCACAAGTTGGTGGTTGTCCAGTAGATCAGAACACCAATGGGGAAGTTAATACCGCCGATGCCGAACACGAGCGGAAGTACGTAAAGCATCATCTTCTGCTGCTTCATGAACGGGCCCTGCATGGCTTCTTCAGACATGTTCTTGGACATAATCTGTTTCTGCGTGATGAACTGCGACGCGATCATCGCAATGATCATGACGATCGACAACGTCGCAATGGCAATGGTCAGATTCCCACCCTGGAAGGAGGGCAGGAGTGCATCGGAGAGCTGAGCACCGAAGATGGTGGCATTGTCGAACTGAAGCACTTGCTGGGCACTCATGGCACCAATGGTGGTGCCCGTGCTGGCAGCCTTTGAAACCCCTGAAAGCACTTGGAACAGGGAGAAGAAGAACGGCATCTGAATCAGCATAGGCAAGCAAGCGGAGAACGGGTTGGTGCCGTGTTCCTTATAAAGCGCCATCTGTTCCTGGCCCATGGCCTGGCGGGACAGCTGGTCTGTCTTGCCCTTGTACTTGGCTTGCAACTTCTTCATGTCCGGCTGCAGTGCCTGCATACCGCGCTGCGCCTTGATCTGCTTCACAAAAACAGGAATCAAAGCGGCACGGATCACCAGCACCAGCCCAATGATGGACAGGGTCCAGGTAACACCGGAAACTGGATCCATTCCCAGGAAACTCAGCACATCATGGAAGGTAACCATGATCCACGAGACGACCCACTTGAAGGGGAACAGAATTGTATTGAAGAAGCCCATATTTCTTTATCTATCTCCTCAAGCCGCGTCGCGACTTTGTGTTTCCTGCTGCTTAGCCAGAAATACAACTGGGTGGTTCAGTTGGACAATCAGGGGCACAGTGGAAGGATCATCCCAATTGGAGTCAGCCGGCGTGGGAACAGGGTCCAAGCCTCCTGCGCTCCAAGGATGGCAGCGCACAACTCTGCGCGAAGCCAACCACGTGCCCTTGATGGCGCCATGAACAGTCACAGCTTCCAAAGCATAAGCCGAACATGACGGAAAAAACCGGCACACCTGTCCATATATGGGAGAGATGACGCGCCGGTACAGTTTCAAAACGATAATAAGTATGTTGCGAGGAAGATGCCAAAGGAAAAGCACGACGACGTTAGGCCATTTGGGTGCATGCCGTTGGGTTTGTGAGGGGCTCACAAAGCATCATCTCCTTTAGAAACGCGAACCTTACCTACTGCGGGTGTCAACAGCGAAGCATCCTCCACTTTTCTCTCCATACGGGATGAAGCAGTGGAAAACGCCTTGCGGTAGTCCGTGAGTAATTCACTGAAGGAAGCACGTGCAGAGACAGGCAGAGCCCGCACCACAACATTGATTCCATGGGGTTGCTGCTTAATTGTTTCAACAACAATCTCCCGCAATCTCCTTTTAACGAGATTCCGAGTTACAGCGTTCCCAACAGTCTTCGCCACGATGAACCCGATTTTGCTAGGTTCATCCGAAGAAGTGGACACCACATATAACACTAAGTTCCGGCGTCCATTGCGGACGCCGGAACGAACAGTATGTGAGAAGTTGGCGGAAGTCCGCATTCTATTCTTGGTGGCTAGCACCGTGCGATCATCCGTTACTTCACTAAGGCTCGACGAATCGTCAAGCAGTTATTATTTAGGCCGACAGCTCTACGCGACCCTTGGTGCGGCGCGCTGCCAGAATGGCGCGGCCTGCACGGGTGCGCATGCGCAGACGGAAGCCGTGCTTCTTGGCACGACGGCGGTTGTTCGGCTGAAAAGTCCGCTTGCTCACGGTAGTTACTCCAAGACAATAAAAGATGCGCCTTGCCCGTAGCTAACAGGTGAGGAAGGGGTCGACGCTAAGTATATGGATGCCTGTTCATTCCACTTCCCAATTAAGGGAAGCGCACGCAAGAGCGCAAAACAGACACATGGGACTTCACAACGTTAGGTCATTCAAGCCTCTACAGTCAAACGAGCGTGCTTTGGCAAGAAAGACAATCGAGTCCGTTTCACACCTGAACCCGCTGTAGAAGCCATCCAGGGATCCGTTGACCGTCATCCACAGCTGTGTACAACCCAGTGTGCAAAGTCTGTGGATGGAGTTCAGATACGCACAAGGTTGTGACATTTATCCACAAGCAGTTTCTCTCGCTATCTTCTCACCTTTTGATCCTTTAGGCTTGGCCCGTGGCAAGTTATCCACGGATGTGTATAACCCTGTGGATTACTCCGATGAGACGCCCAGAAACACGCCGGGCAAGAAGCCTAGGACGTGTAAGGGAAGTCACAGACGGCATGGACACGAATAGCGGCATTACGGCGAACCAGCCGGGGACAAGGATGGAACAATCAATGAGCACTGAGGACTTCAATGACGTTGGTAGTTCCTGGCGTCGTGTCATAAGGATCCTTGAACAGGACGAAAGAGTATCCCCACGCCAGCGTGGTTTCGTGGTCCTCACCCAGCCCCAAGGCCTGATTGGAAACACCCTTCTGGTTGCTGTTCCCAATGAACTCACCCGTGAAGTCCTACAAAACCAGCTCAACACAGCCTTGAACGATGCATTGGCACAAGTATTTTCGGAAGAAATCAGCTGCGCGTTCAGCGTCAACGCTGATCTTGTCCCTCCCATCAAAGAGGAAGAACCGGCACCTTCCACCGCCCGAGCTGAGCGTGTTGAGCGTGTCGAACGCAACGAACATATTGAACGTTCGGGCCACAACAACAGGATAGAACAACCATCCAAGCCTTCACCGATGCTGCCCAGCACCTCCCACGAATTTGGCCGACTCAACCCGAAGTACGTTTTTGATTCATTCGTGATTGGTTCCTCCAACCGATTTGCCCATGCTGCTGCGGTCGCTGTGGCTGAAGCGCCGGCAAAGGCCTATAACCCGTTGTTCATCTATGGCGATTCCGGCTTGGGAAAAACCCACTTGCTTCACGCGATTGGGCACTATGCACGCCGCCTGTACACAGGTATCCGGGTGCGTTATGTGAATTCCGAAGAGTTCACCAATGATTTCATCAACTCCATCCGTGACGATGAAGGGGCCAGCTTCAAGCAGTTGTACCGCAACGTGGACATCCTGCTGATTGACGACATCCAGTTTCTGGCAAACAAGGACGCTACCCAGGAAGAGTTCTTCCACACTTTCAATGCCCTTCACAACCACAACAAGCAAGTAGTTATCACTTCTGACCTTCCCCCAAAACGACTGCAGGGGTTTGAGGAACGTATGCGCTCACGCTTTGAGTGGGGCTTGCTCACTGATGTACAACCTCCAGAGCTGGAAACACGCATCGCTATTTTGCGCAAAAAGGCCATTGGAGAAGGGCTCTCTGCCCCTGATGACGCCCTTGAATACATTGCTTCGAAGATCTCCACCAATATTCGTGAGCTCGAAGGTGCCTTGATTCGCGTCACGGCTTTTGCCAGCCTTAACCGCCAACCTGTGGACGTCGGTTTGGCTGAACTTGTCCTGAAGGACCTGATCACTGACGATGGCGCGCAGGAGATCACCTCCACAGCCATCCTCGGACAGACCGCTGCCTACTTCAACATTTCGTTGGAAGAGCTCTGCAGCAAGTCGCGTACGCGAACTTTGGTAACGGCCCGGCAAATCGCCATGTATCTGTGCCGCGAGCTGACTGACATGTCGTTGCCGAAAATTGGGCAGGAGTTTGGCGGGCGGGATCACACAACCGTCATCCACGCTGACAGGAAAATCCGCGAACTCATGGCAGAACGCCGAGCCATCTACAACCAGGTCACGGAACTGACGAACAAGATCAAACAACAACAACGTGAAGGCTGACCCAAATGGGGGGGCGAACCTGAAATTAACAGCTGTGGATAATGCTGTGGATAAAGGAGTGTACAACTACACACTTCCTGCGGATAACCCACCCAGTTCCTGTGGATCATTAAATCGCGCAAAAAGGTTCTCCACCTCTCCTCACAGCCCAAAGCGGTCCAACCTCACACACTGTGCACAGGCAAAGTTGGTACAACCTCGTGATCTAGAGGCTTTATCCACAGTATCCACAGGACTTATTAACACTACTAACTACAAGAAATATGCGTTTCAAACAACATTTTCCGTCTCGTCATCCTGCACCCTTCGACGACCATCTTCAATGACCTAATGGGCTTGTCTAGGGGCTAAGCTGTCTGCAAGCATGTAATTCGATCCTTGCTTCCTGTCGCCATAGACATCAAGGACCAAGGCACCACTTAATTTTTTCGCACCATGAAAGGCGGCACCCTTCCGTGAAGTTCCGAGTCGAACGGGATGTTCTGACCGAAGCAGTCAGCTGGGCCGCACGTTCGTTGTCACCCCGCCCACCTGTTCCAGTCCTTTCAGGCCTCATGTTCAAAGCCGAGGCGGGAACGTTGAGTCTCTCCAGCTTCGATTACGAGATTTCAGCTCGTCTTCAAATTCCTGCTGATATTTCTGAAGAAGGCAGTGTGCTAGTCTCCGGGCGCCTCATGGCCGATATTTGCCGCAGCTTGCCGGCCGCTCCCGTTGATGTTGAAACTGACGGAACCAAAGTCACATTGACTTGTCGAAGCAGTCGTTTCCATTTGGCAACCATGCCCGTTAATGACTACCCGGAACTTCCAGCCCTTCCAGAAGTCAGTGGAACTGTTGACGGAGACGCCTTTGCACAAGCTGTTTCCCAGGTGATCATTGCTGCAAGCAAAGATGACACGCTGCCCATCCTCACCGGTGTGAAGATGGAAATTGAGGGTGATCTCATCACTTTGCTTGCTACCGACAGGTACCGGTTGGCCTTACGCGAAATCCGGTGGAACCCTTCCGTTGCAAACATTTCCACTGGCGCTTTGGTGAAGGCTAAAACACTCAGTGAAGTAGCAAAGTCATTGAGTAGCTCAGGAAACATCAACATAGCCCTTTCTGAAAACAACGAGCTCATTGGCTTTGAAAGTGGTGGACGCAGAACCACTTCACTTTTGGTTGATGGTGACTATCCCAAGATCCGTTCTTTGTTCCCGGATACAACCCCCATCCACGCAACAGTTGAAACCCAGACCCTTGCTGAAGCCGTACGTCGCGTTTCTCTCGTTGCTGAGAGGAATACTCCAGTACGTTTGATCTTCACCGACGGTCAGCTGACTCTCGATGCTGGCACAGGCGAAGATGCACAGGCATCGGAAAACCTGGAAGCAAGCCTGGTAGGCGACGAAATAACAGTGGCGTTCAACCCCCATTACCTCAGCGAGGGTTTGAATGCCTTCGATAGCAAGTACGTCCGTTTCTCCTTTACTTCAGCACCGAAACCGGCCATGCTTTGCGCCCAAGATGACATCAACGGTGAACGCCGTGATGAATATCGCTACCTGGTCATGCCAGTCAGGCTTCCAAGCCAATAAACAACCAACCACACGGCTAGTACCGGTGTTATTGCCCCTGTCACTTACCCATGGAAGAGAGAACCAAACGTGCATATTGGACTTGTTGGACTTGGAAAAATGGGCTTCAACATGCGCGAGAGGCTCCGTTCAGCTGGCATCGAAGTGACCGGATTTGATAGAAATCCCGAAGTCAGCGATGTTCCCTCCCTGATGGAACTGGTGGCCGCCATTCCTGCGCCCAGGCTTGTCTGGGTAATGGTGCCTTCGGGTGTTATCACCGATTCGGTGATAACTGAGTTGTCTACACTGCTTGAACCAGGCGACTTGCTTATTGACGGCGGAAACTCTCGGTTCACCGAAGACCAAACGCATGGCTCGATGCTCACTGGCAAGAGCATCTCATTCGTGGATGTTGGTGTTTCAGGCGGTGTGTGGGGGCTGGAAAACGGCTACGGACTGATGGCCGGCGGTGCAGCCGAGGACATAGCCCGAGCCCTTCCTGTTTTGGATGCGCTGCGGCCTGAAGGTGAACGAGCTGACAGCTTCGTCCATGTTGGTGGAATTGGTGCGGGCCACTACGCCAAGATGGTCCACAATGGCATCGAATATGGCCTCATGCAGGCCTATGCAGAAGGCTACGAACTCTTGGCAAAAAAGGATATTATCCAAGATTTGCCCGGCACTTTCCGGGCTTGGCAAAAGGGCACTGTTGTGCGTTCCTGGCTACTTGACCTCATGGTGAAGGCACTTGATGAGGATCCCGGGCTGGAGACTATTGACGATTACGTTGAAGATTCCGGGGAAGGTCGATGGACTGTGGAGGAAGCCATCGCCAATGCCGTTCCTGCCCCAGCCATCACGGCTGCACTATTTGCGCGATTCTCTTCCCGGGAGGACAACTCTCCGGCCATGAAGATGGTTTCGGCCTTGCGCCACCAATTTGGCGGGCATGCAACAAAACCTTCGGGTTCCTAGCAGTGGACACTCTGTAGCTCCATGTATCTTGAACATCTATCTTTAACTGATTTCCGCAGTTACGCACAAGTTGACCTCACACTCTCACCCGGTGTGACGGTACTGGTTGGTTCCAATGGATTGGGCAAAACCAACCTTGTGGAGTCAATTGGTTATTTGTCGACGCTGTCCTCACACCGGGTTAGCCAGGACGGACCTCTGCTGCGGTTTGGCACGGATCGCGCGTTGATCCGTGCACAACTGGTCCGGGCCGAACAAAAAGTGATGGTTGAAGTTGAGATCAACGCTTCACGGGCCAACAGGGCGCGCATAAACCGTGCCAACCCTGTGAGGGCGCGCGATATTTTGGGGCTTTGCCGCACAGTTCTGTTTGCTCCGGAGGATCTGGCACTTGTCAAAGGAGATCCAGGGAATCGCCGTCGTTTCCTCGATGATCTATTGGTGGTTCTTCTCCCCAGGCACGCAGGAACCCGAAGCGACTACGACAGGGTGCTCAAACAACGCAATGCACTTCTGAAATCCGCACGGTCGCAGCACTTTTCACGCTCAGGAGTATCAGAGTCCAATCTGTCAACACTGGACGTTTGGGACGAGCATATGGCGTTGGCTGCTGCACAATTACTTGCAGCACGGTTAGAGCTGCTCAACCGTCTGCGCCCTCACATGGCGCAGGCCTATGCCCAACTCACTGACGGGTCCAAGGTTCTGCGTGCTATTTACCGCAGTAGTCTTCAACCCATAGCCAGGCACGACGACGACTCTCCCCACAATGCTGACGAACCACCCGGTGGGGGTGCTGATGAGAACCAGGATGCTGATGATTTCTTGCAGTGTACTGTGGCCGAATTGACAGAAAAGTACCGAACTGAGTTGTTGAGCTCAAGAATCCGCGAGCTTGAAAGGGGGATGTCACTGACCGGACCACACAGGGACGAATTAGAGCTGTTCCTGGGAGAGGCACCTGTCCGGGGCTATGCCTCTCATGGGGAATCCTGGTCGATTGCGTTGGCACTAAGGCTTGCTTCTTTTCATGTTCTCGACGAGGACAAGCATGTGGAGGGCAATCAGCCGATCCTGATCCTGGACGATGTTTTCGCGGAATTGGATGCACAGCGACGTCGGAAACTGGCTTTGATGGTTGCTTCAGCTGAGCAGGTTCTAGTTACGGCAGCTGTGATTGGGGACATTCCCGAGGAGCTTTCCGGTTCAACGATCCATGTTATTCCAGGTGGAGTTGCACCCAATGAATGAGCAGCCGCCACGCTTCTCAAGTGATGATCCAACGGGAGAAGACCACCGAAAACGGGCTGCGGCAACTGACAACACGACAGAGATTGATGCCGCCCAGGCTGCCCTGAACCGTATGCGCAGGATTGCCAAGGGGCGTGGGGAGTTGAGAATTCCACGGAGTCGGTTGGGTGAAAAAGTCGTAATCAAGAATAAGCGACAGCCATTTATCGGTGCAAAATATGGCGGCGGCAGGGATCCCCTGGGGTTGGGCAACGTCGTCAGTCGTTTGATTTCTGAA
The DNA here is from genome assembly GCF_017353415.1 of Arthrobacter sp. E3. Taxonomy (GTDB): domain Bacteria; phylum Actinomycetota; class Actinomycetes; order Actinomycetales; family Micrococcaceae; genus Specibacter. The sequence continues at coordinate 147,953 of NZ_JAFMPX010000003.1, forward strand.
AGAGGCTGGAGTTCGCCATTGGCGGTCGGTTCAGTCATGGCCCAGTGGGACGCTTTGGTGGGGCCCGAGATTGCTGCCCATTGCCAACCCGAGAGTTTTGAAGCCACCACACTTCACGTTAGGTGTGATTCCACTAGTTGGGCCACCCAACTCCGGTTGCTGGCATCTTCGCTGTTGGCCAAATTTGACGAGGAATTGGGGCGTGGGGTTGTCACGAAAATTCAGGTTCTTGGCCCCACTGCACCGAGTTGGCGCAAGGGGTTTCGTAACGTCAAAGGACGCGGACCTCGAGACACCTACGGGTAGTTGCAGCCACCGGTCTGAAAAGTGGCCGAGGCGCTGCAGGGCGATTTAAACGGTACTTGGTGTACATCCCCTTAAAGGAGGAGCAACAATTGCGTCCTGAGCCGGTTCTCTCGCGTTTCAGGGCACTATAAGACCCCATATGTCCCCGTCTCAGGGTAGAATTGCACCGTAACCGTCTCTCAACGGCACTGTGGTACGTCTTCTAGTTTCGTTGAGAGCGGTATTTATCTGCCATCCAAGAGGATTCGATGCCAGCGCAAGTGAGTATTGCGTGCACGTTCCCATGCTGGCAATCGAGCTGAACAACAAAAGGGGTCGAACGCGCCTGTGACGACGAACAATTCGGATAGTGCCGTGAATCCAGAACCGGAAGACGCGCAGCCAGTCGCGGCGCCAAGCTCTGAAGCAGATGCCGTACCAGCCAACACCAGTCACTATGATGCCAGTGACATCACCGTTTTGGAGGGCTTGGAAGCCGTTCGGAAACGCCCCGGCATGTATATCGGTTCCACAGGTCCCCGCGGACTGCACCACTTGGTCTACGAGGTTGTGGACAACTCCGTGGACGAGGCTCTTGCCGGCTATTGCGACCATATTGAAATCACGCTCACAGCCGAGGGAGGCGTGCGAGTTGTTGACAATGGCCGCGGCATCCCCGTGGATATCCACCCCACCGAGCACAAGCCCACTGTTGAAGTGGTAATGACCATCCTGCACGCCGGCGGCAAGTTTGGTGGCAGCGGCTATGCAGTTTCCGGTGGCCTACACGGCGTCGGCATTTCAGTTGTCAATGCCTTGTCCCGAAAAGTGGACACAGAAATTAGGCGCAAGGGCTTCGTTTGGCGCATGAGCTTTGCCGATGGAGGAAAGCCGCAGGGAACCCTGATCAAGGGTGAAGCCACCACCGAAACAGGGACCACCCAGACGTTCTATCCGGACCCGGAAATTTTCGACTCAGTCGATTTCGATTTTGAGACTCTGCGTGCTCGGTTCCAACAGATGTCATTCCTGAACAAGGGATTGAAGATCACGCTTACCGATGAGCGTGAAGTGTTGGCGGTTCCCGATGAGGACCCCGACTTGGATGCCATCCCCGAAGGCAAAGATGTTGTCACTGGTAAGCGCGTTGTCGTTTACCAGTACATGAATGGACTGCTCGACTACGTCAAGCACCTGAACACTTCAAAGAAGTACGAGCCCGTTCACGAGGACGTCATTGCCTTCGAAACCGAGGATGCTGCGCGAAGCATGGCCGTGGAAATCGCCATGCAGTGGACCACCTCATTTTCAGAGAGTGTCCACACCTACGCGAACACAATAAACACGCATGAAGGTGGAACCCACGAAGAGGGGTTCCGTGCTGCCATGACCTCCTTGATAAACCGCTACGCGCGCGAGAAGAACATTATTCGGGAGAAGGATGACAACCTCACCGGTGATGACATTCGTGAAGGCCTGACAGCTGTTGTTTCGGTGAAACTCTCCAACCCGCAGTTTGAGGGCCAGACGAAGACAAAGCTCGGAAATTCGGAGGTCAAGGGCTTCGTTCAGCGTGTTGTCACTGACGGCCTCGGCGACTGGCTGGAACGCAACCCAGGTCCTGCCAAGGACATTATTCGCAAGTCCTTACAGGCCTCCATGGCTCGGCTGGCCGCTCGCAAGGCACGCGAAAATACCCGCCGAAAAGGTCTGCTGGAATCAGGGGGCATGCCTGGCAAGCTCAAAGACTGCCAGTCCAAAGATCCGGCATTGTCAGAAATCTACATCGTTGAGGGTGATTCTGCCGGTGGTTCAGCCGTCCGCGGTAGGAACCCAACCACACAGGCTATTCTGCCATTGCGTGGAAAGATCTTGAATGTCGAACGTGCCCGTCTTGACCGCGCGTTGGGAAATGCTGAAGTCCAGGCCATGATCACGGCATTTGGTGCAGGCATTGGTGAAGACTTTGATGTTGCCAAGGCTCGCTACCACAAGATTGTCTTGATGGCAGATGCCGATGTTGACGGTCAGCACATCACGACTTTGTTGCTTACTCTGCTGTTCCGCTACATGCGTCCATTGATTGAAAATGGCTATGTTTATCTCGCTCAGCCGCCGCTGTACAGGATTAAGTGGTCCAACGCTCCGCATGACTACGTCTTTAGCGACAAGGAGCGTGATGCAGCATTGGCCGCCGGTGCTGCTTCTGGGCGCCGAATCCCCAAGGACAACGGTATTCAGCGGTACAAGGGTCTGGGTGAAATGGACTACACGGAGTTGTGGGACACCACCATGGACCCGGCACATCGTACTCTGCTGCAGGTCACCATGGACGATGCCGCGGAAGCGGACCAAATTTTCTCCATCCTCATGGGTGAAGATGTCGAATCACGACGAAACTTCATCCAGCAAAACGCCAAGGATGTACGGTTCCTCGATATCTAGGCCACCAAAATATGGGTAACTAGTTATAGATCGAAACTGACATATATTGGGAATGGAATATAAAAGATTATGAGTGACGAAACACCACAGAACCCTGAAGAACCCACGGTTGTCGCCAGTGGTGACGAAGTTCTTGAAGGCAACCTGCTGCACGACAAAGTAGAGCAAATCGATCTCCAGGAGGAGATGAAGCGTTCTTACCTGGATTACGCCATGGCGGTGATTGTCGGCCGAGCACTCCCGGATGTCAGGGACGGGCTCAAACCTGTTCACCGCCGCGTGCTCTACGCCATGTTTGACGGCGGATACCGGCCCGAGCGTTCTTTCAACAAGTGTGCCCGAGTGGTGGGGGAGGTCATGGGGCAATATCACCCTCACGGCGACTCGGCCATCTATGACGCGTTGGTGCGCTTGATCCAAGACTGGACCATGCGTTACCCGCTGGCGCTTGGACAAGGAAACTTCGGCTCGCCTGGAAACGATGGTGCTGCTGCACCACGTTATACAGAAACCAAAATGGCGCCACTCGCCATGGAGATGGTTCGGGACATTGACGAGGAAACCGTTGATTTCCAGGATAACTATGACGGTAAAAACCAAGAACCAACCATCCTTCCATCAAGATTCCCCAACCTCTTGGTTAATGGGTCCTCAGGAATCGCCGTCGGAATGGCCACGAATATTCCCCCGCACAATCTGAGGGAAGTCTCCGAAGGTGTCCAGTGGTACCTGGCCAATCCCACAGTGGGGCGCGAAGAACTTTTAGAAGCACTCATTGAGCGTATTAAGGGACCGGACTTTCCCACCGGTGCACAAATCCTGGGCCGAAAAGGCATCGAAGACGCATACCGCACAGGGCGTGGTTCCATCACCATGCGGGCAGTGGTCAGTGTCGAGGAGATCCAAGGCCGGACTTGCCTTGTGGTTACCGAACTGCCCTACCAAGCAAACCCCGACAACCTGGCCATCAAGATTGCTGACCTTGTCAAGGACGGTAAAATCGCCGGTATTGCTGACCTTCGAGATGAGACGTCAGGACGTACGGGGCAGCGACTTGTAGTGGTCCTGAAGCGGGACGCTGTAGCAAAGGTAGTGCTAAACAACCTTTACAAGCACACCCAGCTCCAAGAGAACTTTAGTGCCAACATGCTGGCCATTGTGGACGGCGTGCCACGCACACTGCCGTTGGATGCCTTCATTCGCCACTGGGTTACGCACCAGATGGACGTCATTGTCCGCCGCACCCAGTTCCGCTTGCGCAAGGCAGAGGAAGAGGCGCATATTCAGCGGGCTTTGCTGAAGGCGCTGGACGCTCTTGATGAAGTTATTGCCCTAATTCGACGCTCAAACACAACCGAAGAGGCCAGGGAAGGCCTAATGCAGTTGCTGAGCATCGACGAGATTCAGGCCAAGGCCATTCTCGACATGCAGTTGCGCCGCCTGGCAGCCTTGGAACACCAGAAGATACAAGATCGTCATGATGTGCTGGAAACCATGATTACCGAGTTCAACCGTATTTTGGCTGACCCGGAAGTTCAGCGCGGCATAGTCAGCGATGAACTTGCGGATATTACGGCCCGGTATGGAGACGACCGCCGTACGGAAATCATGATGGGCTACGACCCGAACATGAGCATGGAAGACCTCATCCCTGAAGAAGAGATGGTGGTCACCATTACCCGTGGAGGATACGTAAAACGTACCCGTAGTGACAACTACCGGTCACAACACCGCGGTGGTAAGGGAATCAAGGGTGCTGCACTGCGCGGTGACGACGTCGTTGAACACTTTTTTGTCACCACAACCCACCATTGGCTGCTATTCTTCACGAACTTGGGGCGGGTTTACCGGGCCAAGGCCTACGAACTCGCAGAGGCCGGCAGAGATGCCAAGGGACAGCACGTCGCCAACCTTCTAGCCTTCCAACCTGATGAGAAGATTGCCCAGGTTATGGAACTGCGGGATTACCAGCAGTCACCGTACCTGGTGCTGGCAACGAAGAACGGACTTGTCAAGAAGACTTCGCTCGAGGACTACGACACGAATCGTTCTGCTGGCGTCATCGCCATCAACTTGCGTGACGGGGATGAGCTCGTTTCGGCACAGTTGGTCTCCGACACGGATGATTTGCTATTGGTTTCCCGCAAGGGTCAGTCCATCAGATTTACGGCCACAAACGATGCATTGCGGCCCATGGGACGAGCCACATCAGGGGTAACGGGCATGAAGTTCCGGAACTTTGATGAACTTTTGTCAGCCAACGTGGTCACCGAAGATTCCTTCGTGTTCATCGTGACTGAGGGAGGCTATGCCAAGCGAACGGCTGTCGGGGAATATCGACTACAAGGACGTGGTGGACTGGGCATCAAGGTCGCCAAACTTGTTGAGGACCGAGGCGATCTTATTGGAGCCTTGATCGTCCAAGAAGACGATGAGGTTCTTGTCGTCATGGGCGGTGGCAAGGTGGTGCGTTCCGACGTTTCGGAGGTTCCAGCAAAGGGAAGAGATACCATGGGGGTTATTTTTGCCAAGCCGGACAAGAATGACCGCATTATTGGTATTGCCCGCAACAGCGAACGCGGCCTCGAAGAAGACGACGAAGTGGATGAGACTGAGGTTCCCGAGGCAGCGCTTGTGGTTGAATCGGAAGCAAACCGACAGGTTGATGAAGTACCGTTAAATGGAAATGACGGAATAACTGGAGGTACCGAGTGAGCACCAACAACCCGATCCCGCGGCCTGACTCCGCACCCAGGGTAGGTGCCCCGGCGCGCCCAACACAACGTCCGAGCAGTGCAACCCCGACTGCTGGGACGGCAGTGAAGCCGGCAGTAGCCAAGAAGGCGGCGCCAAACGGGACGTCGACCCCGGTTAAGCCCGCACCCAAAGGGCCTCCGACACTTGTTAAGCCTGCCCCTAAAGCCAAAGCTCGCCGAGCGCGCCTGCTCGTTAGCAAGGTTGATCCCTGGTCAGTCCTTAAAATGGCTTTTCTGCTGTCTGTAGCTTTGGGCATTGTCACGGTCGTTGCGTCCATCGTGCTGTGGTCACTACTTGATGCCATTGGCTTGTTTGACACAGTCAACGCGTTCATCAATGAGATCCAAGGCAAGGAGGGTGGAGCACCCTTCGATCTTCTCAGCATTGCCTCATTGGGACAGGTTGCTTCATTTTCAACAATCGTTGCAGTCGTCAATGTTGTGTTGTTAACCACACTTTCGGTGCTTTCTGCCTGGTTGTACAACATTTCAGCCACACTGGTGGGCGGTATTGGTGTCACTTTGACCGACGATTAAGCAGCAAACACGGCGGCTTTACTTGATTTTTCTCCAGAATTCCTTGAATCGGCGGGCCTGAGAAACCCTAGGGCCCGCCGATTTTGGACTTTGGGATTCTGTGGGGTAAAGTTTTGTCTCGGCCCAGTGAGGTCATTGAGGGCGTATAGCTCAGGCGGTTAGAGCGCTTCGCTGATAACGAAGAGGTCCCTGGTTCAAGTCCAGGTACGCCCACGGAACCAGCTGGTTCTTGTTGAAAGATGGTGTGCAGTGAAGAAGTTGCTGTTATTCGTAACTGCTCTTGGTGCTGTCATCTTTGTAAATAGGAAGTGGCAGGAATCCAAAGTTGTGAAGACAACGTGGAGTAAGGCTACGGACTCAGTAATATGAGTCTTGAGCCATTGTTTCATATATACTGAATCAGCCTCATGGGGGCATGGCGCAATTGGTAGCGCACCTGCTTTGCAAGCAGGGGGTTCGGGGTTCGAGTCCCCGTGCCTCCACCATGAAAACAACCCCGGTCCTTGGACCGGGGTTGTTTTGATTAACACAGCATTTTTATCGGTGTCCTACGCTTATACAGTGATCTTTCTTCTAGCAGTTGTGGGCATTCTGGGTGTGTCTGCTTCGGGCCCCATCATGGCGGCCACTGCGGCTCCAGCGTTGACCATTGCACTGTGGCGTAATGCACTAGGTGCCTTTGCCCTCGGTGCTCCGGCATTCATTAGAAACCCAAAGCAGTTCAATTCCCTGAGCCGGGAGGAACTGAAATTCACCGTCATTGCTGCAACAGCGCTGGCGTTGCATTTTGCATGCTTCGTCACAGCGGTGAAATTGACCAGCGTCGCAGCCGCAACGGCCCTTGTATGCCTGCAGGCAGCATGGATAGCTATGTATCAGTGGATAAGGGGTACCAGGCCGTCACGGCCCGTTCTGCTGGGTCTGGGGACGGCTCTGCTTGGAGTCGTGGTGATTACAGGTTTTGATATGGGAGTCTCTACGCAAGCGTTGGTGGGAGACATTCTGGCTGTGCTGGGTGGGGCACTGGCCGCCATCTATACGCTTGCTGGCGCCAAAGCGCGCAAAAGTTTGTCAACAACGCTCTACTCAAGCGTCTGTTTCACGCTGTGTTCCGTGATTTTGCTGGCCTTGTGTCTCATCTTCCGCCAACCTCTAGTCAACATCCCACCTGAAGCTTGGTGGGGGATTCTGGGTGTGACTGTGGCTTCCCAGCTATTTGGACACACGATTTTCAATTTCCTGCTGGCCACCATTTCCCCGCTCGTGGTGTCGATGATGATCTTGGTGGAGATTCCAGGGGCTGCCCTGTTGGCTGGGATCTTCCTGCACCAATCGCTGCCTTCCGGAACCTACATTGGACTGGCTCTGATCCTTGCAGGCTTAGCTGTGGTGATTGTTCGACAAGGGCGTAGTGGAATCAAACGATAATCTAGGATCGAACACAAAGTAGCGAGGGTCCAAGATCAGTTGATCTTGGACCCTCGCTACGGTCGGTAGTTGGCGTTAACAACAGCGGTGTCTACCCATTATTTTGGCAGACTACTTCTTGGGGTCCGCCGGTTTCGGCACTGAGTTCGTCACAGCCTTGACTGTGGCCTCTTTGGCCTCTGCGGCGTCATCTGCCGCCTTGGCTAGAGGTTCCTTTGCCTCGGCCACTGCCTCTGTGGCGCCTTCCTTTACGCTCTCAACTTTGGCCTTCGCGGTCTTGACCGCTTCCTGTGTCTTCTCTTCCACTGTGTCCGTGACCTTTTCCACAGTGTCGGTGACGTCCTTCACAGCCTTGTGTGCGCCGTCGTCCGCAGGAACAGGTGCGGGCACCTTGGCATCATGGGCGGGAGTCGAAGTTGCCGCGGGGGCAGGCGCTACCGGAGCGGGTGTCTTCCAAGGGTCTGCTACAGGTTTGGACGCCTTCCACGCAGCCACACCTGCAGCAGTGGCAGCCACAACAATGCCTACAACCAGCCAGCCCTTCCCCGCTTTGTTTTTCTTTGACGCCTTCTTCAAGTCAGCTGAGAGTTGCTTGGCTGATTCGGCGGCGGCCTTCTTGGCCTTGGCCACGGCCTTCTTGTTGCCAGTCAGTTTGGCTGCGGCAATTTCCACTTGGTGGGAAGCCTTGGACTTTTCCAGGGCTGCTTCAACAGCGCTGGCAGCGTCCCCGAGCTTTCCGGCGAACAAGGGGATGTAGTCATCAACCACCTTGTCCTTTGCCGAAGTGATGGCTGGCCCCGTCTTGTCCAGGGCATCTTGAAGATACGGTGTTGCACCGTCTACGGCCTCTGAAATGCGTGGTGCAAGACGTCCCAGGCCTTCCTGAATCTTCGGGGTCACAGTGGCAACGCCGTCGGCCGTGTACTGAGCAGCCCTGCGCAAGCCGTCCTGAACCACAGGGGATGCCTGCTCAATGCCCTTTTCAATGCGTGGTACGGCCCAGCCCAGTGCCGCCTCGATGCGGGGGGCCGTCCAATCCTTGGCGTTTTCCACATGGGGAGCTGCCCACTCAAAGGCATTGTCCACCCCTGTGTTGAGTGTGTCTCCCAAATCCTGGGCTAAGCGGTCAACCTTCTTCACGTTTCCTCCAAATGTCAGCAGTTTCATGATTCAGCCTACGTCGCCAAGTGCCCTCTCGCTATCTTTTGGCAGTTCGCCGGGCGCGGAATGAATACATAAGGCAGAAATTTCCCACGTTCGCATGACAGAATATCGCCATGACTGCTATTCCAACCGCAAAAGCAACTATCAGCACAAGCCTGGGCGACATCGTCGTGGACCTCTTCGGTAACCACGCCCCCAAGACTGTGGCAAACTTCGTCGGTCTGGCCACCGGTACCACTGAGTGGACGCACCCCGGAACCGGCGAGAAGACGAACGCCCCGCTCTACAACGGCACTATCTTCCACCGCATTATCAAAGACTTCATGATTCAGGGTGGCGATCCCTTGGGCCGTGGAATTGGAGGCCCCGGCTACCAGTTCGATGACGAGATCAATCCTGACCTGAACTTCAACGACCCTTACAAGTTTGCTATGGCCAACGCCGGCACTCAGGGTGGCCGTGGAACCAACGGTTCACAATTCTTCATCACGACCGTGAACACCAGCTGGCTGCAGGGCAAGCACACTATCTTCGGCGAGGTCTCCGATGAGGCGTCGCGGGCAGTTGTGGACGCAATTGAAGCCGTGGCCACAGGTGCCGGCGACAAACCGCGTGAAGACGTTGTTATCAAGTCCGTGACCGTCGAACAGCTCTAATAACAGCTTTTCATTTTCATGGCTTTGGTCGCCGGATACTGCAGGTATCCGGCGACCGGAGCCTTCCTTGTATCATTCGCATGAGGAACCAACCCATGAGTTCTGCTTTCCCGGCCCGGGAATCCGCAACAGGAGCCCCAGTGTGTCCGCGCCACCCAGATCGCGTCTCGTATGTGAGCTGTCAAAGGTGCGGTCGGCCAACGTGTCCAGATTGCCAGCGCAGTGCGGCCGTGGGAGTTCAATGCGTGGACTGTGTGCGTGAGACGAACAAAGCTGTTTCTTCGCGACGCACCATATTTGGTGGGGTGGCTCGTGCTGGCCGCCCCGTTGTCACAATAACTATGATGGCCATCTGTGTTGTTGCCTTTGCCCTTGATTGGGCCATACCCAAAGACTTCGTATTTCAGAACTTCGCTTATGCGCCGTTTTTGACAGAAACCGAGCCGTGGCGCATGGTGAGCTCGGCGTTCCTGCACTCAACCAACATCATGCACATCGCCTTTAATATGTACGCCCTGTGGATTTTGGGCAATGCTCTTGAATCGGCCTTTGGCCGTGCACGCTTCCTTGCGGTGTATCTTGTCAGCGCCTTTGCTGGATCCGTCGGCGTCTTGCTGCTGGCCCCCATCGACACGGTCGTCGTGGGAGCATCGGGGGCAGTATTCGGTCTTTTTGGGGCACTCTTCGTGGTGCAGAAGAAGCGCGGTGGGGATCTTAGACAGATCATCGTGTTGCTGCTGATTAACGCCGCTATTGGTTTCATTATCCCGAACATTGCCTGGCAGGCACATCTGGGCGGCCTGATTGCTGGTGCGCTCTGTACAGTTGCCATCGCCTACGCTCCAGCTAAGAACCGGGTAATTGTCCAGTGGGGTGGGATTGCTGCTGTCGCGATGCTTATGGTTGGTCTTACTCTCTACAAAGTCTCAACTTTCCCGCTCTTTACCCTGGGCTAAAGAATCGGTTAAAGCAGGTGAACCGGCGGTTTACAGATGGCATTGGCGACGCAAACTGCAGACGCACGTCATTAGCTGCCTTGGCTACTGCTTGAGTCGTCGGTAGTCACCACCGTAATGAATCAAGGGTGACAAGTCCTTGACCCACGGTGCGTCTTCACCCATAGACACCACATTTCCCACCACCAAGAGGTGGGTTGCCGCTTCGTGAATGGCTGTAGTTTCGACTTCAAAGAAGGCTAGAGCCCCTGAGATCACCGCATTTCCAGTGACTGGTCCGCGCCTAAAATCAATTTGCTCGAGCAACCCCTCAATCGGTGTGCCCGGGCTGGCCAGCCAATTAGCCTGCGCCCGTTGGGATGCCGTTAACAATGAGAGAGCCCATGATCCCGACTCTGCAACAGCAAGGGCGATCCGGGACTCTGCGTACAGGCTGACAAGCAATGTCGGAGGGTCATAGGACACTGACAAGTAAGCACTCACCGTTGCGGCATAGTCGTGGTTGCGCAGGGACGTGCTGATGATGGCCACTCCACAGCCTTGCTCGGCACTGAGCCGACGGTACTCATCAACATCTTCCTGCTCCGGATGCTGTGGGAAAACTCTGTGGATATCGAGGTTGTCAGCTAGTTCCATGTGCTCATCGTTGCATGTATCCATACTTGTCCACAGTGATGTCCACACATGGGCATAACTTACAGGGCTGTAGTTCTAGTAGTTTCAAATTAGTCGTACAAAGGGTTTTCCCCAGCCTTATGCACATGGTGGATAAGTTACACACATGTAGTTCCACAGCTGTGGATTACTTCAGCCCAGTGATTTCGTTGCAGAACCGTGAAGTAGGTAGCCAAGTTATCCACTTCTGTGGATAACTTTGTGAACAACTAGGGTCAACCTGTGTTTCGAAGACAGCTTGTGGATAGTTCGAATGACTTGTCAAGGTCAGTGGATAAGTCACTGGGGTGTGGGAAAAAGTTATCCACAGTGTGGAGAACTTTGGGGATAGTGCGCTTAATCGCAGGCAAGGAAGAAGTTCAGCATGAGTTCCGCCTTATTGACCCCCACCCATGTTGCCTAGTTGGCATGAGGGGGTTGGATGATCAATTTGTGCGGCTCAACTCGATGCATCGATCTTGGGCCTGGTGTTTGATCTCGCCCTCGTTCCAGCACCCAGATGACTGCCTACCGCTCCTGCATGGTGGCAGGATGGTGTTATGACAGCCGAACCTGATGAGCATTTGGACACCGTTTTGATCGGTGGTCGGGAGGAACGTCTAATAGTCATCGTGGACTATGACTTTGAATGGCCGTCACTTTTTGACGCTCTCGCCTCAGTCATTGAGGTGGCGGTTGGCGAGGGTGCGTTGTCGGTTGAGCACATTGGCTCAACTTCCGTTCCTGGACTGCCAGCGAAGCCGATTATCGATATTTTGTTGATAGTCGAAGACGTCGCTGATGAGAACGTCTTCCTGGGCAAGCTTGAAGCCGTTGGATTTGAGCTTCGTGTCAGGGAAATAGGCCACTGCATGATGAGGACTACAGCCAGAGACGTCCACATTCATGTTCTTTCCGCCAAAAGTTCGGCGATTTCTGACTACCTGGACTTTCGCGACTGGCTTCGTGAGGACGAATCGGATCGACATCTTTATGCCACAACGAAGAAGCACCTGGCTCAGCAACCGTGGCTGGACATGAACGACTACGCGGAAGCTAAAACTGAAGTTGTCACACAAATCCTCTCTAGAGCCCGGAGATGGCTGGAGGCTGGGTCAGTCGTTCGGTACAGCGAAGCGAGCATACCCCATCTTGGGCCTCATGAAACGTGAAGAATGGACGTAATATGCCACTTCCATCGGCACGGCCTCCGCCACGAAACTAGAATGAAGGTAGTACTACTGGTTTCGGGTGGAGTCCTGTCAAACAACAAGTGATACCGCAAGCTAACTGCAGCCAACATCAAGGCGGCAAGCACTAGGAAATGGGGAAGCGTGGCCCGCCGGGCGAATGTTGGGGAGATAGTTGAAAAGTTGACGAGCAATTCGTCAAGAGGCGTGCTCATTGTCGGTTCCCGCGGGGCGGGGAAAACCTGGATACTGGGCCAAATTCTCGCGGAATTGGATGCAGACGCCGTCACTATCAGGCTTTCTGCCAGCAAGGCCTTAAGCGCGATTCCATTTGGTGCTGTCAATGCCAGAGTCGGTGTGAATCTCATCCGTAGCAATGACTACTATGAAATTCTCAATGGTCTGCTGGAACAAATCAACGCCGCCACATCAGCAGGACACCGTGTCTTTTTGATGGTCGACAACGCCAATCACCTTGACAGCCAAAGTGCAGCCATCATCCTTCAAGTGGTCATGTCTACAGAAGCAAAGCTGATTCTCGTGGATCAGCCTGGCGGTCACAACAACCACCTAAGAGATTTGTGGCGCGACGGACACTTGACGCGTTTTGAACTGGCACCTCTGCAGTCCGAAGATGTGCAAATCTTTCTGGAGCACGTTTTGGGAGGCAAGGTAGCTGGACCAGCTGCCGAGTACCTAGCTATCCGGTCCGACGGCAATCCTCTGGTGCTTCAAGGGCTGGTGGCCGGTGCACAGGAAGAAGGCTCGTTACGGAAAGTCAACAACGTATGGGTGCTGGATCATCCTGCCGACCTTCTCGGCACGGAATCCTGGGAGTTCCTGCAGATGGACTTGGACCACCTGCCAGCGGAGTCCCGCCGCATCATTGAAATTCTCGCACTAGCAGGGCCCTTGCCATTGGATCTGCTTCTTGACTTGACTGTTCCCGAAGCTGTTGATGACATCCAGCAACGAGAAATGGTTGAAATCATTCCAGGAACTACCATGTCCATGCGGCTGGCCCGACGGGCAACTGCACCTGCCATCCGTGCGATGGTACCGGTGGGGCGCAGCCGTCGACTATTGGCTGAAGTCTCAAGGGTTCTGTCGCCTGAAGAGCAAACACATCCTGAAGCGATCATCAACTTCACCCGATGGTTCCTCGACTGCGGGCTGCCAGTGAATGAGAACAGGATTCTGAAAGCAACCAGCTGGGCCAATCAGTTGATGCGGCCCCACGAAGCCCTTCAATTTAGCAGCACCAGGGTTGGTGACGAAAATTATGCAATCTTGCTTGCCGAGCGGGCCATAGCCCATCTCAATCAAAATCGTCCCCAAGATGCCCGCACACTTTCCCTGCAAGCGCTTGAATTGGCTCAGAGCCCCGAGGCTGCCGCGAAAGCAATGAGGGCAATGCATTTGAGCCACTTTGCGGAAATGGATTACGAAGCTCGTTTCGAGGCGGCGCTGGCTCGCTACGAGATCCGCTTTGGACAGACAACATTAAGTGAATCCTCCACCAGGGCCGACATCGAATTGCTCACGGTTCTGACCATGAGTGACGTTTCCTTGGGCAATGTGGAACGAGCCACAGCAAACATACAGGCGCTACTGAAGCATCCGCTGACGAGGAGTGTCAGCGACCAAGTCCACCTGAAATCGCTGCTATGCGAGATTTTCCGAGTTACGGGGCAGATGAGCCAATCAGTGGCCACAGCCATGGAAGTCATTGCCGCACTGGAGAACCCCGAAGGCTTCCCGCGTCCTGACATTGCCATTCTGGCCTATTCCCGAGCAGTTGCAGCATTTATTTACGACGGCGCCTGGGACCACGTGCGTGTAGCCCTGGACCCCGCAACGTTCGTCAACCCTGACCTCTTGCTGTATGCGGGGGGTCTGCGGGATCTGGCCGGTGCCATGATGCACAGTAGGCGGGGCTATATTGAGGAGGCGTTGACCGCGCTGGAGTCAGCGATAGGCGCACTCAATGACTATGACCCATGGTCGGTAATGGGTACCGCACTTGGGCTGAAAGCATATTGTCTGATGATGCGCGGTGATCTTGCGGGATCGCAGGAATATCAAAAAAAACTGGGAGGGTTGTCCCGCCGAAGTGGCAAGTTCCACGAATTGGAAGGTGCCGCGTATGCTGCTGCTGCCCAGTACATGAGCGGCCAATCTGAATTGGGGCTGGCACGGCTGCGAAGTGTCCAGCGCGAATGCCACGACAAGGGTTATCTAGGAATTGAGCTGACCGCGCTTTCGCTGTTGGTGCGAGCAGGCGATTCCGAAGCGTTGGGGAGGCTGACTGAAGTAGCGAGTCTGCTGGAATCCAGCACCAAAGAGTTCTTTGTGGAGTGGGCAGAAGCGGTGCGCTCCCAGGACCCTGCAATTCTTGATCAGGCCAGTGTCACGGCAATGGATTATGGTTTTGAGCTCATTGCAGTGGAGCTAGCAACACTGGCACTCAAAAAGTTTCATGACAGTGGAAAAGTGCATAAAAGCCGCAAGACCGCAAGCCGGGTTGTGGCTATGCGCGAACATCTGCCTGGGGTTGTCTCACCAGCCTTTCAATCACTGGATCAGCCCAAAATGACACGCCGGGAGCATCAGATTGCCCTGTTGGTGGCGCAAGGTGAATCCAATAACTCTATTGCAACCAGACTGCACGTGTCATTGCGCACCATTGAAGGCCACTTATACAGGACCTTCATCAAATTGGATATTCAATCGCGCGAACAACTAGCAGCGCTGATGACCGGGGAAGCGTCCAAACCACGTTCCAAGGTCAGCCACTCGTAAACAACTGCTCACAAATGCAAAATTACGAGTGGTGACTGCGCAAAAATTCGGTGGTTGGCACTTGCACTTCACGACCCCTGACACCACAGCGCACCTGGTTGTCACCAACAACCTTGTCCGTGACACGGGTGCCACTAAAAAGTTGTCAAAGCTGTTATCGGTGAAGTCTGGGCGGCCTTACCGGTGGGACCGGCCCAGTCTTCGCAATCGGCTACAGTTGCTCCGTTGACGGGTGGAAACGGCCCTGACAGGATCTGCCATGGTAAAAAACCCGATCAAACGGGTGTACGGATCCGTAGCCGTTGAAGAGGTTGCCACGGGACCGGACGCTGGCAAGGTCTCGGTAGATCGGGAGTTCACCGGAGAAATGGTGTGCACCTACGGATCAGATCAGCCCGTTATGAAGGCACGGACTGCCACCACGGAAACGCCCCAAAAGATCGACGACGTTTTGGTCGGCTCCACTTGTGCCATCACGGAAACAGCACCAACAGCAGCGCCAGTGCAGGATAATCCTTCCATGGTCTGGCTGCCGGTGAATCTGCCCGCGGGTATCCATGTGACTGCAAACGAAACTCCTGCAACAGTCGCTGACGCACAGTACAGCTTCAACTGGATGTGCACGTCAGCGGGGTTTACCTCACCACTCTCAGCAACGGCCAGGATCGCCAATGGCGAGGTATGGCAGTTGCCCGTAGTGGTACTAATCCCCCGTGGCAGCTCCTGTACCGGAGTGGAAGTACCTGAAAGCCGGCCTGACACGATCGACGGCGCCTACTCCTGGGATCTGGTGAAATCCACCGTC
This sequence comes from Arthrobacter sp. E3, assembly GCF_017353415.1. Classification (GTDB taxonomy): domain Bacteria; phylum Actinomycetota; class Actinomycetes; order Actinomycetales; family Micrococcaceae; genus Specibacter. Next base: position 163,631 of record NZ_JAFMPX010000003.1, read on the forward strand.
ACGGGTGCCACAGGTACCGTGCAAGGCGCTTCCACAACGTTTACCGTCCCCACGGATGACACGAAGGTGCTTTTCGTTGCTGCCAACCTCATCTCTCGTTCCTACGGCGAGTTTGCCGTAACGAAGAGCAGCAACCCGGTCAGTGGTGCGCAGCTCAAAGTCGGTCAGAGTGTCACGTACTCGCTGACGGTTGTGAACAAGACTCTGACCAACATGGTCTTGGGAACTGGAGACGTACCGCCCACACCATGTGCGACAACCGTTCCAAGCGATGGAAGTAGCGTTCCTGCCACGAATACTGCCCGAGCCAGACCCCTGCCACTCTCAGATAGGGGCTTCGTCGTGTCTGACCACGGTATAGCCAGGCCCTGTCCAGATGGCAGTCAGCAGCCTAAACTAAAGTCAGGAAAGAACATGTCAGTGCGTTGCCCAACGGGTGGGGCTGACGTGACACTGTGGAAGGCAGGGGAACACAATGTCTGAAGATCAAGAGAACCGCGGACGCTATGTGGAGGGTTCCTACGGGAAGGCAGGCACCGAGGATGAGCACAAAGCCGAGGATCCGGAGGGTCGCTACGTAGAAGGCGACTACGGGCGGGCAGGCACGGAAGAAGCTGCCGTGGAAGCAGGCAGTGGAACGTTCGTCGAAGCTGACTACGGCACGGCCGGTGACGTACCGGGCCATGCCGCAGAAGATTCCAAAGGCAACTACGTGCAGAGTGATCCGGGGGAAGAAAAAGACGCGTGAGGCTAGCTGCGCCAGCGGGTTGTCATCATGAACCCGGCCAGTGCGATGCCGAAACCAATGCCAATGTTCCAGTTATGGATGTTGGGGATCGGGAACCGGCCATCTGAGATGTAATAGGTGATGATCCAAACCAGACCCAGCAGCATCAAGGTGACCATGACGGGCAAGAACCAGACTGCATTGGGCTGCTGTGTTTTGCTTGTTGGTGTCTGCGCTGGCCCTTTGTTTGGACGACGACGCGATTTTGACTCGGGCACAGGAGCTCCTTGATGTTGTGGCCATGGAAACGGCCAGCTCGATGGGTGGGACGGCAGTTCATTGGCTGTGGTGTTGCTGAGGAATTGTTCCAAGGTGGGGAACTGCCGGTATTGTTGACGTAATTCTAGCTGTATTTAGTGCAGCCGCAGATTGCATGACACAACCGCCCAACGGCAGTCAGGAGACCCACGTGGTTCAATCACCCGGCCATGTGGAAACAGCTGTGCGTGTTGACGAGTTACTCTCCGAAAATGAGAAGGTGCGCCAACATCGCAAGCGGGAGGCACGCCGTCAACGCGAGCAACGTCCCAAACAGGGGGTTTTCCGCACGTTGGTTCAAGTGGTCGGTGAACTTCTCATTACCTGCGGCGTAATATTGTTGCTGTTTGTGGTGTGGGAACTCTGGTGGACAAATATTGAAGCAAATTCAGCGCAGCAAGCGGCTGTCTCTCAATTTGCCCAAGACTTTCAAGGGCCGCTGACTCCGCCACCTGTGGATGCTCCCAGCGATTTCGGTCCGCCCCTGGTAATGGCTGCGCCGTTGGTCCCCGGCAGCGTTTTCGGCGTCGCCTACATCCCCCGGTTTGGCGAAACTTACAGCCGGCCGCTCGTGGAAGGTGTTGGGCCAGCACAGTTGGACACGCTAGGACTGGGCCGGTATGACAGTTCAACGATGCCAGGTGGTGTTGGAAACTTTGCCATCGCCGGCCACAGACAAACCCACGGCGCAGTTTTGGACGCCATCCACACCTTGGTTCCGGGGGACAAGATCTACATCCAAACCAAGGACGGCTACTACACCTACGTATTCCGCAACAACCAAATTGTGTTGCCCAACCGCGCAGATGTGCTCTTGCCGGTTCCCACGCAGCCCGATGCCACCCCCACGGAGCGCTTCCTGACGATGACCAGCTGCAACCCGCGCTTTGGCGCTGAAGAACGCATTATTGCCTACTCCGTGCTCGAGTCGTGGCAGCCGGCCAGTGCCGGCCCACCTGCCGCTATCGCTGCCCAAGTTGCAGCAAACCAGAAAGGCTGAGCATGTACGGCTGGATCTTTAGAAATCTCCCGGGGCCCTTGTGGTTCCGCATCATCATGGCCGTCCTTTTTCTGGTGGCAGCCGTGCTGGTGTTGATGCAGTTCGTGTTCCCTTGGCTCTCCCAATTCAATCCCTTGAACGATTCGACGATCGGCGGTGGAGTCTGACATGTCCGTGCGGATTCTTGTTATCGACAACTACGACAGCTTTGTTTACACACTTGTGGGCTACCTGCAGCAACTTGGCGCCGAAACCACGGTTGTGCGCAACGATGACGTCACGCTGGCCGAGGCCATTGAACTTGCTGCCGCGCGCGACGGCGTCCTCATCTCCCCCGGCCCCGGCACCCCCGCCGAGGCTGGCGTGTGCATCGAGTTGATCAAGTGGTGCGGGGAGCACGCGAAGCCCATGCTGGGTGTCTGTCTGGGCCATCAGGCACTGGCTGAAGCCTATGGCGGCGTCGTCACGCATGCGGAGCAGCTGATGCACGGCAAGACCAGCGAAGTCCTGCACCACGGCACCAGCGTGTTTGCGGGACTGCCCAGTCCGGTCACGGCCACCCGCTACCACTCACTGGCGGCCGTCCCTTCAACCATTCCTGATGTCCTTGAAGTGACGGCTGAAACGGCCGACGGCGTGATCATGGGTTTGGCGCACAAGACTGCGCCGCTGTGTGGGGTACAGTTCCACCCGGAATCTGTGCTCACCGAGGGCGGTTACATCATGCTCGGGAACTGGCTTGAATCGATGGGCCTGGCCGGTGCGGCCGCCAAAGCCGCAACGTTGAGTCCCCTTATCAAAAGCTGACTCGGGTACTTCGGAGGGGAACCCTCCGACTACGGCGCTGGTGTGGCCTCGGGTGTTGGCTTCGGCGAGGGAGGCGCCGTCTTGATGGGAGTCGGTGTCGTGCTGGGTTTCGGCGTCGGGGTGGGTGTCGGCTCAGCAGGTGCCGGGGCCTTGGCCAGGGTCACTACTACTGTCGTGTGCTGGGCAACGTCCTGGCCCGCAGGAACCGACTGGTTTGTCACCATCCCAGGAGTAACGACGGGGTTCTCCACTTCGTCAAATTTCACTTCCAAGTACGGTGAATGCTTTTTGAGCTCAGCTGTTACAGCTTCCTTGACTTTTGTGGGGTCGGTGCTCAAGTCAAACAGGGAGGGCATCACGACCTGCCCGGTGGAGATCTTCAATGTAATGGTCGAGTTCACGGCGACGGTCTTCCCAGGGGCCGGATCCGTTGTGACAACGAAGGTGGCTGGAATTGAACCGTCGTTGACCATGACATTCGTATTGACGGTCAAGTTCAGTTTGCCCAGATCAGCCCGGACTTCTGCTTCGGTTTTTCCGGCCAGGTCCTTGGGAATGGTCACTTCCGAGGGTCCTTTGGAAATAAAGACATCGATCGCTGAACCAGGGTTGACCGACACGCCCGAGCCCGGCTGCGTACGGATCACTTCACCCGCTGCCATGGACTTTGAGTATTCCTCGGTGCCATGTGGTTCCAAGTCCAAGTTGCGCAATTGAGTCATTGCCTCGTCCTGACCAACTCCGGCTAGAGACGGGATGGCTACTTGCTGCACAGCCACTGGACGGGTATTGAGCATGTTGTAACCCACCACCGCGCCACCGCCAAGAATGATCGCCAACAACACAAAGAGAGTTACCATCCACGCCCGGCGGCGTCGCTTTACTGACGTAGAAAGATCCTCAGCCTCCTCGCTCACACCGTCGTTGGTTGTCAACGCGCCCCCTGCGAGCACTTTCGCCATGGCGCGGGTGGAAGGGCCGCCGTCGTGCATTAGCTGCACATGACCGGTAGGCTCCGCCGCGCCGGATGAGGCAGGCCGTGCAGGAATGGGGGTGGCGGCCGAGGCGCTGGGGGCCGATTCGAAAGGCGCCGGCATGACACCGGTGCGGGCCGCACGCAGGGCACGGCGGAAAGAGGACGCGTCCTGGAAACGGTGGTTTCTGTCCTTTTGAAGTGCGCGCAGCAGGAGCGCATCAAGGGCAGGGGAAAGTTCGGGGTTGTAGAGGCTGGGTGCCAGTGGGACCTCGCGCACATGCTGGTAGGCCACGGAAACGGGAGAATCACCGGTGAAGGGAGGGCGGCCAGCCAGCATTTCATACAGCAGGCAGGCGGCTGAGTACAGATCGCTGCGCGCGTCAACACTCTCACCACGGGCCTGCTCCGGAGAAAGATACTGTGCCGTCCCCATGACCGTCTGAGTCTGCGTCATGGTGGCGGCTGAGTCGGAAATGGTCCTGGCAATGCCAAAGTCCATCACCTTGACCTGTCCCAGAACTCCGCGGTCATCCTCGGTGACCATCACATTCGCTGGCTTAATATCGCGGTGGACAATGCCCGAACGGTGGCTGTAGTCGAGAGCTGAAAGCACTCCCAACGTGTAGTCAATGGCTTGGTCCACACTGAGGTCCTTGCTGCGGATCAAGTCCCGCAGCGTCTTGCCATGGACGTATTCCATGACGATGTAAGGGATGTGTGCGCTGTCGTGGCCTTGGTTTGAGACGACGTGTTCACCGGTGTCATAGACGGCCACAATGAACGGGTTGTTGAGTCCGGCTACGGCCTGTGCTTCGCGACGGAACCGGGCCTGCAGCTGTGAATCGCGGGCAACATCGGAACGCAGCATCTTGATGGCCACCGCACGTCCTAGGCGCGTGTCCTGGCCCTTGAAGACGTCAGCCATGCCACCGCGGCCAAGCAGCTCCCCAATTTCGTACCTGTCGCTAAGGACGCGTGGAACACTCATTGGCACCAAAGGGTCCTTTCAGTTTCGGGATGGGACGGGTGGAGGAATTGCTTGGTTCGAAGAGGATGGTGTTACGGGATTTGTTTCGCGGCCGGAGGTACAGCTGCCGGTGGTACAGTCACCGGCGGTGGTGTTGCGGCTGTTGGTTCAGCTGCCGGGCCCGTGGAGACGTAATAAGTGACCACTGAGCCTGTTTCAGCCTTGGTCCCAGCAGTTGGATCGGTACGAATGACAGTTCCCTTTGCGACTGTCATCGAGGGTTCCTCGACACGTGCTGGTATGAAGCCTGCTGCCACCAACGCTTGATCATAGGTATTGCCATCCTGGCCTGCCGAGGACGGTACGGCCGTCTTCTCGGGCCCGGAGGATACTGTGACGTTAATGGTGCTCCCGAGATCCACGGTGCCTGTGGGACTGACTTCGGTAACGATGCCCGAAGCTATTGTTGCACTAGGTGCGTCAATGCGGTTCACCGAAAGCCCCAAGCCCTTCAGCTCGGATTCAGCGTTGGCAAATTGCTGGCCTACCAGGCCGTCGCGATTGACCGTGACGGTGGTAGGGGCTTGCGAGGTGGGCTGTTCCGGAGTAGGCGTGGGTGACATGGACGCCGTCGTGGGAGGAGGGCTTGCGCTGGCGACTGTTGGGGACTGAGTCTGGGTGGCTGCTGGTGTACCGCCAAAGAACCCGCTGTTCTGCAACAGCAGGGCACCTACGGCAAAAACCAACAGCACAAGCAGGGCAATAAGTGGCCAAGTCCAGGGGCTGCGGCCCTTAGAGGCAGCCTCATTCCCGGGTGGGTCCTCATCGAGTGCCAATGCTTGTTCGTCATCTTCTGCATCCCAACCACGCCCTGCACCGAATAGTTCCGCGCGGGTAGGTACTGCTGGTTCGGCCTCGTCGCCTATGGTGGGGAGCGCGGTGGTTGTAGGTTCGGTAATGCTGCGCACCACTGTTGTGGGCGCTGTAGCGTTGACATCGACGGGTGCGGTGATGGGACCTGTGCTTGCCTCAAAGAGCAGCATGCCAGGCACTGCTGCATGGGCGGTTTTGATATCACCAGCACGGATGGCTTCGGCGGCCTCGGCCAGCTTCATGGCATTCGCGGGTCGGGTCGCGGGATCCTTGGCCAACATGGACATCAACAAAGCACGTACCGGAGTGGGCAACGTGTCAGGTAGCGGAGGCGGCGCATCATTGACTTGGGCCAGGGCAATGGCGATCTGTGACTCACCCGAGAACGGGCGGTGTCCGGTGATGCACTCATAACCTATGATGCCCAATGAATATATGTCACTGGATCCTGTAGCTACCTGTCCCGTGGCTTGTTCCGGGGCCAGATATTGGGCGGTGCCCATGACTTGACCAGTTTGGGTTAATGGAACCTGGTCGGCAAGGCGTGCAATGCCGAAGTCGGTGATCTTAACCTTGTCTTCAGGGGTGATGAGTAGGTTGCCGGGTTTGACGTCACGGTGCACAAGTCCCTGTGCATGGGCAACTGCAAGGGCGCGTGCTGTTTGGGCGATCATGGACAACGTCCAGTCGGGAGTGAGAACATGCTCACGCTCAATGAGCGTTGAAAGCGGCTCTCCCGGGACAAGTTCCATGACCAGGTATGCGGAGCCGTCTTCTTCGCCGTAGTCAAACACGTTGGCGATACCCTCATGGTTGAGTAGCGCCGTGTGCTTGGCTTCTGCCCGGAACCTTGCCCGGAAACCCGGATCTCCGGTGTATTCATCCTTGAGAATTTTGATGGCGACTATGCGGCCCAGGATCAGGTCCTGCGCCCTCCAAACTTCACCCATGCCGCCAATGGCAATGCGTGATGTGAGTTGGAACCTGCCGCCTAAGGTGATACCAGAAGTAGGCCTCACTTTTTCAACACCGCCTTGAAGAGTTTGCTTGCATTGGGACTTGTTAGTTGTGCTCCGGTGGCTACATCAACATTTGGCATAACAATAGTGACTACCACCTCCGGGTCGTTTGCTGGCGCAAATCCGGTAAACCATGAGTTGTTCAATCCATCTCCCAGCTCAGCGGTTCCAGTTTTGCCAGCCACATCAACGCCTGGAACGGCTGCGGCCGAGGCGATTCCGTTGCTAACCACACTGACCATCCAATCAGTAATTTGGGCCGCAACTTCCGGCGAAGTGGATTGACGCAGGACGCGGGGAGTGAGGCTGGAGACAGTCTTGAGATCCGGAGTACGAACGGTCTTCACCAGATTGGGTGCCATTTGCTGGCCCCCGTTGGCAATGGCAGCTGTCATCATGGCAATTTGAAGGGGGGTGCTCAGAACATCTCGCTGGCCGATTGCACTCTGCGCAAGGGCTGCGGCATCCAATTTACCCTGACTGCCGGGGAAACGACTGGTCTCAACTCCGGAGGGAATCGTCAGCGACGAATCATTGAATCCAAACTTCTCCGCCGTAGCTGTAATGGCATCCTGCCCCAAGTCCAAGGCGATGCTGGCAAAAGGAGTGTTGCACGAGTTTTCCAAGGCAAAGGCGAAGGAAGCCTTGTCTTGCGTGTAGCACTGGCCATAGGCGTAGTTAGGCAGGGTGTAGGTCATGCCAGGGAAAGAAAGCTGTGCCGGGTTCGGCAGAATGCTGTCTTTATTGTATTTTCCAGACTCCAGCGCTGCGGCCGTATCAATGATTTTGAAGACAGAGCCTGGCGCATAGGACTTCCTGTACGCGGAGGAACCGAACAGATTGATGCCGGGGACGCCCACAAGATTGGCCATCGCGGCATCGAAGGCGGTCTTGTCGTGGGTAGCCAGCAGATTGGTGTCGTAGGAAGGCTTTGAGACCATGGCAATGATGGCGCCAGTCTTAGGGTTCATCGCCACGATGGAGCCGCCAATATTATCCGGGATCAAGTCATAGGCCAGCTTTTGAATCGCCGGATCGATTGTCAGTTCAACAGAACGGCCCTGGGGCTGTGTTCCGGTGAAGACTTGGGCAATCCGTTCGAACAAAGCGCCGTCGGAAGTGCCGGTAAGTTCATCGCGCATGGCGAATTCAAGGCCGTACTGTCCAGAAAACTTGCTGAAAAATCCGGTCAGACCTGCATAAAGCAGTGGCTCGTTGTACTTGCGTTGGAACTTGCAATCAGTGTTCGTCGCAACAGATTCTGCAATGGCTTGCCCGCCAACAAGGATCGGCCCGCGGTTGCTGCAGAAGTTCATCTGCAATTGCCTGTTGTTGTTGGGATTGGCGTTAAGCGAATCGACGGCAAAGAACTGCACATACGAAATAGAGCCAAAGAGCAGTGCAAACAAGGTGATGGCCACGATCCAGGAATTGCGGATTGCTTGGTTCATGGTGCGGGCACCTCCTTCTGCGTTGACTCTAGGTTGGGTGGGTTTTCATGGGGTACGGACGTGGGAGAGAGATCAATGGGGTGCCGCGCTGCGTCGGAAATTTTTAGCAGCAACGCCAAGATTATCCAATTCGCCAAGAGCGACGAACCACCAGCAGCCAGGAAGGGGGTGGTGAGGCCGGTCAACGGGATGAGCCGGGTGACGCCGCCGATGATCACAAAGCATTGCAGGGCAAAAGCGAACGCGAGTCCTACAGCCAGCAGCTTGCCAAAGGCATCCCGCGTGCCTAGAGCCGCGCGGAAACCGCGGGCAATGAACAGGGCGTAAAGGCACAGCACGGCAAACAAGCCCACAAGGCCCAATTCCTCCCCTATGCTGGCGATGATCATGTCACTATTGGCCAGGGGCACATTGTCCGGTGACCCCTGGCCGAAACCGGTCCCCAACAGTCCGCCGTTTGCAAGGCCAAACAGTCCCTCAACGACCTGGTAGGAGCCGCCAGCGGCGCCGATGTACTCAGGATCCAAAGCGTGAACCCATACATCGATCCGCCGGGTCACATGGGGGAACAGCTGGTAGGCAGCAACTCCACCGACTGCCATAAGTGCCAAACCGATAAAGATCCAGCTGATGCGGCTAGTGGCCACGTAGATCATGACCATGAACAAGCCAAAGAAGAGGATGGACGTGCCGAGGTCCCGCTGGAAAACCAGCACCCCAACGCTGGCCAGCCACGCCACGATCATCGGGGCAAGGTCTTTGGCACGTGGCAACTGGAGTGGGCCAATCTTCTTGCCAGCCAAAAGGATCAGGTCCCGGTTGGAAGATAGATACCCGGCGAAGAATATAGCGAGCGTAATCTTAGCGATCTCACCTGGTTGGAAAGTGAACGGGCCTATGGCAATCCAGACTGTGGCACCGTTGACATTGCCGGCACTGATGCCGGGAACAAGAGGAAGAATCAGCAAAATTACGGATACTAGAAGCGAGATGTAGGTGTAGCGGCGCAGAATGCGATGGTCACGCAGGAGCCAGATCACTGCGATGGCTGCGATGGCTGCAAGGCTCGTCCACATCCATTGCCGCGTTCCGGCATTGTCCCCGGAAGCGATGTCGAGGCGATGGATGACAGCGAGTCCCAAACCATTCAGGGCCACCACTACCGGTAACATTACCGGATCGGCATACTTTGCCTTGAAACGTAAAACTACATGGAAAGCAAGGGACAGCCCGGTCAGAATGGCTATCTGCGTGTAAAAGTCGTTGTCGAAGCTGCGGCCTAGATTCAAGTTGACCAAGGCGTTTGCCATGCCGGACATGACCAGCGCCAACAATAACAGAAGTAGTTCAGTGTTACGGCGCGGCTTGGCGATGGTCATTAGCTGGCTCAAGATCCACCTCGGGGAATGCAAGTCGGCGGTGCTGTTTGCTTAGTCGTGCTGCCACCAACCGGGGGGCTCGATACGGGTTCGGGCGCGGTTGTGGCTGCCGAGGAGGTACTCGTCGGTGGGCTGGAGCTTGTGGGGCCGTTGCTCGGAGAAGTTGTGACGAGATCGCACGGGGGAAGACTAGTCCCGGTACCCAATTGCAGGTCACTGATGATCTGCTCAGCATCGCTGAGAGTGGAAGCAGGCATGGTTGCTGTAACCAATTGCTGTGAATAGTCAGGCAGTGAAGAGACCATAACGGCGGTTTCATGGTAAACATGCGAGAGTGAAATGGGACCCAGTGACTGAGACACTCCCTTGAAGATGGTCACATTTCCATGCGCGACCCCCACAAAGAACTGAGTTTGGGTCCATGCGTATGCGGCCCAGGAGCCCGCCACAATCACCAGGGCAGTCAGCACGCCAAGGATTGAAAGCACGAGGGGCCTGTGGCGCATTCTTGGAAGTGACTCTTCAGTTTCCTCCGCCAGGGCTGCCGGCGTTTCAGTTTTGTGCGTGAGTACCGTGGCAGCGCGCTGTGCAGCGGGATGACGTGGCAAGAGCGGAATTTTGCCCTCAGCGTTGGCTGTGAGCGCTGCGCCCACCAACTCATGCGACCGTGCTGCCAATACTTTCTGGACTGCTGCCTCACGGATGTTGGCGTCAAGAGCATCGGAGCCGGAGTCCTCCGAACCGAGGGCCACATCTTCGTCACCGGCGCTGACAGCCGCATCACCCGACGGTTCCCGCCCTAAGGGCACCCCGGCGGAGTGTTCAGTCTGAGCGACGGAAGCTGCAGAAGGTGCGGTGTGCTGTTCCTGCCGATCAGAATCACCAGCTGCGGGCGGAGTGACTTGGACGGTATCCAAAGCGGCGGTGCGGGTATGTTCAGGGTTGGCTTCAACGATGTCGAAAATCACCACGCTCACATTGTCCGGAGAGCCTGCAGCGAGAGTTAGGTCAATGAGTGTATCCGCGGCCGTGGCTAATGACTTGGTGTGCCGAATGACTTCTTCTATCATTTGATGGCGCACAAAGTTCAGCCCATCAGAGCAAAGCAACCAACGTTCGCCAGGGCTGGCGTCGAAGTGCTTCAAATCAAGTTCAGGTGAGGCGTCAACATCGCCAAGGACGCGCATGAGAACGTTTTTATGAGGGTGAACTTCGGCCTCAGCCTCGGTCATGCGACCCTCATCGATCATGCGTTGAACAAAAGTGTGGTCCGTGCTCATCTGCTCAAAGACGCCGTCCTTGAGTCGATATGCGCGGGAATCCCCAATGTGGGCGTAGGCGAGACGGCTGCCGGAGAGCAGCAGAGCTGTCACCGTGGTGCCCATGCCGGCTAGTTTCGGGTTGACATGCACCAGCTCGGAAAGCAGTGAATTTGCCGTCTGGATTTCATCCGCGAGGTGCGTGCCGGCGTCGCCGTTATGACGGTTGTGGTCCAAATGCACCAAGTCAAGAACCGTGGAAGCACTTGCTACATCCCCGCCCGCGTGCCCGCCCATACCATCGGCAACAACGGCCAAATACTTCCCCGCGTAGGCGGAATCGTCATTTTTGGCCCTGACCATGCCCACATGGGATCTGGCGGCATAGCGCAGAATTAGCGGGTATTCGGCCATGTTTACGGCCTCAATTCGATGACCGTTTTGCCGATCCGCACTGGAACCCCGAGTTCCACGGGAAGCGCACGGGTCAACGCCGCACCACCGAGGAATGTTCCATTTGTGGAGCCCAAATCTTCAATAAACCAACGGGTGCCTTGCGGGAACAGCCGCGCATGTCGGCCCGAAGCGTAGTCGTCCTCGAGTACCAATGTGGCTTCTTGTGCGCGTCCCAACAAAATAGGTGTGCCAGTAAGCTCCAAAGTGGTGCCTTCCAATGGGCCTTCTGTCACAACCAGCTGGCGAGCCTGCTGCTTGGCTGGCGGAGCGTCTTCGACCAGTTCAGGGTGTTTGCGCGCTTGCCGGGCAGTGGGGGCTCCCACCTTCGCCTTGCTGCCGATCACTAGATCGCGGCGCATGGCAGCCACAACGCTAAAGACCATGATCCACATCAAGACAAGGAAGCCGAAGCGGAAAATGGTGACCAGGAGACTTAGATCGTTCATCGTCTGCCACCGCCTCGGGCCGGGAGGACGCGGAAGGTTATCTGTGTGCGTCCCATGGTGATGTTCGATCCATCATGCAGCGCGACCGCACCCTGCACCCGATGCCCATCCACGTAGCTGCCGTTGGTGGAGCCAAGGTCAATAGCGGTAGTAGTTCCATCCTCAGTGCGGATTTCCAGGTGTTTGCGTGAAACCCCGGTGTCATCGATCAAGATGTCGGCTTCCGAGGACCTTCCCAAAATGATGGAGGAGGCATTGAGTGAGTAGCGCTGGCCCGCTATGTCCAGGACGGGCTGGCCTTGCGGGGCAGGCGGGGTAAACGACGGCGCGGGCTGGCGTTTGTAGACAGGCGCCGGCGGGGCGGGAGGTGCCTGCGCAACGCTCGGGCTTTGGCTGGGGCGCGCTGGCGTCTGCGGCGGGCTCTGGGTGTCCTGCGGGGTTCCACCCTTTTCTTTCTCGGTGGAAGAAAGAACGTTAAAATGTCCTGGGCGAAGGTCTGCGTGATGATTGAAGAAAACACGCACAGGGCCCTGCAGTACGTAGCCTTGGCTGCGTGAGTGGTTGATGACGACGTCGCAGAGTTCTTCCGCCAACGTCACCCCCCATGCTTCGGCACGCTCAAAGTCAGCATCGCCAAGTTGAATGTTGAAAACATTAGGTGCCAGAGTGCGTCCGGCGTCCAAGGTCATTGCCTTGTCGTCCAGTTCCCTCCGCAGGGAACTGGCGAGCTCCACAGGCTGCACTGTTTTGGAACCTAGCGAGAAGGCGCCACGGACTGCCTTTTCAATGCCTTTTTCAACGTTGTCAAACAAACCCATCTACTCTCCTCTCCTTAGGTGCTGCCGGATGGTGATGGTGCTGGTGGATTGCCTTCGAAACCTATGGAAGTACTGCACTGCAATGGGCGTGGATTCAGTGTCGTCCGCGTCGCGCACAACTCTACCTATGCTCGATACTACTGCCGCAGCCTTCGAATATACCTGTTGGATGGTCTCGATGTGGCAAATTTCCCACCGTGGCAGGACACGGACAGGAGCGGCTTGGTAACCTCAGAATCAGCGGAAAATCAAGGGAATGGGTCCCTTTGGTGGCTCAAAGAGGGCTGGGAAAGGCGGAGGGGGAGAGGTCGTTTAGGTAATTCGGTCAAGTGTCCTATATGCTTGATCTCGCTGTTCCACTGAGAGACGACATTACTTCGGCCTTTCAGTGTCAAGAGTAGAAAACGCGCGAGTGGCGGAACGGCAGACGCGCTGGCTTCAGGTGCCAGTGTCCGAAAGGGCGTGGGGGTTCAAATCCCCCCTCGCGCACGTTTTATAGAGATCCCCGGTAGAACCAATGGTTCTGCCGGGGATCTTTTGTTTTCCTGTCACAGGCCTCTGGCTCGCCACGGGGTTGATTGCGTTGTGACACCAGTTTCCCCATACCTATCTACACGTACCCATATATACAACAGTTCAGCGGCATGGGATCCAAGCATGGGGAACAATTCTGATCGGTGTAGGGGTTCAGCTTGCTAGTTCGGCCGTAGCGATTATTCTGGCGGCCCAAATCCTGCCCAGGTTCAGTTTAGGCTTCGATGGCTTCATCACTGTGATCGTTGTGTTCACGATGGCGCTGATGCTTTTGGAGAGTTTTGTCCGCAAACTGGCGAACAAGTACACACCGGCATTGGTCGGAGCAGCATTTCTCGTCTCCACCTGGTTGGCGCTGGTTATTGCCAACCCGCCGTCTAGAGGCATTCGAATACATGGGTCCTAACCTGGATCTTCGCCGCAGTGCTTGTCTGGGCAACTACTGGACTTTGCGCCGCGGCTGTGACCCAATACGTGGCTAACGAAGCTGTCTAGCACGGCGCGAAAAATAGTCACCCCCCGATTCGGCTTTCGGATGGTGGGGGTTGTGGATTTGGGTGTTGTTGTTTTGGTGTGTATTGTTTATCGAGTTGTCCTGATGAGGGGCGGCGGGTTTAGCGGGATTGATGGCTGTTGTTTTGGTTGTTTTTCTGGTGGTTGTGTGGTGTGGTTCGCTGAAGAGTGGGTTTGCATTGTGTGGCTGGTTGGTCTAGGCTTGTGAAGTTGCCCCGGTGCTGATCGTTGTTGATGGATGAGTGTTGTTTTGCTTGTTTGTTGGTGGTGTGTGGCTGGGTGTGGTTGTTGTTTGAGAACTCAATAGTGTGCCAAGTTTTATTGATACCAATTTATTTATATGGATTGGTTATTTGGTTGTGTGTTGCCGCCCCTGTGGTGATGCATGATCGTTTAGCTGGTTTCGAATTTAGTGCATGGCTTCATCATCTTTTTCCGGTGTGTTGTCGTGTGTCTGTTTGTTTAGTTATTAACGGAGAGTTTGATCCTGGCTCAGGATGAACGCTGGCGGCGTGCTTAACACATGCAAGTCGAACGATGAACCTCACTTGTGGGGGGATTAGTGGCGAACGGGTGAGTAACACGTGAGTAACCTGCCCTTAACTCTGGGATAAGCCTTGGAAACGGGGTCTAATACTGGATATTGACTTTTCACCGCATGGTGGTTGGTTGAAAGATTTATTGGTTTTGGATGGACTCGCGGCCTATCAGCTTGTTGGTGAGGTAATGGCTCACCAAGGCGACGACGGGTAGCCGGCCTGAGAGGGTGACCGGCCACACTGGGACTGAGACACGGCCCAGACTCCTACGGGAGGCAGCAGTGGGGAATATTGCACAATGGGCGAAAGCCTGATGCAGCGACGCCGCGTGAGGGATGACGGCCTTCGGGTTGTAAACCTCTTTCAGTAGGGAACAAGGCCAGTGTTTAGCTGGTTGAGGGTACTTGCAGAAGAAGCGCCGGCTAACTACGTGCCAGCAGCCGCGGTAATACGTAGGGCGCAAGCGTTATCCGGAATTATTGGGCGTAAAGAGCTCGTAGGCGGTTTGTCGCGTCTGCCGTGAAAGTCCGGGGCTCAACCCCGGATCTGCGGTGGGTACGGGCAGACTAGAGTGATGTAGGGGAGACTGGAATTCCTGGTGTAGCGGTGAAATGCGCAGATATCAGGAGGAACACCGATGGCGAAGGCAGGTCTCTGGGCATTAACTGACGCTGAGGAGCGAAAGCATGGGGAGCGAACAGGATTAGATACCCTGGTAGTCCATGCCGTAAACGTTGGGCACTAGGTGTGGGGGACATTCCACGTTTTCCGCGCCGTAGCTAACGCATTAAGTGCCCCGCCTGGGGAGTACGGCCGCAAGGCTAAAACTCAAAGGAATTGACGGGGGCCCGCACAAGCGGCGGAGCATGCGGATTAATTCGATGCAACGCGAAGAACCTTACCAAGGCTTGACATGAACTGGAAACGCTTGGAAACAAGCGCCCCGCTTGCGGTCGGTTTACAGGTGGTGCATGGTTGTCGTCAGCTCGTGTCGTGAGATGTTGGGTTAAGTCCCGCAACGAGCGCAACCCTCGTTCTATGTTGCCAGCACGT
>NZ_JAFMPX010000040.1 GCF_017353415.1 Arthrobacter sp. E3
CCTCGCAGGGCACCCACCCCCTTTTCATCGCTCCCGGCCGGCCGCAGCACCAAAATGCTCAACTCCAGCCCAAATTCCCGCCGGCACCAGCCCGCCCATCAAAACGCTACTGACCCACACACCTAGTCAGCGTCGGCTTGGGATTTAGCAAAGAATTCCGCGCCGAACGCGCAGCCGAGGCGCTTCACTCATGCGTCACGCACACGGTTGTTGCCCTCCGGGACTGGGCTGCATGCCAAATCGACGTCGTGGGTTTGGTTCCCGGCGACGTTGTACGGCTGGTTTTGGGAGCCATCATCCCGGCGGACATCCGGCTGCTCACCAGTGAGGAGATGTTGTGTGATGAAGGTATTCTCACGGGAGAGTCGCTGCCTGCGGACAAAACCACTGCGTCCATCGTCGGAGATGCGGCACTGGCGGACCTTGCCTGCTGCCTGTTCATGGGAACAGTGGTCCAGAGCGGAAGCTGCACCGGAGTTGTCGTCGCCACCGGCGGCCGGGCCGAGTTTGGCAGAATTGCACTGGGTCTGGGGGAGCCCCAGCCGCAAACCGAATTCCAATTGGGCCTGAAGCGCTTCTCCTTCCTGCTGCAGCAAGTGGCCGTCCGCCTGACAACGCTCATCTTCCTTGCAAACCTGCTGCTGGGCCGCCCGCTGCTGGAGTCCTTGCTGTTCTCCCTGGCCATCGCCGTCGGCATCACCCCGCAGCTGCTGCCCGCCGTCGTCAGCACCTGCCTGGCGTCGGGAACCAGGGCGCTGGCCAAACGGAAGGTGTTGCTCAAGAGGCTTGTCTGCATCGAGGATCTGGGTGATATGGACGCGCTTGTCACGTATAAAACCGGCGCCTTGACAGAGGGGCGCATCAGCTTCACGACAGCACTGCCCGTCCTGCCTGAGGTCACCGAGGCGGAACTTTTCACCCTTGGACTTGTATCCACGGAAGCTGACTACACACACGGCACTGTATCCACCGTGGGCCAGAACCCCCTTGATGCCGCCCTCTGGGAATCCGCGCAGGCCATCAACTTTGATTCCAGCAGTCAACAGCGGATCGGCATCATCCTCCTTTGACCACAAGCGCCGGATGACAAGCGTTCTGGTGGTGGATGCAGCCGGAGCCCAACGGATTGTCACCAAGGGCTCGCCCGAGGATGTCATGGAGCTGTGCACCCATATCCCGGCGCAGGCGCAGGCACAGTTGGATGAACAGTACGACGCCGGAGCACGGGTCATCGCCGTCGCCACCCGCACCGTCGTGGGCATGTCCGCGATCAAGCCAGCTGATGAGAACGGCCTGAACTTGGCTGGCTTCCTCATCTTCCTGGACAAACCCAAGGCCAACGCCAAGGACTCTCTGGTGGACCTGGCTTCCCTGGGCATCGCCGTCAAAATTGCCACAGGCGACAATGCCAGGGTTGCAGAAAAAGTGTGCAGGGACCTGGGTCTGGTGTCCGGCGGGACGCTGACGGGCGTGCAAGTTCAGGCGTTGACGGATCCGGAACTGGCCACGGCCGTCCGGGACACAACTATTTTCGCCCGGGTCTCGCCCGAACAGAAGGCGCGGATCATCCGCATGTTGCGCCTTGAGAGCCGTGCCGTCGCCTTTCTAGGTGACGGCGTCAACGACGCCTTGGCGCTGCACCACGCGGACGTTGGCATTTCCGTGGACAGTGCCACCGACGTGGCCAAGGATGCGGCCGACATTGTGTTGATGGACAAGGACCTTGGTGTCCTGGCCGAAGGGGTGCGAGAAGGACGCCGAATCTTCGCCAACACCATCAAATATGTCCTGATGGGAACTTCGAGCAACTTCGACAAACATGTTCAGCGCTGCAACCGCCTCCGTTGTGCTCAGCTTCTTACCCATGCTTCCTGGCCAGATTCTGCTGAACAACCTCCTCTACGACACCGGCCAACTTGCTATTCCCGGGGACAAGGTGGATGAGGAGCAGTTGCTGGCCCCGTCTCATTGGGACATAGCGTTCATCCGCTGGTTCATGTTCTTATTCGGCCCGATCAGTTCACTTTTTGACTTTGCCACGTTCGGCCTCATGCTGTTCGTCTTTACGGCGGCACCGGGGGAGTTCCGGGCCGGCTGGTTCATCGAGTCCATCGCCACCCAAACCCTGATCTTCTTTGCCATTAGGAGCCGGCGCGTACCGTTTCTGTGCAGCCGCCCCTCCGCCGGGCTGCTCTGGGCTTCCCTGGGTGTTGTGGTACTGGGCATCTATTTGCCGCTGTCACCCGTGGGCGCAATCTTGGGCTTTGATCCGCTGCCGCTGCCTTTCTTCTTGGCCTTGTTGGCGATGACGGCGGTGTATTTGGTGCTGGTGGAATTTGCCAAGAGCTGGTTCTTTTCACGCCCAGCCCAAGGACAACCGGTGGCGCACGGCCGCGGACGAGCGCACCACATTCATCGTCGTTCGGCAAGATTTAGTGTGGCCGCCCCGCTCAACTCGCCCTGACAGCTGTTCAAGGTCGCCCAGCGTCTGCACGGCACTGGGTTATTGCGGCTGGTTGCCTGCGGAATCCGAGCCGTTGTCAGAGCCAGGGAATCGAGAAACTTCACCTTCGCCCAGTGCCCCGTCGGCGCCGCCCCGTCCATGCCAAATAGGTGCTCAAAGCACCCACGGCGCCAACAGCGCCGGCAAGGAGCGGCTTCCCCCACTTCGTCAGCCGCTCGTCGTCCGCCGTTGCTACATCCCCAATGCCGCGGATGAAAGCGGCGGCAACCATGCCCGCAACCAGTCGGTTTCCTATCTGTTCGACACGAGCCACCAATGGGTCCAATTCGGAGGCACGCAGGTGCACTTCAACACCGTCATCCATGCGTCCAGCCAACCGTTCCAATTTTTCGGGCAGATCCATGCCGAGTTCAGCCACCGTCAGTCCCAGCCGCGAGAATGCCTTGGCGAGCTTGCGAGGTTCAAAGCGCTCCATGGCCATGTGCGTGGCATAGGGTTTCAGGACGTTCCCGAGGCTGAACGCCGGGTTCAGGCGGGCACCCATTCCCTCGGTCATGAGCAGCATCTTGGCAAGCAGGGCCATCTCACGTGGCAGCTGAAGCCGGTGGTCGCGCAGAATTGCCAACAACTGTCCGACCAACGGTCCGATTTCCAGCTCGCCCAGTTTTTTGTCCTGATACATCTGGACAAATACGGCTGCGTCGTGGCGAAGCGCAGCACGGTCTGCAGTCGGCGGAGCCGTGGAAAGGTTCAGCAGCGCACTGCTGATCCGGTCGGGGCTGTTAGCAGTGAGTGCCTGCAGTAGTTTGGCCAACTGCTCACGCAGTGGCGCACGCACTTCCCCGACCATGCCAAAATCAATCAGGCCGATGGTGCCGGACGCCTCGACAAACAAATTGCCGGGGTGCGGGTCCGCGTGAAAGAAGCCGTCTTCAAAGATCATCTTGGCAGCGGCCCGGGCCGCCCGGTCGGCAAGCACATGCGTGTCAATCCCTGCCTCAACCAGCCCTTCGACGTCGTCGACCTTAATGCCGCGGATCCTCTCGATGGTGAGCACTCGGGAACTTGTCGTCTCCCAAAAGATCCTGGGAATGTGGATGCCCGGGTCGTCAGCGAAATTCGCCGCAAACCGCTCCGCATTGCGGCCCTCCTGCAGGTAGTCAAGTTCAGCGCGCAGGGTGGCCGCGAAATCGGCGGCAATTCCGCTGAAATTGAAGTCGGCCGCCGCCGGCCACGTACGGTTCGCGTAGGTGGCAAGGTTCTGTAAAATCTCCAGGTCCTCGTTGATCCTTGCTACAACACCGGGACGGCGAACCTTGACAACCACTTCAGTGCCGTCGAAGAGTGTCGCCGTATGGGCCTGGCCGATCGATGCGCTGGCCAAGGGTGCGTCGTCGAACGTGGCGAACAGTTGTTCCGGTGCCGCGCCCAATTCCTGCAAGATGACTGCGCGGACAGCGTCCACTGCCACCGGGGGTGCGCCATCTTGAAGTTTGGAGAGCTCGGTGAGGTAACCCGGGGGCAGCAGATCCGGGCGGGTGGAGAGCATCTGACCGAGCTTGATGAATACGGGGCCGAGCTCTTCCAACGCAAGCCTGATGCGGTGGGGGTTCGTGATTTGGGTTTTTGAGCCCACGGCCTGTGTCACCCGCCAACGGTCCGCCCCGGTTGCTGCCACGAGGGATCCGAGTCCGTGGCGGCCCAAAATCTCTGCGACCTGGGCCAATCGCTCAAGATGGGTGTTCACGCCCGTGGCTCCTCATCATCGGTGCCACCGTGGCAATTCGTGTTGTCTGCAGGTCGTGTCATACCCCTCAGTATGGGCAGTGGGGCGGGAAGTTGCCAATGGCGCCACACGGTAAAACAATCTTGTCGCAGGTGCGTCACACGGGCGTAGAATGAACCGTATCGACGGTATTTTGTACGCGAACAGTCATGATCGCGACCCCGTCGATTCAGATGAAGTGGCCGGTTTCCGGCTTCTTCAACCATTGACAGCCGGACGCAGCCGGCCCCCAGCTGACCTGGACCCGCCAGCAAACTTAACACTTTGCGGCTTCGTCCCTGCGGAATTGAGCCCAATTCCCAAGGACTTGCCATGACTGTCATTGTGGCCATCATTGTGGTGGTCGTGATTCTGGCGCTGTTTGCGCTCAAACTATCGATCCGTGTCGTCACCCAGTACGAGATGGGGGTGTTGTTCCGGCTCGGCAGGGTGACCGGCACCCGTTCCCCGGGGTTGACGTGGATCGCCCCGATCGTCGACCGGATGCCCAAGGTCAGCTTGCGGATCATCACCATGCCGATCCAGTCGCAGGGCATCATCACCCGTGACTATGTCAGCGTGGACTGGGGCGTGGAGGTCACCTTGGTGGAACTCAAGGACATCCAGCTACCGGACAGCATGAAGCGCGCAATGGCACGCCAAGCCGAGGCCGAGCGTGAGAAGCGAGCCAAGATCATCAACGCCGAGGGTGAGTCGCTGGCCGCAGCCGCGCTGGGTGACGCTTCCGACACCATGATGGCCCACCCGCTTGCGTTGCAGTTGCGGAACCTGCAGTCCCTGATCGAAATCGGAGTCGACAAGAACACGACAGTTGTCTTCCCGGCACCGCTGATGAGCACGATCGGTGAGCTCGGAGCCTTCCTGGCCCGTGAGACGGCGTCCGCCGCCCGGATGGCCCCACAGAACCCCCCACCGGCGGCACCACCCGTTGCCGACCTCGTCTCGAGCGTTTCGAACGGTGCCGGGCGGCCAGCTGGCAGCCCGGCCGTACATACTCAAAAATGACAAGGGATCAAGCCATGACCAACAACATCGATGTCGAAGAGTCTGCCACGGCCCCGGTGTGGGGGGCACCGTTGAGTGAGGAACTGCTGCACCGCATGGATGCCTATTGGAGGGCGGCAAACTACCTGTCGGTCGGGCAGCTCTATCTCTATGACAATCCGCTGCTCAAGCGCCCGCTGGCGCTCTCGGATGTGAAACCGCTGGTGGTGGGGCATTGGGGCACCACACCGGGACAGAACTTCATCTATGTGCATTTGAACCGGGCGATCGTGAAGTACGGGTTGGATATGTTCTACGTTTCCGGGCCCGGGCATGGCGGACCGGCATTGGTGGCCAACACCTACCTGGAGGGCAGCTATTCGGAGATCTACCCGGATGTCAGCCAAGACGAGGCCGGCATGAAGAAACTGTTCAAGCAATTCTCGTTCCCGGGAGGCATTTCGAGCCACGTGGCACCGACCACTCCGGGCTCGATCCATGAGGGAGGTGAGCTGGGCTACTCGCTCAGCCATGCGTTCGGGGCCGTGTTCGATAATCCCGATCTGGTGGTCGCGTGCGTGGTGGGCGACGGCGAGGCCGAGACAGGGCCGTTGGCAACTTCGTGGCAGTCCACGAAGTTCCTCAACCCTGCCAGCGACGGGGCAGTCCTTCCGATCCTGCACCTGAACGGGTACAAAATCAGCAACCCCACCGTGCTGGCCCGCATAGAGCACGAGGAACTTGATCAGTTTCTGCGTGGCTGCGGGTGGGACCCGCGCTACGTTGAAGGCAGCGATCCGGAGCAGATGCACCAGCAGATGGCCGGTGTAATGGATTCGGCCATTGAGGACATCCACACCGTCCAGTCCGATGCGCGCGTTGGCGGCAGCACCACCAGGCCGCGGTGGCCGATGATCGTTTTGCGTTCCCCCAAGGGGTGGACCGGGCCCAAGGTGGTTGACGGGTTGAAGGTGGAGGGCACGTTCCGCTCGCACCAGGTTCCGCTGCTGGTGGACGAGGGCCACGCCGGCCACGTCAGCCAGTTGGAGGCGTGGATGCGCAGCTACAAGCCCGAGGAACTCTTCGATGCGGACGGCCGGCTGCTGCCCGAACTGGAGGCGCTGGCGCCGTCGGGGGAGCGGCGGATGGGTTCCAATCCGCACACCAATGGTGGGTTGGTGCTGCGCGACCTGCGGATGCCAGACTTCCGCACTCACGCCGTTGTGGTGGCCGCGCCCGGAGCCGTCGAGGCCAAGGACACGCTTGTGCTGGCGGAGTTCCTGCGCGATGTGGTCCAGTTCAATAGAGAACGACGCAACTTTCGGATCTTCGGACCGGATGAGACATTGTCCAACCAGCTCGGGGCAGTGTTCGAGGTCACCAGCCGCCAATGGGACGCCCGCACGATCGAGGACGATGAGTTTTTGGCCCCGTCCGGTTTGGTGCTGGACTCGATGCTCTCCGAGCACCAGTGCCAAGGGTGGTTGGAGGGCTATCTGCTGACGGGCCGCCACGGCCTGTTCAACTGCTATGAGGCCTTCATCCACATTGTTGACTCAATGTTCAACCAGCATGCCAAGTGGCTGAAAATCACGAAGGCGCTGCCGTGGCGCCGCGACATCGCCTCGCTGAACTACCTGCTGGCCTCCCATGTGTGGCAGCAGGACCACAACGGTTTCACGCACCAGGATCCCGGCTTCCTTGACCATGTGGTGAATAAGAAGGCAGACATTGTCCGGGTGTACCTCCCGCCGGATGCGAACTGCCTGCTCACTGTCGCCGACCATTGCCTGCGCAGCCGCCACTACGTCAACGTCATCGTTGCTGGCAAACGCGACATGCCCCAATGGCTTTCCATGGACGACGCCGAGATCCATTGCACCAAGGGCATTGGGATTTGGGAGTGGGCCGGCAACGACCGCGGCGCCGAGCCCGACGTCGTCCTTGCCTGCTGCGGTGACACGCCCACTCTCGAGGTGCTGGCGGCAGTGTCGATTCTGCGTGAGCACCTGCCCGAGCTGAAAGTCCGGGTAGTTAACGTCGTGGACTTGATGAAGCTCCAATCAGCCAGTGAGCACCCGCACGGGCTCTCCGATGCGGACTACGACTCGTTGTTCACCCGCGACAAGCACATCGTGTTTGCCTTCCATGGATATCCGAGCCTCATCCACCGCCTCACCTACCGGCGGACGAACCACAATCTGCACGTGCGCGGCTACATAGAAGAGGGCACCATCACCACACCCTTTGACATGCGCGTGCAAAACCGGCTCGACCGCTTCCACCTTGTCCAGGACGTCGTCGACAGGCTGCCCCAGCTCGGTGCCACCGGGGACTACCTCAAGCAGGAGATGGCGAACAAGCTCATCGAACACAACCTCTACATCAATCAACACGGTGCGGACCTCCCGGAGATCCGCACCTGGACCTGGAACCCCACCGGAGCAGGCTGTGGACACTGAGACACCGGCGGTCGCCAACCCGGGGAAACCCTCCTCCGGGACCAGTTCCACGCCCGCTGACATCCTGAAGACGCTGCCGATGGCGGAAGTGGAGCGCCAGCTGGGAACGTCGCCGGAGGGGCTGGACCAGGCAGAAGCTGCGAAGCGGCTGATCCAGTACGGTCCAAACGAGATCGCCGAGCACCACCAGAACGCGCTGCTGAAGTTCTTGTCCTACTTCTGGGGGCCGATCCCCTGGATGATCGAGGCAGCCGTCATCCTGTCTGCTGTGGTGGGGCACTGGCCGGACTTCTTCATCATCCTGGTGCTGCTGCTGGCCAACGCTCTGGTGGGTTGGAGCGAGGAACGCCAGGCCGGCAATGCCATCGAGGCCTTGCGCGCGAAGCTGGCAGTCACGGCGCGTGTCCGGCGCGACGGAACGTGGCTCACCCCTGCAGCCCGGGACTTGGTGCCAGGAGATGTCATCAGGCTAAGGCTGGGCGACATCGTTCCCGCTGATGCCCGCCTTTTGGACGGCGATGAGATCGAAGTTGACCAATCGGCGCTGACCGGCGAGTCGCTGCCTCTCACCTGTGCGCCCGGTGATCCAGTGTATTCCGGCTCGATCGTCCGCCGCGGCGAGATTGACGGGTTGGTCTACGCCACGGGCGCCAACACCTACTTCGGCAAAACTGCCGAGCTGGTGGAGGGTGCGCATACCGTGAGCCACTTCCAAAAGGCCGTACTGAAAATCGGCAACTACCTCATCGTTCTCGCCGCGGCGTTCGTCGCCGTGATAGTCGTTGTTTCGCTGTTGCGGCATGATCCTCTGCTGACCACGCTGCAGTTCGCCCTTGTGCTCACGATCGCAGCGATTCCTGTCGCCATGCCCACGGTGCTGTCGGTGACCATGGCCGTTGGCGCGAGGATACTTGCTGCGAAACAGGCTGTCGTCTCCAGACTTGTGGCGATTGAGGAACTCGCCGGCGTCGATGTTCTCTGCTCCGACAAGACAGGCACGCTGACCCAAAACTCACTGACGCTGGGGGATCCGTTCTGCACCGCCGGGGTCACCGCTGGCGAGGTGATCATCGCAGGTGCGCTGGCCTCACGCGCGGACAACGACGACCCCATAGACCTGGCCATTCTAGGCGGGCTCAGCGAGCCGGACGCGTTGCACGGATACACCGTCACGGGCTACCAGCCCTTCGACCCGGTCAGCAAGCGCACTGAAGCGACCGTCACCGCCAACGGCGTGGGCACCGGAACGGGAAACGGCACGAGCACCGGAACCGGGCAGGCCACATTCAAGGTCAGCAAGGGTGCGCCACAAGTGATGCTGGCACTGGCCGTGGACACCTCCGCAGTGAAATCCGCCGCTGACACAGCAGTCAACGACTTCGCCGTCCGCGGGTATCGGTCCCTGGGCGTGGCCCGCACTGGCCCCACGGGTGACTGGCACTTCCTGGGCGTCCTGCCGCTGTTCGACCCTCCGCGCGAAGACGCTGCGGCCACCATTGCCACCGCCCGTGAGATGGGCGTGGAAGTGAAGATGGTGACGGGAGACGCCTTGGCCATCGCGAAGGAAACCGCCGTCAAAGTCGGTTTGGGTGCAAACATCCTCGACGCCGCAGGCCTGGGGGAGGTGCAGAAGACTGAAAGTGCGGCAACTGCCGAGTCCATTGAAAGAGCCGACGGTTTCGCCCAAGTCTTCCCGGAACACAAATACCATATTGTCGACGTCCTGCAGCAGCACGGCCACATCGTTGGCATGACAGGCGACGGGGTCAACGACGCCCCGGCCCTGAAGAAGGCGGACTGCGGCATTGCGGTGTCCGGGGCCACCGACGCTGCCCGTGCAGCCGCAGCAATTGTGCTGCTCACTCCGGGCCTGTCGGTGATCATCGATGCGATCAAGATCAGCCGCAGGATCTTCCAACGGATGAACTCCTACGCGATGTACCGCATTGCCGAGACGCTGCGCGTGCTACTGTTTGTCACCCTCACCATCCTCGTCTTCAACTTCTACCCCGTCACCGCGATCATGATCGTGATGCTCGCACTGCTCAACGACGGCGCGATCCTCTCGATCGCCTACGACAACGTCCGCTACCGCAGCAAGCCCGAAGCGTGGAACATGCGTCTGGTGCTTGGGATAGCTACAGTACTGGGCGTCCTTGGGCCGATCGCCGCCTTTGGCCTGTTTTTCCTTGGCGACAGGGTCTTCGGACTCGGCCATCCCCAGCTGCAAACCATGATGTATCTGATGCTCTCTGTGGCCGGGCATTTGACCATCTTCCTGACCCGAACCCGCGGTCCGTTCTGGTCCATCCGCCCCGCGCGCATTCTGCTGCTCGCCGTTCTCGGCACCCAGGTACTGGCGACTCTCATCGCCGTCTACGGCCTGTTCATGACCCCGCTGGGTTGGGGATGGGCGGGGTTCGTCTGGGGATACGCCATCATCTGGGCGTTGGTCAGCGACCGCGTCAAGCTGATCGCGTACAAGTTCCTGGACCCTGCCCCGCAACCCAAGCCACAACTTCAGCCGCAGCCGCTGCCGAAACCACAGCCATGACGGTGACGGTGACAGCGGTCATCCCATGTGGTGTCGGTCTCATGTACTACGATGGTAGGCCCGGAAGAGGGTCCCGACCGGGCGAGCCGGCTCAACAGTTCCAATCAAACTAAGGAAGATCAAAATGAAGGCTCTCGTTTATCATGGTCCGAACAAAAAGTCCTGGGAAGAAGTTCCGGATCCCCAGATTCAGCAGCCCACCGATGTGATTGTCAAAATCGAAACGACCACCATTTGTGGCACCGACCTGCACATTCTGAAGGGTGACGTCCCGGCGGTGACCGAGGGGCGGATCCTGGGTCATGAGGGGGTGGGGACCATCACCGAGGTGGGTTCGGCCGTCTCGACCCTTGCCGTGGGCGATCGGGTGATCCTGTCGTGCGTTTCCGCCTGTGGCAGGTGCAGCTACTGTAAGCAGGGTCTATTTTCCCATTGCCTGGGGGATGAGGGGGCATCGGGGATCGGTTGGATCTTCGGACACCTGATTGACGGCACCCAAGCCGAATTCGTACGCGTTCCCTACGCGGAGACTTCAGTGTACAAGATGCCCGACGGCGTCACCGCCCAAGAGGGTACCCTCCTGTCTGACATCCTCCCCACGGGCCACGAGATCGGGGTGCAGTACGGGGCGGTCAAGGCCGGCGATGTCGTCGCCGTCGTCGGTGTGGGACCTGTGGGGCTGGCCGCGGTTGTCACGGCACAGCTCTATGGCCCGTCGCGCGTCATCGCGATTGATGTTGACGCCAACCGGTTGGAACAAGCCAAGACCTTTGGTGCCACTGACGGAGTGTTGTCAACGGATGCAGACTGGAAGGATCAGGTCCTTGCCTTGACCGACGGGCTCGGGGTGGACGTTGCCATCGAGGCTGTAGGTATTCCGCAGACCTTCGACATGACCTTGGAGATGGTGCGTCCCGGCGGGCACGTGGCCAACGTCGGAGTGCACGGCAAGGGAGTGAACCTGCCCTTGGACACGCTCTGGATTTCCAACATCACGCTGACCATGGGCTTGGTTAACACCAACACAACCGCGATTCTGCTCAAGCTGGTTGCGCAAAAGAAGTTGAAGGTCGACAAGTTCGTCAGCCACACCTTCGACCTTCATGACATCGAGGAAGCTTATGACACGTTCTCCCGAGCTGCGGAAACCAAGGCCCTGAAGGTGATGCTCAACGCCTAACCACCAAAGGGTATTGAAGCCCGCCCGTCAACGTGACCGGAAGCTTAGGCACCCTCGGAGTTATGAAAGGGCAAGCTCGGATTGCGGCCGGGGTGCCCCGGCCGCAATCCATGACGCAATGACGGCCAGGGCAATTTCGGCGGAGCGCTCGGCAGCGTCGTCCACGTGGTCAAGGAAGTCCGCTTCCGCTGCTGGCCCGCACAAATCCGAGATTCCACGGATGGCAAGGAATGGAGCTTTGAACGCGTGGCAGGTCTGGGCAATTGCGGAGGATTCCATGTCCGTCGCCAGAACTTCGTCGAATTGGCCCTTGATGACCACGGCGCGTTCGTTTCCAACGAATGCGTAACTGGAAACGATGAGTCCGTGGTGCACGGTATTCACAATCCGGTGTCCGGAACCTCCGACGTCGCTGGCGTCCACCATGACAGGTGGCACCGGGTAGGAGGCCGGCATGCCCGGGACCTGCCCAAGTTCGTAGCCAAAGGCGCGCGCATCGGCGTCGGCATTGATGTTGTCCGTTCCAATCACCACATCGCCCACCCGGACGGAATCACCCAGCCCGCCGGCACTGCCCGCGCTGATGACCAAGGGAGGGAGGGCGTCTTTGTCATCCATGTTCGCCCGCAGCAGCGCCGAGGTGGCTGCCCCCGCAGCGTTGACCAGGCCGATCCCGCCTTGGACGAAGAGTACTGTGCAGCCGTTGATGTCGCCTGTGCGGTGAACGGCGTTTCCGATGTCACGCGGTTCGCTGAGCGATGTTGCATGCTGCAGAAACGGGACAATCTCTTCTTCCATTGCCGCAATGACAATAACCTCAACCGGGCTCATGCGGAGACCTTTTCCCACTCGGAGCGCTGCTGCAGGAAATCCCGTGCAGCTTGCTTGGCGGCGTCCAGGGAGTGGTTTTCGCCCCAGCCGCATTGCACCTCGTTGGCTGCCGGGACTTCGGTGGCGTCCAAGACGTCGGTGAGCGTGGCCTCAATGAGTTCCAGCACGCCGGGCACGTCAGGCTCGCCCTGCAGAATCAGGTAGTACCCGGTTTGGCAGCCCATGGGGGAGAAATCAATGACAGCTTCTGAATGGTTGCGCGAGCATTCGGCAAAGAGGTGCTCCAGCGAGTGGATGGCCTTCATCTCCAGGTGGGCAACGTTCGGCTGTGTGAACCGCACGTCATACTTGGTAATGACATCTCCGTGCGGAAGTTCCTTACGGTCTGCAACCCGAACATAGGGCGCTGCCACCGTGCGGTGGTCAAGGTTGAAGGACTCTACGTTCATGCGTGCAGTATTCATGATTGCGCTTTCATGCGGGTGTGTCGAAGCAGGGCGTGCTCGTGGCCATTTCTTTGCCTCAACCATCTTAGCTGGCGAGTGCCAAAACCACCGAGTTGGGCCGCCGCGCCCCGTGCTGCCCATGTGCCAGCATCGTTACACACGTCATGGCCGAAGAGCTGTCAGGGGGCGGTGATGAGGCCTTCTTCCTTCATCCATTCGAAGGCGACCTCGGCAGGTTCCTGCCCATCGACGTCGACCTTCAAGTTCAACTTCTGCTGCTGCGCATTGGTCAACTTGTCGGAGATCTGCTCGAAGATGGCCGCCAGCTGCGGGTACTTCGCAAGGACTTCGGTCCTGAATACCGGAGCCACGTTGTAGGCCGGGAAGAACATCTTGTCATCTTCCAACACGTCCAGATTGAGGGAAAGGATTCGTCCGTCAGTAGTGAAGACTTCCCCAAAATTGCAGACTCCGCGTGAGGTTGCTTCGTAGACGGTGCCGGTGTCCAGGATCTTGACGTTGCCTTCAGGCACGCCGTCCGCGGCACCCAATGTGAGGCCGTACGTTCTGAGCATGGGCTTGAAACCATCAGGGCGGGAATTGAATTCCGACTCCACACAGAACGTCCGCTCAGCCACGGGAAGGTCCTTGATCTGTGAGAGTTTGGTGATGCCACCGAGTTCCTGGACGGCATCGGCACGCACAGCAAGCGCATAGGTGTTGTTCAGTGCTGCCGGCGTCAACCAGGTAAGGCCGTTTGCCTTGTCCTCATCCCGTACCGCAATGAATTGCTTTTCAGGATCCGGGATTCCTTCCTTATGGCCTAGATAGGTGAGCCAAGCCGTCCCGGTGTAGTCCCACACCACGTCCGCCCCACCATTGAGCATGAGCTCACGCACTGCCACGCTGCCTGGAACATTGGACTTGTCAGTGACGTTGAAACCGGCAGCCTTGGTGGCGAGAACAGCCATCTTGCCGAGGATGAGTGCTTCGGTGTAATTTTTGGAGGTGACCGTGATGGAGGCGTCTGCGGGAAGGCCGTCTATGGCTTGGATGGAACCGGGCGCAACAGCCGGGACGAACGCCGTCGCCGGTTGAAGCCCGCACCCCGCCAGAACCAGCACACAGGCCAAGGCTGCGCAAAGCAGTGCCAGCCTTTGGACACCGTGTGTTTTGGAGCGTTCGAGGCGTTTCATCGGAGCCCCTTCGGACTTGCATAGTATTCAACGACGCGGCCGATCCAATCGATAAGCAGGGCGAGTAACGCGACCAGCAATGCACCGGAAATCAGCACGCTGGGAAGGAACAAGTTCACGCCGGTGGTGATCAACAGCCCGAGCCCGCCGGCACCGATGAATGTTGCCAAAGTTGCCGAGCCGACGACGAGCACAAGCGCCGTGCGGATCCCCGAGAGCATCACGGGCACTGCCAAGGGCAATTCGACACGCATTAACACGGCTAGGGAACTCATGCCCATGCCGCGGGCAGACTCCACCAACCGGGCGTCCACCGCCTGTATGCCCACCATGGTGTTTCGCAGCACCGGCAAGGCCGCGTAGACGACGAGGGCGACTACGGCAGCCCAAAAACCGAAGCCAAGCCAGAACGCGAGTAAAACAACCAATCCGATGGCTGGGGCTGCCTGCCCAAAATTCGCGATCGCCAAGACCACGCCGCTGATCCGAACCAACGGACGCCGTGTCAACAACACGCCCAAGGGAATGGCACCCACCAGCACAATGGCCGAGGAGACAAATGTCAGCGCAAGGTGTTGGCCGGTGTAGGCCATCAGATCACCGGGATTAAGTGTTGCCCGTTCAGTAGGGGACAGGTTCGCCACGCTCAGCCACACAATGTAGGCGGCCAGAATGAGCAGTACGGCGATGGGCTGGATGAGCATGCCTTTCCACGCCGCCGTCGGCTTGGAAGTAATCGGACGGAGAACGTCGCTCATTCCGTGCCGCCCTGCACCCCGATGGAGCCGGTGTTGGTGCCGACAGGGGAATCGCCGTTGGCTAGGGATGACGCCTTGCGTGAACGAGTGATGGCCTCCATGACGACTTCGACGGTAATGACGCCTACAAATGCCTTCCGGCGGCCGGTGACGAGCGCGGCCCCGGCGCTTGAGACCAGCATGGTGTCGAGCGCATCGCTCAAGGTGGAGCCTTCGATGACTGCGGGCAGATTGTGATCTTGCGTCGCCGGGATGACATCAAGACGGGACAGCTGGCGCCGGGACAACCAGCTGAGTGGCCGTTTATGCGCATCGAGGATGACGGCGTGACCGTGCCCGGCTTCCTTGATGCGGGAGAGCACGTCTGCGGCCTTCTCCCCAGGGGACCCTGTGATGGCCGGGGCCAGTTCAACATCCCGGACACGGTTTAGCGTGAGTTGTTTGAGTCCAGCACCGGCACCGATGAAATCTTCCACGAAGGAGTTCGCGGGGGCGTTGAGGATCCTCTCCGGGGTGTCGTACTGGACAATGTGGGCACCTTCGGAGAAGATCACGATCCAGTCGCCCAGCTTCACGGCTTCGTCAAAGTCGTGGGTGACGAAGACGATGGTCTTTTGCACCTCTTCCTGGATTCTTATCAACTCATCCTGCAGCCGCTGGCGTGTAATCGGGTCAACTGCACCGAACGGTTCGTCCATGAGCAGCACGGGGGGATCGGCGGCCAGCGCACGGGCAACGCCAACCCGCTGCTGTTGGCCTCCAGAGAGTTCCCGTGGAAAGCGGTCCCTGTACTGATCCGGCTCCAGCGAGACCAGCTCGAGCAACTCATCGACCCGGGTTTGGATCCGGTCTTTAGACCAGCCGAGCATCTTTGGCACGATCGCGATGTTGGCGGCGACGCTCATGTGCGGAAACAGTCCGCCTGCCTGTATGACGTAACCCATCCGCCGCCGCAATTGGTCCCCGTCAATGTTCGTGACGTCTTCGTCACCGAGCATGATGCGGCCCTCGGTGGGCTCGATCAACCGGTTGATCATTTTCAATGTGGTCGTTTTGCCGCAGCCGGAGGGGCCGACGAGCATCACCATTTTGCCAGCCGGAATTTCGAGCGTAATTCCGTCGACAGCAGGCTTGCTTTGTCCCGGATAACGCTTGGTGAC
The DNA here is from genome assembly GCF_017353415.1 of Arthrobacter sp. E3. Classification (GTDB taxonomy): domain Bacteria; phylum Actinomycetota; class Actinomycetes; order Actinomycetales; family Micrococcaceae; genus Specibacter. Next base: position 15,822 of record NZ_JAFMPX010000040.1, read on the forward strand.
CTGATCGAGCAGGATGCGGCTCGAGGCGGGAATCTCACTCGGTGGGCTACTATTTTCCGACACGGATACCTCGCGAAATGGTTAGGCGGCCGAGGCCGACGAGAAGAAGATCCAGGATCAAAGCGAGGATGACGACGCCGACAACCCCGACCCACACGCTTTCGATCGCGTTGGCGCCGCCGAGACGCGACAGGCCGGAGAAAATGAAACCGCCCAGCCCGGGCCCCAGTGCGTATGCAGTCACGGCGGCAACTCCCATGACCATTTGCGCTGAAATGCGCACTCCCGTCAGAATGATGGGCCATGCCAGTGGAAATTCGATGGTGAGCAAGGTGCGCATGCGCCCCATGCCGATGCCGCGGGCCGACTCCACGATGGCACGGTCGATTCCCTGAAGTCCCACGACTGCGTTGCGCAGGATGGGGAGGATTGCAAAGAATGTCACGACAATTACTGACGGGGTGACGCCGAACCCGAACGGGACGATGAGGATGCCGATCAAGGCGAACGAGGGGATTGTCAGTCCGACGGCGGAAACCCCGTTGGCAACGGAACTGAGCTTGGGGCTGCCATACACAACAAAAGCGATCAGCAACGCGATGAGCGTGGCTAGGATGAGGGATTGCGCCACCAGTGAGAAGTGCTGCCAAGAGCCAAACCAGACCTGCGGCCATCGGTCAACGACGAAGTTCCACCACATCGTGCTGCCCTTCCCGTTGAGTGTCTGCAACGGTAGCCCTCTTGGGACAGCCCCGCAAGGGGTCGGCAATCACGTGCCAGGGTCAGGCGTTTCCGATCCAACGGCTCAGGCGGGACGCGCCGAACTCGTCTTTTTCCGCGGAGATTGCCTCCGTCGCCGTCTCAAAACTGCCGAAGGGGGGCTTGCCTCCAGCAAAGGTAACGTCGACCCGCGCTACGCTGCCACTGCCGAATTCGACATAGCAAATTCCATTGCCGTCATAGTTGAGCGAGCCGTCGGTGGAGGTGATACGCGCGGCGATGAGGTCGGCGACAACCACTGCCTGGCCTTCGGAGAACACTCCCGCCTTGCTGTTCCCACACTGGTGACATCTCCAATGGCAAAGACATCGGAGTACGTGGTTTCAAGAGTCAGGGCGTTCACGGGGATCCAGCCGTCCACAGCCATTCCGGATGCTGCCACGACCGGCGGCACCACATGTTTAGGCACCCCAAGGAACAGGTCAAACGCCATCGTCGAGTCATCGGCAAACACGAGTTCCTTCTTCTCCGGGTCCAGGCGCGAGATGGTTCGGTGCGGGTGCCATTCAATGCCGCGCTCTGCGAAGGCAGCGATCAGGGCATCGGAAGCGGCCGGAACCGGTGGGACAGGAGTGGGTAGCGGCATGACCAAGGCAATCTCGGAACGCTCCCGCAGCCCGCGGGCACGCAGATACTCATGGAGCAGCAATGCTGTCTCGCTGGGCGCTGGCGGACATTTGAACGGTGTGGATGCAACACCGACAACCACCCGGCCGCCGTCGAATCTGTCAAGGACTTCCCGCACAGCGAAGGCACCGGAGTTTGTGTAGTATTCATGGCCGGCTTCGAGCAGCCCGGGAGTTGCCGCCGGATCGAGGTCCGCTCCAAGTGCGACGACGAGATAGTCGCCTGTGTAGGTGCCTGCGTCAGTGACCACCTGTTTCGTGTCCGGGTCAAGGGACAGGATTGTGGCGCGCACAAAATCAACGCCGGGTTTGCACAGCCGACTGTAGGGGTGGCTGACTTCCTCAGCTGTTTCCTTCCCGAACATGACGTCGAGCTTGGAGAACCCGAACACGAAGTGCTCGTTTTGGTCGATGAGGGTTATCTCGATGTCATCACCGAAGCGTTCGGCGAGACTCGCCGTCAGTTCCAGCCCGCCGAAGCCAGCTCCCAATACAAGCACATGTGCGCACATGCGGCTGCCCCTTCGTTGTTCGTCTATTCCGGGCTGCTCTGGGTGGCATCGGACTGCGCCGTCCACCATTCAGCAGGCTGGGCGACCTTGAATCTGCGGCCGGTGATCTCCGTGGGCACGATGCGAACGAAGGTGTCCTTGCGTCCCCGCTGCCAAGGGAACAAAGAGAGCGCGAAGCTGTCCAGAACATCGCCGGTTGATTCCAGCGCAGCTGCGGAGCCTTTCACCACGACGCTCCAGGCGACCCCGGTGTCCGCATCCACGCCGTCGGCCTCAAAGGCGACGGGGGCAGGGCCCATGGCGCCTTTGAGTTTGCTGCCGGGTGCCGTGCGGAACACAATGGTTCCGTGGTCGACGGTGAAGTTGACAGGGAAGATCTCCGGGTGGTCCTCCAGCCATACGGCGAGCCGGCCGACCGAGACTCCCCGGAGCAGGCCCCAGCATTCGTGGGACGGCAAGACTTCAGTCGCTGACTTTGCTGGTGTGTCATTCATGTCTTTGAGCCTAGTAGCTTTGCACCAGTTCGGGTAGGGCGTTCCGACCCTACCCAAACGGCCTAAATCTTCACCTTTTGAACCGTTGGGTGATCTTCTGGCTATAGTGGCAGTTAGTGACACGGGGTGCCCTCGAAAGGGCTGAGAGAAGACCCGTAGAACCTGATCTAGTTAGTACTAGCGAAGGGATGTCAAGCGACTTGTTTCCAGGACTGCTACCTCGGTGGAGTGCTGGTCCACGCGTCATCTCTTGGCCTTCAAAAGGTGGAGAATATTGTGAAAATTACTGATCAAATTGTTTTGGTGACCGGCGGCGCGCGTGGATTGGGTGCCGCCGTGGTGAATGCCTTCCTAGAAGAAGGCGCAAGAGTTGTCATCAACTACCGCAACAGTGCAGGTGCGGCCGGGGAAATTGCGGCCACGGCCGGGCCTGAACGGGCAGTGGCCTTGCAAGCTGATGTCACTGACCCGGAACAAGTCCAAGGATTGCTGGCGGCGGCGCACCAACACTTTGGTGCGCCGGTAACCACGGTGGTCAATAACGCCCTGGCTGACTTTTCCTTCAACGGGGACGGCCGCAGCAAACCGGGGGAGTTGGACTGGGCCGAATTTGATGCGCAGTTCTCCGGTAGTGTCCGCGGGGCGTTGAACTCGATCCAACTTGCCCTACCGGGAATGCGCAGCGCCGGATTTGGCCGAGTGGTGAACATTGGTACGAGCCTGTTTCAAAACCCGGTTGTCCCTTACCACGACTACACGGCTTCCAAGGCAGCTTTGCTGGCGTTGACCAGGACACTGGCGGTGGACTTGGGCCCGGAGAACATCACGGTGAACATGGTCTCCGGCGGGCTGTTGCGCACTACCGATGCCAGCGCAGCCACGCCGCCTGAGGTTTTCGACTACATCGCGGCCAACACACCGCTGCGCAGGGTCACCTCACCGGAGGAACTTGCCGATTCGGTGCTCTTCTTCGCTTCTCCATGGGCACGCTGTGTCACCGGTCAGAATCTGGTGGTCGACGGCGGCCTGGTGATGAACTAGTGGCACCGCAGGATCGCTCTCGAAAGTTACATTTCAACGCGTTCATTCACGGCTTTGGCCACCACAACGCGGCTTGGCGGCAGGCTGCGACCAACCCACGCGAACGTTTGGGCGTGGACTACTACCAGCAGTTGGCCCAGGTCGCTGAACGGGGACTTTTTGATGCAGTGTTCCTGGCCGACGGCCACGCCGTAGGCGATGTGGAGAATGGGCCGTTGTGGAATCTGGAACCACTGACACTGCTGTCTGCCAAGGCCGGGCACACGGACAAGATCGGCCTAATCTGCACCATTTCCGCTTCCTTTTACCAGCCTTTCCCCACAGCCCGCATGCTCGCATCCCTGGACCACATCAGTGGTGGCCGGGTGGGCTGGAACGTTGTCACGTCCATGTTTGACGCGGAGGCCAAGAACTACGGGATGCCTGCACTGCCCCCGCATCAGCAACGCTACGAACGGGCTGAAGAGTTCATTGCCGTGGCCCACGGGTTGTGGGATTCATGAGATGGCGACGCGGTTCTTGCAGATCCGGGCGGCAAATATGCCAACCCCGAGAAGATCCGCCCGATCATGCACGAAGGCGAATATTTTCGCGTTGACGGGCGGCTAAACGTGCCTCGCTCGCCACAAGGGCGTCCCGTTTTGTTTCAAGCGGGCGCGTCGGCTCCTGGCCGTGATCTGGCAGCCAAATATGCTGAAGGGATCTACGCTGTGGCGTACGACCTCCCCAGCGCGCAGGAATATTACGGTGACGTGAAGGCGCGGATTGGCCGGGCGGGCCGGAACCCTGAGCAAGTCCTCATCATGCCGGGACTGGTCACGTATATAGGGAGCACCAAGAAGGCAGCCGCAGCCGCACAAGCGGCCGCTGACGGCTACCTTCCCGTGGAAAACTCGCTGGCCCAACTGGGGCGTTTCATCCAAAGAGACTGCAGTGACTGGGAACTGGATCAGCCAGTGCCGGAGTTGGCTCCGGCATTGAGCTTCACCGGTCCGGCCGGAAGGTACGCCACCATCTTGCGGATAGTGGAAACTGAAAAGCCCACGGTTCGTCAGCTTTTGGGCCGGCTGGCCGCTGGCGGCGGCCATTGCACCATGGTGGGCACCCCCGAGGATGTAGCTGACGGGATAGAGCAGTGGTTTGTTCATGGCGGCGCCGACGGGTTCAACCTAATGCCCCCGGTTCTGCCCGGATCACTGGAGGAATTCGTTGACCGGGTTGTTCCCGTGCTTCAGCGACGTGGCTTGTTTAGAACACGCTATGAAGGCAGCATGCTGCGGGAGCATCTGCAGCCCGCTGCGTGAGGAGCGTCCGGCTGGAAATAACTAGAGACAGTAGTTATCGTGGAAAACGGAGTTGGTCAAAGAATGAATGACCGCATTGAATTGAGAGGAGCTCACATGGTTTCCAAGAAGTCTTCCAACGCTGAATATACAGTTCCCGGCCTGTCGCTCAAGGACGGGCACGCAGTGGCTGCCATCCTGCAGGGCCGTTTACATGCGTTGAACGATCTCCAGCTCACCTTGAAGCACGCACATTGGAATGTTGTGGGCCGTGACTTTATTGGGGTGCATGAAATGCTGGATCCCCAAATAGAATTGGTCCGCGCCATGATCGACAAAACCGCTGAGCGCATGGCTACTCTCGGTGTTTCACCGAATGGACTCCCCGGTGCACTCGTCAAGGAGCGCACGTGGGAGGACTACACGCCTGGTCGTGCCTCAACCAGCGTCCACCTGACAGCTTTGGACGACGTCTACGACGGCGTCGTTTCCAGTCACCGCGATGCCATTGCAGCCGTCGGTGAGATTGATCCGATTACCGAAGATATGCTGATTGACCAGACTGCCAAACTTGAGCTATTCCAATGGTTTATGCGTGCACACTTGGAAGATGGCGCAGGGAATCTACACCACGAAAACTCCGCGGCGGATAGTCCTTCTGCGGCAGCTGGCAAGTAGTAGGCTTTCGACGTACCGGGCGGTAGCCCAGTGTGCAATTTGAAATTCGATACAGTTTCATATTGAATAAATAGTGCAAATGTTGGATCACACTCAGGAGGAATCATGGGATTTATTGGATGGATTATCCTCGGCTTGATCGTCGGTGCCATTGTTAAGGCAATCATGCCTGGCCGCGTTGGCGGAGGCTGGATTACCAGTCTCATTCTTGGCGTCGTTGGTGCCGTTGTTGGCGGCTGGATCGGAGATCTCCTCTTCAACAAGGGAGAAATGACGTTCTGGAGCATCGGCTCCTGGCTGTTGGCCATTGTTGGCGGTCTGGTTGTCGCTGGCATCTACGGAGCTATCACCGGACGTTCCAAGTCCAACGCATAAGCTGCTGAGCTGCGGCGGTCCTTGCAGACACGCCAAACCTCACTACTTGCTGGGGCCGGAACCATTATGGTTCCGGCCCTCAGCTGTTAAGTGAGCTTTATCGGGTGCCACCCGTGCAGCTCCATCCGCGCATTTGTGATGAATGATGAGCGCTAACCGCCGTGGGAACGGCTGGGGTCGATTAAGGCCAGTCCTGTCGCATCGTCCATACGTTTGCGCAGGTGCGCTGGAGATTCGGTCAAGATGATCTCCATGGTCGGAAAGACGTGGAGTTTTTGCAAGTGACCGGCCACCGCAGAATAGTCTCGCCGTCCCAGCACAATGTGGGCGTGCAGTGCGGGCTTGCCATGGTCGTCTGCAATATCACCTAAGCAGGACGCCAACTCCATCTGTTCGTTGAATTCGGTGTCGAGATAGCTGCTGGTCTCCGGATCAAAGTATCCCAATGTGGCACTGCTTGCAGCCCCAATCGCGCTAAGACTTGCAGCATTGATGTCCTGCTCCGACGCAAACGCGGTGATCGCCGCATGCGCCTCTTCACCTTTGTCCAAGACCAGCAAAAAACTTCGAAGTCCGTGATGTTCGTGCAATAGTGTCCATTTCATGCGGGAGTCCGTTCTCCTCGTTGGTGGTGTCAGCAGTGCTATTTCAGCTGTGGCAGAACTGCAGGGGCGCTGGACTAAATCACTGGCGGAATTGGGGGCAGGAATGGATCCGGGTGGCTGGGGCTGTTGGGCTCTGGAATAGGCGGGAAGGGCCCGGACGGATCATGGGGTTCAGTGGGATCCACGGGTGAATCGGGATGCGGCGTTTCAGGGAACGGTTCCGGAACAAAGGGCTCCGGCTCAACGGGCTTGTGGTCATTCATCTCTATTGCCTCTCGTAGACGTCTCATGATCATGTGCCATTGGAACTGCGTTCGTGTCATCCGCAGTCGCAGATGTCCACTCAAGACCCATGTTAACGATCCCACGGTGGTGCGTCCATAATCTTGGGTGGCGTCGCGTGCAGAAGTGAATCGGGAAGCTGAACCAAGACTGCCCGTTCGGAGGATGGATATTCTCTCCAGCCCTCGCTAGAGTCACAAGAAGATACAACACTTTGCCCGACTCCAGCGCGGAGGTTAGATCATGTCTGAACACTTCACCACTCTTCAGGAAATCTTCCATTTCAAGCTCGGCTCCGCCTTGACCATGGAACATGATTCCTTGGACTTACTCGATGTTTTGGAGCATGCGGCCATGAGGAGTGAGCTCAAGGAACATTTCAATGAACATGCAGCGGAAACACGCCGACAAATTGAGAACCTGCACAACTGCTTCGTCCTGTTGAGTGAAGAACCGAAACGCGTGCCATCACCGACCACCAAAGGTCTCGTCAAGGAAGCCAGGTCCGCCATTGGCAAGACGGACGACATGCTCGTGGACGCCGTCGTGCTTGCAGCGGCGCTGGAGGCCGAGCACTATGAAACGGGCGTGTATGAATCGCTCCTCGTCCTCGCCAAGGCCAGCGGCGCAACCGGTATCGCGGAGTTGTTGAACCAGAACTTGGAACAGGAAAAGGCCGCTATCGAGCAAATCAAGGCGGCAGCTGACCGCATCGCCCGGATAGATGCCGAGGAACAAGAATCCAGGGTTGAGGAGTCTCACGCTGAAGACGGCGCAGGCGCCGTGCCCACGCCCGCAGTGAAGGTGCCGCGATTCATGCCACCTGGCACAATTTAGGCCAGCCTGACAACAACGAGTCCAAGGAATAATGGAGTAGGAGGCCAGAGGATGAAATTCTCAGTAGGTGACCATGTGGAATGGAATTCAGAGGCTGGAATGGTCAAGGGGAAGATCACCAAGGTCCACACGGCCGACGTCGACTACAAGGGTCATACTCGCCGGTGCAGCAAAGATGACCCCCAGTATGAAATTAAGAGTGACAAAACTGATCACATTGCCATGCACAAGGGTTCAGCACTGCACAAGATCTAGTTCCTGCCGCTGAGGCCGTGATGGATGGAGAACGAATCAGGGTCTGCGCTGGCCCAGTCTTGCGCCCATTCCGGTGGCGCCTCGGCGAGCAGCTGCCCGGGAGACATCCAGTTGTAGAGTTCCGCATAGGATTTTGTGTTCATGTGCCCGATCCGGCGCCGCAACATGACGGGGCTCAGGTCGTTTGGACCCGTGGCACCTATGGAGGCAATCATGCGCATAGCCTCACTGACCGTTGCTTCCTGGAACCTCTGCACGCGACGGCTTTTGTCCTCCACGTCCAGTGCACGTGCCCGGTGCGGGTCTTGGGTGGTGACGCCTACGGGGCAGTGGTTCGTGTGGCAGCGTTGGGCTTGGATACAGCCGGTGGCCATCATCATGGCACGGGCGGCATTCGTGTAGTCCGCGCCTTGGATCATGCGTTTGATGATGTCGGTGCCGGTGGCGACCTTTCCAGATGCGCCCAAGCGAACACGATCACGCAACCCGGTCCCCACCAACGCGTTGTGGACAAGCATGAGCCCTTCCGTCAGAGGCGTTCCCATGTGGTCTTCATACTCCATGGGGGCCGCTCCTGTGCCGCCTTCGGAACCATCCACAATAATGAAGTCAGGCGTGACCCCTTGGGAGAGCATGGCTTTGCAGATGGCCAACACGTCGGTTCTTGAGCCCACACACAATTTGAACCCCACAGGTTTCCCCTGCGCGAGCTCGCGCATGGTGGCCATGAACTGGATAAGGCCGCGCGGGGTGGAGAAGACTTGATGGGCGGACGGGCTGACGCACTTGACGCCTTCTGGAACATTGCGTGCCTTGGCGATCTCTGCCGTGACCTTCCCAGCAGGAAGGACTCCGCCAATGCCCGGCTTGGCACCTTGGCTGAGTTTCAGTGATAGGCACTTAACGGAGGGAAGGGCCGCCTTGTCGGCGAACATCGTCGGATCAAACTGCCCATCCTTGGTGCGCGTTCCGAAGTAGCCACTGCCGATCTCCCATACCAAGTCACCCCCATTGCGCAGATGGTATTCGGTAAGGCCGCCCTCGCCCGTGTCTTGGGCGAAGCCGCCCATGGCCGCGCCCTTGTTCATGGCCAGAACCGCATTGGCGGAGAGCGCACCAAAACTCATGGCGGAGACGTTCAGCAACGCCATCTCGTAGGGCTGGGTGCAGTCGGGCCCTCCGACGCGAACGGTGGGTGGGTCTGCCGGGGGTTCCAAGGGCGCCGTCGAATGCACCAAGTATTCATATCCCACTTGGTTGACGTCTCGTTCGGTTCCGAATGCCTGCTCTTGGTTGGTCCCCTTGGCTCGTTCGTAGATCAGCGATCGGGTGTCCCGGTCGAAGGGCCGGCCGTCATAGTTGCGTTCAATGAAGTACTGCTGGAGTTCGGGACGGATGTATTCCAGTGCGAAACGCATGTGCCCGATCACCGGGTAGTTGCGCAGGATCGAGTGTTTCTTCTGCGAGGCGTCGGCGATGGCCAGGATCATTAGCGCGCCAAAGATCAGTACGGCCACCCACCACCCCGAACTGAAAAGGAGCAGAAGTGCCACCGACACGGCCGTCAAGAAAACCAACACGGAAACCATCACCAGCCTGAGCATGCCCTCAGCGTAGACCAGTGGAATCCTGCGCGAAAGAGGTCAGCTGCAACATCACTGCGGCTTGGCGGAAACTTCCGTGTTGGCAGTATCCTCGGGCGGTTCTGCCGGTTCTGCTGATTCTGCCGGTGGGTCATCGCGGCCGGTCCAGGTCTTGACGATCGACCAACCCACGGCAGTCAGCGGAACCGCCAACAAGGCACCCACCAGGCCCGCCAACGTGGTACCCGCTGCGAGCGCTAGGAGGATGACAAGCCCATGAATTCGTAGAACCTTGCCCATCAGCAAGGGCTGCAGGACGTGGTGTTCGAGCTGGTTTGCCCCTATAAGGACCAAGAGCACCACGAGCGCAGGGACGGGACCGTTGAAGACCAAAGCCACCACGACTGCCAATGTTCCAGCGGCCGTGGCACCCACTATGGGAATGAAGCCACCAATAAAAACGAAGAGGGCCAATGGCAGCGCCAAGGGGACGCCCATGATGGCCAGGGCCAGTCCAATGATCAGCGCATCCGTAAGTGCAATCAACGCTGTGCCCCGCACATACCCACCCAAGACGATTGCACCATGGTCCGCCGCCACAAAGGCCTTTTCGCGTTGACCTGCCGGGAGGAAGCTGAAAAGAAAAGCGCGTATCTTCGCCCCATCTTTGAGGAAGAAGAACAAAATGACGGCCATAAGGATTGCGCCAACAGTGATCTCGCCGGCGACGCGAATGCCAGTCAAGGCTTCAGAGCCAAAGGTGGTGCTCAGAATAAACTTTTGCGCCGCATCACGGAAGGATTCAATCTGTGCGTCGCTTACGGGGAAGGGGCCGCCATTGAGCAACTGGTGCAGCCGGTCTATGCCAACGTCGGCCTGGCGAACTAGACCCTTTGACTGTGATCTGATCAGAAAAACGACTCCCACTATGACGCCGCTGAACACGGCCAAGATAGCCACGAAGGACGTTAACACTGCCAAAGCCCGTGGCCAATGGCGCCTGTCGAGCCAGCGGACCAATGGCCCGATCGCCGATGCAAGAATCAGCGCCAAAAGAACCGGTGTGACAACCAAAGGTACCCGGGTGACAGCCCAAATAACCACGGCGACTAGCGCGAGAACCAGGAGTGTCTGAAGAGCACGAATAGCCGACCGGCCAAGGCCGTCGCCCCAAATAGCAGGGAGCCCTTCTGCCAGACTTCTAGCGCGACTCTTCGCGGATTGTTCCGGCATTGTGCGACCTCCCAAGATGTCATTTTCATTTTGCGCCATGGTCATCAGTGGCGCAATAGTTCAGGGCCGCAACTCGTGGTGCTTGGCGGGAACCTCGCACGGCGTTGTAACTGCTACTCTGCTGCGGGACGGCGTCGTTGTTGTTTTGTTGCCGAGCGTTGTTCCTTGGCGGCCCGGTGCCGCATCTTCGAGCCACGCGATGGCTTGGACTTGCGGCGTGGTGCGGCAGCTGGTGCCAGGGCCGAGACAACGAGTTCGGCCAACTTGGCCAAGGCAATCTCGCGGTTGCGCAGCTGCGAGCGCTGTTCCGAAGACGCTATGGTGATGGTCCCGTCAATGAGGCGACGTTCCAGCCGATCCATCAACAGTGCTCTCTGTTCCTCGCTGAGGACGGCAGAAGCTTCGATGCTCCACGAAAGCTCAACCCGGCTGTCCGAGGTGTTGACATGTTGACCGCCCGGCCCTGAAGAGCGCGAAAACCTCCACTGGAGCTCTGCGGCCGGTATCGTGAGCGCGGGCGATACCTCAAGATCCATTCCCCAAGCATCCCACAAACCAGTCCGCTACCCCTGTTTCCCGCGGCACTGCCTGCTCAACCCACGGTAATATTTTTGACACCCTGACTGTAACGTTATCCACTGTTTATATGACTCTAGATAACAGGGCTGCCCTGATTGCGCGCACGCTGAAACAACAGGCCAGCGCCATGCAGGTGGGGGAGAAGTTGCCATCGGTCCGTGAGCTGACCCGAACCCATGGGGCCAGTGCAGCCACCATCTCCCAAGCCATCACCTCGCTCTCAGCCCTCGGTGTCCTGCGCGCGGAGCCCGGACGCGGCACATTTGTTGCCGGCCGCAGCGACACCCAGCAGCCTGAACCAGACTATGCGTGGCAGTCCTCGGCCTTGGGTCGAACCCGCGTCGATGCGAATCGTGCAGGAAGGGCGGGTGGCAACGGCGCGACGGGGCAGGTGCAGCTCTCGTGGGGGTACCTGGCGCCGGAGCTGCAGCCCTTCGATGAATTGCGCACGCTCGGCGCCCGCTGCGCGAAGAGCCACCGCGCCTGGACCATGGCCCCGCCCACGGGTCTGCACGAACTTCGCCAGGCTTTTGCTGCAGGTTTGGAGGCTGAGGCCGAGGATATGCTCATCATGCCCGGCGGGCAGCAGTCGCTGGTTTTTGCCATGCGCACGCTGGCCGACCCCGGCACCACCGTCATCACCGAAAGCCCCAGCTATCCGGGAGCTACCCTGGCCGCCCAAGCCGCCGGGCTTCACATAGCAGCCGTGCCCTCCGACGCGCACGGTATTCTTCCTGACAAGCTCGCCGACGCTCTTGAGCGCACGCACGCCAAGCTCATCTATCTCCAGCCCTGCTACGCCAATCCGAGTGGCACGATTCTGAGCCCGGAACGCCGTATTGAGGTTCTTGCCTTGGCCAAACGGCATGGCGCATTCATCATTGAAGATGATTGGGCCAGGCATCTCTCCCTTGAAGGAAAGCCACCGTTGCCGCTGTTCACCCAAGACCCCGACGGGCATGTGGTCTCCATTTCCACCCTCACAAAACCGGCAGCACCAGGACTACGTATCGGAGCTCTGGCAGCCAGGGGCCCTGCCGGGGAGCGGTTGCGTACCGCCCGCATTGCCGATGACATGTGCGTGCCCCCACTCACCCAGGAGATCGCTCTTGGACTGTTGAGCTCCGGGGCCTGGCCCAGGCACATAAAACGCCTGCGCACAGGCTTGCGCGAACGACGCGACGCCATGGTTGCCGAAATTAGTGTCACGATGTCTGGAGCGCGGCTGGTCATCCCTACCGGCGGCATCCACTTGTGGGTGCGCCTCCCTGATGGCAGCGACACCACGGCCTTCACTTCAGCCGCCCAAGCTGCCGGGGTACTGATCGGCGACGGAAAGCACTACTACGTGGACGAGCCGCCTGCTCCGTACGTGCGCCTCACCTACAGCGCCGCGTCGATTCCGCAAATCCAGGCCGGTGTGCGCCGGATCGCGACGCTGCTCTGAGCGTGACCGGCGCGGGCTGTGACAAGGCGACTCAGGACTATTGACGTATCTCCAGGTCCGGAGGAATCTGAAACTAAGCCATTCTGTTCAAGGCCCATGGGGACCACGGCGTGGTGAAGGAGGAGTCATCATGGCCAGAACCAATTCTCGGTACGGATGGATCCGAGATCTACCGGATCAGCGCGACTTTCTCTTCGCAGCGTCACATGCCGTCCAAGCAAAACTGCCTCCCGCCGTCGACCTCGTCCCGAAGTGTCCGCCCGTGTACGACCAGGGCCATCTGGGCTCGTGCACTGGCAACGGTGTGGCCGGGGCGATTCAGTTCGATGCGCTGAAGGAGGGCCTGAAAGACACTTCAGTGCCGTCGCGCCTTTTCATTTATTACAACGAACGTGTCATCGAAGGTTCAGTTGAATCCGACGCCGGGGCGCAGATTCGCGATGGCATCAAAACGGTTGCCGTCACCGGCGTCTGCGATGAAACACTGTGGCCTTATGACATCACGAAGTTCACACTCAAACCGCCAGCCGACTGCTATGAGGCGGCTAAGAAGCAGTGCGCCATCGTCTACTCCAGGGTTGGCCAAACACTCAGCCAGCTCAAGGGGTGCCTGGCATCTGGATACCCGATCGTCTTTGGCTTCACGGTCTATGACAGCTTCGAAAGCCCACAGGTTGCCAGCACCGGTGTGGTTCCGATGCCAGCCGCGACCGAGAGCGTGCTGGGCGGCCATTGTGTGGTGGCGGTCGGTTACGATGAGGCCCAACAGCGCTTCACGTTCCGCAATTCATGGGGCGAAAGTTGGGGGAAGGCGGGCTACGGCACCATGCCGTACTCGTACCTGCTCAGTAGTGCCCTGTCCAGCGACTTTTGGACGGTGAAGAGCACCAGCTAGGAAACGGGCGCTGAAGCACGACGGCGGCGCCCCGCCTGTCTGGCGACTCACCTAGGCAGGTGCTTGTTCACGAAGTTTTTCGGGGCGCCGCGCGCTCCGCAGCGCGTCTGGCAAGACGCTTCTTCAGGAAGATGAATGGAAGCAGCCAGACGCCCAGCGTGGTAACCACCCATACGATCAGAGCTGCCAGGACCCAAGTAAGTAGACCATTGATGCTCAGTCCATCGGGGAACAACTGGGCCACAAACAAGGCTGCCAGTGCCGAAATCAGTCCAAATCCTTCCAGTGCCGCCGGCGCATAGCGGCTAGGTGCATGGGTCAGTAGTCGGGAACGGCAGGGATCAGGTAGTGGCCTAAAAAGGGGTTAAAACGCCGGTGGATTAACAGGGATTCCGTGCTGGTGCTGGGAGAATTGGGGTATGGATATTCCTT
>NZ_JAFMPX010000041.1 GCF_017353415.1 Arthrobacter sp. E3
AGCCAAATCAGCGCCTATCCCCAATGGTGATTTTTCCGTTAAGAAAGCATCATTAATTGACGGTGAATCCATGGGTGGAGCAACTCCCGTTTTCAAGGGGTGTTGCAACGACCGCTAGAACTCGCCCTGATCTGGTGCGAAGTGAAGTTCGTGTAGCCACTGGCCAGAGAATGTTGGCTATCAGCTAGTTCCACGGTGAATCCGTGGTTTCCTGCGACTTGAACCAACGATGTCCACGGTTCTTCATGATCGATGTTAGTCTCCACCACATGTTCAGTGTCGCTGCGTGGAACCATCAGCGGCTCGCCCTCTGTCTGAGACACGTCGAAGACGGCTTGGCCCCGCCAGCCAACGATGCGCGTCCGGCTCCGGCCTTCCAGGTGAACTGGCGCGTTGGAGGTTTGCTTCTTTGCCACCTCAACTTCTTCGTTTGATTCTGCCCGTGCAGTCATTGGCGCAATCACCCAAAGCGCATGCTCACCCTTGAGTACGTATCGACCGTGCCGTTGCCATTCTTTGTAGCCGGCAACCAATGTGGGCGGCTCCTTGCCACGTTCCTGCATCTGGGCCATGAGCATGGCTGCGTTTCCGCCGGAGTAACGCCACAAGGTGGCCGAGTTGTCGAGGAGTTTTTGCCATCGCCATGGTTCGTTGACCGCTCGGTCCAACAGATCAACGAGCCCTTGGGTCAGGGCTTCGACTCTTTCCGCCGGAGCCAAATGACTCGGAGGTGGCGCACCGTGGGGCTCCCCAACGCCGTTGCTAAATTCAATATCTGAATCCAAGGAATCTGCGCTCATTGCCGCTGCCTCCACAGTCGCGTCCGCTTGGTGCATCTACACCGGATACATGTTCATGGTGTCCAGAGCGCCGAACGGCGTGTTGAAGTCTCAGACGTCCGCATCAGGGACCCAATTAGGATGTCCAGGGCCATCCGGCGGCAATGTCCTGCGCGCAGGCACCCTGTGAGCCTGAAGCCCCACGCACCCTGCAGTCCGGGTATGTTCACGCATGCGCTCAATGCTCGACGTCAGGCGCTCGTGGAACGTGATGGGACCGTAGCCGCCGTCGTCCTCGGTGTAGGAAGCCTGCTCGGCACGCTGCAGCCCATAGAGTTCGGCAACCATGTCACTGTGCTTCCACCAGCAATCCGGAACCACGGAGGTGGGCAGGTGATATGTGTCAATGAGCCATTTGACCCACTGGCCAAGATGCTTCCAAACGGCTTCGGCAGTGCGCGGGTCCATGTCCCGCCACCTGTAAGTCACGGGAATCCTGTTCGAACGTCGCCCCTCGGTGGAACCGAACAGCATGGCGGCAAACTCATCCTCCGCTCCGCCGCCTACCGTGTATTCAAAAGACTCTTCCTCGTCCATGGTTTTCTCCTCTCAACTTTCCTCATCGGTGTTCACGCCTACTGCCTGCCGCAGCAGATGACCGGCGGCAAGTTCGCGCTCTGTTTCTTCCTTCGAGGCGCCCAACTGAGCGGCGTCCTTGCGCTTATGCCATTCCGTTAGATCCAGCAGAATTGGGCGGGTGCGCCGCCCCAGCATGATTGCCGTTCCGGCAGGAAGCCTTCGGATCTCGTGCAGCGGGATGACCGGCGATTCTCTGATTTGTTCGCCGTCCTGCCGTCCTTGAGATGACCATGACCGGGTGTTGACCGTCGTGCTTCGTTCTCCAATCAGGCCAGCCAAGGCACGCAGATCCCGTTCGTCGGACCCGCCACCGAAAATCACCTTGATGATGGCGGCATCCCATATCGTTGCGGCCTCATCGATCGACCACCCAGAACGTGCCTGGGACAGTGACTGGAGCACCACAATGGTGGAGATGCCGATCCCGCCGCCATCAGAAAGCACCACAGGCAGTCCAGGCCACGGCGACAGGTTCGCAATCTCATCCAGAATCAAAGACAGGGGTGGATCCAGCCGGCCTCCGGCCGCGACGAAAGCCATCTCCCTTGCTGAGTAGTCGATGTCGTCAATCAACGCGGAGAGGTACGGTCCAGCCGCCGCGGCGCCTGATTTCGTGCCAATCAAGTAAAGGGTGCCGCGCTGGCGGATGAACTCCTTGGGATCAAACTGCTCCGCTTCACCGTGGGGGTCAAGTGCCGCCAGTACCTTCGGAGATGATAGGGGCGCGACGGCGGCGCTGACGCCGATCCACGAGTTGGAAGTGTTGCGGGGGTCGTCGTCGATGATGCCCAATAAGTCGGCCTGCCAGCCAAGCGCGGCCTCAGGCCGTTCTAGGAACGCAAGCGCTTCCTTCGCCAGAATCGGGCTGGAGGACCACCGTCGAAAAGCCCTGACACCGTCTCCCGACAGCGCAGCGGCATGCAGCAGGCATTGCAAGACAATCACAGCTCGTTTCTGCCACGCGGCGTTCTCGCCCTTGAATTCAGTATCAGCCGTGATCACTAGGGCCCGTCGGGTGGCAATGTCGGGATCTTCACAGCCCCGGACCGGGGACCACCTCAGCGTTGTTGGCAGCCCTGACATGCCCTGTGGATCAAACACCGTCACTGGTCGGCCGCCAGAAGCTCGTGCCTTCATGGTCACCACCAGGTTGTCTGCCCTCGTCGACGTTGTCACGACAGCTCCGGGTGCATCCAGAATGGCATTGATGATCACGTACAAGCCCTTGCCGGAGCGGGGCGCTCCCTGAATGACCATGGATTCCTCCGTGGACACGTGAACCGTCACACCCCGGGACCGGCCAACAGTCCAGGAAACTTCATCCACACGTGGTTTTGCCAGCCCAGGGCGTGTGTATTTCCCTCTCTTCACGACAGCCCGTGCACCAAAGTCTCGGACCACCTCGGCTCGCCGGGCAACACCGTCACGGCTGAGAATGTCCTTTCGAAGCCAAGCCCCGGACTGCCGCCACACGCGCCACAGGAAATCCCCTGCCACCAAAAAAAGCACCAAGACTGCGAGCGCGGGTCCGACGATCAGCCACACGGACCCAGTGTCAACAGAGCATCGGCCCGGTGGATCCAGGATCCATCTCATCTGCCCTGCAAACAACCCGACGCCAGCGGAGGGACTGAATGTCCAGGATGCCCCAGCGTGGCAGCTCCAACCGACCACTGCGGCTGCGGCGAGCTGAACGAAGAAGCAGAATGCCAAGTACGCGGCAACCGCAATCAGCCCAGCGTTCAGCAGTGGGTTTCCATCATCGAATCGGCGTGACATCATCGCATCCCCTCGTCAGTGCCGAAGACGGCCATCTCGTCGGTGGTGATGCGGTTGGCGACAATGAACGAACGGTTGCCCACCTTCCACAGCCCCATGCCCTTGGGCAGGTTCTCGACGTGCTCGCACTCGGCCTCGGTGAGACCCAAGGCTTCCTTGGTCAGGCGCATGGCGTCGTGCTTTTGCCGGTAGATGATGCGGGTGTCGGCCTCCGTCAGCAGACCCAGCGCCTTTTGCCGCAGTCCACTGTTGCCATCACCAATCTCATTCAGGTCGGCAACCTTGTGCATGATCAGCAGGTTGGCGATCCCATAAGTGCGCGCCAGCCGCCATTGTTCGCTCATTTTGGCGAGCATGTACGGGTCGGAGAGCATCCGCCAGCCCTCGTCGTACACAACGATCCGTTTGGCGCCGTCGGGATTTGTCACGGCTGCTTCCAGCCATGTAGCCCCGCATGCCGCGGCTAGGGATAGTGCCTGTTCGGAGGCTCCGATCAGGGCTGAGGTGTCCATGACCATGATGGGAGCATCTGCGTCAAAGGCAACCGTCGAGGGCGCATCGAACATCCCCTCAAGATCGCCCGCCACGGTGCGCCGCAGTGAATGTCCGACGCCGGTCCCGCCGTCGCGTCCGACAAGCGCCACTGTTGCTGGGGTTGGGTCGAGCAAGTACTTCAGTACCATGGGCAACGTTGGTGTGCTGTTAGCGGCCACCGCGTCGGTAAGCGCCATGTCCAGCGCTGTATGTTCCACCGGGCTCATCGGCTGGCCTTGACGCATTAGTGACACCAATGCGACCAACAGGTGCCGGCGACGCTGCCGAACAACCGCCAACCACTGCTCATCCGAGAGCAGCAGTGATCTCGGCCCGGCATCAAGCGGATTCACTCTGGCTGGCTTCCCCGGGCCCACTGAAATGACTTTTCCACCAAGCGCTTCAGCAACCGGCACCCACTCCCCTTTAGGGTCGGAGGCCACTGCCGCCTTGCGGCCAAGCGTCACTGACCGGGCCACCAGAGACTTGCCGCACATGGACTTCCCCGTGCCAACAGTCCCAATCACCACGATGGAGGGCCCGCTGATCACGCCCTTTTCGTAGAGAATCCAAGGATCGTAGGAAAACGCGCCGGAACCGAACACATCCGTGCCGATGTACGTGCCTTCATGTCCCAACCCGGACTCCGTCAGGAACGGATAGGCTGCGGCAAAGGTCATGGTCGACGCCCGGTGCGGTGCGAGCCGCAACCGATGCGGCCCACGCATCGACGCAGGGTCGCGACTCCCCCAGTCACCCTGCGAGCGCTGCCGTGAACTGTCTCCTGCAGGATGAGCGAACCGGTCCCACAGTGACGCCTGTGGCGAGGTGGACAGCGACCGTTCGTTCCGCCGTCGCGCTTCCCTCTCAAAACGGGACTCATCCGCCGGAACGAAGCTGACATGCTGATCGTGCTTGCTCATTTCAATCCCCTTCCCAGCGGCAGCGCCCCGGCGACGAACGCCGGCCACTGCTGCCCGGCCAGCAATCGCAGCTCAACAAATGCGCCGGCCGCCGCCGATTCAAGTTGTTGACGACAGCGGGCAAGGTCGTCGAGAGTGTCCGCGGTGATGGTGATGTAGGCGGCGGGGCGCACGTCGCCATGACCAGCAACGATCTCGTCCTCACGCTCGGCCACCTCTTCTTCCTCGGCGCGTTGCTCGCGCGTGAGTGGCCGGTCGAAGCGCGCATTGATACGACGGCGAGTGTCGTGAGCTTCGTGCGCTGAACGGATGTCGCGCAATGCCTGGTCGCTGGGGATGGCCCGGATGACTTCCGTGACTGTGTGCCGAAAATTACCCACGTAGACCACGGGGTGAAGAAACCCAGGAAAGACCTGCTGCCGCGGCCACTCAGCGATCCAGAATGTCTGGTGAAAACCGGAGTCTGTGCGAAGGTAAGACCAGTGTTCCTCCACCGCCATGGGGCCAGCAGTCATCGGGGCAGCCTCGGAGTCTTGCTCCAAAGCGGCGAGCCGGGTGACAGCTTCGGGGTCAAAGGCGCCCCGCATGACGGCCGTCAGCTTGGGGCCGGGCAACCATTCATCCACGGTGACGCCATGTGTCTTCAGCCCCGTGGTGAGGGCTTCCACTTCCGAGGCAACCACATGATCCATCCCCACCAACGATCCACCGGCATCCCGGATGCGCCGCCGCGCCTTGGCCGTGTCGATGACCAGACAGACGAAGAGCTCGTGGATCATGGTCGAACCAGCAGCCGCTATCAAGTCCAGATAGGACTTGTCACCCCACCGCACGTCTTCGATGCGCGTCGGAGCCTTCGCCCGGTCATAGAATTCACGAAGCGCCGTGGACGGATACGGGACTGTGTAGTCCTGGATCGCCAACCGTGCGACGGCGGGCCGCTGCGCCATTGCTGTTTGCACCCGAGACCATGCCTGAACTGCATAGGACTTGTCGTCATCGTCCAGCAAGGCAAACGACGTTGTTGTGCACCGCAGGACAGCTATTGCTTCGTGGCCTTGGCGGTCGACGACGAATGCGGCACCTTCCTGGGTCTCCCGAAGTTCAAGGCTGCCCAGTCCGCCGGGGAGGGCCAAGTGTCCGGCTGGCCGTGGCTGTTCTGGTTTAGCTAGGAACTTGGTTTGCCCCAATTGTTGACGCCACAGAAAGATGGTCGCTGCGGAGGCCCAAACGGGATAAGGAATCCTTTGGTACTGCAGCACACCAAAGAGGATGAGCCCCAGCCACACGGGCATCGTGAGTATTAGTGCGGGAGGTCCACCCGTTGCGGAGGCAATGGTTCCTGCCAGAACACCGATAGCTACGAACCCCAGTTGGTACCACTGCAATCCCATGAACAATCCATGCCGTTCATACCGGGGGAACTTCACCGGCTGCAATGTGCGCGTATTCTCAGACATCTTTCTCCCTTTCCGGGTTGATTCTTGGTGGCCGCGGGGCCGGCGGCGCGTGTGGTGCGGGGCGTGGCGCTGTAGGCGGGTGTGGCTTGGGAGCCTGTGCTGCCGTAGACGCCGGCACCACAGGTCTTGGGACTGATGTAGCTGCCCGTTGTCCGCCTGCGGCAACGCCGTTCTGTTTCGACTGGGAATGCTCCGAGACGGCGCTTACTGGAGTTTTCAGTGGCCCGGAATCAGACCTGGGCTGCCTGCTCGGAGTCGGTGTAGTGGGGTCCCGATGCGGTGTGCCAGCGCGTTTGATGTACGGCTGCCCGTAGGTCTTGGTTTCCGACCCCGGCGGTTGACTCCCTCCACTGGGAGTTGGCTGGCCGCCGTCGTTCTTCACATTCTGTTTGCCACTCACCTTCCCCACTTTCTGGAGCTGTTTCAGGTTCGGTTCGGCACTGGACTTCACCGTGGGTTCGGCACTAGATGGGACAAGAGCAGGTTTCTGGGACCCTAGGCTCGACAGCGAGAGCTTGCCCCCGGCCTGCCGGCTGATTTGTCGGGCGGCGAAACTTCCGCTGCGCGACAAAACATGGCCACCGCCAGCAACTTGAGCGGCTCCTGCGAGCTCGCCTCCGGCAAAACTGACGAGCCGCAACGCCATCAGCGGCGCTGCGCAGGCCAGAAGCATGCCCACCGCGCCGGAAGCCAGCCCCGCGAACGATGTCGAGTTGGCAAACAGCTTGACCGCCACCGCAAGAACCGTGGCAGCCAAAGGTTTGGCGATCAGCAGCGCCACCACGGTTTCGCACCAGCGCCGCGTCCACGACATCGTGTGTTCCCACGGCATGAGCATGAGTGCGACAGGTGCTGTAGCGGCTAGAACAAGGAGCGCGAAGGAGCGGAAGATCATTGAGCACATAAGGACGAACGCGAGCACCCAAACCAGAGCGACTGCCACAACTGTGACGACGATTGGCCCTGTGGGGTCGGATGTTCCAGGGCTGGTCATAGAAATGAGGTCCCATTCATGTCCGCTGCCTGCAGGCGCCCGGGTAAAACCGAAGAGTCGCATGAACACGACGTACGGATCCGACCCGAGTGTCTGCAGGACCGCACTGGATGCAGAATCAGTGAACTGGGTGAGTTTCTGCATGAGGCTCACAGCGCCGATGACCACGGGGACGGCAATTCCGCCAGCGATGACGGCGCGTACGATCCGGCGTGGTTGTTGGCTGATCATTCCGCTCAAGAGCTGTAAGATCATAACCACCACGAGCGGGGTCATCATCACCACGATCCACCAGTTGGTCACACCGCTTACGGCCGTCCAATCGGATGGTCCGAGGTCTGAGACACCAAATGCCCCTGAGATGAACGACCACATCCATGACGCCATGCTCTCAAGAATGCCCGCGAACATGTTTGTGATGGTTTGGGTCGCGGCATCTTGAGTTTGGGAAATGAGTCCGCAGCCTGGAGGCCACCACCCATTGGCCTGGCATTCGATCATGGGCAACATGGTCCGGGCCTAAAAGCCGAGATGAAATGCTGTCTGGGACCAAAGGATGTACCCGTTGATGCCGCCAAGGATGGCAGCCACCGGTCCCGTCCAGAGCAGGATCATGCCGCCACCGGAGGCCAACCGCGATGACTGGCTCAACTTGCCGGCGAGCAACATTGCTGCGCCAAGAATGGCAACGATCGCAATGATGATGAAGGCACCGACCAGAATGCCGCCGCCGATCTCTTTCAGCGATTCAAGGAACGGAAAAGTTGTATTTGGTGTAATGCCGGGGTCCACCGGCGCTGCTAGGAACATCGTGATCTCCTATCGAGACCTTCCATCGTTTGAAGGAAGGGTTCACGAAGTTCATGGTGGGTGGAGAGCTAAACGACGTGGGGAGATACACCCTGCCAGTTGCGAGAGTTCGGGTAACAGTCACGATAGTGGTCGCAGAGCCTCGAACAGGCCGCCCTGGTACTCGTCGGCGAGTCAGCACCCACTCGAAGGTGGGACAGTGCAAACTAAAGTATGGAGCTTGGATATGAATGACGATTCCTCGGAAGATTCAGCATCGTCGACAACCGGTGGACTCGCGGCTTTCATTGTCCGAATTCTCGAACAACTTAGTCTCAGCGCGTGGCTTCCTGCGGGCCTGCTGTCAGCATCAGTGACTCTACTTGTCTGCTTTCGTCAGGAAAGGAGCGTTAATTTAGTTGCCGCCATCGGCAGAATCACAGACAATCCTTGGGGAATAGTCTTGCTAGCCGTCCCACTTCTCTTGGTTGCAACGATGATCACTCAAGCATTCTCCTACATTGCGATCCGAGTATTAGAAGGCTACTGGAGCCGGGGAGGTCTCGTTTCGGTTTGTCGTTCTCTACTCATTCGTTGTCAACTGAGACGGCGATCAACGCTCATGAAACAACGACAGAAGGCCGTCGAGAATGCATTTGGACTTGCTCGACCTAAAATGCTGGAAGCCGGTTGGACGAGACTCGTGGTAATGAGATTTGAACAAATTGCATTAGGAATCGATCCAGATGCAACCGGAGAGCGGAGCATCGAGGAAGAGCAACTTTCAGACGAAGAACTGCGGATCCTGAAACATGCCAGTTGGAGAACTTTCTGCGAACCTTGGAGACTGGCGCGAATTGACTCATTAGGAAACGAGTATCTTCGCTACCCGGAGCCGTTACGAATGATGCCCACTAGGCTTGGAAATGTGCTTCGCGCATCAGAAGACACCCTTGAAATGACCGAAGGCAACCTCCAAAGCTTCGTAATGAGGAATAAGCAGCTTTTACCTCTTAGGCTCCAGCATGACCACGATCACTACAGAACTCGACTAGACATGTACGCGATGTTCGTATTCATTGGCGCGTTCCTTGCCGTATTATCACCACTAATGCTCGCATGGAAAGTCTGTGACTCGTGGGCCATTGCAACAATTTCAGGGTTCTTCATTGTACTTTGTATAGCGGGTTATCAGGCGGCCATTGCAAGCGCCGAGGCCTACTGTGGCATCTTGAAAGAACTTGACAGGATCGTCAAGTCTTCCTAGTTCAGACTACCTTCAAGGGACACTTACCATCTTGATATGATCTCTTGGGCAATTCGGCGCCCCGGTCTCGGAACCTAGTCGCCTGCCACAAATTGGACATTCAAATGCTCTCTGCTGGGGTTTATCGTTACCCGGAACTCTATCGTCGCCCATGTTCAACACTGTCCGCCTTTCACCATCGCGAGTCAAGAGGAGGTCGGCTGATTTCTGGCAGATGGTCCCTTGGCCGCTACACGCCCCTAGAAATCAACGTGAAGTACTCCGTCCTAACGTTCCAAGCAACTGGATGCAGCAACGTCTCAGCCGTCGGGTTCAGCGCACTGTACATCATGCCGTTTCCTGCGTAGATCCCGACGTGTCCCCAGTGGTTGGGTCCGTCGGGGTTTTGCACAACCAAGTCGCCAGGCTGCGGCGTCGACGTCAGTTTGCCGGCAATCCACTGCTCTGTCCGCGGCAGGTTAATCCCAACCTGTGCGTAAATCCATTGCACGTAGCCGGAACAGTCCCACGCCTTGAACGCGGTTCCACCCCAAATGTAGGTGCCCCCGACGCCTTCCTGCGCATAGTGGATGATGTCGCGTCTCAGCTGGCTAAGATTGGCGGGCACGTCCGGTGCGCTAGTAACTCCCGGATCTGGAGAACATGCATCCACGGCTGAGCCTGATTTCAGCGCTGCAACGATCGACGTGGCTTCGCCCTCCCACTGGGCGTAGAGCTCCGGAAAAGCCGATATTTGAACAGCCTGCGCTGCCTCACCCTTGGTCATGGATGCCCAGCCGGGAATATCCAGCAGGCCGCGGGGAGAACCGCGATTTGGTCCGCTTGTGCCACCAAAGAATGCTTTCGCATCGTACTCAGGGGTCATCAGCTCCGCCACACTTCCCCATCCAGCTGAAGGCCGCTGCTGAGCAGAGCCAACGGAATCATGATCCGAGCCAACACCATCGTGTGCAAACGCCAATGACGCCGGAACCGAGCTGTTGGCAAGCATGCGAAGCCCAGACTCCTGCAGCCCCACCATAATGGCGATCTGCAGCCCGGCATCCGAAACCGACAACTGCTCGCCCACCCCAATGAAAGCTTGGGCAACTTTCACTTGCGCTGTGGTCAACACGATCGGAGGTCCTGCCGCGGATGGAACCGACAGCCCAACGCTCGTTGCCGGTTGCGCCGCAGTGTTCGCAACGGTTGACGCATTGGTGAGACACGCCGTCGTACTTTCTTGGGTGGCCGAAGCCACCAGCGCCAATCCCCCGCACATGACCATGATCAGCACAGGCACCATGACGCCAACCACGGTTGAAGCGATCCTCAGCAACGCACGGCGCTTGGCCACGGCCAGCAGCACTGCCGGGACAGGCATCAGTACACGATTCGATCGGGCGAGGCATAGAACCCCACCATCAAGCACCGGTCAGCGGGCGCATTGGCGGCCGGCGGGCAATTGACCATGACGCTCACGGGCGCGGTGTAGGCATTATCGCCACCAGCCTGATGTTCCGTCACCTTCAGCGTGAACGTGCAGACGTGCAACCCCACCCATGGTGCCGGATGGGCCTTGACCTGCGCCAGCTGGTCATCGCAAGCCGCACTGGCGACGGCGGCCGTGCGGTAGGCATGCATGCCGGATAGCGAGGCGAACGACGCCGCAGTCACCCCAGTGGCCTGAAACTCCTGAGCCAGGACCGTTACCGGATTAGACCCATCCGGCAACACATCCCACCATGACCGCACCCTCTCATAGACCGCTGAGAACGTGGAGTTCCTGGCATCCCATGTATAAATCATCTCCGCAGCAGCCCTGGCTAGGGTCTTGTAGTCCGCCGTTCTGGGCTCGTCTCGAGCCAACACCGGTTCGGATTCCTGCGTTGGATGGACGACGGCGGGACTCACGGATGCGGGCGCTGCCGCCATTGTTATGGCTGGCGACGGGGGCGCCGATGACTCAGGAACCGCCGGTTTGGTTGCGAGAATAACCGCGGTACCGATGATCAGCGCGGCCATGACGGCCACGAGTAGAACCAACTTACGGCGTGGAGTCAATCGCTGGGCAATTCTGACAAATTTAGACATAATGAACCCCTCTCACCGTGTTCATGGTTGAGGACCGGAACTACGACATGAGCTGAAGACCTACCGAAGCCAACGTGTTGGAATTTGCAGTTCCAGATGTGGGCTGTTTGGCCACGGTGCGCTCCAACACGTCCAAGGCGGCGGTATACAGCTTGCGTGCGTAGCTAATCCGGCCCTCGAGGTAATTTGCCCTGAGGCCAGTCTCCGCTGACAGCTCGGCGACCTTGGCTGCCCTGTCAGCTCCGCGAACTCCCGTCAGTACCAGCCGTTCTGCGACGACCTGTAGGAGAACTGTTGGCAAGCAACACACGGCGGTGGCAATCACCGTTGCTGCATCGCAGAGTGTCGCTGGCTCCACGTCCATGGCTGCGCGGACGGTCACTGCCGTGTGGCGGAGCGTTGTGACAGCCTGCCAGCCCTTCCGCTTTTCCCATCCAGACTCATGTCCGGCGTGGCGCTCTCTGGGCGCAGTCAGACATTCCACCGCCAGCTCCCACGTTTCTGCCGTCACATGTTCGCGTACCGTCGTGAGTACCTCGACCGCCCATTCATGCTCGGCAACGCGTTCGCCACTCTCCGTCGCAGCGAAGTCGACGGGTGCGAGGGGAGAAACTTCGGGATCCGCGTTCAGCGACATCCACGGACGGGCAAGTGTGCGCCGGATGTGGTCTGCGCACAGGTGCACTGCGATCCCTTGGACCCACGCGCCGAAGGTAATGCCCGGCAATTGATGGTATCGCTGCTTGACCAATCCTTCCCAGGCGGCGACGCGGACATCTTGCATGACGTCATCGACGTCGTCAACGTGCCCGATGCGCAACAGTCGCGACCGCACAAAAGGCCGAACGCTTTCTACTGCATTCATGAGCTGATCAATGGGGATTCCTGAAGCCGGAGGGCGTTCCAGCGAGACGTCAATGCTGGTGTTTCGGAATTCTGGCTGTGATTCGTTGGACTTGATGCCCATGATCTTCACCGTTCTCGTACTCTTGGTGATTGTCGACGAGCGGCGTCGAGACTGGCGCCGTTGGTGGTGCTTTCAGCAGCTCGCGCTGGGGCGGTGGAGAAAGCGAACTGGTCTCCCAATTCGGGGGGCAGCACGACTAGTATCTGGCGGTCGCCCCGGCATGTTGTTATCTCTCCATTGTTAGAGTGACCATAGTTATTGTCAAGATGTCTATGTTCACTTGTGGATATCTTTGGGGCAGAATGGTGCCATGCCGCACATTACACAACCAGCTGACGATGATTGGTCACCTGAGATCGAGGCTGCTGTTGCCACTTTCGGAAACCGGGCACGCAATGAGATCCTGCGCTATTTAGCGCACCATTCTCCTGCCACAAGGGGTGACATCGTTTCGGCGGTCAGTTCGGAGGCACCGAGCGTTGCCAAACACTTGATTATCTTGGAGGAAGCCGGCGTCATCACAGCAGACCGAGAACCGGGACAGCGACACGGGCGTGCCCCGAGATATTCAACGAACAAGGTCCGAATCAGGGAGCTAATGGCTGCCCATCGTCGTTATCTTCTCGACCAGTAGGGGCTTCTCCGCCTTGATGCAACTCAATGTCATTGTTCAGGAACTCGGTGATGGCGCGCAGAGTTTCAGGAGAAACTTCTCCAAGTGCTCGTGCGGCGAACGACTTCACTTTTGCTGCCCTCAACGCTTTTAGGAATTCAAGCCGAGAGTCAATCTGCTCGGGAAGGCCTGATTCCTCATCCCCGCGCAGGTAGGAAGGGTCAACGCCGAAGACTTCACTGATGGCGGTCAGTAGTTTCGGGTCCGAAACCAGCCGGTCAGTCCCATCCTTCATGTACGACCAGCGGGCCCGCGAAAGTTTCACACCTCGATCAGACAATTTTTGTTGCAGCTCTAGAAAAGTCATAGGTGATCCACGTTCGGCTATGACAACGTCAAGCAAGAGGTTTAGCCGACGTGCCAGAACGAATTGGGCGGATTGCTCAACGTCCGAATCACCACGATCATCAGCCAAGGTTTGCTCCTGCCAGTCATCTCTCGGGCGGAAACGTCCTTCCGTCAGGCACGCTAGGCCTGACACCAGTATTTCGTGCTGTGGCGCCTGTCGCAAGCAACCGTTCCATTGCCCAGTCAAGCGCCGTCAGTAACAGCAATTCAGCACTACCGTGCCCGATGCATCCTTCTATTCCTGTGGCACGTTCGTATGCGGCCAGGCCGTTTGGCTCCAATGCCTGCATCGCATCCAAATGTTACGAAACCTCCCGCAGCAAAGGCATGAACGTTCTCGGAAACTCCAATTCCTCAGCCTCATTGCGCTCCCAGTACCGCTCACCGTGGAGTAGGCCCGCGGCCCGGCGGAAGGCTGCAATTTGCGGATGCTTGGACATGACACACGCTCCTGAGACTGGCCTCGATCCCACTCCGAGGAAGGGCAGGAATCTATTTGCCTTTTAATGATTCCCAATAGCTCTTCCGACGTGCAGACTAAGAGGCGTAAGCTTACGATTTGGACATGTACAACATATCCCCTTGCCGAGGGAGGTGGCAGAAGATGGTTCATGTCATGTCGAACACGCTGTTCACGCCAGCTAACACCAAGTTGTTGCGCCTATTGAAAGTCAGCTGCCCGCTCGATGTGCGGAGCATCAGCCGCGCCTTAGCGATGCGGCCCAGCCTGGTCCGCCACCATTTGTGGGAGCTGCAGCGGCTTCGGATTATCAGCCACGCACTGCCCACCTCCGGCGGCCAGTCCAACCAGTTTGATGTGGAACTTCAGCACCTGCGAGAGGCGTTGGCAGTAGCCGCACAGGAAATGGGCGCCGAGGACCAGTAGAACGCTACGGCCACGTTGTTTGCACGGCGATTTCCCATGAACAGCCAAAGCTGATTCCAGTCCGGCCAACGTGCCGACGAGCCAGCCAACTCAAAGGAGATCCCGCCATGACCATCGACCGTCCTTCCGAATCCACGACGTCACTTGCCGCGCACCGTTGGATGTCACCGCAAGAGGTCTGCGACGAACTGCGCATCCCGAAGCAAACCTTTTACCAGTGGCGTGCCAGGCACGTTGCGCCACCAGCGTACCGATTCGGCAAACTGCTCCGAATCGACCGCACAGAATTCGAAGAGTGGTTGGCGGACCATGCGGAAGGTTTTACAACTTATCGCGACGTTTCCAGTGCTTCGATGCGCGACGATTGGCCTGCCAATGTCGCCCGTTTCAGTATTGGGACCTAGCTACAGAATCACAGCGGTCATCTAGCTACACAAACGCACCTGTTACCCACCCATCAGGATGAACTGAGTAATTAGCCCTCGTGATTTCCAGACATCAGATAAGTCGCTGCGCTTCAGCCCAGAATTGGAGAACCAAAAAAGGTACTAGTGCTTCAATAGGCAGCCATCTATTTGCACCTCGCACCGTTCTCATCATCGCGGCATCATCCATGGGCGAATATTGTCTTGGGCAACGATTGACACACAAAACTACTCCCCACCATTTTGCGCGGTGCTGCCCGCCCCGACAGAATGTCTCGGGCCTCAGATAGTGTTTCCTCCAAGACGTTGCCCAAAGTCAATATGGCGGGGCTTCAACACCTGAGGTTTGGAGATTGCAATGGTTGGACCGCTCAATATCGGAATGGCCAAGGAGACCTTTGGAAGGACTGCTGAAGGTCTTGGAAAGGTCACCGAGAACATCAGTAAGGCCAGCCGAGTTGCTTCAACACATGTTGCTGATCAGGCAAGCCACGCCAAAAAGAAGGTCGAAGAGCTGACCACAAAAGCTCCCGATCCCTACGATGAAGCTGTAGCCGAATACAACGCCGTATTCACGGATATGAATGACAATGGCGTGTCGCTCTTCCACCAGCGAAATCGCTCAACTGATCTGATTGAACTCGTTGAATTACTGGTCAACAGTATTGCAAACGCTCCCAAGTTCTTCCAGACTAACTTCGAAGAAATCGCTTTCCACAAGAAAGATTTTTTGCTGTCCGAAGAGTTTGCTCAGAAGGACCTCCAGGCAGCTCGGCAATCAGCCACGGGAGCTGGCACTGGCTTCGCAACCGGCGCTACTGTTGCCAGCATGGCGCCAACAGCAGCAATGTGGGTTGCCACTACCTTCGGCACCGCATCCACCGGTACCGCGATCTCCACCCTTTCCGGCGCAGCTGCCACCAACGCCACCCTCGCATGGCTCGGAGGCGGCGCACTCGCCGCTGGAGGCGGTGGAACCGCTGCCGGGACCGCGTTGCTCGCAATGGCTGGCCCCATCGGTTGGACTATTGTCGGCGCAACCCTACTCACGTCGATCGTCCTCTTCGCCAAGAAGAAATTTGAGAATCGAGAAGCAAAAGAGGAAATACTCACCGCGGTGAAACAGAACACCGCTGCGATTCGAGGCACGTCTATCCAGATTGCATCAATGTTGGAACAAACTACCTCCCTTCGCGCATTGCTTCTGACCCGCTATGGGCAGTGTCTGGCATTCTTCAACGCTGACTTCGCGGCGCTGACCGATTCTCAGCAATTGAAACTCGCAGCACTGGTCAACAACACCAAGGCATGCGCAGTCTTGCTCAGCAAGCATGTCGAGCAGACTTCGGAAGAAAAATAACGTGGAGAAACTCCTCAAGAGCAACCAGGAACAAGCCGTCGCCTCATGGGTGAACTACCTTAACCAAGTCCGGTTAGATGGCCTCCTGGCCTCATTCGCAAGCCAGGAGGGCAACCTCCGGGAAGCCATCTCCAGTGTCGATGAAGCTATAAAGAAAATTACCCTCGAAATTGTCGCGACCAATCGTGGTGCGGACAAAGGAATGCACGGTTTCATCGCGGAGATCGCCGAAGTCGGGGTCGGCAACGCTAGGGAGCGAATTTTTGGCAACGCTGACGTTTACCAGTGGGTGAACAACAACAGCCCCGTGGACATGATCCGCAATGGAATCGACATCCAGCAGAAATTTTACGAACAGGCCGGATATCAAACGCTACGCGCCATAACGAATCACATGCAAAGGTATCCCGATTACGTTCCTAACGGTGGAAAGTATCAGATTCCCCTCAATCATTTTGAAACGATCAAAAAACTGCACTCTATGTCACCGGAACACGCCGGAAAATTTCTGTCTCGAAGCGGAGAAGGTCCGTCGTTCACGGATTGGCAGAACGTCGACGGTTTCTTCAACAATGGTTCGATCCGCATCGATTCGTTCGAACCCTCCAAACTCGACTATCGCGACGTGCAAAAGGGCGTTTACGATTCGACCCTGCAGGCAGAAAAGAACTCACTTAGGTCCACGGACCAAACCCTGCGCGAGACCGCCTACCAGCGAAGCCTCCCGAAACTCCAGGAAGGCGCCAAAGCCACAGTCGTAGCCGCCGTCGTCGAAGGTGGAACCACTTTTTTCCTTGCGGTGGCCGCCAAGCGCAGGGAAGGGATACAGCTCAAGGAATTCAGCGCTGAAGACTGGACAGAAGTACTTGCAGAGACAGGACTCGGAATTGCCAAGGGCGGCGTCCGAGGCCTGAGCATCTACTCACTGACGAACTTCACCGCGACGTCTGCCGCAGCGGCCAGTTCAATCGTCACCGCCACATTCGGTGTCGCGGCACAAGCACACAAATTGCGAAGCGGCGAGATCGACGAGCTCGAGTTCATTGAGAATGCCGAGCTTGTTTGCCTGGAAGCGGCTATCAGCGCTTTGTCATCATTCATCGGACAAGCACTTATTCCGGTACCCGTTCTCGGTGCCGTCATAGGCAACACGGCAGGCACCATCATGTACAGGGCGGTGACAACATCCCTGTCCAAGAGGGAGACCGCACTGATTAACCGCTACCGCGAAGTCCAGCTGGTGCTCGATGAAGAACTCGCAGCCGAGTACAACGAACTCATCGCGACACTTGACTCCAGCATGTCCAGCTACCTCACAGTCCTAGAACGAGCGTTCGATCCAGACATTCGGCTCGCATTTTTTGGCTCGGTTGACCTTGCCAAGGAAATGGGCGTGCCTACTGAGGAAATCTTGGATACCAACGACAAGGCGCTGGCTTACTTTCTCGACTAACTTGCCCTGCCTGAACCAAGAATTTCCTGTGATCCACCAAGTATCGATGTTTCAGTTTCAAGTTGTTGCGCATAATGACTGCGGTCGTTGTTCCGCTAATACGCCCCTTTCTGGCCGAGTCCTGTCCACCAACGGTGCCGACACCGCAATGCAGCCCCGCATATTTCCGCCGTTCGGCCTGCGGTCATGTAGTAAATCGGATTGACCACCATGAAGTAGGTGTAAGTAGCCACAACTCATGGAGGACATCATGAACAAGCAGGAACTTCCGGTCATTACAACGCCGGAGACCGTTTTGGAGTGGCTCTCGCCCTCCGAGATCTGCCACGAGCTGCAGATTCCTCTGCAGACCTTCTACCAGTGGAGGTCGCGGGGCGTTGGACCTCATGCATACCGGATCGGCAAGCACCTGCGGGTCAGCCGTGCCGACTTCGAGTCCTGGCTCGAGCTCCGTTCCGATCCGTAACAGCGCGCGAAAAAGAACCGGAAATGGCCAGGGAACCACTGCCACTTGGCACTTGGGGACAAATCAAAGTCAGCCGAAGCACGTGTGGCGCGTGGAACGCACGCGCCAAATACCGCGACATGGACGGCAAGGTACGGATAGTCGAGGCAAGGGGCACCTCGGCCGCATCGGCTCGCCGAAATCTGCTGCAAAAGTTTGCCGACCGTAAAACACCGCGATACGGGCTGGTGAACCCGAGAAGTAAGATCAACCAGCTCATCGAGGTGTTTCTCGTTGAAATGCAGTCGTCAGACAGGGCGGACCGCACCAAAGACAAGTACGAATACTGCATCAAAAAGTACATCGCACCCGCCATTGGAGAAGTCCGCGTTAGCGAGGCCACATCCGGCGTCATCGATAACGTCATCCGCAAGATTGTTGAAGACGTCGGCCCGTCAACGGCCAGGAGCTGCGGCGCGGTCATGTCATGGATGTTCAAAGTAGCACTCCGCCACGATGCAATCACAGTCAACCCTGTCATCGGCGTCTCGATTCCGAGGAACAAGACAACCAAACCGCAGGCCCTGGATGCCGCGCAGTACCAGGATCTAAGGGACAAGCTCATCGCGTGGGAAACCGCGCCCGCCCTTGGTCGACCACGCACCCAGGAATTGCACGAAATTGCCGATTGCCTCATCGCGACCGGGGCACGGCCAGGGGAGCTCTTCGCTCTCACGTGGGATGACATTGTCTTAGATGCCGAACCACCCACAGTTTTTATCAATGCCACGGTCATACGAACCAGCACTGGCGGAGTTCGCATCCAAGACCACCCCAAATCCCAGCACGGCATACGCCATGTAACCGTTCCAGAGTTCCTAGTGGAACAGCTCCGGGAGCGCAAGCACCTTCAAATGGAATCTGGGGCACCAAATCCTCTAAACCTGGTATTTCCCTCGTCAACCGGCACGGTTTGCGACTCCAACAACATTGGCAAGCTGTTGCGCAAGGTTGCCGACTCACTGGGATATGACTGGGTGACACTGAAAACCTTCAGAAAGGCCAACGCCACCCTCATTGCCAGAGCCTTGGGTCCAGAGGCTGCCGCCTACCAGGCCGGCCACTCCAAGGTCTCCATGACCCAGGAGCATTACATTGAGGAGCTTCGCGAGGCGCTCGACACCAGGTCTGTCGTGGACGCCTTCAAACCGAAGGGCAAAGCTGGACAAACTTACCCAGCGGAGGCTGAAGGGTCTCCAACAGCGGCGGAACCAGAGCCTGAACAAGCTCTACCAGACGAGGAGGACAAGACAGAAAATGATGAAAAGGATGACCCAAAAGTATGAGTTAAGTATGAGTTAAGTTGAAAATGGCCCCTTTCGGGGCCATTCCTACAACCAAAATCCCCGTGATTCCGGGCTTTCTGGGCCCCCTGTCGGATTCGAACCGACGACCCCCGCTTTACAAGAGCGGTGCTCTGGCCAGCTGAGCTAAGGAGGCAGACGCAATCAAGCGCTAGACAAGGCTACCGTAAGCGTCGGATAAAAAGAAAACCGGCTCCCCGACGCGCAAATACGCGCCGGGAAGCCGGTTTCACCAGCCAGCGAACCAGCCACCGGCCGGTCCCCAAACCGGCCGCAAAACCCTACTTCTTGGCAGCCAGCACCGTGGTCAGGAAGTCACTGAACTTGTTGACCTTCTCCGGCATCCACTGCTGTCCGTCCACGAACACGGTGGGTGTGGCGTTGACGCCGGCCGCTCCGGCCAGCGCTCCGCCGTACGCAACGTACGGGCGGTAGGTCTTCTCGCTGACGCAGCTGCTGATGTCCGCAGCACCGGCCTCAGTGGCGAACTTCTGCAGCGTGGCGTTGTCCAGGCCCTTGCTGTTTTCCGGCGGCTGGTTGGCGTACAGGGAATCGACGAATGCCTTGTACTTGTCCGGGGACTTATCCACTACACAGGCTGCCGCTGCTGCCGACCGTGAGGAGTAATTGGTTCCTGAGGAGAAACGGTCAAGGAACGGCAGCGGGCGGTACTCCACCGTCACCTTTTCCTCATTGCGCAGCTGATCCAACTGCGGGCCGTAGTTCTGCTCGAACCCGTTGCAGGCCGGGCACATGAAGTCCAGGTAGACCACCACTTGAGCCGGCTTGCCGGACGCTGAAGCTTCCGCCCCGATTGCCGCAGGCTTGGCCACCGACGTGGGCGGTGCGGTGGGCATGACCACCGAGCTCACGTCAACGGACGTCGCCGGAGTAACAGGCGGGATCACCACGTTGTCCTTGCCCAGGGTGACGCCACCGTAAACGTTCGCGTTAGCGGGAACCGGACCCGTTTGGGCCACCGGCTCGTTGGCCTTGTTCGTGTTGATGACTATCAGCGCAATGATGGCAATAACAACCAGCGCCGCCACCAAAACACCGCCGCGAATCAGCCAGCTGTTGCGCTTTTCCTTCTTCAGCTGGGCGTCGCGAATACCCTTTGCCTTTTCACGGGCCTGCGCAGTTCGCTGTGCATTGGTCAAACGCGGATCGTTTTTGGAGCTCATATTTCCTCAAGTCTTCGGGCATGAAAAAGGGCCGTGAAAACGGCACGTTCTTGATCATCCTAGGGGAGAAAGCTTGAAGAACGCTCGACGCCGCACGCCCCGTCCCAATACTTGGACTACTGCCCGGTATATGCCCCGCAGGCTAAGCTGGCACAAACTGGAGAACGAGCTATGGGAGTTCCACGTGCCTGAAGAAGAGAACAGTAAAGCGGCCCGCCACCACGGCCATTCGGATTTCGTGGTGGTGTCAAACAGGTTGCCGGTGGACCGGGATTCTACAGATAATTCCGACGGCGGATGGCGGCGTTCCCCCGGCGGCCTCGTCACCGCGCTGGCTCCCGTCATGGCAGCGCATGAAGGTGCCTGGGTGGGTTGGCACGGAGCGCCGGACGAGGTTCTGGAACCGTTTCACCACGACAACATGGACCTCATTCCTGTGCCGCTGTCAGCGGAAGAAGTTGAGCTGTATTACGAGGGTTTCTCCAACTCCACCCTGTGGCCGCTCTACCACGACGTCATTGCCCCGCCCGAGTTTCACCGGACGTGGTGGGACGCCTACCGCACAGTCAACAAGCGTTTCGCCCAAGCCGCCGCCGGCGCCGCCGCACTGAACGCCACGGTGTGGGTGCAGGACTACCAGCTGCAGTTGGTGCCCCGCTACCTTCGCCAGCTGCGCCCTGACCTGCGCATCGGCTTCTTCAACCACATCCCGTTTCCGCCGCAGGAAATCTTTGCCCAGCTGCCGTGGCGCCAGAACATCATCGAAGGCCTGCTCGACGCTGACTTGATCGGTTTCCAACGTGCCAGTGACGCGGCCAACTTCCTGCGCTCGGCCCGCCGCTTTGTCGGGGCCGGTGTGAAGTCCGCCCAAATTCAGGTGAAGGACGGCGACGGGAAAGTGGTCCATATTGCCCGCGCCGCCGCTTTCCCCATCTCCATCGACGTGGCGCAGATCCAGGAGTTGGCGGCCAGCAAGGACGTCATTGCCCGTTCACGGCAAATCCGCCAGGAACTCGGCAACCCCAAAACCATCCTCCTGGGCGTGGACCGGCTCGACTACACCAAGGGCATCACCCACCGACTGAAGGCGTACGGCGAATTGCTCAACGACGGCGTGCTGACCGTGGCGGATGCGTCCATGATCCAGGTCGCCAGCCCCAGCCGCGAAAACGTGGAAACCTACAAACAGCTGCGCGACGAAGTCGAAGGCATGGTGGGCCGGATCAACGGCCAGTACGACACCATCCAAAACACGGCCGTGCGCTATCTTCACCACAGCTACCCTGTGGAGGAAATGGTGGCGCTGTACCTGGCCGCCGACGTCATGCTTGTCACGGCCCTGCGCGACGGCATGAACCTCGTCGCCAAGGAGTATGTGGCAGCCCGCGGAGACAACACCGGCGCCTTGGTCCTGAGCGAATTCACCGGCGCCGCCGACCAGCTCAAGTCCGCCATCCTCGTCAACCCGCACGACATCGACGGGCTCAAATCTGCCATCCTGCGCGCCGTGAACCTCTCCCCCGTTGAGGCCGCACGCCGCATGCGCACCATGCGCCGGCAGATCCTCAGCCACGACGTCCAGCGCTGGAGCCGGGAATTCCTCTCCACCCTCGAGACGGAGGCCGTGCCGGTATGACCCAGACTGTGGAAATGTCCGCCGAACTGCGCGCCGCCGTGATCCAGCTGGCCCGGACGCCTCACCTTTTGGTGGCTCTGGACTTCGACGGCACCATGGCCCCGATCGTCAGCCGCGCCGAGGACGCCCGCCCCCTCCCTCGCTCAGCAGCGGCCCTTGCCGCCCTGGCTAACTTGCAAAGTACGACGACGGCCCTCGTCTCCGGGCGCGCATTGGACAGTCTGCGGGCGGTCGCCACTCCCCCGACACCGACGCTGTTGGTCGGCAGCCACGGAGCGGAAACGTATTGGGGCCCCGATTCCCCCGTGCTGGAGCTCACTGCCGAACAGCGGTCTGCACTGGAACACGCCAGGGACTGCGTAGCCCAAGCGATCAACCAATTCCCAGGGACGGTCGCCGAGCAAAAACCGGCGGGAGTGGTCCTCCACTACAGGCTTGCCAGCGACGCGGACGGGAGCGCCGCCGTCGAGCATGTCAACAAGGCCCTTGCCGGCAAACCCGAGTTCCACATCAGCACGGGCAAAAGAGTGCTGGAGATTTCAATGCTCAAGGCCGACAAAGGCCAAAGCCTGACCGCCCTGCGGGAATTCAGTGGCGCCACGGCCACGTTCTTCGCCGGCGATGACGTCACGGACGAGCACGCATTTTCCGCTCTTCTACCCGGGGATCTCGGCATCAAGGTAGGGCCCGGAAGCACTACTGCCCAGTACCGCATCCAGCACGAAACCGAGCTCCCGGGGATTCTGGAACTGCTCGTGGAAGCCCGCACCGAACTGAATTTGCAATGAACTCCATAATGTCTGTGCGGAAGATCACAAGGTGACCCCAATCATGGACAAAATGTGTCATACTTCATAAATCAGACCGCCTGCTGTTTAAGATGTGTGCGGCCTGGTGCGAATTAACAAACCATTCACTTGAGGATCGTTCGGCACGTACCTGCCGATGAAGGGATATATCACTGTGGCTACAGTAACTTTTGACAATGCAACGAGGATCTACCCGGGCACCACGAAGCCCGCCGTTGACAAGCTCAGCATCGAAATCGCCGATGGCGAATTCCTCGTATTCGTCGGCCCGTCCGGTTGCGGAAAGTCCACGTCGCTGCGCATGCTCGCCGGTCTGGAAGACGTCAACGCCGGACGCATCCTCATTGGTGACCGAGACGTCACCGATGTTCCGCCGAAGGACCGCGACATCGCCATGGTCTTCCAGAACTACGCGCTATACCCGCACATGTCCGTTGCGGACAACATGGGCTTCGCCCTGAAGATCGCCGGTGTTTCCAAGGAAGAGCGCGCCACGCGCGTCAAGGAAGCCGCCAAGCTGCTTGACCTCGAGGCGTACCTGGACCGCAAGCCGAAGGCACTCTCCGGCGGTCAGCGTCAGCGTGTTGCCATGGGTCGCGCCATTGTGCGTAACCCGCAGGTGTTCCTCATGGATGAGCCGCTTTCCAACTTGGACGCCAAGCTGCGTGTCCAGACCCGTACACAGATCGCTTCCCTGACCCGCCGCCTGGGCGTCACCACCGTTTACGTGACGCACGACCAGGTTGAGGCCATGACCATGGGTGACCGCGTCGCCGTGCTCAAGGACGGCCTGCTCATGCAGTGCGACACCCCGCGCAACCTTTACGATGCCCCGCAGAACGTGTTCGTTGCCGGCTTCATCGGCTCACCGGCCATGAATCTGCTGGAACTGCCCGTTGTCGACGGCGGCGTGAAGTTCGGTGGCTCCATCTACCCGGTGCCCAGCGCCGTGTTGGGTGAAGCCGCAGGCAAGACCGTCACCGTTGGTGTCCGTCCCGAAGACCTCGAGATCGTCGGCGCCGGCGAAGGCCTTGCAGTCGAGGCCGACGTCGTCGAAGAACTCGGTGCCGATGCCTACGTCTACGGCCACGCCATCATCGACGGCAACGAGCGCGACATGGTTGTCCGTGTCGACGGCCGCCGCCCACCGATGAAGGGCGACACCATCCACGTCCGCCCGTCCACCAACCACGTGCACCTCTTCGATGCCACTTCAGGCCTGCGCCTGGGCGACAAGAGCGTCACGGTCTAGTCCCCACTTGCCCGACGGAGAAAATCGCCAAGGCGATTTTCTCCGTAACGTGGCAAGCGTGGGCCCACCGAGTGGACCGCTGGCGCGTTTTCACCTTGGGTCCCCCGGGCGCGTGGGCCCAACAATCGGGCCCACATTGCACTTTGAGGCGCGGTTGCCTGTTGGAGAACTTTCCAGCCGGCAGCCGCGTCTCGGCGTTTAAGCCACCAACCCCTTTTGAGAGAGAATTGGTCCATGACTGAGCAACCAGGCGCAAAGTGGAACCATGAGCCCACCGACTTCGAGCAGATCGGCAAGCTGCCGCGGCAAAGCGCCCCTCCGGCCCAGGTCATGGGCTCACTGAACATCACGGCGGCCAGCGCCGACCCCGGCCTGCTGGACCTCCCCTGGCACATCACGCTGGAGGAATGGCCGGCCGCAAACTTGGCTGCATTGCCCCGCGGCATCTCCCGCCACGTGGTCCGCTTCGCCCACCTCGACGGCTCCGTCATTGCCATCAAGGAGACCTCCGAGCACGTGGCGCGGCACGAATATCACATGCTGCGCAAGCTGGCCCGCCTCGATGTGCCGTGTGTGGAGCCGGTCGCGGTCATCACGGGCCGCACCACCCCCACTGGTGCGCCACTCAACCCTGTGCTGGTCACCCGGCACCTGAAGTTTTCGCTGCCGTACCGCGCCCTGTTTTCGCAGAAGCTGCGCCGTGAGACCCTGACCCGGCTCATCGACGCCCAGGCCCTGCTGCTGGTCCGCTTGCACCTGGTGGGCTTCTATTGGGGCGATGTCTCCTTGTCCAACACCCTCTTCCGTCGCGACGCAGGCTCCTTTGCCGCTTACCTGGTGGACGCGGAGACCGGAGAACTGTACCCGGACTTGTCCACCGGCCAGCGTGAGTACGACCTCGAGATTGCCCGCGTCAACATCGCCGGGGAACTCATGGACCTTCTTGAAGGTGGACTCATTGAAGAAAAGGTGGACCCGGTCGCCACGAGCGAGCTCATCATGGAAAGCTACCGCCGACTATGGGCAGAGCTGACCGAAAAGGAATCGTTCGAGCTGGAGGACCGCTGGCGCGTCGGCGCCCGCATCCGCCGCCTGAACGACCTGGGGTTCGACGTGGAGGAATACGCCATCAAGACCACCCCCGATGGCTCCACCATCCAGCTCCAGCCCAAAGTGGTCGACGCCGGTCATCACCAGCGCCGCCTGTTACGCCTCACTGGCTTGGACGCCCAGGAGAACCAGGCCCGCCGGCTGCTCAACGACATGGATTCATTCCGCGTCGACTCCGGCACGGACATGGATGAGGAAATCAGCGCCCACAACTGGGTCAGCACCATCTTCGAGCCCATTGTGCGGGCCATCCCGCGTGAGCTCGGCGGAAAGCTGGAACCGGCGGAGGTGGTCCACGAGGTTCTGGAGCACCGCTGGTTTATTTCAGAAGAACAGGAGCGCAACGTCCCCTTGGCTGAAGCGGTGCAGTCCTACGTGGACAACATCCTGCGCTTCCGCCGCGACGAGGACGCCATTATGCTCAGCACCGACACCGAAACCATGAAGATGCTCGACGCAGGAGTCCTCCCAGACGCCGACACGTACGAAGACTAACCCCACCACCGACGCTCCTGCACGTTCCGGGGTCTTCCTACCGACGCTCCAGCACGTTCCGGGGTCTTCCTACCGACCCTCCTGCAGCATCAACCCGGCCGCCAGTCAGCTTCAGGCGTCAGGGATGGCCTTGCCGGGGTTCAGGATGCCTTGCGGGTCCAGGAGTGTCTTGATGCTGCGCTGGATCCCGAGCACGTGCTCGCTTTGTTCAAGCGGCAGCCACCGAAGCTTGTACTGGCCAATGCCGTGTTCACCAGTGATGGTGCCACCGAGCTCCAGTGCCTTGTCAATGGATTCATCAAGGGCGGCGTTCAGCGCTGCGATGCTCAGTGCGTCCAAGTCCGGCACCGAGAAGGTCGGGTGGAGGTTGCCGTCTCCGGCGTGGGCGATCACCTGCAAATCCACGCCATGGCGCCGGGCCATTTCTTCCAATGCCGTGATGTAGTGGACCAACTGGGAACGCGGCACGGCCACGTCTTCCCCTACTCTGTTCACCGCGTCGACGTCCAAACCGCGGTTGTTGCGCCGCAGGTCAACCAGCCGTTGCGCCTCTGCCGGATCCTCCCGACTGGCCCTGCCACCGAGTTCCTCCAGCGCTGCGACCGCCAAGTCCTCTTCCTGCAACGCGGCCAGCCCGTCGAACTGGATCAAAAGCAGTGCGGTGCCCCTGCTGGCGAGGTTGCTGCCATTACGGAAGTCCAGCTCCTTCAGGGACTGCCCATCCAGCAGCTCCAGGATGCAGGGTTGCACACGAGCCGTGCCGAGCGCCAAGACGCCGGCAGCAGCGGACTGGACATCGGGGAAGAATACGGCCAGTGTGCGCACAATGGTGGGAAGGTATTTCAAGCGCACCGTCGCACCCACCACGATGCCCAGAGTCCCCTCGGAGCCGACAAGCAAACTTGTCAGGTCATAACCGGCCACACCTTTGAACGTCCTGTGTCCGGTATGGATCAGCGATCCGTCGGCCAGAACCACGTCGAGGGCAAGGACTGCGTCGCGGGTGACCCCGTACTTGGCACATCGTAGTCCGCCTGCGTTGGTGGCAATGTTCCCGCCAATGGTGGAGATCTTGTAGCTGGCAGGGTCCGGCGCGAACATCAGCCCCAACTCGGACACCGCCTGATTGAGATCGCCGTTGATGACACCCGCTTCAACCCTGGCGATCTCATCCTCCGCGTTGATTTCCAGAATCTTGTTCATCCGTGTCAGATTCAACACCACCGAACCGGCCGTGGCGTGGGCGCCACCGGAGACCCCGGTTCCCGCCCCTCGGGTCACCAACGGCACGTTGTACTCAGCGGCAGCCCTAACCACCGCCTGCACGTCGGCAACGCTCGCAGCCCACACAACAGCCACGGGTTGCTGATAATCCGTCACGGGACCTTGATCGATGGCAAAAGTCTGCAAATCGGCGGCCGCCACACTGAGCTGGTCCCCCCGCAGAGACTGGAGCACCGCGGCAGCGAACCCCTCGTGAAGATGAATCCCATGTTGTGCCATAATCGTGCGGCGCCTCCCCGTCAGTTCCGGTATGTTCGCCTTCAGTCTAGGACGAGAACACGTTCCATCGATGGTGCTAAACCGCCCGGCACGCTCAACCCAGGCAGACGCCACACATAGGCGCCGGGCCCGGACAAGCTCACGCCTTCTCCCACGCTGACATCGCCCGTGGCAAAGACCTGATCATCGAGCAGCCCGGACGTATCCCCCAAGCCCCATGAGCCAAGATCAAGCCCGTCGACGGAGGCCCGCACTGCGATAACGAGCAGCGACTCCTGCGGCGACTCGCGCACAAAAGCCAGCACATCGCCGTCGGCCATCAACCAGCGCATGCCACCATGAGACACGGCCGGGCTCCCATGGCGCAACCTCGTCAGGGCCGCATAGGCGGGGCGCAGATCCGTGACGATGCGTTCGGGGTCGCCCCAGGGCATGGGCGTGCGCGACGACTCTCCCCTGTCGCCCAGCAATCCGAACTCGTCGCCGGCGAAGATCACGGGAATCCCCGGCAGCAGCATGGACATCGCCGCCGCCACAATCGGCCCGCCGGGAATCATGAGGCTTCCCACCCGCGCCGTGTCATGGGTGTTCAGCGCGTTCATCGTGGCGTTGCGCACGGGCCAGCTGAAAGCGCTCGAGAGGTCCCTATGGGTGGCAAGCACGACGTCGGCACTCACCTTGTTGGGGCCCGGCAGCGGGGTGCCAAAAAAGTCCACGCGCGCTGCAGGGTCAGCCAGCCACTGCCACATGGGGCGGGTGAAGTTGGAATACGTCATGGCACCCTGCCAGCCGAAACCGTCCACGTCGGCACCGGCGTCGGAGGTTTCCTCACCCAGCAGCAGTGCCTCGGGGTTGATTTCCAGAATCCGTGCCTGGATGAGAGCGGCAACTTCGTGGTTGAGTTCCACTGCGCCGAGGCGGCCCGTCATATTGCCGACGTCGATCCGCCAACCGTCCAAGTTGAAGGGTGGCTTAAGCCAATGCGCTACGACGGAGTCCTCGCCCGTGACGAAGGCTTCACGAAGCGCCGCAGAAGCCCAGTTGAGCTTGGGGAGCGACTTCACGCCCCACCAGCTCTCATACTCGCTGTGGTCCTCGTTGAAGTAGAAGAAGCCGGCCTCCACCGAATCCGGGTCAGCCTGGCCTCGGATGAACCACTCGTGGGCATCACCCGTGTGATTGGAGGTGAGGTCACCCATCACCTTCATGCCGCGGGCGTGCGCTGCCTGGACCAGGTCGATCAGGGCCTGATCCCCGCCGAGCAGCGGATCCACCGCATGGAAGGTTGAGGCGTCGTAGCGGTGATTGGAACGGCCCGGGAAGAAAGGCGTCAGGTACACGATGTCCACGCCGAGCACTGCCAGCTCATCCAGTTTTTCGGTGACCCCGTCCAAGTCTCCACCATAGAATTGCCGGGCAGCATCCGGCCAGACACCGTCAACTGGAGTCTCCCAAGTGCAGGCGACAGCCCACCCTGGAACCGGACGGCTCGCAGCCTTGGCCGACTTCGCAAACCTGTCTGGGAACACTTGATACATGACGGCGTCGCGGGTCCACGCTGGGGCATCGTTCGCCGTGGTGACCCTGAAGTCGTTGTAGTCGGAGGTGTCCCTGTCGAAGAGGCCCTCGTTGTTCAAGTGCCAATAGCTGGCACCTTCATCACCAACGCCTGCCACCTCAATAACGAACCTGTAGCGTGCCACAGGATTCATGGCGAGCATGCTGGCTTCCCACCACACCCAGCCGTCAACGCTATCGATGTGTCGCGCCGCGTCATACCTGGGCTCGCCGTCCTGGACGCTGCGCACCCAAATCCGCGCCGCGCTCCCCCACTGTTGCGGCACACGTATCCGCAACGTGCAGCGTTCCCCTAAGGTGCCACTTCCCTGCACATAGAGTGCGGAACCGTCGTGGTGCGGTGTCAATAAGTTCACTGGTTACTCTTCCCAATAGCCGGTACAGCGCCCACCCTATATCGACAACTCCTAGTAGTACTTTGTTAGGTTGGGGGTGGCCGTTGGCAGGCGGGACAGCGGTCGAGCATGCCGATGATGATTTCCTGGAGGGCTTTTAGGACGCCGTAAAGACTGTGTCCACCGCTTGAACTTTTG
>NZ_JAFMPX010000042.1 GCF_017353415.1 Arthrobacter sp. E3
TGGGGGGGTGTTTAGGAAATTCCAACAACCCACCCCCTCACTTGGTTTTTATAGCAGTGCTAGTCCGCTGGCAGCTTCTCGCTGACTGGGCGGCTGACAAGCCAGGCGATCCAGAGGCCAAACGCGTACAGCGGAACGCCCATGATCAGGCGCATTGCCCCCAAGGCGTCAACCTGCTCCGTCAGATACAGCGGCAGTTGCACCACCAGACGGGCGGCCATGACTGCCACCACAATCCAGGTCGCAACATTGTAGGCACGGAGCCGTTCCGGTTTGTCCCGCCAACGCACGCCTTCGTTGCGGGCATAGCCAAACAGCAGGCCCAACACCGGCCACCGCACCACGATTGAAATGACCATGGCGAGGATGTAGCCGCCATTGGTCAGGAAGCCAATCAGGTAGTAATTCTCGGCTTTTCCGGTCTTCATGGCCAGGAAAGCGGAAAGTGCGACACCGGCAATTCCGGCCAGCGCCTGCGTCAACGGCGTCCGCTGGATCAGTCGTGCCACGAGGAACACAACCGCAATGGCCACTGATCCGACGAGGGCGGCGGTCAGGTTCCGGGTCAGCGTGAAAACGACCAGGAAAATCAGTCCGGGCAGCACGCTTTCGGCAATGCCACGCATTCCCCCAGCAGCGGCCAGCAAGTCGATTTGGCCGTTCTCCTTACGCACCAACGGGTTCTTGGACGCCATATCATGGGCGATCTCAGCGAATCCACCGGTGGGTTTTTGCACAGGCGGGTTCTCTTCGGGACTCTGCTGGCTCAACTAGCTCTCCTGGGTTCCAATGATTTCGTAGCGGGGGTTGTACATGGTGGGCAGGCCGTCACGAAGTGAAACCATGCCCTCCACCCGCAAACGCGTGCCTGCCACAATGCCGGGCACACGCCGTCGTCCTATCCACACCAGACGCAGGCGGTGATTCTTGCCGTCCACGGCGCCACGATGGGCCTCCCGGTCAGTGACGATCGCTGTATAGGCGGGTGCGCTTGACTCCGGCAGGATGGTAACGGCGTCAATGACCCCTTTGCACACTGCGCGGCCCCGGCGCGGTAAATCGCAAATGGCTCCAGGGTCGGACCAACCGCGTTGTTGCGAGGGTGTCAACGTCAGCCGATCGCTGTGATTTCGGGCCCGCGCTGAAGGGGTTCCCCACCCTGAGAGGGGGCATCTTGGCCGCCGGGCATGCCCGCTTCGGCAGCTGTGGCAGCGTCCTTGGGCAGGCGCAACAGCAACAGATCACGCGGAGGCAAAGGGGTCTCGCCACGCACCACAACAACTCCACGGAACAAGTCCTCAAGTTCCTTCGCAGCTTCACTGTCAACCGCTGCATCGCCGCCCAAGACGCCACGCAGGAACCAGCGGGGGCCGTCGACGCCAAGGAATCGGGCAACCCGGAAACCCTTGCTTCCGTCACTCGCCTCTGCGGGAACCTTGGCAAGTACTTCCTTGCCGAAAACACCGTCAAGGATTTCGATCTCCCCACCCTGCGAGCCAACGGACAGGCCCAGCTGCTCGCGGATGTCGCGCCACAGCTCTTCCGAACGTGAGGACGCAAAGGCCTGCAATTGCAGGCTGGAACCGTTCAAGTCCAGCGTTACCGCGATGACGCGTGATGTGCTTTCCTCAACCTCCAGACGCAGCGACAGCCCCTCGCGAGGGGTGATCAGAAGGGCTCCCAAATCCACGTAGCCGTCGGTGTTCTCAATCTCGGAGTCATCCAACGGGCCG
The DNA here is from genome assembly GCF_017353415.1 of Arthrobacter sp. E3. Taxonomy (GTDB): domain Bacteria; phylum Actinomycetota; class Actinomycetes; order Actinomycetales; family Micrococcaceae; genus Specibacter. Next base: position 1,734 of record NZ_JAFMPX010000042.1, read on the forward strand.
TGCACGGCACGGTCATAGGCGGTGTCGGAAGGATCTGGGGGAAGGTCCAACATCGCAGGGCCCGAACCTTCAGGTGAGGTCCCGGCGTCGTCTTGATCGACGGCAGCGGAGTTGGAATCAACCAACTCGTCCGAGCTGTTCTTGTTTTTCTTACCGAACCCAAAAGCCATGGGATTAAGACTCCTTGTAAAAGATGGAACTCGCGATAATGAAGGCGGCTGCTTAGCCGTTGCCGGGCGCTTGCGGGACTTCGCCCTGGGGTGTCCGGGAAAAACCGCCCGTGGATCCGAATCCGCCGGTACCGCGTACCGAGGCCGGCAGCTCATTGACCTCTATGAACTCAGCCATTTCCACGCGCTGGATCACCATTTGTGCAATTCTATCGCCCCTGGTCAGTGAGATCGAATGGCGGGAGTCAGTGTTCAGCAACGTCACCGACAATTCACCGCGGTAGCCGGCGTCCACGGTACCCGGGCTGTTGACAATGGTCAGCCCCTGCTTCGTGGCCAAACCCGAACGCGGGTGGATCAGCGCAACAAAGCCGAACGGCAGCGCAATGCTGACACCTGTGGGGACCAGGGCCCGCTCACCGGGCGCCAACACCACGTCGATCCGGGTCCGCAGGTCAGCGCCGGCGTCACCGGGGTGGGCATAGCTGGGAGGCTCGATCCCGTCGTCGAGCATGCACAACTGCACGCTTAGAGTGGGCCGCGCGTCGTCGGAGGCATTGTTGGCGGGAGAAGTCTGTTCGGTCACAACAGCCCACTCTATCGCGAACCGCCGCGCGGCGCCTGTCTTGGCCTCGGCAGCGGCCAACGTGATTTACTGCCGGAAAGGTGAAAAGCTATAGCCATGTCATCACCTTCGCCGCAGAGCGCAACGTCCCCCTCAACGGCTAACTACACGGAGAAACTCTGGCCCGGATTTTGGGGCTGGGTCATCGTCGTGGGACTCTCCGCAGCTGGCATCCTGATTTTCATCCCGATCAGCCCGGCGGCGGGATACATCGCATTTTTCGTCCTGCTGATCGGCCAGGCCGCGCTGCTGATCGCTTCCACCCCCACCATTGAAGTGACCCCCGAGACGTTGCGGGTGGGCCGGGCCCAGATTGAGCGCCAATTTGTTGGTGAAGTCACGGCCTACCACGGCCAGGACGCCACCGATCAGCGCGGCACCAAACTCAACGGTCTTGCCTACCTGTGCATTCGCGGGTGGATCAAGCCGGTGGTGAAGATGGAAATTACTGATCCCACAGATCGGACGCCGTACTGGCTGGCATCCTCTCGCAACCCCGAGCATCTTGCCGCAGCCTTGCGCGGCACCGGACGGGCAGCCTTCAACCCCGAGGCCTGAGCCCCTGGACTCCGCGTCGGGGGAGCCACTTTTTCACCCCTCGCAATCCCTGCAGTACTTCAATCCATTCATTTCCCGAGCAAGCTGTGATCGATGCCGCACCAGGAAACACGAGCCGCACGTGAACTCATCCGCCTGCTCGGCCATGATCTCCAAGGCCAATTCTTCGGCAGGAACGTCATTGCCAGGAAGTTCGAAATTCTCTGCCAGATCGGTCTCAGCCAAATCGATCACAGCGTTCATTACGGGGCTGGGACCAGCCGGTCGTTGGGCCATTCGTGGCTGGTGGTAACCGGTTCTCATCATTACTTCCTTAGAATCACCGCGGGGCGGCAGTATACAAATGCTGCCAACACCATAAAATGTAAAACAGTGAACGATGAGCAGTCGGCGCGTTAGTTCGCAGCAGGCTTAAGTTGCTTGAGGTTCTGCTGCCCTGCGTTTCGCGCTCGTTGACAAAGCGAACTCACGCCACGCCTAGCGCGGTAGTAGGTAATTTGGCGCATCAATGGCAAAGTTTCGAAGTGTACAATAATGACTTTTTGGGAGGACGACATGGCTGATCTGCGGCTGGTGGGTGTCCACGACGACGGCGGACACCTGCTGCTCAGTGGTCCCGATGGGGACATCTACCTACTCCCCTTGGACGAGGCGCTGCGCACAGCAGTAGGCAAAACGCACCACCGTTTGCCGAACATGCCGCAACAGCCTGGCACCCGCATGAGGCCACGGGAAATCCAGGCATTGATTCGGGCTGGAGCCACTGCAGCGGCAGTCTCTGAACAATCAGGGCTGTCGCTGGAGCAGGTGCGGCGCTACGAGGGACCCGTACTGGCCGAACGTGAATACATCGCCGGTCAGGCGCGCGCCGTCGAGGTTGCCGCTCCCACCGCCCACAACGACGGTTACAAGGCTGCCTTTGGCGAGAGCCCGGCATCCCTTGATGAAATGGTCCGGCACCGGCTGGTGGCTTTTGGCATCGACCCGAAGTCACTGCGCTGGGATGCTTGGCGCGACAAAGCAGGCGACTGGACCATCAGCGCCAACTTTGAGCCCAGCACAGAGCGCGCCGCCACGAGTATTGGCGAGGCACCCCCGGCCCTGTGGCGTTACCATGCCGCACGCAAGGCACTGCACAACGCCAACCGCTGGGCACAGCAACTCAGTGAACTTGAGCCGCTCGACAGTCCCGTTTCGGCACGTCGGCTGAGCGCAGTCGTCGACAAGCCCTTTGATGTGGAAGCCGACGCCGTATCCTCCGACATGGAGACAGAGCTTTCCGCAGAGGGGGCCTCAGACTCAGAGGCGACGCCCACAGAGCTCGCACCGGAGTCTGATGAGGACGGCCACAGCCACGGGCTCCTTGAGATGTTGCGCTCCCGCCGCGGTGTGCGCTTGGGCGTGAACGAGGCGGGCGATGACGAACTGGCCGCCATGCTCGGCAATTCCGTTCCCGGCGCCCACCCCCGTGATGAAGAATTCTATGGAATCAAGGCTGGTGAAAGTGAGTCGGAAGAGGACACTCCTGAGACCAATCCGATCGAGGAAGCACCCGCCCCTGCGGTGAGCCCCAGGGACAGGCTCCGTTCCATCCCGTTCCTGAAACTGGCGCCACGCCTTTCTGAACACGACGCCCAAGGCTCGAACAGGGGTGGCAGTGTTGCCGAGGTCAGCAGCGAGACGAGGGAAGTTGTGGTCTCTGGGGAACCATCCACCAGCAGTGAGCCGCAGACCCACGTGCCGGAAGAAAGTGGCGCCAGCGACAGTGATGTGACGGCACGTCTGGAGCGCAAGGCCTCCACGAAACCCAAGCGCTCCAGCGTCCCGAGCTGGGACGAGATAGTGTTCGGCACCAAGGGCGACTGAAGTCGGGAACCCCGGTCTCAGTCATAAGAATGCCTGGGACCTCCTCGGCCCTAGCGGCGCTTGGCGCCCTTCCTTGCAGTCGATACCTTCTTCGGTGTCACGGGAATGCGCAGCAGCGGCACCTCACGCTCGGCCTTCGTGATGGATCCGTGCTGGCCCACCACCTCCATGGCCTGGGCACGCACCCGTTGCAGGTCGTAAAATGCGATCGACTCCCTGGCCAAAACCAAAACATCGCCAATGCGGGCACTGACAGCGTCGGAAACCTCGCCAAAGTAGCCTGCCTCGACTGCCTGCTCCCTGGTCAAAACCCAGGCCTTCTTACCGAATCGTTCCAACCAAGCCTCCATGAGGCGGCCGCGTGCTATTTCCGTGGTCCCCGGTTCCAGGTACAAGTGCACCATCCGCGGTTCCCCCGCCGTATGCCGGACACCGGCCACCAGCTCCGGGTAGACCGAAAAGTCGATCCGGGCCGAACGCGGCACATCCACCATGCCGTGGTCGGCTGTCAAGAGAATCAGCGTCCCGGCCGGTGCGGTCGCAGCGAGACGCTTCATGCCGGCGTCGAGCTCTTCCAGCTGCCGTTCCCACTGCGCCGAATCTGCGCCGTGCGCGTGGCCGACCTTGTCCAGTTCCCCCCAGTACAGGTACACCAGCGCCCGCGGCGTCGCAGCCAACGCATTGACGGCTTCCTCCACCCGGGCATGCATCGAGGTGGCGCCACGGAATTCGCTGCCCCTTAGCGCCGCGCGGGTCATGGGCGAATCGGCAAAGCGCGGCAGGCTCACCGTGGTGCAGGGCACCGAAGCGGAGAGTTCTTCAAAGATGGTGGGGCATGGCTGCCATTGCAGAGGATCCACACCGGCGTCCCAATTTCCGAGCAGGTTCACCACCTTGTCCTGGCGCGGGTCGAGCACGTCGTAGCCCACCATGCCGTGGTGCCCCGGAACTGCTCCCGTGCCCAACGACGTCAGTGAGGTCGCGGTCGTGCTGGGAAAGGCAGCTTGCAGGGTTCGCGGATGCGCACCCCCTGTGTCTTCGGCCATGACGCCGCGCAAGAACGGTGCATGCCCGGACTTCGCCTTCAACAAGGACTTGCCCAAACCGTCGACAAGAACGACGCAGATCCGCGTGGCAGCTGGCAGCTTCAGCACATTCTCAAAGGACTCCCCACCCAGCACGGCAGCTGCACTGCTGAGCACATCGCCAATGCTCGCCGTCCCGTAGGCGGGTGCGGCGGGCAGTGGGGGCTGCACGTGAGTCAGCTCGTCGAGGGCACCCACGGCGTCAGCGACGGTAATGGGAACGGCCTAGGCGCGCACCAAAGGCGGGGAATCTGGTGGTCCCGAGCTCCAAGTGGCTGGGCGCACCGGCGCCAGTGTTCACGGCACGCAAAGCACGGGCGAAGGCTTTCGCGTCCGCCACAGCCTGCAGACCCTCGGCCTCGGCGCTGATGCGTAGCGCAATGTCCTCCTGGACGATAGTTCCCGAATAACCGTGGTCGGCGTCGCAGGCGGGATCCCCGCACGACGCCGGACCCATCTCCACCCGCTGTCCGCCAGACCAGGCGATAGCCAAGGTGAGCTCGCGTGCTGGATCCGAGGGCTTGTAGTCCTGCGGCTGGGCGTAGATGTAGCTGAGCACCACAGAGTTGATCTGGGCGACTGGCACTGATTCGGTGGACACCTGGGCCACCATCTGCTCACCCGATTCATCGAGCTGGTGGTCGTCAACGTGGGTGATGACCAGCATGTCCGTGGTCAGCACCAACACGGTAATGTGCCGGTGCACCTCGGTGCGGTCAAAGTGGGTTTCCAGATGCACCAGGTGCGCAAGACTTTCCTGGCCGTCAAGGGCATCGTTGACCACGTCTGCAACGAGCCGGGGGTAAAAACCTGACCGCTGAAGTGCGGCTTCCAAATCGCGACCCTTGGTATTGGCGGGGGCGCCCGCGCCGAAGCTGTTCATGCTCCCATTTTCGCACTTTGGCGACGGCGTTGCGAACTGGCCACACCCCCGGCCCGCGCCGTGGTGTTGCCCGGCTAGAAAATCATGGCCCTCCGTGCACTGTCGGTGCGCTGGGCCGGGTTGCCGATTCTCACATCGACGGACAAGACAGTCACGGCCGTGGGGCCGACGAGAATGGGCTTGAATTCAATGAAGGCCACTTCGGGATGTTCATCCTTGAGCATCGCCACCCGGGCCACCAAATCCTCCAGTGCCTTCACATTTACGGCAGGCAGGCCTTCATAGCCGAACAGCTTCACTGCAGCACGCGGTGAGCGGATGAGGTCCGCAGTGTCTGCCACCGACAATGGCGGCACCCTGTGTGCCCAGTCGTCCAGCAGGTTCACCGCGTCCCCGGTCAATCCGAAGGACACCACCGGCCCCAGCAACGGGTCCTCGATGGCCCGCAAGGTGCACGACTGGCCCACTTCCGCCATCGACTGCACCTCCAACTCCTTGTCCCCGTACGGTTTGAGGAAGTTGCGCATCCGGACAATGTTGCGCCGCAGCGACTCAGCATTTTCAATGTTGATGCGCACACCACCCAAATCCATCCGGTGACGCAGGGCGGGGTCAATGGTCTTGATGGCGACCGGCCAACCCAGCCGCTGCGCTGCGGCCACGGCCTGGTCCTCGGTTTGGAACGGAGCCGATTCGAGCACTTCAATGCCATAGTGGTGCAGCAGTTCCGTCGCCTGCCCAGCATCCAAGGTGAGAAGCCCATCCCCGGTCACCTCAGCCAGCCATCCATCCAGCAGGGCTTCAGCGCCGCGCGGATCAACCCCTTCCAGCACATCAAAAACGGGTGATTCAAGTGTCAGCCAGTGCGCGTACCGCGTCACAGCGGCCAATGCCGCAATGGCCGCACCGGGGCTGGAGAATGCTGGCAGCGACTGCGCCATTTGCCGGTTTACGTGAATACGGCGGTCAATGTTGCCGGTCAGCGCGGCGACGACGGGCTTCCCGGACTCCACTGAGCACTCCTGCAGCGTTGCGGCAATCACGTCCACAGTCAGCCCCACCACGGGCAACAGCGTCACAATGGCCGAGTCCACACCATCACGGGCCAGCACATCGAGCACCGTGCGCTTCAGCAGCGGCAACGCCTTGGACTGACCCATATCCAGCACCAGACTCGACTCGACGGCCGCCACCGTGAGCCCGTGCTGCTCGGTGGCATCAGCCACCACCGTGCCCAGCGCCGCGGAGTTGCCAACAATGGCAAGACCCGGCCCCTTGGGCAGCGGCTGCCCCACCACAATCTGGGCCACATCAGAGAGTTCTTCAATCGTATTCACACGCACGACGCCGGACTGGCGCAGCATGGCGTCCAGCGCACCGACAGGGGCTTGGGTGGTGCGCACGGCGTGGCCGGGCGGCAGGCGCAGCCCGATGGCATCCGATTTGGCCACGATGACGGGTTTGCTCCGAGCCAGGCGCCGGGAAATACGCGAAAACTTGCGTGGGTTGCCAATGGATTCTAGATAAAGCCCGCACGCGGCCGTGTTCGGGTCATCCTCCCAAAACTGCATCATGTCATTGCCTGACACATCAGCCCGGTTTCCGGCCGAGAGCACGGTAGACATGCCCACGTCGCGCCGGCTCAGGGAGGCGAACAGGGAAGCCCCTAGTGCTGCTGACTGGCTGAAGATCCCCAAGCCTCCCCGCAGGGGCAGTGCCGGGGCCATCGATGCGTTCAGCGACACTGCCGGGTCGGTGTTGGCCACGCCAAGCGAGGCCGGGCCCACCACCCGCATGCCGTTTGCCCTCGCTTGGCGCACCAGGGCGTGCTGGCGCGCAAGCCCGCGTTCGCCGTCGTCCGCGAAACCTGCGGTGGCCACAACAAGGCTCTTCACGCCGGCCTGCCCGCACTGCTCCACCACAGCCTGGACCTGACCGTAGGGCACGGCGATGACGGCCAGGTCCACGGGCCCGGGAACCTCGCCGATCCTGGAGTAGGGCATCATGCCGGAGACCTCCAGTGCATCCGGGTTGACGGCGTAAATGGCGCCGGTGAAGTTCCCCTCGACAACGTGCTCAAGGAGTTGCTGGCCCACGCTCCCCCACTCCCGGCTGGCCCCAATCACGGCCACAGAGGCCGGCGCCAACAGCCCGGCGAGGCTGAGCGCCTCGGCCCGGTGCTCGCGGGATTCCATGACGGCGCGGGACTTCTCCGTGGGGTCGATGTCAAAGTGGAGCGAAACCACGCCATCGTCAAAATGCCGCTTGACTTCATAGCCGGCCTCAGAGAAAACCTGGATCATCTTGCGGTTTTCCGGCAGGACCTCCGCGGAGAACTTGCTGATCCCGTTCTCCCGCGCAGCCACAGCCAAGTGTTCAAGCAGAATCGACCCCACGCCGCGGCCCTGGTGGGCATCGGAAACGTTGAAGGCCACCTCGGCGTCGGAGGGGTCATCGAGCCGGTCGTAGCGCCCGATCCCAATAATCCCGTCGCCGCGGGTTATGACAAATGCCACACGGTCGTGGTAGTCAAGCTCAGTGAAGCGGCGCAGTTCCTTGTCCGTAAGCTTGGACTTGTACGTAAAGAAGCGCAAATAGATGGAATTTTGCGACTGCGCCATGTGAAATGCCTGCACGGCGGGGGCGTCGGCGGCGGTCATGGGCCGCAAATGGCCCGTGCTTCCATCACGGAGAACAACATCGGCTTCCCAATGGGCCGGATATTCGGGCGCGAGCTCTGGCTTCACCATAGAATCACTGTACCGACATGATCTCGTTTTAGGCGTCTATGTCAGAGACGCAACACCCCCAGGCAGAAAAGGAACCACCGCCATCATGGCCAAGCGCCAACGCCCAGCAGACGGCACCCTCCCCAAGGATTTCAAGGAAAACATCGTTGACATTGATGTTTCAACTGAAATGGAGGGCTCATTCCTGGAGTACGCCTACTCAGTGATCTACTCCAGGGCGCTGCCCGACGCCCGTGACGGGCTCAAGCCTGTCCAGCGGCGCATCCTGTACATGATGACGGACATGGGCCTGCGCCCGGACAAGGGCCACGTCAAAAGTGCCCGCGTGGTGGGCGAGGTCATGGGCAAGCTGCACCCGCACGGGGACACGGCGATCTACGACACCATGGTGCGCATGGCCCAGGACTTTTCCCTGCGTCTGCCTCTCGTTGACGGGCACGGCAACTTCGGCTCGCTCGACGACGGCCCCGCCGCCCCCCGCTACACCGAGGCCCGTCTGGCCGCCGCCGCACTGGAGCTGACGGGAAACCTGGATGAGGACGTGGTGGACTTTGTGCCCACCTACGACAACGAGTGGACACAGCCCTCCGTGCTGCCCGCGGCCTACCCGAACCTGCTGGTCAACGGAGCCAGCGGCATTGCCGTGGGCATGGCCACCAACATGGCCCCGCACAACCTTGGCGAAGTGATTGCCGCCGCCCAACACTTGATCGCCCACCCCGATGCGACCCTCGAAGACATCATGGCGTACGTGCCCGGCCCCGACCTGCCCTCGGGCGGGCGAATTGTGGGTCTACAAGGCATCCGCGACGCCTACGCCACCGGCCGCGGCTCGTTCAAGACCCGAGCCAAAATGGCTGTTGAACAAATTTCCGCGCGCCGCACGGGCCTTGTTGTCACCGAACTGCCCTACCTGGTGGGCCCGGAAAAGGTGAAAGAAAAAGTCAAGGACGCGGTCAATAACAAGAAGCTGGTGGGCATCGCCGACTTCATTGACCTCTCAGACCGCAAGCATGGGCTGCGGCTGGTGCTGGAGATCAAGAACGGTTTCAACCCGGCCGCCGTCATGGAGCAGTTGTACCGCTACACGCCGCTGGAGGAGTCCTTCGGCATCAACAACGTCTGCCTCGTTGAGGGCCAGCCGCAAACCCTTGGCCTGTTGCCGCTGCTGCAGGTGTTTGTCACGCACCGCATTGACGTGGTGCGCCGCCGCACCACGTTCCGCCTCGCCAAGAAGCTCGACCGCCTGCACCTGGTGGAGGGCCTGCTCATCGCCATCTTGGATATTGACGAGGTCATCCAGATCATCCGGACCTCGGATCAGGTGGCGGCAGCCCGTGAGCGCCTCATGGCCATTTATGACTTGTCCGAAATCCAGGCGGACTACATCCTGGCCCTGCGTTTGCGCCAGCTCACCCGCTTCTCCATGGTGGAGCTGGAGGCCGAGCGTGACCAGCTGCGTCGTGAAATTGAAGCCCTGCAGGCTATTTTGGATTCCAAGGAACTGCTGCACCAACTGGTCACCGACGAGTTGGGCGAAGTGTCCGCGAAATACGCCACCCCGCGCCGCACCGTGCTGCTTGAATCCGAGGCCATGGCCCCGTCCGTGGCGAAGGCGCTTGCTGCCGGCGGCACGGGCAAGGCCGCCAAGATTGCTCCGCTAGCTCTTGAAATTGCCGACGATCCCTGCTGGGTGCTGCTCAGCGCCACGGGGCAGATCGCCCGGACAACCACGGCTGATCCACTCTTGGATTCAGGGGGCCGCAGCAAGCACGACGTCTTCACCTCAGTGCTGAAGTCCACCGCGAGGGCCGAGATTGGCGCGCTGACGTCGCTGGGTCGCATGCTTCGCCTGCAAGTGGTGGACATGCCTGTGCTGCCGCCCACCAACTCCCTGCCAAACCTGGCCGGCGGCGTGGCGGCCAAGGACTTCATCACGCTGACGAAGGGCGAGACCCTGGTTGGCTTTGTGCCGCTGAACAGCGTCTTTGCCGTGGGTACCGCTGCCGGGGTGGTCAAGCGGGTAACCCCCGAGTATCCGCTGAACCGCGACGACTGGGAGTACATTTCCCTCAAACCCAAGGATTTCGTGGTGGGCGCAGGCGTTGCCACGGACGACGACGAACTCGTGTTCATCACCCGCGGCGCCCAATTACTGCGCTACAGTGCCGCCACGGTTCGCCCGCAGGGTCGCACGGCCGGCGGCATGGCCGGAATCAAGCTCTCTGTCGGAGACGCGGTGCTGTCCTTTGGCGTGGTCTCCCCGACCGATTCCGAGGCGGTGGTGGTCACGGTGGCCGGTGGGCAGGACGCGCTGCCGGGCACGCCGTCGGGCTCGGCCAAGGTGACCGCATTCTCAGATTACCCGGCCAAGGGACGCGCCACGGCAGGGGTGCGGGCGCACCGCTTCCTCAAAGGCGAGGACAGGCTGCGGGCGTCCTGGGCTGGCCATGGTCCGGCCAAGGCTTCCACCGGTTCCGGCGTCGCCCGGGCGCTGCCGGTGGAGCATGGCCACCGCGACGGCTCGGGCGTGGCGCTCAGCGCAGCCCTCGACCTGATCGGGCCCAGCCTGATTGGGCACAGCTTGGTTGGGCACAGCTTGGCTAACGGTGCCCATACCCCTGATCTACCTGCCGCCCCGGTGGTGTCGCCGAAGGTCCCGGCGGCCCCCACCCGTGACGCACAGCCCATCCCCGGCAGTACACAAGAGGCTTTTGAGCTGCCATTGGAATAGGCATGGGCTGTTGCGGGGCCTACGCATAGACTGGCCCCATGGCTATCACTCCCGATGAAAAAGACTGGACCTGGGTTTTGCAGCGTGTGTGCCCTGAGTGCGGCTTCGATGCCTCCGAAGCCACACCGTCCACTGCGGCAACCATGATCCCCGCGCTGCTCCCGCGGTGGCAGAACGCGCTGCGGGGGGCCAACGTTGAGGAACGCTCAAACCCGGACACGTGGTCTGTGCTGGAATATGGCGCCCATGCCAGTGACGTCTTCGAACTGTTCACCGCACGCCTTGAGCTCATGCTCCGGGAAGAGAACCCCACCTTCGCCGACTGGGACCAGGACCAGGCAGCCCTTGACGGCTGCTATTCGACTCTCGATCCTGATGATGTTGCCAGCGAACTGGTGCAAAACGGCTTGGATGCGGCAGCCGCTTTCGGTGCAGTCGACGAAGCGGATTGGGGACGGCGCGGGCTACGCAGCAATGGCGCGGAATTTACGGTGGTGACCCTGGCCGGGTATTTCCTGCACGACATCGTCCACCACTTGCACGACGTCAACGGCTGACCCGGCAAAAGCACCCAAAATTGGCCGCACACAGTGCCCGTATAGGGCCCCGTTACCGGGCTGGTGCAGATTGTGCCCGGAATGTGGTGATGGCGGTGGTCGCCATCCAAGTGCCGCCCCACCAGCCGCGCCAACCTAGGGGTTCCGGACTGCGGCATCAACAGTGTTGCCTGACTGATCCACAGAACGCCACAGGTCGATCCAAATAACAGTGATCCCAGGCCACCGAAGGGCAGTTCAATGGTGGCTTGCAGGCGATGACCCCGAGAGCCGTCAGGACACCATGGACGAGGTGAAGCTTGCCAACATCCATGGCACCCATGGTGCATCGATGCTGTAGCTGTCGACTGGTTTCGCGGTGACGTACCAAACCTCCACTCCTAAGGCTTTACTAAAGATAACTCTGAGCAGGCTTTCATAGCTAGACGAACCACGCGCCTGATGGTGCTCGGGTTCACCGCCTGCCGGCAGCCCCCCCCCCCCCCCCGCTCCCCATCGGGATGCCCATGGTTCAGGTGGGCATAAGCTGGGAGATGTGAACAAGAGCGCGCTTCCCTTTGCCATCCCCGGTGCTGTCAGCATTGTTCTGGGTGGAGTTGTTTCTGCCGCCAGTGCGGGCGCACCAAGCTATCTTTCAGCCTGGGCCGTCGCCTACCTGGTGCTGGTCTGCGGGGTGGCTCAGCTGGTCTTGGGGATGGGTCAGGCTGGCCTAGCCTCCAAACGCCCCACCACTTCGCTGCTCACGTTCCAAGCCGTGGCCTTGAACCTTTCAAATGCTGCCGTTCTTCTGGGCACGCTGGCTGGCGTTCCCGTTCTGAGCTATGTGGGTGCAGCCCTGCTCTTCCTGGCACTGGGACTGTTCATTTGGGGTGTGCGGGGCACGCGGCCGCAGAACGCATGGCTGTTGTGGGGATTCCGATTCATGGTTTTCGTTTTGCTGATCAGTGCCCCGATCGGTCTGGTCATCTCGCATCTCCGCGCCGCGTAGGCGGTGCCTGTCGCCGGTGGGCACCACGTCAAGCCACATATTTCGACCGCGTGGAGTCACGCACACGGAGTCCGAGCCACGTGCTCCTCCGGAAACCTACTGCCGGAATCCGATCGATTGCCGCGAATTCCCCAGCGACTACGGGAAACTTCAAACCTTGCCGCGAAAGACGCGCCAGGCCCGGCTGGCCGGGATGAAAGCCAAGACAGCCAGGGCTATGGGAAACCATAGGGCTGCTGCCCCGCTCCAGCCGATCCCCAAACCGTCACCGGTATTGAAGGCCATCACCTTGACAAGAAAGAAATGTGAATTGAATTCACCTCCAGCTTGAACCGCCGAGGCCAGCATCCCTGCCGAGTATGTGAAAAGCAGTATCCAGTAGATCACAAGCATGATCATGGCAGCCAGTAAGCCGGCGGACCACAGCGGGCGCGACTGGTCGGCACCCTCGGCATAGCTTGCCGCCACAACCCGTGGTTTTCCCAGCCCAGCCAGAACCTCGGGCAGCTTATTGACGGCAACGTCTGTGTCGATGCTGTCGCGCAGGTCCGCCAGGATCCTTCTGCGCTGGCGGCCGGGAACCACCCCGTCCAAGTGCAGGTCTACCTTGAAGATGTACCAATCCCTGGTTATTGCATGGCGGAGGCCCAACTTGGGGGCGCCTCCGTGGTGGACAGTGGTCATGAGATTCCCCGTTCCAAATCCTGCGATTGTGATATCAGTGGCTTGGTTTTACTTGCCGCCGGCAGTCCGTTCAGTGCCAGGCCCCGCTCGGCCACGGCTGCCATACTGCGCCAGTTTTGCGCAGCTTCCTGTCGGGCGCACTCCCCCGGCGGTGTGAGCGCATAGTATTTGCGGGCCGGGCCAGACGCCGAGCGCTGGGTGTGGCTGCCTAGCAGCCCATCCCGTTCAAAGCGGCTGAGTACCGGATAGACGGAGCCGGTGGCCAGGTCCATCAAGCCCAGCGCCCGTAGACGCTCGACCAGCTCGTAGCCGTACGACTCCCGCTCGTGCAGCAGTGCCAGGATCAGCATCGGCAGGACGCCCCTCAACAACTGGGGATCGTGGGGCTGCGAAATGCTTTTCATGCTAGCTATCATGCCACAGCTAATAGTTGGAAGCTACTAGTTGACGGCTATTAGCTGTTTAATGGGCAGCCCCGGTGCCGTGGTCGTCCGAAATACTCCTCCAAGCGCAATGTGTCAACCGTCAGCGTCCCTACGACGTACCTTAACCACTGGTGACGAGCATGTCGCATGCCTCTGGGGTCTATGAGGTCTCACTTCTGCCATCGCCTTGTCTTGTACCTCGGCAGCAGGGACCATGGACACGTGATGATCGTGGGAGCAATCTTGCTGGCTGCGCAGCCTGCCCTTGCGGAAATTCTGACTCCGGATGAGCTGGCCCGCACCCGGGTGGATGTGGTGACGACGGAGGACGAACCGGTCATGCCATCAGTGATCCTCAGGGAGAACTTGCTTCTGCGAGTCGTCGTGCACGATGAGCAAATACGAATTCAGTCCCGGGGCGAGCAGGAATCCACGAGTCGGCCTCCGACCGGTTTGTGGGACGGGCAGCTCATCACCGGCTACGAGTGCACTTGTTCATTGACCACTTTCTGGAAATCGCGGATGGCCTTCGCGAGCTGATGCGGATCACGGAGCATCGGAAGGTGTCCGCCTGTGAGATTGCGAACAAATGTTGGTTGGAGTTTTGCCGCATACCTTTTTTGGAGGACTATCGGCAATTCGGCATCGTCGTTGCTGGTGACGTAGCCACGAACGGGTGCAACGATTTCGGTGCTTGCCGCGCTGGTGAAGTAGGCACGAGTTTCCGGGGTGAAATCATGAATCAGGCGATCCACCACTGCTTGATCGACACCGGCAGCGAGCGTCTTGCGGATCGATGACTCAGGAGGCCGCGTACCTGCCAGTTTCAAGATCATCGGCAGCAGAAGTCGGTTCGGGAAAGGCATTGAGGACGCGAACGAACGGCCAGCCGTGGGGATGACAGCAGACACTCCGAGTACTCCATGGATGCGCTCCGGCGCCAACGCCGTAAGTTCTGCCGCGATCACCCCACCGGCAGAGTGGGCAACAACGGTGAGCGGACCCTCAGGAGCGGCCTCGAGGGCAGCCTCGGCATAGCCCCTCACATCTGCATCTTGCCTCGATGGTCGTGGGGCAACGACTGACGTCTCCGGGAGAGCTGCGCATGTGGCATCCCAGATCCATTCAGGCAGGCCTGCACCGGACAAAAATAGCAGGGAGGTTGTGCTCATGGATTTCACACTATCGGGAGAGGCCGACAATCCGGTGGTGGCACTGCTTGTGGCCCTGGCCGCGTCCGAGTCTACGTTCCCCATGCGGCAGCTGTTGGCGAGTACCTTGATGACGCATTAGCGCACCTTTTCCATTTTCCCAGGCGTCCGGCGAGGGGAAGGCTCATGGCCGGCCACGTCCCCGGTGCTGGCTCCAAGCACGAGGTGGGTGTCCCCGCCTGCGGCCATTTCGGCGTCGTGTGTCACCAGCACCACGGCAGAACCGGACAGCGCCAGGCGAAGGTCCGTCACCAACTCCTTGGCCTCATCCTCGCCAAGATGAGCCGTGGGTTCATCCAAAAGTACAACGCCGGAGCCCGCCACGAGCGTACGGGCCACCGACACCCGGGTCCGTTGCCCGCCGGAGAGATGGTGCCCGCCGGGACCCACACGTGTGCCGAGGCCTTCAGGCAGCTGCGCCAACCAAGGACCAAGTCCCACGATGGTCAATGTCTCCTCCAACTCGGCATCTGTGGGCGGGGTTGCCGCCGGCCGGGCCAATGCCAGGTTGGAACGCAGCGTTGAATTGAACAGGTAGGCGTCCTGCGGGCACCAGGCTATACCAGCGAGGGTTTCCGCTGTTGCCGGGTTGCCGTTGAGCAGGTAACGCCCGGTTTCAGGCTTGAGGAAGCCGAGCAAAACAGCCAGCAGAGTTGACTTCCCCGACCCCGAGGGGCCGCTCACCGTCCACCAGCTCCCACGCCGGGTACCACCGCTGACCCCGGTGAAGACGGGTACGGATGTGTTCGGATAGCGGCCGGCGATATCCTCAACCTCTAGTTCCTGCACAAGCTCAACGGATGCGGCGGCCTCTAGGTGGGCGGCCGAGCCAACGACTGTCGAGGGTGCATCAAGCAGCGGCAGCGTCCTGCCCATCAATGCCGAGAGGGCAGGCAGTGCAGAGACGGCTTCCAAATACTGCCCCAGGGGTTCGGACAAGGCAAGCATGAGCAGCGCCGCAACTGCTGCAGCGCGGGGATCAACCCCTGCCGCTATGCCCACCACCGTGACAGCAACCGCTCCCAACGCCGTCAGAAGAGAGACGCCACCCTGCCCCAGACCGTCGGACCACGCAAGGCGCCGCAGCGGGTTGGCCACAGTCGCGTCTTCTGCGCTGAACTTCGCAGCTTGGGCGGCGCCGACGCCGTTAGCGCCAAGTTGCTCCGCGGCGGCAAACAGGGTGGTCACCCGGCCAGCCAGCCAGACTCTGTGCACGGCCGCGGCCGCTGAGGCACGCTGCTGCGCGGCCAACACCACCAGCGGCATGACCACAAGTCCCAGCACGCCCACCACCACGACAATCCAGGTGACCTCGGGAACCAGCATGGCCAGTGCCGCCAGGACGGCACCATAGGAAATGATGGCGGCCGGGATGGGCACCACGGCCCGCGGCACAGCATCTCGCAGCTCGTCGACGTCGGCTACGAGCGTTCCCAGGGCGCCACCTGAGCGGGTCAGCTTCCCCCAGTGCAATACTGAAGAACCCAAGGAATCCCACAGCTTCAACCGAAGTTCGGTGGCCCACCGGAACACGGCGTCGTGCGTGAGCAGGCGTTCACAGTACCGCAACACCGCGCGGCCAATGCCGAAGGCCCGCACACCCACAATCAAGGTCATGAGGTACATCATGGGAGGCTGCTGGGCCGCCCACACGATGAGCCAACCGGAAATCCCGGACAGGGCCGCAGCGCTGAGCGTGGCCAGAGCCGAGACCAGCACGCCTGCCGCAAAACGCGGAGAACGCAGCGGAAGCGCCAACAGGTGACGCCACTGCAGGCGCTGAGCTTCCTCAGGATGCTCCGGCTGTGCGACGGCTGGTTCCGCAGCCGGCGTGCACTCAACCACCGGGCTGGGGACAGCGGGGAATGTAGCGGCACCCAGCATGACCGCCAGCGCTGTGTCATGCGTGCCGACCACCACAGCTACGCTTCCGCGTAACCCGGCCAATGCCCGGCGCACGGCCGCGGCCGAGATCTGGTCTAGGTGGGCGGTGGGTTCGTCAAACAGTGCCAGCTCCACGCTGGGATCCACCGCAATGCGGGCAAGTGCCCGGGCCACGGCCACGCGCCGCAGTTCACCGGGGCTGCAATCCACCACAGTTCGCTGCGCCAGGTGCGCTGCGTTGACCTGAGCCAAAGCCGTCATGAGTACGTCGGCGTCGATCTCGATCTGCTGGGGTCCGGCCGCGTACAGCTGCACCTCCTCCAGCACGGTGTCCTCGGTAAAGGCAGGATGCTGGGAAACGTACACCAGGGAATCCGGGGAACGAACCAGGAGGCTGCCATCCACCACAGCAGCGTGGTCCCCGCCAGCAGGAAGCGTACCGGCAATGGCGGACAAAATACTTGACTTGCCCGATCCGCTGGGCGTCGCCAGCACCAGTGCCGTACCGGGCATGAGCACGGTGCAGAATCCGGCAACGACCGCTTCACCGCGCCCTGGGTAGCGCACCGAAAGGTCATCGATCAACAAGACTTCCGCACCGATCCCGGCTGGAGCCTCGGTGACGGAGGCCTCACCTGCAGGGGATTCATCAAGGATTTCGTTGACGCGGCGCAGGGCTTGCACACCGTCTTCACTTCCGTGGTGGGCTGCACCGACGTCGCGCAGCGGTCTGAAGCACTCCGGGGCGAGCATGAGTGCCAGCAACCCGGCCTCCAGCGGCATCTGGCCATAAACCAACCTGACACCAATGAACACGGCCACGACAGCCACTGAAATGGTGCTAATGAGTTCCAACGCCATGGAGGACAGGAAAGCCGTGCGCAAAGTTGCCATGGTGGATTTGCGGTACGCCTCGCATACGTCGGACAAGGCCTTGCGCTGGGCAGACGCGCGGCGCAAGCCCACCAGAACAGGCAGGCCTCGGGCCAGTTCAAGCAGGTGGTTTGAAAGTCTGTCCAAACCGCGTGCGGCCATTTCCACGCGTTCCTGGGTGTGGAAGCCGATCAGGATCATGAACACCGGAACCAGCGGCACCGTCAGGACCACGATGAGGGCGCTGACCCAGTCCGAAATGAGGATTTGCAGCCCAATCATCAACGGCAACACGGCACAAGTCACAAGGGCCGGCAGATACGCACTGAAGTAGTTGTCAAGGCCGTCGAGGCCGCGGCTGGCCAGCATGCCCTCGGCGCCCACACCGCCACCGTTTGCCGCTGTGCTGCCCCGTGCACTGTTACGCCCGGCGAGTCGGTGCGCCACCAATTTGCCGCGCAGTTCCTCCTTGGCGCCGAGCGCTGCGCGTCTGGCCAAAATGGCCTGGCCCCACACCGCAGCACCCAGCAACACCGACCCGACACTCCCCTGAACCAGCAATTTGGCAGGGTCAAGGGCTGCACCTGACGCCCACTGTCCTAGGGCGTGGGCCAGTGCGCCCATCAACAGGACCAGGGCCACCGCCTTGACGGCGGCCAATCCGGCCAGTGCGGCCAGTGCCACTCGTGTCGACTTGCCAGCAGGGAGTGCGGGGCGGGGGCTCATGCTAGGCCTTGGCTCCTTCACTCACGAGAGGCTTCTCCACGTCCAACGCGAGTGCGATAGCCGGGGCAAAATCCACCGGTTCAGGCAGGTGTGCAACTGAGATGCGCTTGCGGAAGATCCAATATGTCCATGCCTGGTAGGCCAGGACCAGCGGAACACCAATGGCCGCAACGATTGACATCAGACCCAGCGTGTAGGTCGAGGAGGAAGCATTCTCCACGGTCAGGTTCCACAATGGATCCAGTGTTGAGGGCAGCACTACCGGGTAGACGGCGCTGAAGATCGCGGCGCTGCCAGCCAACAGGAACACACCCATGCCCAAGAAGCTGAAGCCCTCCCGATCGGCACGGTTCGCCAGCCACGCAGCCACGGCAGCGGCCACAGCGCCGGCAATGAGGATCCAACTGAACCATTTGCCGTGTTGCACGGCAACGGTGATGACCCACAGTGCCAGCGGCAGCAGTCCCACAGGCATCCAGCGCCGGACAAGGCGGCGGGCACGGTGGCGGACGTCGCCGTCGGTCTTCAGGGCCACAAACGCCGCTGCGTGGATCAGTGCGAACCCGACCACGGCCAGACCGCCCAGCACCGCATACCACGTGAACCACGCAAAGGGTCCCCCGACCCTGTCGCCGTTGGCATTGAGCGGCAGACCGGTGGTGGTCAATGCGAGCATGGCCCCGATGCCGAAGGCAGCCACAAACGACCCCAGTGAAATGGCCCAATCCCACGTCTTGCGCCACGCATCGGAATGCACCTTGCCACGGTATTCAAAGGCCACTGCGCGGAAGATGAGCGCCAAAAGTACAAAGACGAGCGGGATGTACAGGGCGGAAAACAACGACGCGTACCAGAACGGAAAGGCAGCAAACGTTGCGCCTCCCGCGGTCAACAACCACACTTCGTTCCCGTCCCACACGGGGCCGACGGTGTTGAGCAGGAGGCGGCGTTCCTTTTCATCGCGGGCGAAGGTTTTCATGAGCATGCCAACGCCCAGGTCAAACCCTTCCAGGAAGAGATAGCCGATCCACAGCACGGCAATCAGAATGAACCATAAAGTAGGCAGAAAATCCATCATTTGTCCTTTATTTCAAGCAGATTGTCAGTACGCAAACGCAAGCACATCGTCGTCCGGCCCCCCGCCCGGGCCGCTGCCGCCGTCGTTCTTCCCGTAGGAAGCCTGACGGGTCGAATCGAGCTCAGGCATAGCGGAGACCACGCCTCCACGGATGTACTTCGTCAACAGGACAACCTCCACCACCAACAACACGGCATAGACCGTAGTCAGTGACACTAGGGAGAAGATCATCTCCCCTGCCGAAACTCCGGGCGAAACAGCTGCCGCGGTGAACATGAAGACCTGGTCCACACCGCTCATGGACGGATTCGGCGCCACGACGAAGGGCTGGCGGCCCATTTCGGTAAAGATCCAGCCGGCAGCATTGGCACCAAAGGGGGCAAGAATGCCGATGAGCGCAAGCCTCATCAGGGGCTTGGAACGCGGCACCGTGCCTTTGCGCGTGACCCACAGGGCAACCGCTGCAGCCGCGGCGGCCAGTCCGCCAAAGCCGATCATCATACGGAAGCCCCAATACGTGACGGGCATGATCGGAACGTAGTTGATTTCCTGGCCTGCACGGTCACCGTAGATCGGATTGTCGGGCAGGTGCGTGCCATATTTGGCTTGGTACTCGGGGACCAGGGTGTTTACGCCCTTGATCTCGGTGGTGAAATCGTTGTGTGCCAGGAAAGAGAGTAGGCCGGGCAGTTCCATGACCGCCACGACATCTGAACAGTCACGGCTGCCGACGTCGCCGATGGACAGGACGGAAAAGCTCGTCCCGTCGTGGCAGGCTGCCTCAGCGGCGGCCATCTTCATGGGCTGCTGCTCAAACATGAGCTTGCCGGACAAGTCGCCGGACACAGCGGATCCGGAGAAGGCGATCATGGCAACCACTGCGCCGATGCGCAGGGACTTGATCCACACTGCGTGATCCTTCTTGTCACGGCCGGCAATGGTGGCGGATTCGCCAACCACGACACGCCCAGTGGCGTCCACAGTGTCAATCCCGTCCTTGCGGCGGCGCCATAACTGGTACCAGGAAATACCCAGCAGGAAGCCGCCGGCAACTGCCAGGGCACCTGTGATGGTGTGGAAGAACGCTACGATCGCAGTGTTGTTGGTGAAGACCGCCCAAGCATCCACCATTTGCGGGTAGCCGTCGATCATCTCCACGCCCACCGGATGCTGCATCCAGGAGTTGGCTACAAGAATGAAGTAGGCGGAGACGATCGAACCAGCCACGGCAATCCACAGGCAGGCGAGGTGGATCCGAGGCGGCAATTTCTTCCAACCGAAGATCCACAAGCCAAGGAACGTGGATTCCACGAAGAACGCCAACAACGCCTCCATGGCCAGCGGGGCACCAAAGACATCACCCACAAAGCGGCTGTACTGGCTCCATGCCATGCCGAACTGGAACTCCTGAACGATGCCTGTGGCCACACCCATGATGAAGTTGATGAGGAACAGCTTGCCCCAGAACTTGGTCATGCGCAGGTACTCTTCTTTACCCGTTTGGAGCCAACGCATCTGCAAGATGGCTACCAGTGTGCCAAGTCCGATCGTGAGCGGCACCATCAAGAAGTGGTACACGGTCACGATCCCGAATTGCCACCTGGCAATCTCCAGAGCTTCCACTAATTATCCCTCGTTCATGTAAATGTATGGGCGGTGAGTTAAACCGCGCAAACGTTTTTCTACACTTCGTAGAACTCCCATTTCTACCCTGTGTAGAAGTTTGTTGTCAAAAGCTGTACATTTAACACAGGTGGCGTGTGTAACCCGTCACCGATGAACGCTCAGACACAAAATTAAGGATGTAGATGGCAACGCTTGGAGATCTCGAGAGGGCGGTCATGGACTTGCTGTGGGAACATCAGGAAGCCATTACTGCCAACACATTGCGCGACCTGCTTTCGCAGCGCACCTCAGGCACCAACTCGGCTGAAGCCCGCCCACTCGCCGTCACAACCGTCCTGACCGTTCTGTCTCGGCTGGAGAAGAAGGGCCTCGTTGAGCGCGAACGCTCCACTCGCCCGCACCGCTACTGCGCGGTGACGAGTAGGGAAGACCACACGGCGGAACTCATGCTCGAAGTGCTGGGCTCGGCTCCCGACCGCGAAGCTGTTTTGGCGCGGTTCATTGGAACAGTCAGCGCCGGTGAAGCAGAGACGCTGCGGAAGCTGCTGGGACGCTAACAATCTGGGCCGCCAAGCTCAAAGCAAGAGCCCGGGCTTCCCTTGTCAACGCACGGCTGCCCAGACACGGTAAGTTGTAGAACATGTTTTGGACCTCTTGGTTCCTGGCCGCCTTGGCGCTCGTCTTGGCTTGGCCGGTCCCCGTTTTTCTTGCCCGTGCGGCTTGGCCTGCACGGGCCGCTTCTGCTGCCATGGTGCTGTGGCAGTCCATAGCACTGGCCGGCGGCCTGTCCATAATCGGAGCCATGCTCTGCTATGGCTTGGTGCCGTTGGGCGACAACCTTGGCCAGGGCCTGCACGCGTTGATGCAAATTGTTGTTGGCCGGGCATCCCTGGACACGCTGGGTCTTGTCCACGCCTTCGCACTCAGTGCTGCAGCGCTGCTCTCGGCGCACCTGATCTTCACTCTGTGGCTGACATTCTTTAGGATCGAACGTCAACGCCGACGCCACCGCGACCTGCTCAACATCCTCAGCTCCCCCTCAGATGACAGGCCCGACACGCTCGTCATCAGCCACCAGGTACCCGTGGCCTATTGCCTGCCGGGCGGCTCACGCTCAGTCACAGTCCTCTCCGACGGGCTGCTGGACTTGCTGAGCCCAGAGGAATTGCGTGCGGTGTTGATACACGAACAGACCCACCTGACACAGCGCCATCATCTGCTGTTGTGGGCATTTTCCGCATGGCGTTCGGCACTGCCGTGGTTGCCGACGTCAAAGCTGGCCCAGCAGGCAGTGTCCTCGCTGATTGAAATCCTGGCGGATGAAGTCGCCCTGCGTTCGGTGAGCAAGTCCACCCTAGTCACGACCATCGCACTAGTGGCCAGCGGGTCTGCGCAGTTGCCAGCCGATACCCTCATTGGTGACAATGCGCAGAAGATCGACACACCGGCAACCACCTCCGCCAGGTTGAGCAGATTGCTGGCCCCCACACCTGCCCTGGCGGCACGCACACAGCTTCTTATTGTCGCCGGGGCGTTGCTGCTCCTGGCCGTCCCCACGGCGTTGCTGCTGGTGCCCGGCATCCTGCCCTGAGTTCAGGCAGCCGCGAACCACGGCAGGACCCAGCGGAAGCGCACGCGGGAGCAGGCACCGGAGAACGGCAGCATGCCTCGCCCCGGATTGTCAGCAGCAGATTCTCCCGCTGACGGTCCGTTGGTTCCGCTGGTTCCGTCATCCCATGAGAGCCATGGTGGCGGGTGCCGGGATCGGTGGGCTTGCGTGTGCCCAAGGACTGGTACAGCGTGGACTTGACGTCCAAGTAGTGGAGCGGGACGCTGACCTTGCCATGACGGGCGGGTACAAATTGCACCTTGGGGTTCCGGCAGTCTCGGCTCTGCGGAAACTGCTGCCGGCAACATCATTCGAAGCCCTGCTTGGCTCCTCCGTGGGGACACCGGGTTTCAGCCTGACCGTTCGGGATCATCGGGGTCGGCGACTACTGCAGGCACGAGAAGCTTCCCCAGGACTGTCGCTCGACGTCGACCGGATCACCCTGCGCCAGATACTCGCCCTCGGACTCGACGATCGCATGATCATGGGCCGTTCCTGCCAAGGCTGGCGCGTCGAGGGCGAAACCTTTGTCGCCGAACTTGACGACGGCACCGAGGTTGAGGCTGACGTGCTGGTGATCGCTGACGGTGCCGGATCAAAACTGGCAGGGCAGCTGGCAGGTCGCCCAACGTCATTCCAGTGCGGATTAACCGGGGTTGCAGACGCACCCTGTGGAGCAGTCTCCCGGACAGCACAACTGCTCTTCTACGCGGGGGGCCTTTGCTCGCGATCGGTCCCGGCGGCACCGGCCTATTCGCCGCGGCACACGATCCCGCCGGACGTGCAGCAAGCTATGCAACACATCCACTTGCCAGTGCCGCGGCCCCGGTGGCAATCTGGGGGCTGATCGCCATAGAGCAGGCACTGCCTCGTGATCCTGAAAAGCTCCCCCACGTCGCACTGGTGGACGCCAGCGTTCGCATACTGCGGCGCCGCAGGTGGGCGGAGCCCCTGATCGACTTGCTCACGCGCAGTAATACAGACAGTGTCTCGGCCTTCAAGTTCAACGCTGCAGATCCTGAGGATCTTGCGCCGTGGAAGTCCTCCAGGGTCACGGCAATAGGTGATGCTGTTCATGCCATGCCGCCCACGGGAGGGCAAGGTGCAGCCACCGCGATCATTGATGCAGACGTCCTGACTGAGCGGCTTCACGCAGCCGAACGCGGGGAAGCCACCCTGGTGGTGGCCGTTCATGACTCCGAAAATGACCTACGCACTCGAGCGGCTCCTGTGGTCCGCGAATCGCTGCAACCCGTGGACTGGATTCGGGCCACTGCGAGCCCCACCGGCGCCTTCCTGCTGCGCACGCTGACTCCCCTGTTCGCCGTCGGATCCGCCGCGGCACACACGGCAGCGCAAAAATGGCGCCGGTAACTGCCCTCTGCCGTTGGATGGCGGAGCTCCCAGTACCTGTGTCAGGCGTCGATCCGGTCCTGGTCCAGTGAGTCACTGCCGGCCACAATGAACTCCTTGCGTGGAGCCACCTCTGATCCCATCAACAACTCAAAGGTGTGCTCGGCACGGTCCGCATCCGCGGTGGTGACACGGCGCAGCATCCGGTGGCGCGGGTCCATGGTGGTCTCGGCCAATTGGTCGGCATCCATCTCCCCCAGACCCTTATATCGCTGGATCGGTTTTTTGTACTGCTTCTTTGATTTCTCCAGTTTTGCCAGCAGCACGTGCAGCTCGTTCTCCGAATAGGTGTACACCATCTCATTCGGCTTGGAACCGGCGTTGATGACCTCCACCCGATGCAGCGGCGGAACGGCTGCATAGACGTTTCCGGCGTCGATCATGGGCCGCATGTAGCGGAAGAACAATGTCAACAGCAGCGTGCGGATGTGGGCGCCGTCCACGTCGGCGTCCGTCATGAGGATCACCTTGCCGTACCTGGCCGACTCTAGGTCAAAGCTGCGCCCGGACCCAGCCCCCACCACCTGGATGAGAGCAGCACACTCAGCATTGGCCAGCATGTCTCCCACGGACGCCTTTTGCACGTTGAGGATCTTGCCGCGGATGGGCAGCAATGCCTGGAAGTCGGAGGACCGCGCGCGCCGGGCTGTGCCCAAGGCGCTGTCACCCTCGACGATGAACAGTTCCGTTTCGGCAATGTCATTACTGCGGCAATCAGCCAGCTTCGTGGGCAGTGAGGAGGATTCCAGCGCCGTCTTGCGACGCTGGGTTTCCTTGTGCACGCGGGCTGAAATACGCGACTTCATTTCCGAGACGACTTTTTCCAGCAACGTGGCAGCTTGGATCTTGTCCCCGCGCGCAGTGGATTCCAGCTTGGCCTTGAGTTCCTTCTCAACAACCTTCGCCACGATGTTCTTCACGGCGGGGGTACCCAGGATTTCCTTGGTCTGGCCCTCGAATTGAGGCTCGGCCAGACGAACCGTCAGCACAGCCGTCAGCCCGGCCATGACGTCATCCTTCTCGATCTTGTCATTGCCGGCTTTGAGCTTGCGGGCGTTGACTTCAATAACCTTGCGGAACGTTTTCAGCAGGGCCTGCTCGAAGCCTTCCTGGTGCCGGCCTCCCTTGGGTGTGGCAATGATGTTGACGAAGCTGCGCATGGTCGTGTCGTAGCCGATCCCCCAGCGCAACGCGATGTCCACTTCACAGTCACGTTCCACTGCCGTACTTTCCAAGTGGCCCTGCCCGTTCAAGACGGGAACTGTCTCGGTGAAGGTGCCATGGCCCTGGAGCCGCCAAATGTCAGTGACTGCACCGCCCACCGAAAGAAAGTCCACAAATTCGGAGATGCCGCCGTCATGGTGGAAAAGTTGCTCATGGGTGGCGAATTCACCGGGGGTTCCAGCCAGGCGCCGCTCATCCACGACCTTGATCTTTAGTCCAGGGACAAGGAACGATGTTTGGCGGGCACGGGAAACTAGTTCGTCATAGGAGAACTTGGCATCCTTGATGAAGATTTGCGGATCAGCCCAGTATCGGATGCGGGTTCCCGTCACCCCGCGCTTGGTGCTGCCGACAACATCGAGGCTGGATGCCTCGGTGAAGGGTGCAAACTCCACTGTTGGGCTCAGGGTCCGCCCGACGTCCTTGAAATGTCCGGGCTCACCGCGGCGGAAGCTCATCTGGTACGTTTTGCCTCCCCGGTCCACCTGGGCATCCATGCGTGCGGACAAGGCGTTGACAACGCTGGCACCCACGCCGTGCAGACCTCCGGAGGCCGCATAGGAGCCGCCTCCGAACTTACCACCGGCGTGAAGCTTCGTCAGGACAACTTCCACACCCGACAACCCGGTTTTGGGTTCCACGTCCACGGGGATGCCACGGCCGTCGTCGTGCACCTCGACGGAGCCGTCTTTATGCAGGATGACAGAAATGTTTTGCCCGTACCCGGCCAGGGCCTCATCCACGGAGTTGTCAATGATCTCCCACAAGCAATGCATCAGCCCCCGGGAATCAGTGGAGCCAATGTACATACCAGGCCGCTTGCGGACGGCCTCCAAGCCCTCCAGAACAGAGAGGTGGCGGGCACTGTAATCGGAACTCTGGCGTGCCACGTGGACATACTCCTTCAAGATTGTTGTCGGCCGGTTACTACCAAGGTTAATGGCTATGGTGGGTTTTTTAGGACAGGCTCCTTGCTCTTGTCCCCCCACGTGGCGGATACGCGGTTAGCGAAAGTTGGCCCCGTCATGGAAGTAACTAGGACCAATGGTGGTTGTATAAAGTACAAGAGAACTTATGAAGGAGGCCATCATGACCACCACGACCGTTACCAGCCCCCAGCTGACTACCCTTGATCGCTGCGACCGCTGCGGCGCCCAAGCCTATGTCCGTGTGGTTTTGGAATCCTCCGGAGGAGAACTGCTTTTCTGTGGCCACCATGCTCGCGCAGTGGAAACCACGCTGAAGCCGCTGGCCTCCGAATGGTACGACGAGACAAGCCGTTTGCATGACAAGGATCCGCTGCCGGTCGACTAAGGCCTCCAGCCGACAGCTGCAAGTGAAGGGCCCTGGAAATCCAGGGCCCTTCACTTGTTTAAAACGGGCCCCGGCTCGAGGGGGCGAGTTCTAGCGGTCGTTGCAACACCCCTTGAAAACGGGAGTTGCTCCACCCATGGATTCACCGTCAATTAATGATGCTTTCTTAACGGAAAAATCACCATTGGGGATAGGCGCTGATTTGGC
>NZ_JAFMPX010000043.1 GCF_017353415.1 Arthrobacter sp. E3
CACCCCGAAAGATTCCGCCGGCCACCCACCACACCAGCCCCCGCCAAACACGTCGGCATCAACCTACCCAAACCACAAACACCACAAAAACTAGCCAAGTGACTCAACACAGCTTGACAATTTTCGGAGCCAGCTGAACTTCGTCAATATGGACGAAGACGGCTCGGGCAGCCTGGATGAAGCTGCACGTACGCTTGAGATTTTCCTGGACATGCTCGCCGCTGAGTCTTCTGACACCCATGCTTTCTTCCTGGCACCCTATTACGCCGGAGGCATGTCCGACGACGAGCAGCAGTTGCGTGCGAAGCTGCTGGCGCTGGCTACGGAGCAGTCGCTCGCATCGACCTCGTCAGCCTGGATAGTTCTTGAACAGTCATTCTTGGCAATGGGTTGGGATCCAGAGCATTCTTACACCTAGTAAGGCATAAAAAGTGCTGCCGGCCGCCCCTTCGTCCCGTCCGATATTTCTCCAGTGGCCACCAACTGCGGTTCCATGGCACGCCGGAAGGTATCGCGCTGCAAGGACTCCCCCCGCACTGCCTCGTGCAGTTCGCGCAACTCCTTGAGAGTGAATGGCGGAGTCAGCAGGCCACCCGGATCTGGCGCACTCAGGTACTGCGAGCGCACCTGCGCCACCGCATAGTCGATAATTTGGGCATGGTCGTATGGAAGCTCCCGGACCTGGGCCACGCGAGCCCCGGCAAACTCGGTCACCGAAATGAGCTTGACCCCTGCGGGTAGCTCGCCAAAGGGAACTACGTCAACGTGGGCCACCGACAACACCCAACCCCGTTCGTCTCGCCCTGGCTCATCGAAGACGTGCAGTTGCTGTGGGTCGCGCCCGCTCACACCGGCCTTCTCACGCAAGGATCGCAGAACTGCATCGGCCAACCGCTCCCCCGGACGCACAAAAGTGCCCGGCAGCGCCCAGCCCAGCCCGGCGCCGGGGTGAGGGACAAGCAGAACTTTCAGTCCGCCGTCGTGCACGGTCAGCAGAGCTGTGTCCACGGCAACGGAAGGGCGCGGATAGTCCAGCAGGGTCTTGCCGAACCCGTCCACCGGCAGTGAAGGGGAAGAAGTCATAACCCCATTTTGCGCATACTTGCGCAAACAGTGCAACATGCCCTACATTTGCTTTAGCACAGAAATGCGCAAACAAACTTTAGTCAGCCGAACAGATAGGAAATCACCCATGAAACTCCCCATGCTGCACGTGGGCTTCGGCACCCAGTGCGGACCCGCCACGTTCTTCCCTGTCTGGGCCGACGCCCCCGGTATCCGCGACCTGGTCACAGGCAGCGAAGCGAGCCTGAGCGCCGTCGAACTCCCCACACCCACTGTCAACCGCCTCAGCGTCACCAACCATGGCGCGACGGCCGCGCTCCTGACCGAAGGTGAACTCCTGGAAGGTGGGCAGCAGCACCGGCTTGTGGCCCGCGACGTGCTGGTCGGAGCGGGCGAAACACTTGAGGTTGACACGCTCTGCGTGGAGCAAGGCCGCTGGAGCGGGTCCCGCGAGCACCGCCACGGCGGGCGCCGCGCCCCGTTCCACATACAGGCCGGACTGCACGCCGGCACCGGCAGCAACGGTGGCAGCAGGCAGGGTGAGGTCTGGCAACGCGTCCAGCGCTACGAGGGCCTGCGCACCCGGAGCTCCACCGCCTCGCTGCTTGAGCATCTGGACGCCCCCGCCCCCACTGGTCGCCTTGACCTGCCGAACCTAATCGATGGGCAGCGAGGGGTGATCGTCGGCTTCGGCGGGCACGTGCTATCCATGGAACTGTTTGGCTCCCATGAACTCCTGCGAAGCCACTACCGCCCGATGATGGAATCCATGGTCCTGGACCTCCAACTGTTCGGCGGGGCATCCAGCACACCTGTCACTGCGCAGGGCGCCCGCGATCTGGTCGTGGCCATCGGCACGAACGGACTGAAACCCGTGGGGCGCACCGAGCATGGCAGCGGTGGCACATCGCGTTCCACTTGGTGTCTCGAGGGGCGTCATCCGATGTTGTCAGTCACCGGCATCGGTATTGGCGATGGAGCCACTTCCCAGATCGCCCACCTCTCCGCATGGAACACCCGCCACAGCATGCTTGCCAGCGCCTAAACCACACGAAGGAACACCATGAAACTCACCACCGCACAGCTTGACCGCGCCGCCGGCGTCCTCGTCACCACCGCCGTGGGCGACGCCCTCGGCGCCGGCTACGAATTCGGCCCCGCCCTTCCCGCCACCATGCCCATCACCATGAAAGGCGGCGGCCCCTTCGGCTTCGCCCCCGCAGAATGGACCGACGACACCTCCATGGCAATTGTCATTGCCACCTCCCTCCTTGACGCGCTCGACGCCGGACACTCCCCTGCCGGGGCACGTTCCCTGGCGTCGATGGTAACCGGCTGGCAGGACTGGGCAGCCGGTTCCAAGGACGTGGGCGCACAAACAAGTTCAGTGCTGCACCGCGCTTCACAGCTGATGGCCGAAGGATCCCGCCCGGATGAGGCTGCATTTGTTGCCGCCCGTGCACATCATGAGGCCACGGGACGCTCCGCCGGCAACGGTTCGCTGATGCGCACGGCCCCGTTGGCGTTGGCATTCCTAAATTCTGAGGCCGATCTGTGGGAGGCCGCCGCAGCCGTCAGCACGCTGACCCACTACGAGCTGGACGCCACGGAGGCCTGTCAGCTGTGGACCGCAGCGATTCGCCATGCCGTTCTGACGGGCGAACTGGATGTGCGCGTTGGGCTTTCCTGGTTGACTGACGAGCGGGCGGAGCTATGGCGTTCACGCATTGCGGTTGCGGAGGCTTCCCAGCCGTGCGACTTCACCAGCAACGGCTGGGTAGTTGAAGCGTTCCAGGGTGCTTGGTCCGCGATTTTCCACGCTGTTGCTGCCAACGGTGTTGGGCCGGACTCGCTCCGGTTTGCTTTGGAGAACGCGGTGCGCGGCGGGAACGACACCGACACAGTTGCCGCCATTGCCGGTGGTTTGATCGGCGCTGCTGCCGGCTATTCAGCGATCCCCGAAGAGTGGCGCCGCAAGCTGCATGGCTGGGGTGCCGACGGCGAGCGCGAGCTCATGGCACTGGCTCTCGAGCTCGTTGCTGGCGGACGCAAGTTCGGCACCTGGCCGCGCATCCCTGCCATGGATTACGGCGACTGGCGCGGGATTGGAACAGTTGTGCAGCATCCGGACGATACCGAGGTCTGGATCGGCGGATCGGCACAGCTGCCGTTCCTTGGTTCGGCTGAGGCAGCCACCGAATGCGGCCTGCCAGCAGCGTTGGGGGAGGTGTCCGCCGTCGTCAGTTTGTGCAGGATTGGCCGAGACGACGCCCCGGCTGTGGCTGCCGAGAACCACGTGACATTCTGGTTGGTCGACAGCGCCGACCCTGCCGAGAACGCACATCTGGAGTTCGTGTTGCGCGATGCAGCGCAGGCAGTGGCGCAGTTCCGCGCCGAGGGGCACACCGTGTACCTGCACTGTGTCCAGGCGGAGAGCCGGACTCCGACCGTTGCCGCTTTGTATGGGGCTTTGCTGGGTGGATCTGCCCTGGAATCGCTGGACCGAGTGAGCCGTGAGCTGCCCAACCCCCACCCGAATGCCGCGTTTATGGAGGTGCTGCGGCACTCGGACGGTCAAGCGCTCGGTCATACCAGTTGAGTTGCCATCTCAACGCTGACGTCCGCCTGCGACTTTTTAGTCGAAGTCAAGCTCTTGCCATACTTCCACAGGACAACATCCATGATGCGCAGTGCGGATGCGTCAGGAGCAACACCGGAAAGCTTATGAATGGTCTTCAAACGCTCCGGTAGACCCGTCCCATCGGTCAACACATCATGCCAGGTAATCCACTGGTTGTCCGAATCCTTCAAACCCATGAGCGGCGCAACCACGGAGTCATAAATGGGGATCAGCCGGGGTCTCTTCCTCGCCATGATCTTGCTGGCAATTGTTTGTCCCACTCCCCAACGCTCCGCGTTGGATTGGCGCAAGATTTTCCAAAGCTTGACGGCGGCACTGTCTGGACCGAGTCTCACTGCGAAATCTTCGGCTGAAACATTGGCCAGTTCGAGGTTGGCGGGAATCTGTTCAAGTAGCCCGGAAATCTCATTCTTATGAGTTTCCAGAATCCCTATGGCCGCAGCCCCTGGGACATCAACTGACAAGAAGGTAACAGCAATCAGATCATCGGCAGTGATCGTGTTGACAACTTTCCTTGCATCCCCACCGTCTGCCCACGATTCAAAGCGGGCCCCCGTCTGAATTTCATCGCGTCTATACGTCTTCGTGTAGTACTCATTGACCAACGCAGCGGCCTGCTCGACATGGTTAGATTCAAGAATCTCGGGAAGTTTCATGATCTCAATGAACCATAGAGCACCGACATCGCAGGATTGTTACGCATCTATCGAAGTCAGTGCCTACAACTAGGTGCGCGGGACCCTTCTATGTCACCGATACTGGTGACCTCCTGGTGAATGGACACCTTCTAGCCAGAAGCCGTGCCACAACATCCTTGCCGCCATTGCCCACGGGGGCTGTTGTGGTGATCGGAGGCTGCTATAGCAGCGTCTGAACACCACAACGGCCCCCGCAGCTGTTTGGCTGCTACTGTCCAAAGAGTTTTGCTGCCATGTCGGCCTCGCTGGCAAATTGCCATACTTGTATAGGAAACGGAGAGTGCGCTAGCGCTAAAACTCAGTTGAACCTGCGGATCGACGAGAGTCTGGACCACCGCCTTGAACTCCTCGCTAAGCGGACCGGGCGAAACAAGGCCTTCTACGCGGCAGTAGCAATCGAGGGACTCCTCGATTACCAAGAAGACTATTTTCTCGCCAAGGACGCCTTGGTAGAGTTTCGCTACGTGGACGACTCAGAAATGGTGCTTCATGAGGACGTCGACTGGGACGCTCTCGGTCAATGAACTACAGAATCGGTTACTCGCCGAAGGCCTTGAAGCAACTCAATCGTCTCGACAAGTCAGTTGTTCGACGGGTACGGGTATTCATGGACGGGCTCGACCGGCAGAACCCCCGATTGGTAGGGAAAACCTTGAAAGGCGGCAGCGGATTCTGGCGCTATCGGGTTGGGGGCTGTTGTGGTGATCGGAGGCCGCTATGGCAGCGTCCGATCACCACAACAGCCCCCGGATGCTCCGATGCTCCGAAAGTTTTCTGCAAAGGAATTCGACGACTGGCGACGAGCGGGAACACGTCCGCCCTCAGCCCAGCTTGCCACCCAGACGTTGGCGCATCAGCATGCTGGAATCGTTGAGGCCAACAACCTCCACGTCCTTGCCATGACGCCGGTACTTCTCTGTAATGGCGTCCAACGAGGCGATCGTCGAGGCATCCCACAGGTGGGAGCCGTGCATGTCGATCACCACGCGGTCCGGGTCCAGCGCATAATCGAACTGCGTGTAGAGGTCATTCGATGAGGCAAAGAAGAGTTCGCCATTCACCAAATACGTCGCAGTTTCCTGCCCGTTCAGTGTTTTCACAGTCCGTTCCACCGTCATGAAATGAGCCACACGGCGCGCAAACAGGACCATGGCCACCAGCACGCCCACACCGACGCCAATGGCCAGGTTGTGCGTGGCGACGGTGACGATCACGGTTGCAACCATGACCGTTGTTTCACTCTTGGGCATCATCTTCAAGGTCGAAGGGCGGATGCTGTGCCAGTCGAAGGTGGCAATGGATACGAAGATCATCACGGCGACCAGAGCGGCCATCGGGATCAAGGAAACCACGTCACCCAAAACCACCACGAGGATCAACAGGAACAAACCTGCCAAGAATGTGGAGATGCGGGTCCGTCCGCCGGAGGCCTTTACATTGATCATGGTCTGGCCGATCATCGCGCAGCCGCCCATCCCACCGAAGAACCCCGTGACAATGTTCGCCACACCCTGGCCCCAGGCTTCACGGGTCTTGGAGGAACGCGTGTCCGTGATGTCGTCCACAAGCTTCGCCGTCATCAACGATTCAAGCAGGCCCACAAATGCCATCGCCAGGGAGAAGGGGAAGATGATCTTCAAGGTTTCCAGGTTGAACGGCACGTTCGGCAGCAAAAGGGACGGCAGGGAATCAGGCAGCGCACCCTTGTCCCCCACTGTGGGAACAACGATTGCAGCGAAAACAGTAATCAAGGTGAGCACCACAATGGCGACCAGCGGTGCCGGCACGGCCTTCGTCAGCCGAGGCAGACCGAAGATGATCAGCAAACCAAAGGCCGCCAACGGATAAACCAACCACGTCACACCGAGCAGTTCGGGCACCTGGGACATGAAAATAAGGATGGCTAGGGCATT
Source organism: Arthrobacter sp. E3 (assembly GCF_017353415.1). Classification (GTDB taxonomy): domain Bacteria; phylum Actinomycetota; class Actinomycetes; order Actinomycetales; family Micrococcaceae; genus Specibacter. The sequence goes on from NZ_JAFMPX010000043.1 coordinate 6,318, forward strand.
CACGAACCCAACCATGACCGAGCGCGGAATGAACCGCATCAACTTGGCCACTCCAAGCAAGCCCAGCACCACTTGGAAGACGCCAGCCAAAATGACAGCAGCGATCAAATAATCCAGGCCGTGGCTCTTCATCAGCGGGGCGATGACCAAGGCCACGGCACCGGTGGCAGCAGAAATCATCGCCGGGCGCCCGCCCACAAAGGAGATCGTCACGGCCATGGTGAACGCGGCAAACAAACCGATCCGCGGATCTACCCCCGCAATGATCGAGAACGCGATCGCCTCCGGGATCAAGGCAAGTGCGACAACGAGCCCCGCCAGGACCTCCGTCTTGAGCCGGCGCGGGGACTTCAAAGCACCCCACACGGATTGCAACTGCTCGGGAGTTAAATCCGGGGCATCCCCGGCGGTCTTGACGGCCATTGCTGGCTCCGTTCATGGTCAGGACGGCACAGCGCGCCGCCTTCGCTTATTCAAAGAATAAGAAGAATGAGGGGCGCAACACCGCGCCGAGAAGGGCGGGCCACCCGAAGGGCCACACGCCACCCTCGCAACTCTACCTTAACGTGATGGTAGGGTTTGCTCGGAACAGGAGGGCGGCGCCCATGACAGCTAAAACAGGTATGACCATGCACATAGGTGAATTGGCAGAGCGTACCGGCCTGTCTTTACGCACCATCCGACACTACGACGATGTGGGGCTGCTCCCCGCAACCGCACGCACCGACGGAGGTTTCCGCGTCTATTCGGAGGCCGATTACGACCGCCTCCAAGTGATCAAGGCCATGAAACCGCTGGGCTTTTCGCTGGAGGAAATGGCTGAGATCCTCCAGCTCCTCTCCCCCGGGCACGACGACGGAGCGGACTCCCACAAGGACGTCGCCGACCGCTTGGCTTCCTTCCGTGACCGTGCCATCCACCAGCGGGAAAAGATGGCACGCAACCTCGCCCAGGCCGACGGATTCATAAAGCGCCTCGGCGGCTGACCCACGCCCCACCCATGGTGGGCCGGACGGCGAAGCCAAGGGTCCGGCGTCGTGCTTCCTGAAAAGGGTGGAACGGGAGCGGATACCCCTATTGTTGAGTCAAGGGCGGCCGATAATTCCGCCGCGGGGCAAGAACGATGCAACGGAGTTTTCATACGTGAAGGACCTTTCAAGTGCCGACGGCAACATCCTGATCGCAGATTTTGTCAACGTTGATGCGGCGGGGAAGGTCAACATCATCGGCGGCGGGGTGCAATTCCTGGGTTTCGATCCTGACACCGGGATGACAGCGCCGTTCTCGCTGTACGCCAGCATCACCGTCACCCTCCCCTCCCTCGATGAAGCGTCGGCGGCCATAGAGATCCTACTCGTGGACGCCGACGGGCAGCCGGTGACGCTGACCGGGCCGGATGGACCCAACCAGCTGCGCTTCAACCAGTCGGTCGATTTTGCCCACGCCAGCAACCCCGCGGTCCAGCCGCCGCCCATGGGTTTTCCCGGCAGTTCAAACGTGGTGATGAACTTTCCCGGCGGGCTGCCGCTGCCGTCCGGATCCACCTATGAATGGGTGGTGCTGATGGACGGGCGGCGCTTGTCCTCCACCACGTTCTTCGTGCCGGGACCCGCTGGAGCGTAGTCGCGAAGACTCTGCACGGAAGGGCGCTGTCTTTGGTGGCCTTGGAAAACCCGTTCCTAATTTTGCGGGGCGCCTGGATTTAGAATCTCAATCTTCAGGCTTTTGAGATAGTCGACCAGCCAATCGAAGCCCCTGCCAGCTACATCAGAGTATCCGTGCCGCTGGCATCCGCGTCCGGCAGCGCATTCGCCCGTGCAATGCTGCCATACCAGTGCGCGCTTGGTTTCGCAGTTCGCTCGAAAGTGCGTGGGTCCCAGGAAACGAGCCCGAACGTCGGGCGGAACCCACTGGCCCACTCGAAATTATCGAGAAGGCTCCAATGCAGGTATCCGATGACATCGATCCCCTCCGCAATCGTCGCCAACACCCCTTCCAGTGCTCCGCGTGTGTAGGCAATGCGACGTTCGTCGTCGTCTGTGGCGATTCCGTTCTCCGTCACCATGACAGGCGTGTGCCCGGTGGTTTCCCAGGCGGCGCGAATACCTTCAGCGGCAGCCAGCGGGTAGAACTCCCACCCGGTCAACGTTGTCTCGACGTCATCCGCCACCGGCAGCGGCCCGCCAGGCCCCACCAAAGTGCGCGTGTAGGCCTGGACACCCACGAAGTCATCCCCCGCAGCACGCTCGAGGTACCAGCCTTCACGCGGATAACCGTACCGAAGCACCTCTTCTTCGCTTCCTGGCTCCCCGGTGGCTTGGAATGCCTGCGTCGCCACCGTCCACCCAGACTTCAGCCCCGCACTGGAGAGCACACGACGGGCCCGCACATGGGCATCGTAGAGCCTGTCTGCGACCAGCAGATCGGGATTCGGCATTGCGTTCGCGACGAGGTTCGCCGCGTCCTCACCGCCCGCCAACATTGCGGCTATGTTCGGTTCGTTGATGGTGCATACGTACCGCACACCACTTGACACCACAGGCAGCGCCGCTTCAACGTAGCGTTCAAACAGTTCCGGCGCGTCATCCGCTCGCCAGAATCCGTCACGGTCGAACCATCGAGGCACCGTAAAATGCATCAGGGTCACGATGGGCTCGACTCCGTGGTCAAGACAGGCATCCACCATGCGCCGATAGTGGTCGATTTCCGCTAGCGAGACGAATCCGCGTTCCGGCTCAATGCGGGCCCACTCTATCGAGAACCGATACGAGTTGAGGCCGAGCTTGGCCAGCAGCCGGATGTCATCGGCGAAGCGGTGGTAGGAGTCGGCCGCATCGCCGCTGGGTTCCACCACCGTGCTGTCCGGGGTGTGCTCCATGACCCACCAGTTGCTGTTGACGTTGTTGCCCTCTATTTGGTGGGCCGCTGTGGCCGCACCCCACAGAAAGCCGTCGGGGAACTTCACCGTCATCACTGAGACTCCGCTCGATTGTGCCGCCGTGCCCGCTCCTCATGAGCCCTGGCCGGATTAGGTATGGCTTCGAGCAGCGCACGCGTGTACTCGTCCTGTGGATCCAGCATGACGTCGGTCGTGGCGCCGCGTTCGACAACCTCACCCTCATGCAGCACGAGAATGTCGTCGGTGACCAGCCTGGCGCTCAGCAGGTCATGGGTGATGTAGAGCAGCGACACGCCCCGCTCGCGGCGAAGATCCTCGATAAGCTTCAGCACGCCTGCACGCAGTGACACGTCAAGCATCGAAACCGGCTCATCGGCGATGATGACCTGCGGATTGCACGCGAGGGCACGGGCGACGACGACGCGCTGGCGTTGGCCTCCGGAGAGTTGGTGAGGCAGCTTCGTCACGAAGCTCTCGGCCGGTGTAAGCCCCACCGTCTCCAGCAGATGCCGCACCTCGTCGCGTGCGTCATTGCCCCGCAATTGGGTGAAATTGCGGATCGGGCGAGAGAGCTGATACTCGACCGTCAGCACCGGGTTCTGCGCAGAATAGGGATCCTGAAAGATCATCTGTACGTCTTCGTGCAGCCTACGCAACCGCCGTTGCGGCAGCGTGGTGACGTCAAGATCGCCAAAGGCGATCCTTCCTTCCGACGGCTTCTCCACACCGGTGATGAGCTTCGCAATGGTCGACTTGCCTGATCCCGACTGGCCGACCAGTGCGAGCGCCTGGCCCGGCTCAAGTGTGAACGACACATTGCGCACCGCACGCACCGGATTATCTCCCCGACTGGGAGGCGGATACGTTTTCGACACGTTCTCGACCACGAGGCGCCGTGATGCCCTGCCCGTCTCACCCGCGGGAGTGTCCACCCCTGCGTCCGCACGGGTGAAATGCTCGAATCCCGGCAGCGACACCTTCTCGGCACGCGGATCCGCATAATGGCTGAGCAGCATTTTGGTGTAGTCATTTTGTGGGTCGCTAAGAATTCGGTCGCTCGGGGCATTCTCGACGATGCGACCCTTGTGCATCACCATGACCCGCTCGGTCGCCTCCAGCACAACACCCAAGTCATGGCTGATAAGAACTGCGGTAAAGCCCTCAGACTCCTGCAGTGTTGTGATGGTGTCCATCACTGCGTGTTGCACGAGGACATCGAGGGCAGTGGTGGGCTCATCGAAAACCATCAGCCGCGGCTCAAGTGACAGCGCAAGCGCAATGGACACGCGCTGACGCATCCCACCGGATAGTTCGGCAGGGTAGCGGGCTAGTACCCCTGGTGGCAGTTCGACCTTGTCGACCAGGTAACGCGCACGATCCCACCAATCCTTGCGCTGGACGTGCCCGTGCGCCTTGAAGATGTCCGTGAAGTGGTGCCCGATGGTGCGCACCGGGTTTAGGGCATTCATCCCGGACTGCAGGACCATCGCGAAACCGCCTTGGCGTTGACGCCGCAGGGACTCCGGATCCATCTCGCGGATGTCGCGGCCGTCGAACACGACATTTCCGCCGGTGATCACTGCCGGAGGCTTCTGCAACCGGGTGATCGCAAAACCAAGGGTGGACTTGCCCGAACCAGATTCGCCGACAAGGCCCACAAATTCACCTTTGCGCAGCGAGAACGAGACCCGATCAACTGCCTGGACCGGTGGCACTTCGTCCGACTCATAAGCCACAGACAGGTTCTTCACCTCGAGCAGAAAATCATCTGCCCGGGCGTCACCGTTCGGCCCGCGACCGGCCGTTGTTGAGCTCATTGCTGCACCTCCCGTACGTCGACGTCGACGTCGACGTTGTCCGCCCCCTCGGTCGCTTCATTGAACTGACGGTCGGCATCGCCTCCGGCCTGATCGGTGGGGGTGGGTGTGCCCTTCGGACCGCGTCGCCGACGGCTTCCCGTTTCACGCAGGCGCGGGTTGCTGATCACGTCAACACCGAAGTTGATGAGCGTCAGGCTCATGGCCAGCAGTGCAATGCAGAGCCCCGGCGCGAACAACAGCACCCACTGACCTGTCAGGAGGGCACTGGAATTCTGTGCCCAGTAGAGCATCGTGCCCCAACTGACGATGCTGGAGTCGCCAAGCCCCAGGAATTCAAGTCCCGCTTCCGCCAAGATGGCAGCGGTGGCCGCACCGAAGAAGCTGCTGGCGATGATCGAGATCATGTTGGGGAGAATTTCGCGGAAGATGATCCTCGGGGCACTGTCGCCGGAGAAACGTGCGGCGATCACAAAGTCGCGTCCACGGAGTGACTGCGTCTGGCTGCGCAAAACACGCGCGCCCCAGGCCCACCCCGTGATGACAATCACGACGATGATCACGGTAATACCGCCGTTCTGCAGGTACGTCGCGATCACAATCATGAGTGGCAGCGCCGGGATTACCAAGAACAGGTTCACGATGAAGTTGATGGTGTCGCTCACGAAACCACGCAAATAGCCCCAGCCAAGGCCGATCACGACTGCAACGACCGTCGCAAGCCCTCCGGCAACGACGCCCACGAGCACGCTGATGCGCGCACCATAGATGAGCTGGCTGAAGACGTCTTCCCCGGCTGCCGTCGTGCCCAACCAGTGCTCGGCGGAGCCGTTTGCGCTGCGCGGGAAGGTGTTGACGGTGGCCCCGTACGGGGCCACAAGAGGCCCAAAGATGGCGGCGAGCACGAAGACGGCAAGGATGATGACGCCGATGCGCGCCTTCTTATTTGACCAGATCACACCAAATGATCGTGCGAACGAGCGGAACATGTTGGGCTTTGACCCCGGGCCTTTGGGGAGTCGCACAGTGGATGTGTTGGTCATCGGTGCGTCCTCGGGTCCAGAATTCCATACAGAATGTCGACCAGGAAGTTCGCGACGAGCACACTGAGCGTGATCATCAGGAACAAGGCTTGCATCAGCGGGAAGTCTTGGTTGATCACGGCGTTGAAGAGCAGATACCCGACGCCCGGATAACCGAAGACCTGTTCAACGAGGATGGATCCGCCGACCACACCACCCAACGCAAGGCCAAACCCGGTGAGGTTCGGCAGGATCGCGTTGCGGGCCGCGTAGCGGAGTGCGACAGTGCGGCCCTTGAGACCGTTCGCTTCCGCAAACGTAATGTAGTCATCTCCAAGTGTGTTGATCATGGCGTTACGCATACCAAGGATCCAGCCACCGAGCGACGTGACGAACAAGGTCACCGCCGGCAGGATCGCATGGTAGATCGCATCGCCGAAGAACGAGAAGGAAAGGTTGGGTTCCACTGTCGGGGCGTAGGCTCCCGAGGTTGGGAAAAGGTGTGCGACGTAGCCCAAAAAGAACAGCAGCAACAGTGCTACCCAAAAGTAGGGGAATGTGCTGAGGAAGCTGCCGGTCAGGGTGGGCACCGTGTCTCGCCATGTGCCGCGCCGCCAAGCCGCCGAGGCTCCGAGCAGTGTGCCGACGATGAACGCGACAATCGTGGTGATTCCCACGAGAGTGATCGTGTAGGGCAGCGCACGCATGACCAACGATTCCACGGACTCAGGGAAGAAGGTGTAAGAGACACCAAAGTTCAGCGTCACCACCTGATGCAAGTATTCGATGTACTGCTGCCAGATGTTGCCGGACGGTACACCGAGCTGTGCCTCGATGGCATGTTTCGTCGCAGCCGATACCGGACCGCTCTGCGAGAGTTTCGCTATCGCTGCGTCCGCGGGTGAGCCGGGCATTAACCGCGGCAGGATGAAATTCAGCGTCACGGCCGCCCACAAAGTCAGTAGAAACAGCCCGACCTTACTGAGCCAGTATCGCAAGGACGACGACAGGATTGGCGCGCGGTATTTCCCTTCCCGTGGCCCAACACTTGCATCCGACACCGCCTCAGACATCACTTGCCCCCCTCGTCTTTCTTCAGGTGGGTAAGGATCGCGAGTGGTGCGACTCCATACGTCTGCGGCGCCATGTAGGCGTCGTTCGCGCTCGGCCACCCGGTAAACTTCTGAGTGCTGAACAGGCCCCACAGTCCCCCGTAGTACAGCCCGATCACCGGCAGCTGCTGGTACATGATCTGCTGCAGCCCGCGGATGGATTGTTGCTGCTCCGTGGCGTCCGTAGTCCCTTGGTACGCAGCGAGCAACCTGTCGGCTTCCGCGTTCTTAAATCGTTGGAAGTTGTTGGAAGCCTGCTTGCCCGTCGGCTCGTAAAAGGTCGAGGACAGCAGATTGTTGTATGCCTGAAAGACGTCGCCTCCGCCGGTGCCTCCCATGGCCATGTCATAGTCACCATTGGCAAGCGCCGCTTGGTATCCTGCGGGCTGGGGAGCCTTGATCGTCACCTTTATGCCCACTTCACCGAGTTGCTTGCCGACCTCCTGCACCGCACGCAGCCAGTCGGAATAGCCGTTGGCTGTCGTAATCGCGAAGGAAAGCTGCTCGCCAGCGGAGTTCACAAGGCTGCTGCCCTTCAGCGTGTATCCGGCCTTCTGGAAATAATCCATCGCGGCCTTCTTATCTTGCGTGATGAGCCCGCTGTTGGGGATTGACGGATCAAGGTACTTCTTCTGGTTCGGCAGCAGCAGCCCCACTGTCGTGGCAGCCTCCATGTACCCCTCGGATGCTGAGCCCGCAATGCGGTCGCGGTCCAGTGCGTGAGAAATTCCCTGACGCAGGTTCTCATCGTTGAATGGCGCCTTGGTGAGATTGGGAACAAGCGAGATGACACCACCCACCGGGAACCACCACTTATTGCTCTGGTTGGCCTTGCCCCAAGTACCCTTCACATCGGAGATGAACGCATACGCCCAGTCGTAGCCCTTGGCAACAAGGTCAAGTTGCGTATTTGTCGCGGGAAGCACAATGTGCTCCACCTGGATCTTGTCTGCCTGCCAGTAACTCGGGTTGCGATCCATTGAATACTGTTGGGGCGCAAACGCCCCAACAGTGAAGGGACCAGTGCCGACAGGATTGGGGTCTTCGTAGGTCGTCGGGGTTTTCACGTCTTTCCAATGACGTTCCGAGACGATGAGGGTGTTGCCGATAATGGCGACGGCGGGTGAGTCAGGCTTCTTGAGATGGAAGACGACGTGGTCACCCTTCGCCTCGACGCTCGCAAGGCTCGCCCATGCGCCGAACAAGTCAAGAGCGGGGAATTTCTTCAGCAACTCGAACGTGAAGATCACATCCCCGACGGTCATCATGTGCCCATCGCTCCAGCTGACGCCTGATCGGATCGTCATATCAATCGTGGACGCGTTAGGCAGCGTGTACTTCGATGCGAGCCAGGGTGTCAGCTCACCATCGAGAGGATTCTGCAGGATGAGCGGTTCGAAAACATAGTTCGTGGCCGTGCGCTTGTTTGGCAGAAACGGGTTGAATACCCGTTGAAAAGTAGGGGACCCGGTATCCCCGGACACGAGCATGGTGTCGGAGCCGAGCGACGGATCAGGCTGAGAGTGAATTTGGATGTTGCAGCCAGCCAGAGTGGCTGCCATGACTACAGCCAAGACGACGGCGAGCGCGGACCGCAGCCCTCCCCTGACGGGCTGCAGCGTGCCTCGGAACGGGAGCATCGGAGCCTCCTTCGCCTGCGAAAAGTCGCGAACGTCGGTCTCACTGCTGATCCGGCTAATTTTAGTCACTTGCCTTCCCCTTGGCAACGAACAGTTCTCATCGTCCCGGAGCGTCCGCCACCCAACCCGGCCAGCCGCCATATTCGTCCATGGGATTCAGCACTTCGCCCTGCCTAACAAGCCTCGAAATTTCACGCGCACGTTGGTAGCCTTCCACTCAATGGCTGCTCTGCCTTGGCCCACAACAGTGAAAGGTGCCTCACATGAACGGGTTTCCGCTGGATTACGAACTTTACGAGCTCGGAGATTTCAAGCTTCAAGGAGGTGCAACGCTACGAGGGGCGCGCCTGGCTTACAAAACGTACGGCATGCTCAACGCCGAGAAGAGCAACGCGATTGTGTACCCCACCTGGTATTCCGGACGCCATTGGGACAACGAATGGCTGATCGGGGAAGGCAAGGCCCTTGATCCGGCCAAGTACTTCATCATCGTCCCGAACATGATTGGCAACGGGCTTTCCAGTTCCCCGAGCAACATGCCAGCCCCCTACAACGCGGGCCGTTTCCCCAACGTCACGTTCTACGACCAAGTGGAGGCGCAGCACCAACTCGTGGCGGAGCACTTTGGCATCGAGACACTGGCCCTTGTCACCGGGTGGTCCATGGGCGCCGGGCAGACGTACCAATGGGCCGTCAGCTACCCGGACATGGTCCAGCGCGCCCTGCCATTCTGCGGCTCCTCCAATACCAGCCCGCACAACTTCGTGTTCCTCGAAGGTGTGAAGGCGGCACTGCAGGCCGACGCCGCCTTCAAGGACGGCTTCTACACTGAGCAGCCAACACGTGGAATTCGCGCGGTGGCGCGGGTCTACGCCGGTTGGGGATTCTCGCAGGCCTTCTACTGGGACCGCGTCTACGAGCACATGGGATTCTCGGCACGTCTGGGCCTCGATCTCGCTTTCTCCTCGCTGGAGGACTTCCTTGTCTGGTATTGGGAAGGCCACTTTCTGGGCCAGCGCGACGCCAACGACCTCCTCACCCAACTGTGGACGTGGCAGCATGGCGACGTCGGGGCAACGCCCGGCTTCGACGGCGACCACATCAAGGCGTTGCAGTCCATCAAGGCCAAGTTGATCGCGCTGCCAGCCAAAAAGGACCTGTATTTCTGCCCTGAAGATGAGGAGTACGCCTCCCAATACATTCCCAATGGTGAAGTCCGCGTCATCCCTGGGGTGTGGGGTCACTTTGCCGGCAGCGGCGACAGCCCAGTGGACGCCGCCTACATTGACAGTGTCGCGAAGGAGCTTCTGGACAGCTGAGTGCAGGGCCGTTGGAGGAAGCTTACGATGGTGATGTCAGTCATAAAGCGTGGTGGAGCTCAAAGGAAGGTTCAATGACAAAGCCCAAGGCGGTCGAACAAGTCGCACCCCGAATATTCACCATTGGCCATTCAACCCACGATTTTGACGACGTGGTTCAGATGCTGCGCGCCAACGACGTGACTGAGCTGGTTGATGTGCGTTCCATTCCAGGCTCACGGAAGTACCCGCAGTGGAACCAGGACGCGATCAAGACCGAATTGCCCGCGGACATCCAGTACCGGTGGCTGAAGGATCTCGGCGGCCGAAGATACACCCCGGTCGGTGTCGCCACCCCCAATGAAGGGTGGCGGGTCAAGGCCTTCAGCGACTACGCCGATTACATGGCAACCGACGACTTCCAATCGGGGCTCGACGAGTTGTTGCATATCGCGGCAAAGTCCGTGCCCGCCATCATGTGCAGCGAGGCCGTGCCGTGGCGGTGCCACCGGCGGCTCATCACGGACGCGCTGCTGGTCAAGGGTGCGGAGGTGTTACACATCATGTCCGCAACATCGACCAAACCTGCAGAAATGACGCCGTTCGCCGTGGTGGAACACGGAAAAATCACCTACCCCGCAGCAGAGTGAAGCCTCAAGCTACTGCAGGAATTCACGCCCCGGCCAGCGGGACACTGTCCCGGCGCCTGACATGAAGGCTTCGTAGTCCATGCCGGGCACCACACCGCGCCACATCTTCTGTGCCAGCAGCCCGAACGTGGGCTCGATCATGGAGTGCATCACGGACTCGTCGTAGTCCTTGAGCACCAGATCGTTCCAAAGGGCGCTGGCCGCGCCCAGCAGCTGCGGGTGCTGCGGGTAGAGGTTCTTCCCCTCGCCAAATACGTGCGGCTCCCAGGTCTCGAACAGCAGCCGGCCATCCAGCGGGCCACCGTGGTAGTAGTCCGCGAACGGCACAATGTACAGAAATTCGTCATTGGTGTTGATGATCTTATAGCCGTCGGCCACGGCCGCCTGGCCGCTGTACCACTCGTTGTTCCATGCACAAATCACCACATCCCGGTTGTAGCCCGTCTCCGGGTTTCCGGCACCGTTGGCCATGGTACTCAGGCTCCCCCAGGCCATGGGCTGTTTACCAAGCGAGCGCACGTGCGCGCTGATCTCGTTGAAGAACTGCTTGTACTCCGCCTCGTGGTCCTTGGCGTATTCATCGGCACCAAAGTGCACGACAGGACCGGCAAACCACGGCACAAACTCCGTGAACAGCTCCTTGACCAGCTCCGTAGCTTCTGGGCGGGACAGATCCAGCATGTCCGAGTCCCCACCGTTAAGCCCTAACTCCGGCTTCCACTTGATGAGCGAACGGGCGTGGGCGGGAACGTCGATCTCCGGCACCAGGTTCACGTGGTGCGCCGCCGCCAGCTCCTCCAAACTGTCCCACTCCGCCCGAGTGTAACTTCCATCCGTCGCCGCCAGGCCGGCAAACCACGGGTTCTTGGACTCCAGCCGGAACGCCTGCTCCGCCACGTCCCAGCTGCGCTTGGTGTCCTTGGCAATTTCATTGTCATTGAGGTGCACCAGGAACGTGTTCAGCTTGAACCAGCCCATGTACCGCACCATGTCGGCCAGATACCCCAGCTGCGAAAAACGGCGCCCCACATCCAGCATGAAACCGCGCACCGGGTAGTTGGGCCAGTCCACGGCGGTGCCGCAGGGCAGCTCGGTGGAAGCAAGCAGCATCTGCAGCAACGACCGGGTGGCCCAAAAAACGCCCGTCGACGTCCTGCTGGCAAGCACGACGCCGGTCCCCACCGTCAGCACATAACCCTCAGCTGCCGCCGTGGAATTGTCGGTGCCGAAGTCCAGCGCGGGGTCCAGAACCAGGACGAGGTCGCCTGTGCCGGCGCCCATGTTCTCTGCGGAGGCAGCTGTGCCGGTCAAGCCCGCCAGCTCGGCGATCTCCGAGACCAGCTGCCGTGCCGTGGCCTCCAGCGAACTGTCCGCCCAGAGCACCTGGAAGCCGTCCGCCAGAGCCAGGGACCCGGCGTCGGCGCTCCAGCGTTGGAGGGCGGGAACCACCACAGGGACGGAACTGTGGGTGGCGGGGACTTCAGTGGAGGTCATCAGGTGCATCCGTTTCCGTGGGGTGTCAGTTTCCAGAGGTGGGTCAAAAGACTGGTCCCAAGTCTATGAGCATCGCAGGGACGCAAACCGACCGGTGCGCCGCACAGCCGCCGCCCTGCCCGGAACGGTAGTATCCATTGCACTGCAATGGGATCGCTTTCAACGGGGATGGAATCATGGGACAGCAAACAAGCACCGCTCAGCAAACCAACGATCGGGCGCGCCAAATAGTCGTGGCGGTAAGCGCCGTCGTCGCCGTAGTTGGTTCCTTCATTGGTTCCGGTGCTGCCGGCGGCACCCAAATCCAGAATGCGTCCAACGGGGCACTGGCTGCCGACGCCACGTTGATTGCTCCCGGCGGGTCCGCGTTTTCCATCTGGAGTGTGATCTATCTGGGCCTGATGGCCTACGCGGTGTGGCAGTTTCTGCCCGCCCAAAAGACCGCACCCCGGCACCGCCTGCTCGGCTACCCCGCTGCAGCATCCCTGCTGCTGAACGCCGCTTGGATCCTGAGCATCCAGTTCGACCTGCTCTGGCTCAGCGTCCCGATCATCATTGCCTTGCTGGCCGTGCTGGCCCGGATTTTTGTGCTCATGCTGCATAACAAGCCGCTCAACACGCTGGACGCCGTCGTTACCGACGGCACCATGGGCCTGTACCTGGGCTGGGTGTGCGTGGCCACTGCGGCCAACATTGCCGCGGTGTTGGTGGCATCCGGATTTGGCGGCTTTGGCTTGAATGCGAACGCCTGGGCGGTGGTGGTGCTCGCCGTGGCGGCCGCCGTAGGAATTGCGCTGGCCGTCTATGGCCGCGGCCGGCTCTCCCCGACTGCATCACTGTGCTGGGGCCTGGCGTGGGTGGCTGCGGCCCGGCTCACCGGAGACCTGCTTTCCACACCCGCAGCGATCGCGGCAATCGTGGGAGTCGTGGTGGTTATTGCCGTCACCGTTGCCACCCGCCTTCGCGCGAGCCGGGGCTGATATGTGGGAACTTTTGTCAAGAGGCAGTGATGAGCGGCTCCCATCGTCCTTGGTGGGGGCCGCTGGGTTGGGTGCCGTCCGGGTGTGGCGGTCGTGCTGGCTAGTCTTGTTTTCGACTGCAGTGTCAGGCTGATATTCGCGGGTTGGTTACCGCATGACGATTGTTCGGCTGGGGCGTATCGGTGTCTAGAATCGAGCGTCAACGGGATGGGCCGTTTGCTCATAGCCCCGTATCGAGTTAGCCCCAAAGTGCTGCCACGGCACGGCCGCCACACTCCGGATAGCACGTTTATCAGGCCGCGTTCATGTGGCCTCCGGCGGTGGGGTGTGTGGCTTCGTTGCGTTGCAGGGGCGCGGCCAAAGACCAGCACCACCCGGCAAGTTCCCGCGCGATCGCCGTGTTGGCCGTGACGGAACGTTTCTTGCGGGCATCGAAGACTTCCCATTTGTGGTGCAACCTGTGGTTGCCTTCCAGTGCTCGGATCCGCGTGTCCGGGCCAACGAGGTCCAGCTGTCGGATTAGGCGCAGCCCAGGGCGGGAGTACGGGCGGCGGTGCAACCAGGCGGCCTCGATGAGGAGCTTGCGGGCGTACTTGCTGCCGGCCTTGGTAATCGGGCCTTGGTGTCGGGATTGCCCGGAGGACTGTTCACTGGGCACCAGGCCCAGATAGGAGCCGATGGTGGCACCGGTGAACCGGGTCCAGTCCCCGATCTCGGTGGCGAGCCCGAACCCACCCGTGACGTCGATGCCGCGCAGGCACATCAACGCGTCGATGACCGGCGCGTACTGGCAAGTCTTGGCAACCTGGGCGACGCGTTGGTCAATACGCTTCAAATGGGCTGCCAGCAGTTCGGCCTGTTCCACATCGGTGTCGTAGGTGAACTGCAGCACCGGGGAGTCGAAGTGTTGGTGGTGCAGCCATGTCTGGTGGGCCTGGGTCCATTTCGTCTTTTCCGGGTAGCGGAGGCCGTGGCGGAGCAGGATCGCGTTGACTCGCTGGCGGGCATGGGCGAGGTTCTTTGCTGCCGTGGCCCGCAGTCGGGACAGATCCCGCAAGTCTTCCTGTTCCCTGGTCGGGACCCGGACTTCGGTGACTTGGCCCAAGGCGAGCATTTCCGCCAACACACGGGCATCCCTCCGGTCGGTCTTGACCTTGTCGCCAGGTGCGCGCAGCAGCTTCGAGGACGCCGCCACGACACAGTCAATGCCGACCTCGCGCAGGAACCGGGCCAGCACGTACCCGGTCGGGCCGGATTCATAGACTGCCTTCACCGGTGCCTCGAAGCGGCGGACCCAGTCCAAAACCACCGTCGGGTCCGAATCCATGGCCATCCTCACCAGCTCACCCGTGTCAGGATTCAGGGCACAGCCAACAACGGAAACCGCGTGAACATCCAACCCAATAAACGTATGCTGAAACATAGCCAGGACCTCCCAAAACTCACATGTGGCACTACCAATGCAACGCTCCAAAGGCCGAAACGCCAAGGAGGTTGTTCACTGGCAACCCACGGAAGCTGTGAAAACAGAAGGCCCCGGCCCTCCCTCATATTGTCTAGCTTGGGGGGTGTGGTCCCGGGAACCACTCACCCAGGGTTTGCTCCAGGGCGCGCCCGGCGTGGGTTCCGCGTTGCGGCAGCCAGGCTGGCGGCAATGTGAAGTTCAAGCAGGTTCCCGGAGGTGCGCGGGTCCCCGCCCAACAGGTCCTCGATCTTGTTCAACCGCTTGTGCATCGTCTGCCGCTCAATGTTCAAGGTGAGCGCCGATGCCGTGGTGTTGCACCCCGAGTCCAGCCAGCACAGCAGGCTCGCCAGCAGGGCCGTGCCGTGCTTCCGATCCCAGGCCAGCACCTCTCCGACACTTGAACGTACATACACTTCCAAAAAACCCGGATCGGGCACCGCGCCGAGAATTCGCCGGGTCAGGAACTTCATGGCATCAGAGACCTCGCCCGCTTCAGGCAGCCCCAGGGCCAGTGTTGCCTGTGCCTCCACATAGGACTCGTGCGCGCGGAGGCCGTCGGCCACGGTCGGCCCGAACGCCGCGCAGGCGTCTGTGCCGCGCACCGTGTCCCGCGCTATGCGGAGCAGCTCTTCGCGGGCCTTCCGCGCGTTGTCGCGTGGCAGGGCAAACAGCACGGCCAGCTCCCCGTCCCAAAGGTGCGACTTGGCATTCGTTCCCCCCGCCTGCAGTGCCCGTTCGACGGCGGAGAAGTTCGCTTCCCTGCCTGAGGTGTGAAAAACGGCCATGACCGCAGCCTGCCC
Organism: Arthrobacter sp. E3; assembly: GCF_017353415.1. Lineage (GTDB taxonomy): Bacteria > Actinomycetota > Actinomycetes > Actinomycetales > Micrococcaceae > Specibacter. The sequence continues at coordinate 21,495 of NZ_JAFMPX010000043.1, forward strand.
CGGCTGCAGCCCGGCCTGCAGCCACAGCGTCTGGATTGTTCGGGCGCCGCCACCCTCGATCACAGCTTCCAACAGGCGTGCATCGGCAATCTGGGCCGGCGTGGGCCGGAAGGCCTGTGCCAGGGCCAGTGCCAGGATGCTGGAGAGCCGGTCGGCCGCCAGCTCCAACAAGAAAGGGTCCGGAGACGTTGAACGGAGCGTCAGCTGGGCAGCCAGCTGACCCCCGACCACTATGCCGGCCACCGCCTTTGACCCTTCCCCCTCAACAGCAGCGCCTGAATGACCCAAGTGCAGGCCGTCTGCAGCAGTCAGGGACACCTCTGCCGCCAGAGCCCCGGCAACCATGTCGAGAATGGTGGGCAGGTGGGGGCCCCTGTCGGTGATCTGGCGGGCAATGCGACGGGAGACGTCATCCACCACCAAGTGGGCATCCGCCTGCTCATTGACAACCAAGCGGTTCACCGTCTCGGCAATGTCAACAAAGGGGGCCACCGCGCGAAGGTCGATCAGCGGCAGTCCATTCTCATTGGCCGCCGCGATGAGCCGCTCCGGCAAAGTTATGGCCTGATCCGCCGTCTGCACGGCCAGCGCAGCGATGTTCCGCGCTGCCAGGCTGCGGACATACTCTTCCTGCTCCTGCGGGGGAAGGGCCAGCAGCGCCTCTCCGCCGGAGAGCAGCAGCTCGCCTCCTCGCAGGAGCGGGGCAATTTCGAGGACCTCGCTTGAATGCACCCACCGGACAACGCGGCGCAAGGTGCCCGGCACATTGCTGCGCAGCATGGGGTCAGCGGCGGACATGGCATCCGAAGCTAGGACTTCTGCAAGCGTGATCATGAAAGTCCCGTCATCGATGTGCGACATTTAGTCACCTTTACTCAACTTAGTGTAATCATAATGTCTCTATGAAGTGGCGTAAATCACCAATAAGCTGAAACAACCTTCCACTCCCATCACAACGTAGTGAATTGAGACCTTCATGAACCAGCCAAGACAACGATCGCACGAATCAGCGGTCGTCGAGGTTGAAGATGTCCTCCAGCCCATTCCCGAATCTGCACGGACCACGAAGCTGTCGGGACAGTTTTGGATCTGGGCAGGCGCCAACGTCGCCCCCATCAACTGGATCCTCGGAGCCCTCGGCATCCACATGGGGCTGGGACTGCGCGACACCATAACCGTCCTGATCGCAGGCAACATCATCGGCATGATGGGTTTCGGATTCTTCGTAATCCTGGGCCAGCGGACCGGTGCCACCGGCATGTTGCTGGCCCGCGGCGCGTTTGGACGGCGCGGCGCTTACCTCCCGGCCGCCATCCAGGCAACGATTGCCATTGGCTGGTCCGCCGTGAACACGTGGGTCATCCTTGACCTGGTCATGGCACTGTTCGGCATGATCGAATGGGTGGACCCCAGCCAGCGGAACATCCTCGTACGCATCACGATTGCGGCCGTGATCATGACCATCCAGGTGGCGATCTGCTACCGCGGCTACCGGGCGATCTCGAAGTTCGAGCGGATCACCATGCCGCCCACCATCATCGTGCTGGTCGTCATGTCCATCATTGCCTGGACCCACCTTGACATCAACTGGGGCTACGCGGGGCCTGCCGGCGCCATCCTTGAAGGCATGCCGCGGATCGCTGCGATGTCATCGATCATGACCGTCATTGGCATCGGATGGGGCATTGGCTGGTTCACGTACGCCCCCGACTACTCCCGCTTCGTCAGCCGCAAGGTCAAGCCTGCCAAGTTGTACCTGGTCAGCGTCCTGGGCCAGTTCCTGCCGGTCGTCTGGCTGGGCATCCTTGGCGCCAGCCTGGCCACGAAGAACGGCTCGGCAGACCCCGGGGAATTGATTGTCTCCAGTTTCGGCACCATGGCCATCCCCGTCATCCTTCTGGTCATCCACGGTCCGATCGCCACGAACATCATCAACCTCTACACCTTTGGCGTCGCCTTCCAAGCGCTGGACGTCAGGATCTCCCGCCGCAAGCTCTCAATCATGGTGGGCATTCTGTCCATGTGCGCGGTTGCCGGCTTCATGTTCGCGGAAGACTTCGCGACGCTCCTGGACTCCTGGCTTGGCGCCATCGTCGCCTGGGTGGCCACGTGGGGCGGCATCATGGCTGTCCACTACTTCATTTTCGAACGGCACCACAAGGATTTCTCCTATCTCTTCGTGGATCCGAAGTCGACAGCACTCAAAGCCATCAACCCCCCGGCCTTCATTGCCTTCTTCGCCGGCATCCTCATGACGTGGTTGTTCATGAACGGCGGAATCCCGGCCCTGCAGGGTCCCCTTTCCAAGGCAATCGGCGGGCTCGACCTTTCATGGCTGGCCGGCACCATCACCGCCTCAACCATCTATTTCGCCCTTGGCTACCCGCGCTTCCGCAAACGCATCAGGGCTGGCGTGCCCCTTGGCATCCGCATGGACCTGCCGGAAGCGGCGGTGCTGGCAGAGCACGGCGATGCCTGCGCAGAAAAGATCCCCGTAGCGGAACCCGTGGCCTAAGACCGCCCCTGCCACCCAAATTTCACCATCAATGCAAAGGAATACCCACATGAGCATGAGCCTTCCCACTACCGCAACCAACGTCTCCGAGCTGGAGCGGTTGAAGGTGCTGCACAACGGGACGAAGGTGCCGTTGACCTTCTCCGACGCCGAACTCGAGCGCCGCATCGCCGGCCTGCGGGAAATCATGGCAGCAAAGGACTTGGACGCGGTCGTGCTGACCAGCTACCACTCGATCAAGTACTACTCCGATTTCCTGTTCACCTACTTCGGCCGCTCCTACGCCATGGTCGTCACGGCGAACGACACCGTCACCGTCACCGCCAACATCGACGCCGGCATGCCGTGGCGCCGCAGCTACGGCGAGAACATCGTGTACACGGACTGGCGCCGCGACAACTACATCTTCGCCATCCAGGAAGCACTGCGCACACGCGGCGTCTCCGTCCGCCGTCTCGGTGTTGAAGATGACACCCTGCCGCTGGACAACCGCAACAAGATCCAAGCAGCATTCCCTGGCGCCACACTTGTCGACGTCGCCCAGGACGCCATGCGCCAGCGCATGATCAAGTCCGCAGAAGAAATCGAAGTCATCAAGCACAGCGCCCGCATCGGCGACATCGGCGGCGAGGCCATCCGCAACGCCATCAAGGTCGGCATCTCCGAATACGAGGTCGCCTTGATCGGCACCGAAGCCATGGTGCACGAGATCGCCAAGACCTTCCCCGACTCCGAAATCCGCGACACCTGGGTATGGTTCCAGTCCGGCATCAACACCGACGGCGCCCACAACTGGGCCACCACCCGCAAACTGCAAGAACACGACATCCTGTCGCTGAACTGCTTCCCCATGACCAGCGGCTACTACACCGCCTTGGAGCGCACCTTGTTCCTGGGCGAGCCGGATGCCCGCTCGCTGGAGCTGTGGAACGTGAACGTTGAGGTCCACCGCCGCGGACTGGAACTCATCAAGCCCGGCGCCGTCTGCAAGGACATCGCCGCGGAACTGAACGAAATCTACGTGGACCGCGGCCTGCTCGCCAACCGCACGTTCGGCTACGGCCACTCCTTCGGCGTCCTCTCCCACTACTACGGCCGCGAAGCCGGACTGGAACTGCGCGAGGACATCGACACCGTGCTGGAGCCGGGCATGGTGGTCTCCATGGAGCCGATGATCACTGTTCTGGACGGCCAGCCCGGCGCCGGCGGCTACCGTGAGCACGACATCCTGGTGGTCGGCGAGGACGGCGCTGAGAACATCACGAAGTTCGGGTTCGGCCCCGAACACAACATCGTCAACGTTTAGCAACCACCCGGCTGCGGCGGCTGCCCGAGCCGCCGCAGCGTTCGTTTTTTGCACGCTGAACCCACTGAGGAGCACCACGATGGACAAGTCAGTATTTCTGGAAGACATGGATGCCTTCGCCTACCGCGAAGCGCTGACGTCCGAAGAGGCGATTGTCCTCATCCCCGTCGGGTCGCTGGAGCAGCACGGGCCACACCTGCCGCTGGGGACGGACACCATCCTGTCCACGCATTTCGCGGCGGCAGTGGCCCGGCGGCTGGGTGCACTTGTGGCCCAGCCAATCGCCTACGGCTACAAGTCACAACAGAAGTCCGGCGGCGGCAATCACCTCTCTGGAACCACCAGCTTGGACGGCGCCTCGCTCATTGGCATGGCGCGCAACCTGGTCAAGTCCTTTCTCAACCAAGGCGTCCGGCATGTGGTCTTTATCAACGGACACTTCGAGAACTACCAGTTCCTGTATGAGGGGATCGATCTTGCCTTGGAGGAGCTGGGGATCACACCCGGGGCGGGGCAGAGCGTGCTGCTGCTGTCATACTGGGACTTTGTCAGCCAGAACACTCTGGCCCAGGTCTATCCCGACGGCTTTCCCGGGTGGGAAATCGAGCATGGCGGGGTGTTGGAGACCTCGCTCATGCTCCACCTTGAGCCGGCCAGGGTTGTCATGGAGCGTCTGGTGGACAGCCCGGCGGCGGTGCTGCCGCGTTTCGACCGGCTCCCCGTGGTGCCGGAACGGACGCCGCCCACCGGCTGTCTCTCCTCGGCAGCCGGATCCAGCGCAGCCAAGGGTGCGCTGCTCCATGACCAGGTGGTTGACGACCTGGCACTGGACCTCGCCGGCGAACTGATTGGCGAACTCGCAGGCGTGCCGACCTGGATGAGCAGTTCCACGGTGTGCGACGTGGCATAGGCAGCATTCCAAGGCGCTGCCTTCAGTCGATTGAAGCCCCAGGCGGAAGCGGGTTCCGCGCTGGGGCCCGCAACCAGCAACACCCGCGAACAGGGAGAGCCGGGGTTAGCATAGGGAACATGTGCGGAGCCTGTGATCCTGTCTCGACGTTGAAACCCCTCAAATCCTCCCCCGGCACGGCGGCGGCTCGATCCGGCCCGCCCGGGACAACGCCTGCCAAGCAGCCGGACCCCACCACAGACCACCCCGGGAACCCCGGGCACGAGAACCCCGGACACGGCGATGCCGATCTGCTGATCACCGGCGGCCCCATCATCACGATGGACAGCAACCTCCCGCATGCCGAAGCCGTGGCTGTCAGGCAGGGGCGGATCATGGCCGTCGGAACTGCTGAGGAGTTGAAAGGACTTGCGGGGAGCCAGACGGAACGTTTGGATCTGGACGGACGGACTCTGCTGCCCGGGCTCATCGACCCGCACATGCATTCCTCCATGGTCCAGCTCAACGACTGGGTCGATGTCAGCCCGATGAGCACACCACGTGCCGACGACGTATTTACAGCGCTCCGCGGCGCCCCCGCGGCGTCCACAGGTTGGGTGTTGGCCCAGCAGTTCGACCCCAGCATCACCGAGGGCCACCCTGTTCTCACCCGTGAAGTCCTTGACCGTCTGGTTCCCGACCGTCCGCTGCTGGTGTTGGAAAGCAACGGCCACATCGCCTACGTGAATTCTGCAGCCCTGACCCGGGCTGGAGTGGACAAAAATACCCCGGACCCGCCCGCTGGCAGGTACACACGCGACGAACACGGCAAACTGACGGGCCGGCTCGAGGAGTCCTCGGCCTTGGGTGCCTTCACAAAGGGAATCCCGTTCGTCACCGGCGATGCAGCCACCGCACGTATCCGTGACCTGCTGTGGCATGCAGCTGGCAAGGGCGTCACCATGCTCCACGACTGCGGGATCGGCTCCATCGACGGAACCGCCGACTTGGCCGGACTCCAAGCGACCATCGATGCAGATTCACCCGTGCGCTACCGCGGAATGCTGGTTTCCACCGCTTATGACGCGTGGATGGAGATGGGGCTTCGCCCTGGCTTTGGCAACGACTTGTTCAGGGTGGACGGCATCAAAGCCTGGTCCGACGGCTCCAACCAGGCCCACACCGGATTCCAACGCGAACCCTACCTCGGTACGCAAAGCCGCGGCTCGCTGAACTATTCAGCGCAGGAACTGGCGCGCGTAGTCCAGCGCGCCCACGCTGACGGCTGGCAGTTGGGGGTCCATGCCAACGGCGACGCGGCCATCGACGTCACGATCGACGCGTTTGAACAGGCGCTGAAATCCCACCCGCGGTCCGATCACCGCCACCGGATCGAGCACTGCAGCGTCCTTCACCCCGAACAAATCGAGAGGATGGCCGCACTGGGGCTGTCGCCGTCGTTCTTGATCGGCCACATCCGCTGGTGGGGCAAGGCATTCCGTGACAGGCTCCTAGTAGTACTTTGTTAGGTTGGGGGTGGCCGTTGGCAGGCGGGACAGCGGTCGAGCATGCCGATGATGATTTCCTGGAGGGCTTTTAGGACGCCGTAAAGACTGTGTCCACCGCTTGAACTTT